>JAAVCP010000012.1 GCA_014802265.1 Bacteroides sp. | reverse complement strand
TTCCTGAACTCAGGATTGGTTTCTTCAAATCTTATTCTAAACTCTTCCCACTCAGTTTTACCGCTATAATGAGTGGTTATTACGCTTTTCAATTCTCTAACATCATTTCCGGAAAGACCNTCANCGGAGCCAGAACCTTCCATGTGTTCNAATACAGTCCCCAAAATATTATCTTTCTCCTTCANCATCANTGANGAGGCAGCNGCTACNCTCGCCCGCCGTTCCGCTTCCAGCTGCATCTTNACTGCCTTTATNTCCGCTTCTCTNTTTCTAAGCTTTATTCTCTGNAAATGGTAACTAATAATAGAAAAGGCTAAGGCNGCCCCAACAATTATTATACTTACCACNCGAATCCATATAAATTTNTGATGATCAATTNCCTTCTGTGACTCAAGTCTTTGGCGGTTAAGNTCGGCAGATGCCTCAGCACGTTTTACCGACACAATGTCAAAAGCTTCTCTTTGCCATTGNTTAAGTTGCCACGCCTTATTATAATAAGCCAAAGCNGAATCTAACNGACCTTGATTTTCATAATATTGAGCCAAAAANCTATAAATATATTCTACACTCCANACTCCTTGNGAATTAGAATTTAACCTTGCCTCATATACATATTTATCAGCTAATGANAGATTATCAAAGGCTATTTTTACAGCGTCNGCATATAAACTATCGNCACATAATGCCTGCATCAGTAANGCTGTAAAGTTCATTCNTCTTCGTGAAAATCTNGAATTGGCACTCACTTCCTNNTAAGCCTCTCTCATTAGAGNGACATCATGNNTCACATTGCCCAAGACATTCATTGCAGAGATTCTTACAAAAGTGTCCTTNCAACAGGATTCTGAATTTATAAGCTNCCTTAACTGCCTCANGCCTTCAATNGTATCTCCCATCTGACATAANANGGAAGCTGTGTTAACAATTGTGCCATCTGCCAACCTTGATTTNCCTATCTTCCGGAAAAGANCTTCAGCTTTTCGACTGTGAGNCAATGCNTCTTNAAGATTGCCCAGATACATATAATATACTGCTAAATTTGTACGTGCCAATCCTTCCANGTAGGGATCTTTAGTAGCNAATGCATAGTCACAACTGTTAGTGGCACCTTTTAAACTTTCAATAAGNCCANCNGTCGAAAGNGANCNTTTNGCAATATCAATTCTGGCACGATCATACGGATAGAGGGAAGAGTCCATTAGGGCAAGTCCCTTCTTAAGACTTTTGGCAGCACTGTCATCACGNCTCGACTGACGATAGATTCTCATTTCCCAATAATACATACGTGCTTTTGCCTGTNNGTGTCTTATTGAGTCAAAANCTNCTTTATCCAAAGCCATTTTCATTTTNTCAAAAATATTCCANAGGGANTCTACAGTCACATANTTGCCACTCGCATCGTCCATNATTATATTAATGGAGTCAAATTCCGNNGANACNGGCNCCCATCTAAAAAGAGAGNTGTCTGATTCCCCNCTTCCACATCTGCACATNAACAACAGGAAGATCAACAGCAANAGGTTTAGCTTTTTTGGTTTTTTCATACGGCAAAAATAGATATTTNGACCATAAAATNCAAATTTTCAAGTATGTCNCCCCTNTGTCNCCCCTATTTTTTTGACAATATNCATANCTCANGCTAANTTTGCCCCCACAAATCAAAAATTAATTTCTTATGTCTAAAACATCTTTATTAATCNTATTTGCGTGGTGCATGAATTTCCTAACCNCCCANGCCACCACCACTCCCCAAGGNCCNTTCATTGACCCACAGGGTGAGAAAAAAGAGTACACCCGCGCAGGTGAAGGATTNTATACNGCTTTTTCAGGGGCTATCCTAATTAAAAATCTTGANCGCCTTGCGGCAACCGTNATNGAAAATGAGGAAGGGGAAATATACTTCTCTCACCCTTTTGTGTCTNTACGCACCGATTGNTATCTTAAAGGNGAATGGGAAGGNNANAGAATCAANATGACTTTTCCACAAGTTGCCTATGTCAGCAGCCCTGATAAGATGCAGTCATTATATGTAATGGAATNTACCGGCTTAGATGNTGAGAAGCCCACTTATAAAGTNAGNGACNTTCAGACATTATATATGAATGTANATGAGGAAGGTGTAATNTCTCTGGAGTTNCCTGACTACAGTCNGGATCAAGAATACCCACTCCAGATTCTTGGGCTATGTGGNGAAGATAAAGAATGGGATGGGTTTGGTGAATACCAGATGAGNTACATACCATTTAAAGATAAGCGAATCACTCCTCCNGNAGGNTTAGAGACGNAAGAATGGNCATTTATCTATAAAGAAAATGGATATAATGAAAGTGGCTCATTTGTGAAAGTAGGTTTTAGCAATGATAATAAAATCTATGTGCAGGGAATATCNCAGATTTTCCCNGAAGCCTGGATTGAAGGNCGTGTTGAGGGNAANAACGNAATATTTGAGTCNGCACAATATGTNGGTTCGGATAATATTCAATTCTATCACTGTTACTTTTTCGGAGGNAAAATTGAGATGGTGTATAACCCTGATTGGGGAGAATATTACCCGGATGGAGTAATAGCCCAGTCTCTNACCCTTAAATTAGATGGNGAGCGGAAGGAAATGAGNGGNGCNGATGATGAATGNATCATCATTAANACTAACAAAGAGACAACAATGTCNATTGAACAATTTTGGTATGTANNCTTTAACNACCAGTCATCTGACATAAGTCTTACTCCACAAGAACCGAATAATTTATATTATTCACCAGACTTTGGAATGGGTTACTGTTCCCTAAGTTTCAATATTCCGATCTTTAACATAAATAATGAGTTGCTGCATACGTCCAACTTGTATTACTCAATTTATATCGACGGTGAATTAATGACTTTCTATCCTGACGAATACCAGGATTTGGATAAAGAAATTACTATTCTTCCCTTTGATTTCAATTGTGGATATGACATTCAATCTTATGGAGCCTACCATAATGTAAATTTCTTTGCTCAAGACATTACCACAATAGGAGTACAGTCAGTATATATTGATGAGAAAGGCAATCAATACCAGTCTCCCATAATCACTTATGATGTAGAGTCCGGCGACATAACATCAGGCATCAGCCATGTTGTGGCAAATGATAAGATTGCCACCATTAAATACTATGATCTGAATGGCAGAGAGATTACTCGTCCCGATAAAGGAGTGTATATTCAACGAGCAATCAATCCTGACGGTACGTTTACAACTAAGAAAATATTCACAAACACAATTAACCGCTAATATCCCCAAAAGAAATATCAGGAGGCAGAGTTCTAAATCTGAATTATGGCTCTGCCTCTCTTATTTTATTTCGTACTCTTAACGAATTTATTTCAAATGCTTATGTCACCATTATTTTTGGAAAGCGCATGCTCTCTAAGGATTGAGAAAGCATCACTGCTGCGGCTTCCCTTTGTTGAGAAGGGACAGGTCGAGACCGGTGATTGTGGCAACCTGCTCGGGAGACATACCTGCCTTAAGCATCGAGTCGGCAATTGAAAGCCGTTCCTGCATACGACCTTCCTCTATGCCTTCCTCCCTGCCTTTTTCCTCGCCGATTCTGAGACCTTCCGCTATGCCTTCCTCTCTGCCTTCCTCCCTGCCTATCTTTACTCCCTCCCAGATGCCGTCGGCGTGCGCGTCGTTGACAATGTTTTTCATCGACGCAAGGCTGTCAAGGTGCTCGAAGTATGCCCGGCGTTGCTCGGGGGTAAGGGAGGAGATCCTGAGCTGGCGGCGTGCCTCTGCAAGACCGGGGGCATCGGACCCATCCGGTATGGTGCTGGTGCTCAGAAAATACATCCACTGGTCTATCGGCGTCGACGACCAGCGGTCAAACTCACTCACCTTCAGAATGTAGTACTCCGGGAACAGCTCGCTAACCGAGTCTACGTGATACTTACTCCTGAGCCTGTCCGGTAGCTCCAGAAGCTCATTGTTGTGGATGCCTCGGAACTCCGTGATGCCCCTGTAGACATAGTCGTTACCCTTCCCAAGGTTGAAGTAGACTATGTTGATGTTGTACACCTTGGACACGTTGTCGTAGTCCTCCCCGCGCTTGAGGTACTCGCTTATAAGCTTCGACGAACCGTAGAGCATACGGGAGAAGTAGGAGTCCTCGCTCTCATTCTGCACCTCTATGATTATCTTAGACCCGTTTGCCTCCTCTGCCAGGATGTCAACACGGTTATGCTTGTTGTCTGCATCCTCCCGGTTGCTCTCGCTCTCCAGAAGATGCAGTATCCTTATCGGCTTGCCAAGCAGTGAGGTCAGGAAGCCGTTCAGGACGCTGTGGTCTACCTTATGTCGCAGAAGTCGCTTGATTGCCCAGTCAAAACGTATGAGCTTTTCTTCTTTTTTATCCATATAAACAGGGGTTATACGTAACACTTAGGCAAAGGTAACACTTTGACGGCAGATGCCAAAATTAATTAACTATTTTTTTGGATTGACAAATATTTTATAATCACTGCCCCGGCTTCCCTTTGTTGAGAAGGGACAGGTCGAGACCGCTGATTGTGGCAACCTGCCCGGGCGACATACCTGTATTAAGCCAAAAGAGAGCGCGTATCAGAATTTCGATACGCGCTCTCTTTTATTACAGGACTCTTAAAGAGCTTATTTCACAGCTTTGGTTTGACGGGTTATTTCACCATTACCTTGAGGAAAGCGCAGGTTCCGTTTGCACGGACTACGATGATGCGTACACCCGGTTCAAGGTTGGATACCTTGACACCGTTACCAGCATTGGTTGACATAGCCAACTTGTTGCCGGCGAGGTCGTATACCTCAATTGACTCTACGTTGGAAGCGTCGCCGTTGATAACGATAGTGCCGTCTTCACATTCAACCTCAAATTCGTTGTCAAGCACAGACTTAACTGATACTGTGGTGCCGTCGAGGCTGATTGCATAAGGTGCGCTGAGTGAGCCTAACGGCATCTCGGTGAAGACTACAGAAGTCTCTGAGAGCATTTCCTCATTGTCGGGAGTGATGAAGCGGAATGAGATCTCATCACCCTGTACGCCGTGAACGTTGATCATCACGTAGCCGTTGATGCATACACCTACACCACGGCACTCGTCGCCGCTGAAGGCTGCCACTGCATATTCCTCTGCATCTGCCTCGCTGCCATCTGCATTAACAAGATATGCAGTCACAGGCATTACTGAAGGATAAGCGTGGATGTCAACTACCCATGGAGAATCTGACTGAATTTTTGCCGCTTCCTTCTCTTCTTCATTAGCAGCTACAAGATTATAGACAAATTCCTTGTCAGAATTACTATAATACATATAGCCTGCACCTGAAGCAAGTTTTTCAAGAGTACCTACCCAGCTACCATCGGTATATGCCTGAGTAAACCCATCAAGACCTAAAATCATATCGCCTTCCTCAGTCTCAAGAGCGGCAAACAGATCGTTGACCAACAGACTTGCGTCGTCAACCGGACAACCGATCCAGTTCCAACCCTTATGCAACTTGACAACAGTTGTAGGATCATAAGCCACACCCTCCTTGATAGAAGCAGTGGTAGCTTCAGAGGTGCATACCTTATAAGCCTCAGCAGGATTCAACTCCTTAAGATTGCCGATAAGACCATATTTAGCGTCACGCACAGCTTCCTGAGTCTGCGAAATGATACGGATCACCTTATCCTTTGCAAAGTCAGCAACTGCAACAGATTCTTCCCTATTATGAGAAATCCAGTTCCAGCTCTGTGCAAGGTTATAGCTCAGATCAACTTTCTTAAGCTCAAATTCAAACTTAACTATATCTGACTTATTGTTTTTCAACTCAGTTATCGCATTCACTTTCATATTGTCACCTATCATATTGAAAGGTCCGGTGTAGAGCATCCTGGTTCCATTGGCAACGGAAGGATCGCTACCATCAAGTGTGTAATAGATCTCTCCACCTATGCTCTTAGTTGAAAGTTCAATAGACCCATTTCGGTAGACTTTTGTACCATTCACACTTACCACCACAGGCTCAAACATCCAAAGAGGATGTTCACCAACATTGAGCTCTGAAGCTGCACTACTTACGTTCGCACGCAGATAAGCATCAAAGCAACGAACTTTTACTGAATCATTAGCTTCAGGAAGCACAAATGCACTCTTTTCCTCATTGAGTTTATAGCATGTGCCAAGAGTGGTGCTGCCATCAAATGAGCCATATAGTGAGAAGGTTTTACCTTTAGTCACGGCTTCTTCAGGAAGAGGGGTAGCGGGGACATCAAATACCGGCATTGATATAACAGTGTCGTCAGCAGAATCAGTTCCCTCCTGGGCTACTGTAGCTGCCTTAACATTTCCTTGTGCCATAAAGGTTACTGCCACGGACTCACATGGAGCACATACATTTGCCATATAAGGACGGTTGGGCAAGATCACTTTCTGTTCAGTAAGGAGTTCTGCATTATCATCATCAAACGACATGAAATGAATACCTGCGCCTTCACGTTCCGGGATTTCTATACTGTATTCCATGGCGGTAGGAGTAAAGGGAAGCATAAGACCAGTCCAACCGTTGCTAATGCTATTGTTTTCACTTGCCGGAATATCAATTGTTAATGAAATCTTATGGCTACCCAAATCAAAACCGGTAGGAGCATTAAACGGATAATTACCATTAATTATAATATTAGAAGCAGCCACACGCGACTTATTCTGACTAATAATAATATTAAGCTCCTCAGTATCAGGAATATTCGTTTTACCCACATAGATAAGACAGTTGGGATTCAAACCTCTAAACGATTCTTTAGTAATCGCAGTGCCCTCGCTTAATTTAGCTCTTACACGAGCAGGAGCATGGGCAGGTGTTGTGCCTGCGGCGGGGATAAGAATGCTTGTGAGGTTATCACATCCTTCAAATGCACCATCACCAATAGCCACAACGCCGGGAAGCGTTAATGTTTCAATGTTCTTACAACCTTCAAAAGCTCCGGCACCGATTTCCGTTACTGTCTCAGGCAGCGTGACGGTCTGGAGATTTTCCATGCCGGCAAACGCCTCATCAGGAATAGATTCATTCTCAATACCTGAAAGATCAAGCATCTCAAGTGACGAGAAATTCTCGGCAAGCTGTTTAAACACATCCTCATCAAGTTCACCGGTCAGTGTCACTTCGGTAACCTCCTCAGCGCCTCCTTCCTCAATCTCAGCAAGAATATCCTCTACAGTAGTCACAGTGCCGTCTGACACCTCAGGCTCAGCAAGTGAAATATTAATCCGAGTGTCGCCCTGTATTGAAGAGATAATATAGATACCCTCATCATTAGGTATAATTTCTACGTTCTGGGTCTCATATTCCGGATTCAGTCCTGACTTGGTCATAATCTTCTGCTCAACCATGACTGAAAGATCGGAATAGCTTACGGTGTCAGGTTTATTGATTTTAAACTGGATCTCACTGTTCTCTTTATAGAGAGTCTGGTTGCCTGTGCCACCAAAGATTGCCATATTTACATTCTGCCATTCAACATTGGGCTGGAGATTTATAATCTGACCCCTTACGCCCTCAACGCCTTTACCAATGCTAAACGAGATAGGATAGTAGAAGTCAAGCTCAATCTTATGATTGTCGGCAGCCGTAGGACCGCTTGTCTCACTTCTGTTAAGGTAAACCTTGTAGACACCACCGTCGGCACCTGAATGGTATGCCCACTCGTACACCCAGTCCGGATAATCACTCTTTTGGCTATACTTCTCAAACATGTCAACTCCATTGTCGTAAAGCTTGAATGCCACACCATATCTGCAGTGACTGTTCAATTTCTGAACGACAGCTGGTTTACTAACATTCGGAAGTGCAAACCAAACAGTAACATTTCCACCCTCTGCCAAACCAATTTGACTCAGATCCATTGAGCCATACTGGGGCATTCTTGTCTCATCTACATCGATATGATAGTATGCCTTTGGGAGTTCAATAGTTTTAATAATTTTATCCTTCCACGCATAAGCACTTTGGTAAGCACTTTCCTTACCTTCCGGTACAAAGACAGTAAACTTTTGAGTTGGGAAGCAGTTATAATCACAAGAGGGAGGAGTAGCACGGTCAATAGTCATATTAGACAATTTTGTACTAGCATTGAAAGCCTGTGTTTTTATTGAAGTAAGGTTTGGAGGAAGTACCACAGTAGTAAGGGAGGTACATTTGTAAAAGGCATAAGTACCTATTGTAGTCACAGATCTTGGCAACACAATGCTCTGCAATCCCGTATTAGAACCATTCATACTATGACCAAATACACCCTGGGGGATGGTATTACTTGGCACAGTAACATCCGCCATATCTACATTCACAAAATTACCCCTGGCATTCCAAATATAGTTTAAATCAGTTTCATTCAAAGAACCAACTAATTTAACATTTTTAGGAGAACCTGCATCAGTATAGTTCTTTTGAAGTTGACCTGCGCTCACATTCACCACCTTCAATTCATTCTCAGCAGCAATCTCACCTTCTGTCAGCTGTTTGTATGAAACAGTAACAGTCAGATCCTCAGTCACGGCAGGGATTGTTACATTGGCAGTAGCCACATTAGTAACCTTGTCAACACCGTTAACCTTTACAGACACACGATACTTATTCTGAGTTGGCACAACCTTGAAGCTATATGGCATACCGCGTACTACTTCACCTGAAGTACCTTCTATTCTGTATTGCTCAGTATTCTCAGGAAGAGTAACCATGTGATAGGGGACCATATTGCCAAGAGCATTGATACGGTCAGTGATACCCTCCGCATCTGCATTCACAAGATACCATGTCCTCTTGTTGGCATTCGCAGAAACAGCAGTCGCAAGACGTATCTGGTCACCTTCACTCACAATGGACTCCTTTACTTTACAACTGAAGTTATATGTGATGTTATTACTTTTTCCACCCTCACCAATCATATTATTAAGCACAGTGGATATTACCTCTTTGAGACCACCGTTCTTATCAACAAGCACCATTGCAAAGAACTTGGATGAGTAACCATCAGGAACCTTGATAGTGTTTACACGCACATTGAAAGGCTGTCCCACGGGCACATTCACTACATCGGTTACAAGGCCGATACCACCGTCGACGCCACTGATTTTCCATATATTGTCAACGCTTGTAGGATCCGGAGCCTTAAACTCAACATGAATTAATGTGTTGCGATTAATTTTTGTAGAGTAGACACCCTGCGAATCAGCATACAAACGTTCAGCATTGGCATAGACTTCCATTTTTGAACCACCGTATGTATCATCACTCTCAACCGTGAATTTGAACTCCGACCCGGGCTCAAACTCCGTCCCTTCTGTCTTTGCGCTCAAGCTAATGCCTTTTTTCTCTTGCATACTAACCTTGTAGGTAGAAGGCGCAATGGGGTTTTCTTCAACTATACTTTTGAAATCCCCCCAGTAGTCCTTAGTCCTAAACACCCCTGATGCCCCTACAGGAACAACGAGTTTTGTCTGGGGAGTGTTAGTAAATACACACCAGTTGATCCAGGGTGCACTTGAACGGCGGAAAATCACTTCAGTAAGCTTAGTACAATTAGCAAACACATTGTATTCCCAAGTGCCAACTGAAGCAGGAATCTCTATTGATGTCAAACCAGTGTCGCCCAAGCAAGCATTCTTGAATGTGGTAAGATTTGATGGAAGAATGATAGTCTGCAGCGAACGATAAGACCTGAATGCATTCTTTGGAAGTGCATTAGCCGGATTAGCGCCACTTGCAACTATATTTACTTGAGAGATGTCAAGACGGTTAATTTTCATGCGCTCGCGAATGAAAGCGAAGTCTTCCGCATTCATAGTGCCAAACAAAGTGAGATCCTTGATTGAAGCGGTCTCTTCTTCAGTAAGCATATTCTGGAGTTTACCAGCCTCAAGCCAAAGTGTACTCTTAGAAAGCACCTCAGCTGCATTCTGAACAACCACAGTTATATTCTGATCCTTGAGTACGTTAGTCAACTTACAATTATTATTATTATCCCGATCAACAATAAAACCATTGGCTTTTACAGTTATAACTTTATCTATTGCCTTAGGCACTACTTTAAACGTATAATCACGGCCCTTGATCACTCTCCACTCCTCAGCAGTGATTTCCACATCATCTGAAGCAGGAATAGTGATGTTGAAATAAGGTATTGACCCACCCTTGGCAAGCGCCTCACCGGGGGCAAGAAGGTCACCGGCAACAGGGAGCCATGCGTCAGAACCGTTGGCTTTTGTCACAAGGCGAACCACATCGCCCGAAGCAACTGATGTGCCTGAGGGGAGGGCGCAATTGTTGAAATCAACATAATTTCTAATCTGCAGGGCAATAAGGGAGAAGTTGCTTTCACCGCTGAGAAGAGCCTTCTGATTGCCATTGGCATCGAAGAGAGCCACGGCAAGCTTCCCTGAGAAATCAGTGTTGGAGATGTTCTTAAGAGCACCGGCACGCACTGAGAAAGTACCCTTGGAGATATCGTCGACATTCAGAGTGAGACCCACCTGACGCTCGTCGCTTGTGACATGAAGCGGAGACCACTCAAGGCTATTGGTAGCCGGCTGAATGTTGTAGACGATTGTCATAAGGTCGTTATAGCTGTGAGACTTGCTGACCTTAGGGTTCAATGCGTCAGACGCATAGAAGCCATTGGCTGAGCCGCCCCAGCCCCAGTTGATATGGAGATAAGTAGTGCCCTCTATCTTATATCCATCACACACGAATGCGTGGCCCGCGGAAACGTCCTGACCGCTGTAAAGCACCGGACGGTTATTGTCAATCTCATTCACAATAACCTCATCCCAAGAAGACTTGTCAATCTCGGAACGCTTCTTGTAAGACACGCCTGCATCATAGCCAAAGAGAGAAGTCAATGCGTAGGGCACTTTCACCTCGTATGCGCTGGAGCTTGACATGCCGAAGTCGGTGCCGATGCCTATAGCGGCGTCAGCCACAAGAGCAGCCACGGCGTTTGCCTCGTCTGCGCTGTAGCCGGTGCGATAGTTGTCCGTACGCATACTGCTCCAGGCATAGGGAGTAGTTGAGTCACCATTATTCAAAGAAGCAGGCCTGTTGGCAGGGAAGTTATGATACTTCAAAATCTCAGCCAACGCCACACCCACGCAACCGGTAAGCCTGCGGTTGGGGATATTGTTGTTGAAAGGTGCCTCCTGGCTCCATTCCGGAGTAGGCAGCACCTTGTTGGTGCTTTGGGCTGCACGTGACACACGCGCCATTCTTCCCTGGTCATAGACCGGAGCCACAGGAGCTGACAGCACGGCAGTGGCTGACGTGGGGAAGGAATTTACGTCCCAGGTGGATTCGTAAGAGAAACCGATCACCGGCATGGAGGTGTCATCGGCTGATACGATCACAAATCCCTTACCGTCTTTTGCGTTGAACACATAACACACCGGGTTGAAAGAACCGTCATCGGTCACGACATGTGCAAGGGTGAGGGCATCCTTGTCAGCCAACCGATCAATTTCGCAGGACTGAAAGAATTCCGCGCCTACTTCCTGTGCTTCATCCACACTGCGTGCTGCCCCGTAAGATAGAAGCGGAGACGCACCACATAATGCAAGAATCAGCGAGTGCTGAATTGGTTTTAACATAAGATGTTGCTGTTAGTTTATTTATTAGAAAAAATTCTCTTTTTATATTTTATGTCAGGGGAGGAGGGGGAGCCTTCTCCCCTGACCGTTATGGACTATGTCCGTATTACTTTACGATAGCTTTTCTGCCGTTGATGATGTAGACGCCCGGAGCGAGACGTTCTTTCACCTCGTCAGCCTTAACATTCTTGTAAAGCACTACGCCGTTGAGATTGCAGATGGTCACGGTCTCTACGTTTCCGTTTCCGTCAAGAAGAATATCGTCGATTGAAGAAACGCCTGTGGTAGTGCCGTTTATAGTCACGTCATGAGCAGGCATTGTCTCGGGGATTTCATCTTTCCAGCCGTCAAATGTAAAGTCTTCACCATCCGGGATTTCAGGAGCAACCACTGCAGCCCCGTAGGGGAGCAGGAGCGACTGAACCACCTCACCGTTAACCAGGAACGTAATGTTGTAGTAGTTGACATTATATGTGCCGGTAAACTCAAGGTCAGTTGCAGGCATTGTGGGCGGAACCACGCCCCAGCCGCTGAAGGTGTAACCCTCTTTCTCAGGCATCTCAAGGGCAGTAAGCTCTGCGCCATACGCTACATTGGACTCAGACACCACTTCGCCGTCAACCTTGTAAACCACCTTGTAGGTGTTGACATTGTATGTGCCGTTAATCTCGAGGTCGCGGGCAGGCATTGTGGCAGGAACCTCGCCCCAGCCGCTGAATGTGTAACCCTCTTTCTGTGCCACCTCGGGAGCCACGATAGCCTCGCCGTAGGCAAGCTGGAGAGCTGAGATAACCTCGTCGCCCACCTTGAATGTCACCATGTAGGTGTTGACATCGTATGATGCGGTAAACTCAAGGTCACGTGCAGGCATTGTCTCGGGAACCATGTTCCAGCCGCTGAATGTGTAGCCCTCTTTCTCCTCTACCTCGGGAAGCTCGATAGCCTCGCCGTAGGCAACCTTGACAGTAGAGACAACCTCGTCGCCGATCTTGAAGACCACTGTGTAGACGTTGGGAGTGTAGGTGCCTACATACTCGAGATCATGATCAGGCATAATCGAGGCAACTTCGCCCCAGCCGCTGAATGTGTAGCCCTCTTTCTCTGCCACCTCGGGAACCACGATAGGATCCTCGAATGCCACTTCGCCTTCGAACACAACCTCGTCGCCGACCTTGAATGTCAGCTTATAGAAGTTGTCGGCGAATGTGCCGTTGATGACAAGGTCATAAGCCGGCATCGTGGCGGGAACAGTGCCCCAACCGCTGAATGTCTGACCCGGCTTCACGGGAGCCTCGGGAGCTACGATTGTTGCGCCGTAGGCAAGCTGAGTGGCAAAGAACTCAACACCGTCGATATTGAAGGTGATGTTGTAGAGGTTTGAGTCGTAAGTGCCGACAATCTCAATATCCTGGGCAGGCATTGTCTCGGGCACCATACCCCAGCCCATGAAGGTGTAACCCTCCTTGGCAGGAGCATCAGGCAACACGATAGACGCACCGTAGGGAACCTCGATTGTAGAAAGCTCTACATCATCAATCTTGAAGGTAACCTTATAAATGTTCACATTATAGCTGCCGCTGAAGACAAGTTCATTTGCAGGCATTGTGGCAGGCACCTCACCCCAGCCTGTGAAGGTGTAACCCTCCTTGGCAGGAGCCTCGGGAGCAACTATCTCAGTGCCATACCGGAGCTGAGTTGCAAAGATTGCAACGCCGTCGATATTGAATGAGATGTTGTAGCTGTTGACCTCATACTCACCGCTGATCAGGAGATCGCCGGCAGGCATTGTGGCAGGCACGACACCCCAGCCTGTGAAGGTGTAACCCTCCTTGGCAGGAGCCTCGGGAGCAGCTATCTCACCACCGTAGGGAAGTTCAGCCTCAAGGAGAATCTCGTCGCCCAACTTGAAGGTAAGCATATAATAGTTTACGTTGTAGGTGCCGACAAACTCAATGTTGTAAGCAGGCATTGTGGCAGGAACCTCGCCCCAGCCGCTGAATGTGTGACCCTCTTTGGCTGCCGCTTCAGGAACAACGATGGTAGCCTCATAGGGGAGTGAGCCTGAAGAGATAACCTCATCGTCGATCTTGAAGGAGAAGGTATAGAAGAGGTCAGCATAAGTGCCCATGAAGGCAAGGTCGTGAGCCGGCATTGTGGCAGGGACCTCGCCCCAGCCGCTGAAGTTATGACCTGTCTGTGAGGGAACCTCCGGAGCAACCAGCGGTGCGCCAAATTCGAGAGTCTCGGAGTGGAACAACACGCCGTCGATGCTGAATGTCACCGTGAACATCATGTTGGTGTAAGAGCCGTTGAACTCAAGGTCACGGGCAGGCATTGAGGCAGGAACCTCACCCCAGCCTCTGAAGGTGTAGCCCTCTTTTGCAGGAGCTTCGGGGAGCACGATTTCAGAACCGTAGGGGAGCTGAGCGGTAAGGAACTCTTCACCCTCAATCTTGAAGGTCACGGTGTAGTGGTTTACAGAATATGAGCCGTTGAACTCCATATCCCATGCAGGCATTGTGGCAGGTATCTCGCCCCAGCCGCTGAATGTGTATCCCTCTTTTGAAGGAGAAGCGATCTGAGGAATTTCCTCACCATATTTAACCTTCTTGCTGTCTACAACCTCGCCGTCAACCTTATATACCACATTATAAGAGTTAGCCTCATAAGCGGCGGTAAACTCAAGGTCGCGGGCAGGCATTGTGACAGGCACGTCGCCCCAGCCGCTAAATGTGTAGCCCTCTTTTGCAGGAGCCTCGGGAGCAACCAAAGAAGTGCCGTAAGCCACCTCTGAAGAGGAGACAACCTTATCGTCAACCTTGAAGGTAGCCTTGTAGTAGTTGACAGTGTATGTGCCGATAATCTCCAGGTTGTGGGCAGGCATCTTGGCAGGAACTTCGCCCCAGCCGTTGAATGTGTAGCCCTCCTTTGAAGGAGACTCGGGAAGCATTACTATCTCAGAACCGTAGGGGAGCTCCAAGGTGAATACAAACTCCTCGTCAGCCCTGAAGGTCAAGACATACAGGTTGACAGTGTAAGAGCCTGTAAGCTCAATGTCGCGGGCAGGCATTGTGGCAGGCATTACGCCGGTCGCAGGCTCGCCCCAGCCGCTGAAGGTGCTGCCCTCTTTCACCGGAGCCTCGGGAGCCTCGATAGGACTGCCGTAGTCAACTGTGAGGGTCTCGATAACCTCATCATTTATAACAAATGTAACGGTATACTGGTTGACAGTGTAGCTGCCGGTAATTTCAACGTCATGGTCAGGCATTGTCTCAGGAATCTCGCTCCAGCCGTTGAAGGTGTAACCCTCTTTCTCAGCGTAGGGCACCTCGATTTTGCCGCCATAAGCCACCTGGTAAGAGGAGACAACCTCGTCGCCGATCTTGAAGATCACCTGATGGTAGTTGATATCGTATGAGCCTGTAAACTCAAGGTCTTGAGCCGGCATAGTCTCAGGCACCATACCCCAGCCGCTGAATGTGTAACCTACCTTTGTCTCCACTTCCGGAACCTTGATGGCGTTGCCGAAAGTCACCTCTTCAGAGGATATAACCTCATCGCCGATCTTGAAGACAACCTTGTAGTTGTTGGGAGTGTATGAGCCGGTGTACTCAACGTCGTGAGAAGGCATCGTGGCAGCGACAGCCTCATTCCAGCCGCTGAAAGTGTGGCCCAACTTCTCAGGCACCTCGGGAGCCACGATGGGATCCTCAAAGGGAAGGTCGCCTGCAAAGATCACCTCACCGTCAACCTTGAAAGTCAGCTTGTAGAAGATGTCAGCGTATGTGCCGCTCAATACAAGGTCATAATGCGGCATCGTCTCGGGCACGTCACCCCAGCCGGAGAATGTGTGGCCCTCCTTATCAGCGACGCTTGGAGCTACGATTGTTGCGCCATAGGCAAGCTGAGTCGAAGACAACTCAACGCCGTCGATAATGAAGGTGAGCTTGTAAAGGTTGGTGTCATACGCGCCGACAAGCTCAATATCCTGCGCGGGCATTGTGGAGGGCACCATACCCCAGCCCATAAAGGTGTGGCCCAGCTTTTCGGGAGCGTCAGGCAACACGATGGATGCGCCGTAGGGAACCTCAATTGTGGAGAACACCTCATCGTCAAGCTTGAAGACAGCCTTATAATGGTTGACGGTATAGCTGCCGGTCAAGGTGAGGTCGTATGCGGGCATCGTTGCGGGCATCTCGCTCCAGCCATTGAAAGTGTGGCCCACTTTCTCTGTCACGGAAGGCGCAGTGAGGTTTGTGCCATAAGGCACACGCGCTATGAAGAAAATCTTCTCGTCGAGCATGAAGGTCACGGTATAGTTGTTGACCTCATATGAGCCTGTGAACGTAAGGTCACGTGCAGGCATTGTGTCGGGAATCATGCCCCAGCCAATGAAGGTGTGACCTTCCTTAGAAGGACCCTCGGGAGCAACTATCGATGTGCCATAAGCAATCTCGCCGGTGTAGACCACCTCTCTGCCAATCTTGAAGGTGACCTTATAGTTGTTCGGTGTGTAGATACCTGTAAATTCAACGTCACAGGCGGGCACGGTGGCAGGCACGTTGCCCCAGCTGCTGAAGGTGTAGCCCTCCTTCTCAGGAGCAGCAGGCACGCTTATCGGGGAGCCGTAAGCCAACTGACCCTCAGAGACCACAGAGCCGTCAACCTTGAAGCTGACAAGATAATAGTTAGCGGCGTAAGTACCGTTAATCTCAAGATTATTTGCCGGCATTGTGGCAGGCACATTGCCCCAGCCGCTGAATGTGTGACCTTGCTTGTCTTCCACCTCCGGAGCATCGACCGGCGTGCCGTATTCCTCATCAATAGTCTTAAACAAAACGCCGTCAATGAAGTATGACACTGTGTAAGTGTTGACTGAGAAAGAGCCGGTGACGTCAAGGTCCTTGGCGGGCATGGTCGCGGGCACGTTGGTCCATGCGAAAGTATGACCCTCCTGCTCGGGACCCTGCGGGGCATTAATCTCGGAGCCGTAAGCCACGTCACCTGAATAGAACACCTCGTCGCCATACTTAAAGGTCAGATGATAGAAGTTGACAGTGAACTCTGCGTTATACTCGAGATTATATTCCGGCATGGTCTCGGGGAACCCATCACCCTCTCCCCAGGAGAGGAAGGTGTGACCCTCTTTCACAGGATCGCCCTGAGGCAATGGGAAAGCCTCATAAGGACGAGCCTTTCCGGTATAGACAACCTCACCGTCAACCATGTAATATACCTTGTAGGTAGTCAGCTCGTATGTGCTGTCGAATTCAAGGTCACGGGCTGGCATAGTGGCAGGGACATCCTCCCAGCCAAGGAAGGTGTAATCCTCCCTTACAGGAGCCTCGGGGGCAATCAGAGTGGTGCCGTAGGGCACGTCTTCCGATTTAAACACCTCGCCGTCGATCTTGAAGGTGACTTTATAGGAGTTGAGCGTGTAGGTGCCTATGACCTCAAGGTTGGTTGCGGGCATAGTCGCAGGCACATCACCCCAGCCGTTGAAGGTGTGACCCTCCTTTGAGGGGGCGTCAGGCGTCACTATGGGAGCACCATAAGGAAGCACCTGGGCAGTGCCGATCAACCTGTTCTCTACCTTAAATGTAAGGATGTAGTTGTTAACAACGTAGACACCGTTAATCTCGATGTCATGGGCAGGCATGGTTGCCGGAAGGTCTTGCCAGCCGCTGAAAGAGTGACCCTCTTTCGCGGGAGCCTCCGGAGCCTCGATTGCTGCGCCGTATTCTACATCCAAGGTGGTGAACGGCTCACCGTCAAGGGTGAACACAGCCTTGAAGGTGCTTACAGCAAACGTAGCCGTAATCTCAAGGTTGCCGGTAACTGTGATGCTCAGTTCAGCATCTGTGCTACCGTTGCTCCAAGACTCCAAGTGATAACCCTCATCAGGCACGGCTTTGGCTTTCACCACAGAGCCGGCGGCATAGAGCCCGTTTTCAAATTCCACCTTACCGTGCTCGCCGGCAGAAACGGTGATTTGAAAATAAGGAGTCAACAAATAGGGAGATGAAGGCATTCCCACCATGTCGTCAGACTTGAACTGGAATGCTTCCCCATCGGGGCCCTTAAGGATGTTCTCCACTCCGGTATCCTTGTCGCGCAGCTTGAAGGTTACTTCTTCCCCGGCAGCGACATTACTGCGGATTCGCATATACAGACAGCTTCCGCCATCAGGCAAATCCAGTTTCTCTGCCAGTCCTCTGCACTCGTCGTTAATGAAAGCCCCTATCTCATACTTAGACAGGTCTTCATAAGCCGGAGTCGCTAAACTAAAATAAAGACTCATGTCGTAGCGGTAATCCGCAGGATTTACCGTCCACGCCTTAGACCGAAGTCCCGCAAACAACGTCAGGCACACTGTCATGACAATCATGGACAGCACGCCTAAAGTCTTGCATTTCAATCTTTTTTTAAACATTAGTAACTAAGGTTAGATTAAAAATATTATTAATAATAACTCATCGTTTCTGCATCAAACGGAAGATGAAAACACTGTCCAGCTCCCATTTAAACATAATGTCGAAATAAATTAGGACTCGGTCTAAAGTAATCTAAGCGTTAATCCCCAACAAGTAAGCGATTTGGCATACAATTCTCTCAAAAAATGGGGAAAGATGCCTATTATCACCTGAGGACGATAGCCTAAATCAAACGCCATTTTAAAGTACAAAGTTAATATATTTTTTATAAAAATCAAAATAAATCACTTAAAAATTTATTTAAATTCAGAAGGTGTTTCCCCGGACAACACAGAAGGTGCAGACCACCAGCGGGAAAGGAACAGGCGGAGAAGGAAAATAATTCCACGGAAAGTCAGCTCCAGGCACATTGCCACCCACACCCCCTTCAGCCCCATGCTGTGGGAAAGCCACCAAGCCAGCGGGACCCTGACCAGCCAGATGCTTCCGAAGTTCATAGCCGCCGGCAATTTTGTGTGTCCCACTCCGACAAAGGCACCGTATGCCACGATAGAGGCAGCAAACATCGGCTCTGCCCATGCCTCTATGCGAAGCACCTCTGCCCCCAGGTCGCTGATTGCCTTCACGGGGGTGATGAGCATCATTATTTCATCGGCAAACAAATACATCAACAGCCCCATTACCGACATGACTGCCATTCCCAATCCGACAGCCATATAGCCGAAACGCCTGACAAGCTCCCAGCGGGCAGCGCCGTGGCTCTGCCCCGTCAGGGCTGTGGCAGCATCCCCTATGCCGTAGCCGGGCATGTAGCAAAGGCTCTCCGCCGTGACGGCAAAGGCATTCGCGGCAATGGCTATGACCCCGAGGGGGGCAACAATCATTGTGATGGCAATCTGGGCACCGCAGATGACGGCGTGTTCCACGGTCATCGGCACCGAGATATCCACTGCCTGGCGGGTGACGGGGCGCGAAAGCCGCCATGAGCCGGGATTACCGGCAAGGCGTATCTCAGGCTGGCGGCAACAGGCATACCACATCATAAGGGCTGCACACACCGCCTCTGCCCCTACCGTGCCCAATGCCGCGCCAAGCACCCCCAACCCTGCGCCGGGCACAGTGACCACCACCCCTCCAAACCCGTAGGTGTGGGAAGGGAAAATAAGGAGGAAATTGAAAAGGCAGTCGAGCACACACATCAAGCCGCTAATCATGCTCGGCACCTTCATATTTCCGGCACACCGGAGCATACCCCCGGCAAGGTAATTGAGGGTGAGAAGGGGCAAGGCTGCCACAAAGACCACAAAATATAATGATGCCGTGGCGCATATCTCCTCTTCACCCCCCAGCCAATAAGGGAGACGCCATGCTATGGCAATCCCCAAAAGGGCTATGGCAAAACTGAAAATCAGCGACGCGACTATTCCCTGGCGGAATACATTGCGTGCCCCCTTGCCGTCGCTGGCTCCCACCTTGTGTGCCACCTGCACGGAATAGCCCGAGGTCATGGCAGAGCATATACCCCAGAAGAGCCAGAGGCTCGTGGAGACAAGACCGATGGCTGCCGAATCATCGGCGCCAAGCCGCCCCACCATAGAGGCATCTATATATTGCATGGCAATGCTCGACAACTGCGCAAGCATTGCCGGGAAAGACAGCGACAACGTAAGACCCAGCCGCTGACCCCACGTCAGCGGCTTGCCTTCCCTTATCAGTTTAATGTCTGTAGTCACCGTTAATCAAAAATCACTCATTACAAATTACCAATTCTCAGGAGAGCCTCCTCAAGGCGGCGACGCGGACAGGCATAATTTATGCGTATGTAGCCGGGGGAGCCATAAATTGAGCCGGAGCTGACACGCACCTTTGCATTTTCAAGGAGGTAGCGCTCCATGTCGTCGCCCGTCATTCCGGTTGCGCTTACGTCTACCCATGCAAGATAGGTTGATTCGGAGTTACACATCTTCCACCCCGGCAACCTGTCAGCCACCACCCTTCTCAGCACCGCATAATTATCATCGAGGTAAACCTTCAACGCATCAAGCCATTCCGCGCCCTGGTTGTAGGCTGCCATAAGCCCCTCCACACCGAAGGGGTTGACATCACACACCTCATTATCGTTGATTGCACGGTCAACACGCGCCTGAGTCTTACTGTCGGGGCACACTATGTTGGCAATCTGGAGTCCGGCAGTGTTAAACGCCTTACTTGGCGAGCAGCACACTATGGCTTCCTCATCGATGACCCCGTAGGGCACGTATGAATATCCGGCATGAGTAAGCTCACAGTGGATCTCATCACTGACCACGCGCACATCATGGCGGCGGCAAATGTCTCTCACAGTCTCCAATTCTGCCTTGCCCCACACTCTCCCGGTAGGGTTATGAGGGTTGCACAGAATCAACAGCTTGTTACGCGGATCAGCAGCCAGGGTTTCAAGCCCGTCAAAATCTATGCGGAAAGTGAAGCCTTCCTCCTCCTCCACCCTCAGAAGGGGGTTTTCAATATTGCGGCAACCGTTGTTCCTTATGGAAGAGAAAAAGCAGTTGTAGGCAGGGGTCTGGAGAATCACCCCGTCGCCGGGCACTGTCAGCGCCTTGATTATTGCGGAGATGGCAGGGACCACCCCGGAGGTATATATTACCCTGCTGCGGTCAATCTCCCAGCTATGGCGACGCTTAAACCAGCTTATGAGTGCCTCATAATATTTTTCCGGCACGTCTACATATCCGAATATCCCGGAGTCTACCCTGCGCCGGAGAGCCTCAGTGACAGCCGGGGCAGTGCGGAAATCCATGTCAGCCACCCAAAGCGGAATCACCTCCCCGTCTGCAATGGTGTCCCATTTCAGAGAGGAGGTGTTACGTCTTTGTGTCAGTTCATCAAAATTAAAGTTGCTCATTAGTAATTATTGTTACCAGATTTATTGCCTTGGAGTGCTCATCGACAATTATGTCACCGAATGAATTGGCTCTTATGCAGCCGGCTAAGGGATTCTTCACACTGGTCACCGGACTCAATATGTTGGCATTCACCTCGCTGTCTTCAAAAGCCAGATCACAGTCGGGAGCAAGTTCGCAATCCTCAAGCACGAGGTCACGGGCATAGCATAACGGCTGGGTGCCTGAAATCTTACATCTCACCAGACGCAGCCTGCGTGAATGCCAGCCCAGATACTCACCTATTATCTCGGAATCATAGATGGTGACATTCTCTGTGCCCCAGAAGGCGTCTTTCGAATGAATAACGGCATTTCTTATCTCAATATTGCGGCAATACTGAAAAGAATAATTCCCCTCCTGATACCATCCGTCAATCTTAACGTCGTGGGAGTGCATGAAGAGATAGTCTGCCTTGCGGATATCGACATTGGCAATGTCAACATTAGCGCAATGCCAAAGCGTCTCCTGACCGTCGGGAATATTGACGTTGCGCAGCTTTATACCGTCCATCTCGCGGAACATTTTCGGGGCATCTACCTGAGTGTCGGTCATCTCAAGATTACGTGAATACCACAGGGCTGCACGTGCCCCCGGGGTGAACAGGCAATCCTTAACCTTGAACCCGTCAACATGCCAGAAAGGGTATTTACCCTCAAAACGGCAGTTTACCGCGTCGATATTCGAGCAGCATTTCAATGCCGATTCCCCGGTGTGTATAACAACGTTTTCCAACTTGAGGTTTCTTGCGCCAAAAAGAGGGCGTTCACCTCCGAATTCCTGATCTTTTATAACTTCCATAATAATTTTTATATAAGATTTGTCAATGTGCTGCTTGCAATCAATTTCAATTATGATTTTATTCTGCTTACAAAATTAATAAAACTTCACGTAATAACCCTACCCGAATTGCATTAAAATGTACCCAAATTAAGGAAACGGGCATCATGGGCACAACAAAGTATGCAAGCCGAGCGGTGGCAAAGGCTATAAATTGCCCATGTTCCATGATTTTTTAGTCCATTAGTATGGTTGTATCAGGATTTTTCGTTAATTTTGCCGTTATGGAAATAATTTTTAAGCCGGAGATTTTTGATATAGTCACAGGAAGCATGGCAGTGCTTGCCGTGGTTGTGTTTATCGCGCTGCATCGTATAGAGGCAGCCTACGGCATGACCTACAGCCCCAAATGGGGTCCGTCGGTAAGCAACCGCACCGGCTGGGTCATAATGGAGGCACCTTCATTCATATGCATGGCTGCAATATGGATTTGCAGTCCGCGCCACGCAGAGATTGCCCCATGCGTCATGGCATCACTGTTTGAGCTGCATTATTTCCAACGCACCTTCATCTTCCCTTTCCTTATGAGAGGGAAAAGCCGCATGCCCTGGGCAATAGTGGCAATGGGGATGGCGTTCAACACCATCAATGCCTATATGATCGGCGGGTGGCTGTTTTTTGTCGCGCCCCCGGGTGCCTACCCCGCGTCGTGGCTCACCTCTCCCCTCTTCATTCTCGGCACGGTGGTTTTCTTCACGGGAATGGGAATCAACCTTCATTCCGACCATGTGATACGCCATCTGCGGCAACCCGGCGACACACGCCATTATATTCCACGGAAAGGGCTCTACCGGTATGTGACCGGGGCAAACTATTTCGGGGAGCTTACCGAATGGACCGGCTATGCCATTCTTACCTGGTCAGTGCCGGGGGCGGTGTTTGCCCTTTGGACATTCGCGAATCTTGCCCCACGTGCCCGCTCCCTTCATGCCCGCTATTCAAAAGAATTCGGAGAACAATATACCTCACTCAACCGCAGATATATCATTCCCTTCCTATACTGATGCTTTAATCAATCCACCATGAGTAATCTTTTCACACCGGCATTTATCGGACCCGTCGCCCTGCGCAACCGCACCATACGTTCAGCTGCTTTTGAGGGAATGGGGAAAAACAATAACCCTACCCCTATGCTACGCGACTATCATCTGAGCGTGGCGCAAGGGGGCGTGGGCATGACCACACTCGCATACGCCGGCATCTGCCGGTCGGCACTGTCGTTTAAAACACAGCTCTGGCTCCGCCCGAAGATAGTGCCCTCACTACGTGAAATCACCGACGGCATTCACAGCCACGGGGCTAAAGCCTCTATACAGATAGGACACTGCGGAAACATGACCCACCCCTCCACAGCGGGGGGAATCCCGGTGGGTGCATCATCAGGCTTTAACCTCTACTCCCCCACAATAGTGAGGGGGCTCAGAAAAGATGAGCTGAAGACACTGGCAAGACAGTTTGGCGACGCTGTGCGCACAGCGCGTGACGCCGGGTTTGACTGCGTGGAGGTTCATGCGGGGCACGGCTACCTTATCTCACAATTCCTCTCTCCATATACCAACCACCGGCAGGATGAGTTTGGGGGTCCGCTTAAGAACCGTATGCGGTTCATGCAGATGTGTATGGAAGAGGTTATGAAGGCGGCAGGAAGCGACATGGGGATATTGGTAAAAACAAATATGCGCGACGGATTCAAGGGTGGACTTGAGATCGACGACTGCATGACCGTGGCACAGGAGATTGAACGCCTCGGCGCGCATGCCATAGTGCTGTCAGGAGGGTTTGTGAGCAAAGCCCCGATGTATGTCATGCGCGGGGAAATGCCGATCTATGCAATGACCTACTATATGAAGCAGTGGTGGCTGAAATATGGAGTAAGGGCAGTAGGGAAACACATGATTCCGAAATCGGAGTTCAAAGAGATGTATTTCCTTGACGACGCATTAAAATTCCGTAAAGCCCTGAGCCTTCCCCTCGTGTATGTAGGCGGAGTGGTGAGCCGTGAGAATGCCGACAAGGCAATCGACTCCGGATTTGAGTTCGTCCAGATGGGACGCGCACTGCTCAATGAGCCTGACTTCGTCAACAAAATGAGAAAAGTGGGGAATCACCGCTGCTCGTGCGACCACGTGAACTACTGCATCGCAAGAATGTATTCCCGCGAAATGGCATGTCATAAGCATCTCGACAACCTTCCTCCCAAGATTTTAAAAGAGATTGCCAATATCAAAAAGAATAATGGGAAAGTTTAGTGATCTCTCCTCATCAATTGCCATCATCACCGGGGCAACCGGCGGGATAGGGTTTCAGTTTGCCCTGGAGCTTGCACGGCGGGGGTGCGGGCTGGTGCTGGTGGATATAGATGAAAAAAGACTGTATGCCGCTGCCGACATCATCACCGCCGACACGGAGGTGATGGTCTTAGTGTTGCAGCTTGACCTCACGACAAGCAACGTCACGGAAGTGCTTGAAGACTATTGCAACGGCTGGGGCATCAATCCTGACATACTCATCAATAATGCCGGGATTTTCTCATTCTCACCAGTGATTGACACCAGTGAGAGAAAAATGGAAACGTTTATCTCGCTTCACATGCGAGCCGTGGCAATGATGTCGCGCTGGTTTGCCATGCGCAGAGCTTCCAACGGCAACGGCTGGATTCTCAACATGTCATCAATGTCTTGCTGGATGCCGATGCCCGGGCTTGCCCTATACGCCTCCACCAAAGCTTTCATAAGAGTCTTCACACGCAGCCTGCATTACGAAATGAGGGACTATGGCGTGGGGGTGACGGTGGCATGTCCGGGAGGGATTGCAACCGACCTTTTCGGTCTGCCGGATAATCTTAAGCAACTGGCAATGAAGCTGCATGTGCTCGACACCCCGGAAAGATTCGCGAAAAAAGCAATAGACAAGATGCTTCGCAAGAAGAAACAATATATCAACGGGTGGCTGAACCGCCTTTCCATATTCTTTGTGGGGATTCTCCCCACGCCGGTGAGAATGATGATAAAACACAGGCTTCTTGACCAGGGAATCACCCGCTGACAGAACAAACAGAATTAATGAACGACCTGCATCTCAAATATAACTCACGCCTGAACAATATTGCCTCATGGGGCGTGTTTCTGGTGGCAGCCTCCATCTACCTGCTGACCATAGACCATTCAGCATCTTTTTGGGACTGTCCGGAATATATCACTTGTGCCTCACGGCTTGAAGTGGGGCACCCGCCGGGAAATCCCTTTTGGATGCTTGCCATGCGTTTTGCCACGATGCTCTTCCCTTCTCATCTTCATGCGCTGGTGGTGAATGTATGCAGTGCGTTATGTATGGCGTTTGCAGCCTTCTTCCTTGCGCGTATCGTATTCATATTCTGTATATACGTATGCAGCCGGCACGCGGCGGTGGCAGCCAGGCGGCTTGATTATGTTGCGGCGTGTGGCTCAGTCACGGCAGGTCTGAGCTTCGCTTTTTGCGATTCCGCATGGTTCTCGGCTGTTGAAGCCGAGGTCTATGCAATGTCGACATTCCTGACTTCCCTGTCGGTGTGGCTGATGCTGAGATGGGCAATGGAGGAATCAACAGATAAAAGGAGCCGCCTGCTGATATTGGTGGGCTACATCACCGGGCTTTCCCTCGGGGTGCATCAACTCAATCTTCTGTGTGTCCCCGTCTATGCCTTAATCTACGTATTCCGCAACTATCCCAATCATGCCACAAAACAGGCATGGCTGGCAATCCTTATCTCTTTTGCCGCCGTCGGATTCATACTGTTAGGCATAATGCCCGGCACGCTGGCTTGTGCCGCCCGGTTTGAACTGACAGCCGTCAATACCTTCGGACTACCCTATTTTTCAGGGGTATTAATATTTGCAGGATTGTTATGTATATTTTTCCCTGCAACCGCATATTTTATATCGCACTCCAAATCGCTGTTAACCTCGGCTCCCGCCCTGCGGTCAAAACTACTGACCGGCACGTGGATAACCGCCTTTATCCTATTAGGCTATTCATCATTCGCCGTCATATTGATCAGGGGGTATGCTGCCCCGCCAATGAATGAGGCACAGCCGACCGACATATTTGCGCTTTCCTCATATATTGCCCGTGACCAATACGGCTCGAAGCCACTTTTATATGGCGCGACACCTTACAGCAAGCCCATGCTGCAAGAAAAGTGGGCTCCGGGAAAGCCGATGCCCACCTATCCCCTTTATGCCCTAAAAAACAAGGGGAAGATATATGCCCCCTATATCACCGATGCACACCTGCATCAACGGAGCGGAATGATGTCGGAACAGGACAAGGAGGAAAATGCCCGAATTATTGACAGTAAGAACGGCTACCTGATATCTGATTACGCTTTCTCAAGAATAACCACACCGGAACTCGACATGTGGTTCCCAAGAATAACGGGGTCTTCACCTTATGACCTTGAAAGTTATGAAGACTGGACAGGAATGAATAAAGAAACCATGACTAAGGTGAAAATCTCGGAGGCATTCGACACCCTTGGCAATCCCGTAGGGAAGATGCTCAACGACGGAACGCGCGAAGAGAAGTATTCGTGGCGCCCCACTTACCTGCAAAATCTGAATATGCTGGCTACGTATCAGATTTATTACATGTATGTGCGCTATCTCCTGTGGAACTTCATAGGGAGGCAGAACGACATGCACTCCACGGGGGAAATAGAGCATGGGAATTTCATAACAGGCATCCCCCCTATTGATAACCTTATGCTCGGCGACCAGGGATTGCTTCCCGACTATGCAGGGAGAAACAACCCCGGCAGGCACGTGTATTTCGGAATCCCCTTCATAATGGGCATTTCCGGAATCTGCCTGCTTTTCAGAAAGGGGAAACGGGGTCTGAGGGCACAGGCTGTGGTAGCCATGATGTTTCTTATGACCGGGGTTGCCATTGTGGTCTACCTGAATCAGACCCCCGGGGAGGCAAGAGAACGTGACTATTCTTTCTTAGGCTCCTACATGGCTTTCTGTGTATGGATAGGAATGGGATTGATATGGTGGCTGCTATGGGTGGCAAAAGCTAAAGTCATGTCAAAAGACACCACGGTTGCCCGAATGGCGTTTGCCGCAGTCTCTGCGGTCTCAACCTTGTTGGTGCCCGCAATAATGGTCACACAGAATTATGGCGACCACCAGCGGGCAGGGCGTTCCGAGCCACTTGACTTTGCCTCGGGAATATTGTCGATTGAACGCCCGGCAATCATTTTCACATATGGCGACAACCATACCTTCCCTCTTTGGTATACCCAGGAAACTGAAGGGATCGGACAGCACCACACCGTAATCGACATCTCCTATTTTACCGTGCCGGGATATGTGGTCAATATTATGAAACAAGGGGAACGGGGAATACCGTTTACTGCCACCCCTGCCGACATAAATTTCCATTCCTATGACTTTACGCGAATTGCCCACGATGCGGACACAGTGCCCGTGCCGCTGATACAGGCATTAAAGGAACTCTACTCCGTAAAGACCGGGGCACCCGAATTTAGCCACAGCAATGTGTTCGTTGCCAATCCCAATTCTACGGACACCCTGAAGATTAACCTCCGCTCATTGGCTCCGGGAGGGCTGATGTCTTTCCGCACACTAATGCTGCTTGACATAGTTGCCACCAACAATGAGTTGGCAGACCCGCGCCCCTTACTGTTCTTATATCCGGTGAAAAGCGATTTTTACCAGGCTGTCAAGCATAAAATAACCCCCGGAGTAGGAGGACACCTGTTTGATATGGCAATCCCGGATTCAATACGGAAAGTTGAGCTTACAGCCAATTTCGCAAGTCTTCTAAAGCAATTAAGCAATAAGGACTCGAAACCTTATTACAGAGACCCCATCATCATGGATCATTGCCGCCGACAAAGAGGAAGCATGATCATAACCGCTTGCGAATTGCTGAAAGACAGCGACGTATATTCGGCTACCGAGGCAGTGAACATGATCAAGACCCACTACCCCTATCATGAAATCCCCGCAGGATCTTTCACAGTGGCAGACACCACCTTCCACGAAGGGATAGCCTACGGCAGACTGCTTTATGAGCTGGGAAGAAACACCCAAGACAGCCAATATGGAGAAATGGCAAAGGAGCATCTGAAGCTTATAAAGTCGCAGGCAAAGGGATGGGAACGATACTACAAGAGCCTGTCGCCGCGTCAGCGTCACACAGTTTCAGCCTCCACTTTACGGATACTGTCTTCCCTGCCTCAGATTGATTCTCTCCTCACTCATTAAATTATTAATCTCTAACCATTTATCATTAATCACTAAAATTTATGTTGCCACTGTTTATCATCGGTTACATGGGTTGTGGGAAAACCACCTTTGGGAAAGCCCTGTCAGAAGTCACGGGATTACGCTTTATAGACCTTGACGAATTTATTGAGAAGACCCAAAATGCCTCCATCACAGAAATTTTTAATAAGCACGGCGAGGAAGGCTTTAGAAAAATTGAAAGGGAGATGCTGATTGAGGTTGCACAAAACAATGACACCATTGTGGCTTGCGGCGGAGGGACACCCTGCTTCTTTAATAATATGGAAATAATAAATTCACTCGGCGTAAGCCTTTGGCTTCAGACCACCCACGACCGTCTTTTCGCCCGACTAAAGGCACAAAATGCCCAACGCCCCCTGGTGGCAGGACGCTCTGATGATGAAATCCGCGACATAATCAGCCGCCAACTCACCCTTAGGGCACCATTCTACAGCCGTGCCCACATCGTATGGCAAGGCGACCGCCTTGAAGACCGCCGACAAATCGACACAACAATCACCGAGTTCCTAATCTCTCATCCAGAATACATAAAAAAATAACAAATCAGGATTAAAGGTGTATATTTAGAAGCTAAATTATGATATATGACAGCACCCTAATAATTTTGTTTATATAATTATTTTCCTTAACTTTGCACAATAATCCGTTTCACAGTGCTTTATTCTTACATACAGCGTTTTCTTTTCTTTACAATCCTAAAATTTATACTTTCCACGACCAGATAGCTCATAAAATCAATAAAAATAAGAACTAATAAATACTAAATGTTAATTTATGTTGTAAAACATAATGAAACAACTCACTGAATGAGCGTCTATTCAGAAATTCTTTGTATCTTTGCAACGTGTATACTCATAGATTATACACGGACATAGTAGAAAAAGCGTTTCGCACTTCTTTCAACGAATCTGGACAATTCATTGACAACAGAAGGAATAGACGCTCTTTCTTAGGTGTAGCTATACTTAAACTGAAGGAAACGACTCTTCCCTACAGTTAGGATTATATTTACCTACCCCTAAGTGTGAGTTGTTTCTATGGCTATCGTTGTCAAGGCAGTCCAGAGCCGGTTGAGGATAGTTGAACAGGCTCACACTTTTTTTATTATTGCCATTATCTTCTATTCCCCCCAAAATGCCATAGAGCCGGTGGCTTTCATAAGACTACGATGTTTAAATTCCTTTCATATGGCTTTGGCTGCGTATTTGGAGGAACTGTCACTGCAATTTTAATTTGCGGGATATTGCTGTTGCTGTCTGCACGTCAGACCAAATATGGCAATCTCACCCCAATAGCCTTATTATCAGGGAGTGTGCTTTTTTGCTTGCTTTTCTATCAATTGACCACCATGTTCTATGCCCTACAGCTCAAATCTACCGTAATGGATGCCATTGACACGCTAAGCATCGGAATGCAGACTCTGGACCTTCACAGTAGTGAAGAGAGCATAAAAGAATTAATAGCCAGATACCCGGTCATTTCCAATTTCTTAGACATATCCCTATTGCAAGGTATCAACTGGGACGAGCCAATAAAGTCAATTCATGAAATTGTAGGCAACCGGTTTAACAGCTACATTTATGAGAGATTAGGCTGGGCAGCCGGACTCACATTAATTTTTGGCAGCGCAATGTTTCTTCCGGATAAAACTGCCAGAAAAAGAAAAGAACCTAAACACGGGACATCGCCAACAGGTCGCCACTATGACGAGGACTTTTATTAATAATCACGAATAACAACAACACACAATATTTTTTATTATGGCAAACACGCTTATAATAGGATTAGGAGGCACGGGAGGAAAGATAATCCGTGAATTCAGAAAGCGTTATTTTGAGGAGTTTAAAACTTTTGAACCCCAAGACGACAGCTATATTGATTACCTCTATGTAGACTCCGATGAGAATGATCTTCGCACTGACTGGAGGTTTCAGGGAGTATCAATCGGTCTGTCAAACGCCCAGAAAGTTTCAACCCACGGAATGAATGCCGGCGACCTCGACCAGCTTGAAGACCGTCCGCAACTTCAAGGATTTATCTCAAACGATGAGGTGGATCTCATCAAAATGAAATTAGGGAAAATCATCTCCGAAGGGATCGGAGGTCAGCGTCGCCGCCTCGGCAGAATGCTTATGGCAAGCCATGTGAAGCAAGACGAAGGTTTTGTCTCAAAACTCAAAGGGCGCGTGGCATCTCTTCAAAACCGCTCTAACCACCATGAAGTGCATTTTCATATATGCGCCGGACTTGCCGGTGGCACCGGCTCCGGATCCATTATTGACACTATTGCCCAGATTCGCCAACTATACGGCGAAAGCCCGCTAATTCATCTCTATATTTATGTGCCTGAGTGCCAGACCGTATTCTCTAATAATATGGAATACTATCAGGCAAATGGATATGCCGCTCTCCAGGAACTTAATGCCCTTTCCACAGGTCACTATAAGCCCGTGGACATCACAGGCACCCGCGACCCTTATACGGGTGAAATCAGACGTATCGATGCAGCTGACCCAATCACGGGTATGTATCTTTTTACCAACGTCAACGAGAGGGGACGCATGCTCTCTATCAGCAGCAATCAGCCGGAACTCTATCAGATGGTGGCAGACTTCCTTTTTCAAAAAATATATGTCGACAAAGAGACTGCCCTCAATAAGCCATTAGGTAAAATTGAGAAATTTGAAAATGGTGACCCAACTGAAGAAATCGATGCCAACGGGAAGCGTGTGAGAGGGATACGCAATCTTTCCTTTGGTTTCCGCCGCGTAATCTTCCCGGAGGAGGAGATTAAGGAATATATTGCCTATCGTCTTGCCGAGCGTGCTGCCCTCCAGATGCACTTCCAGCACTGGACATCTACCGGATTCACAACCGTGAGCCGTGAAGACGCAACAAACGACATTACCACCCAGACAATTAAAGATGACCGAGAGAAACTCTTCCTCGGCAACAAGATTCTCCTGCGCGAAGCCACCCTGCCTGGTGAGCAGCCTGTTCAGGAATTTTTTGACACTTTCAATGCCCCTGCTGCAGGATATGCCGAAGACGCCTTGACAATGGACAAGAATGAATGGCTCAACTATTTCAACGGAATGATGAGCGGATTCTTCAAGAAGAAATTCCGTCGTGCCGGGGTAGTGAACTATTTCGCACAGGAAACCGCCGACAGTCCTAAATATGCACGAAAAATCGTACGTAAGATTGAGCAGCAGCTATTCAAACGCTGGGAAGAGGGAACTTTCGGAGCCTTGCAGCTTGAGGAATACATGAAGCTCCTCATGAAAGACGTTGACCTCCGCATCACCGAATTTGCAAAGCGTCAAAAAGACTATGAGGGGAAACTCGAAACGATGAAGGCAAATCTCAATGCTGCACAACAGCAAGTGACAGGTACCGGACTAATCGGCAACCTGTTGGGCAAGAGGCAAGATCGTTTCCAAGAATTCTGCGAGTCAGCAAAAAATTATTATATCGAGCGCACTCGTTCTGAGGCAACAAAATATGCCATAGTGCTACTTGAAAACATCAAGATCGGGCTGCAGGAAGTTGAAAACAACATTATCCGATTCTCAGCTCTCCTTTCAGCCATGACCGATAAGGCTCAGTTCCTGGCATCTCTCAGGTGTGGAGAGGAGTCAACAAATGATGCCAAGACCCTACGTAAATATGACAAGAGGGCGGTTGACGACATCAAAGATAAGGCTATTCGCAATGAGGAAACGCAAGCTCAGATTGCGCGAAATGTGCGTAATGCCCTTGTGGCTGAACTTGGTGAGGCTGAAGAGAAAGGGTTCTCCAACTTCCTTAAGGCATACGGTGCATTGGAGGGAAACATAGATGCTTCTTCCGACAATGTGCTCAACGTGGTGTTTGACGTGTGCCTCCAAAGCGCCGTAAAAGAAGTGGAAGAGCGCAGTCTTGAAGACCCGCGCCTGAAAGTGACCAATGTCAATATCCTCGAAAAGTTGCGTCAGGAGTATGACGACCCAACCGGTGAGAAACTCCGTGCATTTGCTCATGAGCTGATGGAAAGCGCACGCACTTTCATCAAGAAAGACGATAGTGAAGTTACTCGCCTGTCTAACGGCAATCAGGACAAGACCATGACCGACTATGTGGTCTATCTCCCTAAAGAAAAAGACAACAGTGGATTCCGTGCCCGCCTCTTCAATGCATTTAAAGACACGGTTGGGGCTAAGGAAGTCACTTTAGCCCAGAGCCATCGTGGTGACCAAATTGCCATAATGACCCTTTCATCAATGTTCCCTCTCCGTCATGTCGAAAATCTGAAAGTATTGAAAGAGGCATACGACCGCCTGGTGAAAGGACATAATTCCGACATTCATAACCTCGTGCTTCACACCGAAACTTTCAAAGAACCACTCCCGTCACTATATGAGGCTTCTGTTGCTGAAATGGCTGCTGACCTTCCAAAGCCCGTGATGCTTGGGTTCGCAATGGGCATTATACGTGAAAGCACCGACAACAGAACCGGAAGGAAAGCCTTCTATTTCTTTACAGTAGATGAATATGGAGACCAGGAGAGAAGCGAGATGCCATTAGGCAAAGACTTCAACAGCGTCCTTAAAGGGCTTATGGCAAATCGCAAGGAAGCCGGGAAACTTCAAGAGGAAGTGAAACGCCGTCTGAAGTCTCAATATGTGCATATCGACGACAAAGCCGCACTCATGAAGGAGGTCAATAATGTGCTCCGCACTCATGTCCTCAAAGCTTGCAATGGCGACGAGTTCGGGGCTGAATATGTAAAATATAAGAAAATCAGAAACTCCTTAGGCGACAACGAGCTTAATACAAAGGATTAAACCAAAAATCTACATTAATTATGAACGACAATAAGAAAGTAAGAAAAGGTATATGCCGTAACTACGGAGAATGCGACAAAGCAGTGCCCGGCGAAATTATTGAAGTGGAAGCAGGACAACCGTTCACCTGTCCCGAATGTAATGAACCACTCACAGAGGTTGACGACGACGGCAACATCATCAGGAGTCAGACAACAGGCGGACCCGGCGGTGGCAATAACAAGACGAAAATTATTCTCTGCATAATTGGAGCTGCCATTATTGCAGTTATAATTGTAATTCTCTGTCTGATGCTTCGCACCCCTTCCGAGCAACCTCAAGCTGGACCCACTCCGACAGATACAATTTCCGAACCTAAACAGGAACCCATTGACTCTACAGAAGTTAGCATTGGCAAACCCCAGACTACAAAAGAAGATGAATCCCAAAAGGTGAAAGATTCAAATTCCAATACCTCGGTGCCCGTTACTCCAAAATCCACGACAAACAAACTAAGCTACGGAACTTGGAAAGGCAGCATGAAAAATGGTAAACCTCACGGACAGGGCACTATGACCTACTCCATTGAGAAGCTAATAGATGCGCGTGACTCAAAGGGGCGTGTGGCTCAGCCAAACGAATACATCATCGGCGAATGGGACAATGGTAACCTCGTTCAAGGACGCTGGTTTAAGAATGATGGATCTAAAGAGGTCATCATAATTGGCAAGGCAGGATAATGAAGTCACGTATCATCATATTGACATTAATGCTTGGCATCCTCTCTGTGGTAAGCGTACAGGGGGGACGCCGCATTGTGCCGGAAACGTTGCTTTCTGACCGTCAATTCGGCATGGCAGCCAATTTCCTGCAACACTATTTCAATTTGCTGTCTCAACCATTGACGGAAGAAAATGAAGACATAATCAGACGTATAAAAGATGATGGCTTCACCTATTCCAAAGGCAACGACATCAAAATGCGTGATCTGACTGAAGACGCTGACTTTTTTATAGATTTTGATAACGGGGCATATTCGGCATGTTGGGAAAAAGAAGGCAGCCCGATAGTGGTGTGCGAATTTCCGGCAAAGATTGGGCTGATGCGGCTTGAAAATAAGAAAGAGCTTGAAAATCATATTATTGAAATGTTTCGCACGGCTTCTGCCAATCCTACCTCAACATCTCGCCCCACTACTTCAATAGAGAGTGTGACGGCTATGCCCTTTTCAGATTTCTATGTAAAAGACATAGGCTCATTTATAACTCCGGATCTTACACATAAAATTGTGTATCTTCCGTCAGAAGTCAATAACCGGGAATGTGAGTTGGTATGTGATCCCGGTAAGTACCCATTGGAATCACTATCAAATATGCTTCTGACAGGATACTCCGAAAAGAATGTCCCAATTGATTTAACCATCCGGCAGTATGGCTACAATTCCACCCCGATTGTCACCTCATTGGCAAAACTTTACGATATTTTTTCTGAAGAAGGTTGCATACCATATTGGGGAGTAAAGGAGCATGCCGGAGATAAAGTGAAAGGGATATATGTATGGAAAAATGATATGGGAGGATATTGCCATTTGGTTAGTTTAGAAGTACCGTTATCGGCATTATCTACCGAAGGTAAGCTAAAGGCTACTCTTCATTCATATCTAAGACTCGATAATTTAAAATCACTTTTTGCAGACTTTTCCGAACAATGAAACACCGACTGATAATTCTTTTCTGTTCGCTTCTGGCAGTAATGAGTGTCATGGCAGACTCCGAAACGGATAAAACGATCTCTAAGATTCTTCGTGACACCAACACATATATATCTGCTGATGTGCGTGCTGCCACAGAAGATGCCGCCTATCAGCAGGCAATGGCAGAACTGACTGATAAAATCACAGCTTATATGAAAGAGAAGGGCATGGACATGCCCGACGCAATATATCTTTCCAACATATCAAATCATTCGGAACGCCTTATTTCACAATCAGGTGCAAACCGTTGTCGTGTGTTGGTCTATGTTAAGAAGAAAGATCTTCTGCCAATAACAGACACCAATTCGGCAATATTGGAAAAAAATTCTAATGAGGGATACACGCTTGTTCAGCCGGCAGCCTCTACCGGTGCAACTGCAAGTGCCCAATCCTCTTCAGCAACCGCTTCCACTGCCAACAATACATTGTCTCCGGTTTTGGCACGCTTAGCAAAGGCTACAACGCAGAAAGATGTGCAGACATTACTCGTTGAAATGAAAAAAAGAAATGCAATCTTAAACGCTGCCGCATTTCCTATTGCAAATATCAATGATTTTTATGTGGTGGTAATTGACAAATCGGATACTCAGGTGGCTATCCTACATTGCGTGGCAGGTGAATGGACCAATGCTATCACCGGGGAGAAAGCTAATCTAAACGCATACAAATATTGCACAGCCTATTGGCTGACATTACCCTAAAAGAACATTAGAAATGAAAGCGAATATATTTAAACTACTTTTCACACTGACATTTCTTACCTTATCTTCCATTACCTATGCCAACGTAGAGCTGGAGATAGTGGAGGGAACAAGTAATCCTACTCTTAAAGCCTCAATTGAAAAGAATGCGTCGAGATTTCTTACGGAAGTGACCGACGCGTATAACACCAATAGGGCACTTAACCTCAACGGACTTGTAAAACCGTCTGGGGAAATGTCAATTGAGATGCTTTGGGAGAATGTGCATTTCAAGCCTGAGGATTCTTACATTGGAGAAACACTTTTATCAAGCAGCGACGGTTATCAGATACGCAATATTGCCCTTGAGCTTCAGCCGCAAGATGATAACTCTGAGGCGGAATACAAGGAAGCCGTAATAAACTTCGACAAAAGCGGCAACGTGACCGATGTATATTTCTCCATTGATAATAATACCTATAAACAACTGATGGAGAAAGGGAAACAGCTTGACGACATGGAGAAACGCCTTGAGATTCTTGACTATGTGGAAAGATTCAGAACCTCTTATAACACAAAAGACCTTAATTTTCTCAACCAAGTTTTTTCTGACGATGCGCTGATTATCACCGGTAAGGTGGTGACTCCTAAGAAAGTGAAAGACGGCATGGGCATCTCGCTCCCTTCGGTGACTTATACCAAACAAGGGAAAAAGGAATACCTGAGTAATCTCGCTCGTGTGTTCCAAAACAACCGCTACATCAATGTCAATTTCGATGATGTGACCATAAAACGCCACGGTGCTAACCCGGACATATACGGAGTAAGGGTCGTGCAGCATTACCAGTCATCCAACTACAGTGATGAGGGATATGTGTTCATGGTCTGGGATTTTTCAGATCCGGAACAGCCTCAGATACATGTAAGGACATGGCAGCCAATGTATCTTGACAAAAACAAACAGCACCCTCTCCCGGAAAGTGAAATCTTTGATATTAACTCAATTGGCGGCATATAACAACAGTTGACAATGAAACAATTATTTTTCTTCCTATTTCTCCTCTTGTTTCTTCCTGTGGAAGCACAACACTTGGTGGCACAAGGAGATGTCACTTTGCTTGAAGGAAACATCTATGCCCGCCGCAATCCCCGGAATGATGCGGCAGGAAACCCTTGTGCGCTTATAATGGTAAAGTCAACAGAACCTAACCTTACATTTGAGGGGAACGTTTGCGGCGAAGTTAAATATGAAAACGCCATCTACTATGTATATATGTCAGAAGGCTCCACAAATCTGACTGTTGACAATGAGACTCGCAAAAAACTTTCGCTGAAATTTCCATCTCTTGCAGCTAAGGCTTCTTATGAGGTGACGGTTGGCATAACTTCCGACAAGGGGTCTATCAGTCTGACTACAAACCCTTCCGGCGCGGATGTCTATATGCTATCTCAAGGTGAAAGAATCCACCTCGGCAGAACCCCTATTAAAGGAAATGTAAAAATAAAGGCTGGAATATACACTTTCGAAGTGGAAAAAAAGGGTTACGAAATGTGGAGAAAAAGAAAAGTGGATATCTCAAAAGATAAAACTGTCAATTTAGGAAACATAAAACTTAAAAAACAATAACCTGTATGAAACGAATCTTAGTAATGATGCTCTTAGGGCTTACCTTATCTTTGATTTCCCCTGATGCCTTTGCAGACGCAATACTTAAAGTAAACCGGGAAAATGAGAAAAGGGTTGTAATTCCGGAGCAGAGTAAAATGCTTGACCATAACGGCGACCCCGCTGCCCTAATAGAGATACGCAGCCAGCTCGACGGGCTTAAGTTCTCCAACAATGTTATAAAAGTTGATTCTGAAAAGGGCTACGATGCTAATATTTATTATGTCTATGTGATCGACGGAACAAAAAAACTTCAGGTTAACCATGATAACTATCTTAATGTTGAGATTGACTTTCCTGATCCGGTGAGAGGTGACGAGATGTTGACAGACATTATCGTGATCGGTGATATGTTTGACACCGACACAGTCATGATTCTATCTGAAACCGACACCTACCCGGTAAATGTAAGATATGACGATTTCGCTACTCTTTATATTGACAATCAGCAGGTGGAAAACACCGATACTGTTTATCTTGAAGAAGGACTACATTCATTCACAACAAAACATGGGAAATACTCATACTCCACAGATGTGAATGTAAAAAGAAGAAACTATAATAATGTTGACCCGAGAGTAAGTGGTAAAGTCATAGTCAAAGGGTTAGATTACAAAGCCACGGAAAAGACATTCATCCCCTACGGCGATGCGCCTACTCCGAATGCAATGTCAGACAACGGCAAATCATATAAATTTGACCACATGCTTGGTGACTACAAACTTCATGCCACAGCCTCCACTCATGCATGGGTGGAAAAAAACATAACGGTTACTCCACGCTCACATAATATTTTCCGTCTTGATGAAATGGTGGGTTATCTACTTGTGATGTATCATGGCACTAACCTTCAGCCTTTAGGGCTTAGCGTGGGTTACTGTAAGGATTTCGGAGGTTTTATATCATGGTCTACTGATATCAGGACATCCATAAAGACACCATACGGGAGAGTGGAATTTAAGGACAAAAATGGGGAAGATGACTTCCGCACCACTGCTATGACATTCAGTGCCGGTCCAATGTTTAAGGTAGTGAGAAAACTATATGTCCAGTTGGGTGGCGGAACAGTGAGATACCTAAGTACAGGCGATAAGAAGATTCTTACCTCTGATTATAAATATAAATGGGGTGGCTCGGCTTGCGCCACTCTGTTCTACCGATATAATAATATTATTTTCGGTGCAGGCTATACTCATCAGTTTGTAAAAAATCCTTTCAACACAGGGTGGAGAAATCAGGTGAATTTCTCAATCGGATGGGCAAAGGGTCAAAACTAAAATATTATGACTATGAAATCAATTAGTAAATATCTATATCTTGTGGCAATAGCGTTTGCCCTATCTTCCTGTGAGATAAACGACAGACTTCTTGAGCGATCAGACTCCTCAATATACAATAAGCTCATGGGCGACAAGGATAATTCTGCTACGCCTGTTGACCCCAACGGGTCCAATCACATTGTCGGTGATGCCAATTATGATTCACGTATCACTATGAGTATAGCTGACGAGTGTACTCTTGCTGAATCATACGCCTGTATGCTTAATCTGACAGGAGTGACAACCGGATATAAGTATTATGTTTCGGAGAAGTTGCTTACGGTAAAGGAAGCATTGAGTTATCTGACATCACGCACCCTGAATGAGTATTCCAATATAAATATTGTAGACACAGGTCTTGCCCGGATTGAAAGGTATCTATATATATTGCCTTGCGACGGCACCAAGTATGGCGACATAACTGTCTTGTCTCTGCCGGCAGCATCATCAGAGGGATTCAGTGACAATATCTCCATCGTCAAGAGTGAATATGTAGACCTATATAACATTGTCACTTTGGCTCCCTCGAAATATCAATTCAGGTGTGCAGTCATTCTTAAGTCAGAATATAATGTCGTTTCTTCAACCACCGACGCTGCTCTTGCCCTTCTTTTAGAAAGAACCGGCAAGAGCTATAATCCCACTGACAGCAATATGGAAGTGACGGGATATAATCCCGAGCACCAACAGGCTGTGGCAGTAGTGAGGACCACAGATAACCGTGGAGTGAAGTCGAACACCATAACACGAAAGACCCTCAATTAACACCTCTTACAAATAAATATGAAACGCGACAGCTGATACTGCCGCGTTTCATATTTATTTTATAGCTAAATTCCAAGGAATTGCTACTGGAATTTGCATTTCACAATCCTTTGTATTAATTTTGTGACGAAAGGAGACTGTGCCGTCTTCGTCAGCGGACTTTACCCTCCCGACACAAACATTCATGACTGAAAAACATCAAACCCAAACCATTGAGCTTGAGCCTCAGCCTCAACCCGTGGCACCAGAGGAGAAACGCTCCTTGTTGAAAATAGGGCTTGTAGGCAATTATGCCGACACAGACGAAACACGCTTTCTGCTTACCCCCGAGGGGTGTGGACTCCTAACATCTTCCAACATCAGCATCATAATGGAGGAAGGGGCAGCCACAGATATCAGCTTCCCCGACTCTGCGTATGAAGAATTCGGAGTGAAGATTGGGAGCCGTGAACAAGCACTCAAGGCAGACGTAGTGCTCTCATATCAGCCACTGAAGGTGGAAGACATTTGCCAAATGAAAAAAGGTGCCACCCTCTTCACCATGATGGGCGACGCAATGTTTGAGGCTTCCGTGATTAAGAAACTGCTGGAGATGGGAATCACTGCCGGGTGTTTCGACAACATGTATAGCCATAACGACGAGCCGATCTTTGCAAACGTAATTGATGAGATCGACGGGCGCGGAGCCATTATTTATGCGCAGGAGTTCCTGTCGTATGTAGGTGGCGGCAAAGGGGTGCTCCTCGCCGGAGTGGCAGGTGTAAACCCATGTGAGATTCTTATCATAGGCGACGGAAATGTATGCTATTCGGCAGCAAAAGCCGGAATAGCAGCCGGGGCATACGTCACTCTTATGAACAATGACATCTCTGCCTTACAGACCGCAAAACAAGTCTGCGGCGACACCCTTAACACAATAGCCATTCATCCGAGGGTGCTTTTCAATAAGGTTAAAACAGCCGATGTGATTCTTATCAATAAATGCACAAGACCATTCGAGTTTCCCAAAAAGCTGTCGGTGGCACTTAAGGACTCGGTATATGTTCTTAATTTTGATGAGACTCACCCTTCTATCTCAGTACCCCGCACGGTGGCAATGGGAATAACCAATATCCTTGTCAACTTCTTTGATGAGATATTACTGAAAGGCGGGGTGGCAAATTCAATTGCCACTACCCCGGGCATACAGGCAGGAATAGTCACCTATCATGGCAAATTGGTTGACAAGCTGATCGGCTCTTATCTGAGTATGCCAAGCGTTGACATATCTGTGATGCTTTCAGCCCCCAACTGACAAATGCGTAAAAAAACGCTGATTCACATACTCAGTGGCAACCGCTGGGGAGGCGTGGAGAGATACGCACTCGACATCTGCCGCCATTTCATCTCTGAGGGATGGGAGGTGGCAGTTGTCACACGAGACGCCAAGGCAGTTGACACCCTTTTTGAAAAAGAGGGTGTCAAACTACTCCACGCCCCCATAGCCGGGATGTTTGACCCTGCAACTGTGAATCTGCTATTGCGCACTCTTAGGAACTCAGAGGAAGACAGTGTCACTATTCATACCCACGGTTTCAGAAACGCATTCAATGCGCTTTTGGCACGTAAGATCTCAGGCAGGAAAGATATCAGGATTGTCATGACGCGCCATAAGGTGAAGAAAGGTATTGACTCATGGTTGTTCAGGCGTATTTACAGGAATCTTGATGCCATAATCTGTGTGTCGCAGTTGGCTGCCGACCGCTTCATATCCACTTGGCGCGGCAAATCGCTGCCTTTCCCTATTGAGCGTCTTCACATTCTTCACAACAGTCTTAATCTTCACCCTGCCACTCCGCTGCCGCGCCAGGGGAAAGGTCCTGTGTGTGCCATGTTTCATGGACAGCTTATTCCGGGGAAAGGGCTTGAGACACTTATTGATGCCATGTCGCTGCTTAAGGGGACCCGGCTGCGGTTAAAAATAGTTGGAAGCGGCACTCCTGACTATGTCGACCGTCTGCGTCGGCGTGCAATAACGAGGGGAGTGATGGAGTCTATTGACTGGCATAAGTATTCTGATGAGCCTCTTAACCTTATTTCCGAATCAGACTTCGGAGTATTGCCATCGCAAGTGGAGGAAGCATGCGGTATGGCAAATATTGAATATATGGCATGTGGGCGACCTCAAGTTTGTTCTGCCAATGGTGCCCAGCCGGAATATATCACTGATGGCAGGGAGGGTTTTCTTGTCACTCCCGGCAATCCTGCCCGGCTTGCCGAAGCCATGAGAAAGCTTGCCTCAGATACTGCCACGCGCATAAGAATGGGGGAACGCGCCTTCTCAGCCTTTCGCAACAACCTCTCCTGGGATAGCTTCATCGCAGCCCTTACCCCCCTTTATCAGCCGGTTAGGGATTAGATCCTGATTGTAAACTAAATATCGAGTTGACTGGAGAGGGTGAGTCGCTGTGTGGTGTGTACTTCACTGATGGCTTTAAGGACAGGGAGCAGATTTGTATAGGCATGAACAAGCACTACAAAATTAAGCTCTGTCTGTTGCTTATCGTAATTGTATTCTATATAGTAGGTGGAAAGATGCACGTCAAAGTTCTTGAAGGCTGTGCGGTAAGGGGCAATATCGTAGATGATACCGTTAATCGTCATGCTTATCACTTTCGACTCTTGCCCTAACTTGCGTCTCTTCTCATATTGCTCAAAGGTGACAAGCGTCAGCAAAATCAATATTGTGGCTCCTATCGAACACATATACATACCAATGCCCACAGCCATTCCGATAATGGCTGTCATCCATATTCCGGCAGCAGTGGTGAGTCCTCGCACTGCCCCTTTCATGTGGATCATTGCCCCACCGCCTAAGAAACCGATACCTGTGATTACCTGAGCGGCAATACGCCCCGGATCACCGTTTTTTAACCCTAAGTAGACTTGCGGCACATAAATTGAAAGTAACATGGCGAGACATGCCCCCATTGATATCAGCGCAAATGTACGGATACCGGCTATCTGCCCTTTCCGCTTGCGCTCTGCACCGACCACCATTCCCAACACCATGCTCAGCACAAGGCGGAAGGTGCTGCTCACCATATTTACCTCTAAAGAGTTGATTTCATTATAAAGCGAGGAAAAAGAGCCTAATATGTAATGATAAATGTGTTCCATAGCTGCAAAATTAACAAATAATCGCGAAAAGGCACTACCCTTTCCGCGATTATTTGCATTGTGGATTATTTCAACCGTTAATTTAATGAGACTTACCCCCTGTCTTAACAGGCTTCTTTGCAACATCCGATTTCATCGGTGCAGATTTTTTCACTGGAACAGGTTTCTTAACCTTTGCTTCAGGTCTCCCTTTTCTACCCGGCAGTCCATTAGCCGACTGCTTAGTCAGTTCACTGGTACCCAAGAGATAATAATTCCATGTGCCATCATCAAATTGATACCATGCGCAGAAATCCGGAACAGATATTGAACCATCACCATTGATATAGCCTACAACCGGAGCCTCCGGATCATCACCGGCAGCGAATGTATACCATATATCATACTCCTGAGGCTGGAATGTTATGCTCATCTCACTGAAATCAACTGTTCCGATTACGGGACAATCTGTAAAGAACAAGCCATCGATCTCAACAGAATTATTGCTAACTTTTGTGATGGTGGCATCCCAGATACCATCAAACTCTTCCCATGTCCAATCGGAAGTTGTGAGACTTGAGCTGCCGACAAAGTGATTATTATATGTGCCTACAAGATCATCTACAGTCATATCACCCGTATTATCTGAGGGCCATGTAAAGATATCGTAGTCCCAATTAGCATAATTTTCACCATAATAACCTCCGATAGCAACCTCTCCTGATGTCTGGTTACCAGTCATATAGCAATAATTATACCACGGATAGGTGATCAGCATGGATGGATTGCTCAGACCGGTGGGAATCTGCCAGGTTTCATATCCTGCATCTGCGTCCCAGACATACTCACCGTTAACGAAACTGAACTGATCTGACTCATTACTTTCATCAATCTTGAAATCAAGATTATAGCCGTCTACACCATAGAATGCAAGGATAGAGTATACTCCATTGGAATAATATTCCATTGTAGCCTCCCATGCTGCTCCTAACTGCGCACTGTAATAGGTGCCTCTCACAGAATAGACAATCAGGCTCTCCACCTTGAATTGCACGGAAGCGGAGTCGCCGGAAGAGAAACCGTCATGTGCGTCTGCATATACGGTGAACGTATAATTCCCCTCCGGCAGTCCGGTTAGCCCGACTGAGGTTTCCCGGGTTACGTTCTCTTGCACAACTGCACCCTCTGAGTCAGTGATTGTATAGGCGTAATCAAGAGCATCTGTGACGGCATCCCAAAAAGCCATGTATCCATCCTCAGTGGTCACAGTGAGGTGTTGTGGAGTGGCAAGCTTTACAAGCGCATCTGTTGTGGCAGTTAATGTTACTGCCGGCGGAGTGGAATAGTCACCGTCCATTGCCGCGAATGCCCACACTTCAAGAGTGTAAGTAGTGGCAGGGGTCAGCCCGGTAAAGCTTACCGAAGTGGCTTGGGTCACACCTGCTTCCGCCACCACAGCATTATTGTCGGAAAGGCGATAGCCATACTGCACGGCATAGATTACCTTATCCCATGAGAAACTGAGAGAGTTATAGCTGCCGGCGGTCTCCGTCACGACAGGCTCATCCAACGGGGTTTTCACATCGTCGTCACTGCAAGAAAAGAATCCTGCTGAACATGCCAGGCTGAACAGCATGGCAAAAATCTTTGTCTGTTTCATGTCTGTCAGTCTTTATTCAAATGGATTATATGCAAGATTGAAATCAATTTGGAAGTTACCCCATACGAAGCTGCCGGTGTCGTAGGTAACGCCTGTAGTCAGTCCGATATAGCCATAAAGAGTGGTTTCATCATAGACCATACTGCAGACATTATAATATGAATCTGAATACAGTAATAGAGAAGCTATGGCATTATACCCTTCGGCATCACCGGGCACCCATACGGGCCAATCCATATTTGCCTCATCATACAAATACCAACCCATGTAGTCCTTGTCGTCATCATAGACATTTTCAAAATCGGCATTTTGAAGAGGATAAAGCACGGCATTCTGGGGTTCATTACACTCATAGGTGATGTCAAGACCGGAACCAAAGAAGTCGGTCAACTTAAACATCATCGTGCCTTCGAGCTGATAAAGCTCACCATAAGTCGTTGGGAACAATTCATTGCTGCTCCAATCGCTATAAAGATAACGAGCCTTGTCGGAGAGCAGAACCCAATCAGCCTTGATGGCAGATAGGGTGAGTTCATAAAGACCGATACCATAGATATTGGTCTGATCGGCATTCAGACTCAGCGTCAGGCTACATCGGGTGCCGGCAGGAATGCCGCTGCAGTCAATTGAAATTGTAGAAGTGGCTTCGCCGGCAGCAAAGCTTACTGAAGAAGGACATGAGAATCCCTCCACCTCTGAAGAAAGAATCACCCCAACCGATGCCTCTCCCTCTGTATTCTGACGGCTTACCGACACGTCGATTCGCATATCCTCAGGATTGGAAGACGAGTCAAAAATAAAAGATCTCGCTGATGGGTTATCGAAATAAGCCGATACCCCTGTATTTTCGTCCTGCGGTCCCGGTGCCCAGTCATCTGAGTCGGAACAACCGCCGATCATCAGCAGACCCATAGCCACAGCTATTATATTATATTTTAATTTCATCGATTCTAAATTTATTAATTCGTTTACTCTTTATATGCCGGATTCCTCTTCAGTCCAAAGTGTATAGACAGTGGAATGAGACGGGTCAGGGTTGAGAATCACAGCCGGATTATAGTCCTGCTCAGACTGAGGAATGCAAAGTGTAGACCATGGAGCCACAGCATTTGGAAGAGAGTTGTAGCGGTGAGACGCATCGAAGTTGGTACCGGGATACCCTCTTACCACTGCTTTTTCAAGACGGCGGTAATCCCAAAGGATAAGACCCTCACCCCAGAACTCTATTCTCTTCTGGGTAAATACGTCATCAACAAATCCTTCAAGCCCTGCGCCATTGCTTTTGTAAGAGCCGTCAGAGTAACGGTAACCGTTGACAAATGCTTCAAGGAGCTGACGACCTGCACCCTCACCCTGTGACCGACCCACAGCTTCTGCCTCAATAAGATACATCTCCTCCACTCTCATCAGAGGAATACTTACGGCGTTACCTACGGTTGACGTAGCGTAATTTCCATTAGCCGGGTGAAACTTTATGCCGCTATATGCTTTAAGTCTTTTCCATGTCTCGAAAGGAAGACTGGTGCCACGTGCATATTTATTATTATATGCTGACTGGCTTGCCACGTCGTCGGGATCAATCCATGTAGGTTTACGCCAGTCGGAAGTGGGCATTTCGTCAAACAGACGGGAGTTAATCATGCGCGTAGCCATGTAATCCGGATAAGCCACGCCATATTCTGCCTCGGGAGACATGAATGACACCCATGATTGCCATACCATACTTGAGGCAAGCCCGTTGTCGGTTGAAATGATATTAGCCCACAGCCAAGCTCCGTTTACGCTATTGAAACCGGTAATGGGATCAAACCATTGACCCTCGGAAAGCGGGGTGTAGCCGGCGTTGATTGCAGCACGGGCGTAGGTAGCAGCCTTTTCAAAGCACTCCCGAGCAGTTGTGACTCCCAGTTTGCCATACTTTATGTCGGCATCATTTTCATGTGCCAAAGCAGTGGCAAGGTCATCCGGATGAAGCTCAAAACGGGTGCCGACAGTGAGCCAGAAGCGTGCAAGCAGACCGTTGACCACCCCGCGCCCGGCATTGATCTTCGATACCGGCTCAGAAGTGCCTTGCAACAATTCAGTGGCATTTGTAAGATCACCAAGCACAAAACGGTAAAGCGTATAAAACGGTACGCGGGGATTGTTGCGTGACTCCACCTCAGTGGTATTTTCATCTACGATGGGAACCGTCAGACCAAGAATTCCGTCAGCACGTGCCTTATCGTCAAAGGCAGCATAGCCGGTGAGCTTATATTCATACCACTGCGCCATCTCCATATAGGCATTAGCACGATAGGCGTATGCCTGCACCGCAGGATCGGCATCTTCCGGATAAGTATCTATATCTACTGCCCCTAAGACAAGATTGGTCTTCTGCACAAGTGCATAATAGCGTCTCCAGATTGTATATTGCAATGCCCAATTACTGCCGAGGTAATTACAGTTTTCAACGTATGTGAAATAGTCATAGGCTGGATCAACTATCGGAAAATCTGCGGTTGACGCATCACGCCAAAGGAAAAATCCCGCAAAGCCGATGTCGTAATATTCATCGTCATCATACGTATTCAGATAGGCGGGGATAGCCTTCGCAAGACTGGTCTTGTCAGTCTTATTTACCTGCTCCTGTATGGCTTCGTCAGTAGGCATAAATTCCTGAAGACATGAACTCAGGAATGGGGTTGCCATCGCAATGATCAAAGCATGTTTTATATATCTGTTCATGGTTATTGTCTCTTTTTCTTTATTATGGAAACCGGTTAAAATTCTACTGACAGACCACCGGAGATGGTACGCATTGGGTAAGAATAGCCTGAATCGGAATTATAATTGCCATAGTTCTCTCCCATTCTCGGGTCGTAACCCTTTCTCTTTGACCAATAGTAGATATTCTCAGCCTGACAGAACACACGGAGGCTCTCCATGTGTAGCTTACGCAACACTGATTTCGGGAAATTATAGCCGATGGTGATATTACGCAGTGAAATATATGAAGCATCGGTCAGGAAGCGATCTGAGGTGTTGGTAGGATCATAGTAGTCATACTCGTAGATAGGAATATCGGAGTTGGTATTCGTTGTTGTCCAAGCTTTAAAGGCATCACGGTGAATCGGATAACCGGTCAACGTGCCGTATGGAGGAGTCATCATATAGGCATATACGGAATCATACTTCTTTCCACCGATTGAATAGTTGAACTGTGCGTTTATGTCGAAATCAAATATCTTGAAAGAAGTATTGAAACCACCGAATACATCCGGAAGTGACGATCCGCATAGATAGTAATCGCCATCTTGGTAGCTTGTGGTAGTGCCTAACTCGCCATTGTCTTTAGTAAAATAGAACAAAGCGCGACCTTCGTCGTTAACTCCGGCATATTTCTTCAATCGCCAGGTATTGACCGGAAGACCCTCTCCATAATAGAAGTCGCCACTGAGATAACCCGGGTGACCGTCAATTGACACGAGCTTTTTCTCCTCAGGTAAGTAAGTCACGCGGTTGTTCTCCCATGAGAGGTTAAGACCTATGTTCCAACTGAAGTTCTTTACTGAAAGAACATTCGCATCTAACTGCACTTCTAAACCTGTGTTACGCATGTTGCCCACATTGTCGTAATATCCGGTATAACCTATTGACACCGGAGTAGAGAAGAATGTTAACATATCACGAGTAGTACGTGAGTAAAATTCCACTCCGCCGGATAGTCTGCTGTTGAAGAGTTCAAACTCTATACCTGCATTGATACTTCCCACTGTCTCCCAAGTAATGGTCTCATTACCCTTGGCTGTGAACACAAATGAAGGATCACCGTCTACATTCCGGATATCATAACGGTTTGTATAACGGAAGTTACCTATGGCATCATTACCTTGTTCGCCGTATGATACTTTCAGTTTCAGCATGTTCACTATATCCGACTGTGGGAACCATTCCTCCTTAGTGGCAATCCACGCAGCTCCGACACTCCAGAAATTACCCCATCGGTGTTTGGGATGGAAACGTGACGAACCGTCGCGACGGAAAGATGCAGATCCGAAATATTTACCTGCGAAATCATACTGGGCACGAATGAACCAACCCTCAACGTTATAGTCTGAGGTATAGCTGTTCATACTGGCATCTGTGATCGCTCCAGCCAATTCCTTATTGGTATCATACAGAGCCACCTTATTGCGGGACCCCTGGAGGTTGGTACTTCCGTTTCGCGTGTACTCATGCCCCAAAAGCACGTCAAGTGAATGATCACCAAATACCTTGTTGTAATTTAATAGTTGCTGAGTGTTGAAACTTACCGTGCGATAATGGTAGACACTCACCGAACCACCGGTATTATAACCGTAATACGGATTATAGGCGTAGTTGAACCTGTTTTCGGTAAGATATGTACTTCCGTTTAAGGTGAAGTGGAAACCGTCGAGGAAGTCGAGTGTACCATACCCTTGAATCTGGAAGGCATTGCTGACATTCTGAGCCACATCGAGGAGATCTTCCTGAATATAGTTGCCGCTTTGGTCGGGAGCACGATAAAGACCGGTAAGCGTGGCATTACCATAGTCATACATTTTCCCATGTGAATCATACATGATATTACCTTGTGCGTCACGAATGAAAGCGGGGTATATAGGACTCATGGATGTCTGAGCATTGAAAATATTTTCATTTGCATGAGTCTTGGTGTGATTATAGGCAGCAGAGGCACCTACCTTAAGGAATGAGTAAGCCTGGGCGTCAGCCTTGAGACGCGCTGTGTAACGCTCAATATCATTACCGTATGCAAGACCGTTTGCATCTAAATACCCAAGGCTTGCATACATTGTGTATCTGTCACTGCCGCTTGAGAGAGTAAGGTTATACTCCTGGCGGAAACCGTCGCGTAAGCCCAAATTTTCCCAGTTATCGGGATATAGAGTGTAGATCTCCCCGTTATACTCAACACGGTTGCCGAGGGTGGCATTGGGATTAAGCTTACCGTTGCTCCCAATAAGCAGCTCACCCTGCGGTACTGTGTAGACTACATAACCGAGACCACCGGAGGAATACGGTAAACCTATCGCATTGTTGGCATTAAGATGTGCAAGGGCAGCGTCCTGACCCATTGTGTTCATAAAATAGTTTTTCTGCGCTAAGTAGAATGCCTCGTAATATTCCCCGGCATTATCAATTACATTATATTTCTCACGCGCATCATGATTTGAACCCCATTTTGCATTGAAGTTTACCTTGGTTTTGCCTCTTTGGGCAGATTTTGATGTGATAAGAATCACACCATTAGCACCTCTGGCACCATAAAGGGCATTTGAGGCAGCATCTTTGAGCACCGTGATGCTTGCCACATCGGCTGGATTAATGTCATTCCAATATCCGTTGTAGGGCATCCCGTCAAGCACTATGAGGGGTGCGGTGCCGGCATTGATTGACCCGACACCACGGATTGTGATGGTAGGATCAGACGTAAATGAGTTGGTCTCAATCATCGACAGACCTGTCACGGTGCCGTTAAGTGCCTCAATAGGGTTAGTAACCTGAGCACGCGCTATCTGCTCTGCGTCAATTACACTTGCCGAGCCGGTGAATGACTCTCGTTTTTGCTTACCGAAAGCAACGACAATCATTTCATCAAGATCAGATGTGGTAGAGGTTAGATAAATTTTTAGGTCAGGCTTAATCTCGACCGTCTTGGGCTCATAACCTACGTATGACACCTCAAGGTGTTTGTCGGAATTAGTTAGGCCCTGAAGAACAAATCGACCGTCAATATCCGTTGACGTAGCGATCTTAGTGCCCTTCACCTTCACTGTGGCGCCGACAAGAGGTTCGTCAGTAGAACTGTCATAGACTGTTCCCGATACACTTCTCGTCTGAGCGAAAGCATTCACCGTAAAAAGCAGCAGGAATGCCAAAATCAGTTTCGTTTTCATGTGGTGGGATTTGATGGTTAGTTTAGTTAATGAATGCACTCCATGTAAGCCTCCAAACAGTATTTTTGCAGCTTAAATCCATTATACGCTTACATATAGCCATTCATCTACATAGGCAAAGTTAGTGAAAATAATTATAAAAATTGTTATAATTTGTAAAAATATTAAGCTTTATCGGTGAATAGTCAAATTTTAGCGACGAATTACGTAAAAATCCCTACCAATTCTATATTCCTCAATATAAAGTAAAGCATTTTGCCATATCAGCAATATTTTCACTGATACTGACAAAATGCCAAATCATATTTTCTATATGACGGTTAATGACTTTCTTACTTACTCCAAGAGAAGGTCAGTGTGCCTCAAGCCAGTTATTTCCAACGCCGCTGGAAGCAGTCAGCTTCACTTTACCGCTATATGCATCTTCCATACAACGTGTCACTATGTCTTGAAGCACCGGTAGTTCATCAGGGATCGCATCAAAGTTAAGTTCGTCATGAACCTGCATGATCATCTTCGATTTAAGACCTTTATCTCTCATCTCTCGGGCAATAGCCACCATAGCCACCTTTATTATGTCGGCGGCAGATCCCTGCACCGGGGCATTGATTGCATTCCGCTCGGCATATCCCCTTACAACAGGATTTTTACTGTTTATGTCGGGAAGACGACGTTTACGTCCCATCTTAGTGGAGACATATCCATGCTTACGGGCAAACTCAATCGACTCACTCATATATTGATGAATTGTTGGGAAAGTGGCAAAATAATTATCAATCAATTGCTTTGCATCTCCACGTGGGATATTTAGGCGAGAGGCAAGACCAAAAGCGGAGATACCGTACAAAATACCGAAATTAGCAGTCTTGGCATGTCGGCGTTCATCGGCACTGACTTCCTCAGGGTGCTTATGATAAATCTTTGCTGCCGTGATGGAGTGAATGTCGTCACCATCGCGGAAGGCAGTAAGCATGGTTTCGTCATCAGCAAAATCTGCCACAAGGCGAAGCTCAATCTGGGAATAGTCGGCAGAAAAGAAGAGATGTGCCGCATCAGGAATAAAGGCTTTCCTTATGCCTCTCCCCTCCCCTTCCCTGATGGGAATATTCTGAAGATTGGGAGCTGATGAAGACAGACGACCCGTGGCAGTGACAGTCTGGTTATACACAGTATGAATCTTACCGGTGGAAGGATTGATAGCTGCCGGGAGAGCAGTGAGATATGTGGTGACGAGTTTCTTAAGCTGTCGATATTCTAATATTTTGCCCACTATCGGATTCTTCATAGCCACTTTCTCAAGGATGTCTTCACTTGTGGAATACTGTCCGGTCTTAGTCTTTTTGGCTTTCGGGTCAAGCTGCAGCTTATCAAATAGTATCTCTCCTACTTTAGCCGGGGAGCCTACATTAAATTCTTCCCCGGCAAGCTCGTAGATCTCACTCTCAAGTTGTGCTATGCGTGTGTCAAGTTCATCGGCAGCCTCCTGGAGTGCATTAACATCTATTCTTACCCCTGCAATCTCCATATCGGCAAGCACCCATGCCAATGGCAACTCAACATCCTCATAAAGCCGCATCATTCCCTCTTTTTCCACCTCATCAAGTAGCTTCGGCTCAAGAAGGAGTGACAGGCTTGCCTGTTCGCAAGCCCATGCAGCAACCTCTTCCGGAGATGACACATTCTTTTTGGCTCCTTTTTTAGCTACAAATATCGGTTCAGGCAGCGAAGTGTGGGCAAGATATTGGGCAGAGAGGGTTTCTATTGAATGGCGCATCTCAGGCTGCAAAAGATAATGGGCAAGCGAAACGTCAGAATAATTGACAAGAGCGGCTGCCTCGTCATTGCGTAATCGGTGGGCAAGCACATAGTCGCGTTTGCTTTGCGACGTGACTTTCTTTATGTCCTCACGCGTAAGCAGATCACAGGCAAATGCCATTCCCTCAATGAAATTTGCTGGCAACCACACAGACTCCTGCTTAGGAAGAGCGATTGCCACACCTTTTATAAGGGCTGTCATGTCGTTTTCACCGTCGGCAACCACAAATATGCCACAACGCGATTGCGTCATTGTCTTACCTGAAAACGATTCTAATTCTTTGACAGATGAAATAATACGCCAGTTATTTGTAAGCTCTGTGTCGCCGTAGCTTTCTGCACCTACAGAGTCATTCCCTTCATCATCAAAATCAAATAAGGAAGATCTGAATCCTTCTGTTTTTTCATTTTTCAGATGATCTACACTGCCGGTTGCGGGAGCGTCCTCGCTGTCAATACGTTTTGCCACACGGTCACGCAGGGTCTTAAATTCAAGCTCTTTAAATATGGTAAAAAGCTTGTCACGGTCTTCCTTGCGTCTCACAAGATCATCGGCGGAAGCCTCCACCGGCACATCAGTACGTATCGTGGCAAGGAAGTAGGAATCCTTTATCTGATCGACATTCTCTTCTATTTTCTTCTTCAACGCACCTTTAAGTTCGTTAGTACGTTTCAGCAATTCCTCAATGCTACCGAAATCCTGAATAAGTTTCACGGCAGTCTTCTCCCCCACTCCGGGGCACCCCGGAATATTGTCAACCTTGTCACCCATAAGGGCAAGGAGGTCGATTATTTGTGAGGTACGTTCCAATCCGTATTTTGCACAAACTTCCTCCTCTCCCCTCAGTTCAAAGTCTTGACCACGATAAGCGGGTTTATACTGGAGGATATTTGGGCTGACAAGCTGACCGAAATCTTTATCCGGAGTCATCATGTAGACCGTAAATCCCTCTTTCTCGGCACGCTTTGCCATAGTGCCGATTACGTCGTCAGCCTCAAATCCCTCAACTTCGAGTATCGGAATGTTGTATGCACTTATTATTTCCTTAATAATAGGCACCGACTGACGAATGTCTTCCGGAGTGGCATCGCGCTGTGCCTTGTAGGAAGCATCGGCTTCACTGCGGAAAGTAGGACCTGCGGGGTCGAAACACACGGCGATATGGGAAGGATGTTCCTTACGTAGCACCTCCTCAAGCGTGTTGACAAACCCAAAGATGGCTGATGTGTTGAACCCTTCCTGCGTAAGGCGGGGCATCTTTATCAATGCATAGTATGCACGGAATATAAGGGCATACGCATCGAGTAAAAACAGGCGTTTTTCATTCATGTCAACGAAATTTTCCGCTAAATTAGCAAATTAATCCTGATTGAGTGGCGTTGTTGATGATATTTTATTAATTTTGCAGTTGAAAAATTATGGATCAGCTAAGCATAATTCAAAAAAGGCTCGAGAAAGAGCTTCGCGAGATGAACCGAATTATCCGCGACTCATTGTCCACCTCCAACAATCTGATGAATGAGGTGGTCACTAACTATCTGTCTGTAAAAGGAAAACAAATCAGACCTATAATGGTCATTCTGAGTGCAGGATTGTTTGGAGACGTCAATAATCATGTACTCCATGCCGGGGCTGCCCTTGAAATGCTCCACAATGCTTCGCTGATTCATGACGACGTGGTCGATGAAACCTCTTTGCGGAGGGGCAGAACCACGGTCAATGCTGCCTGGGGCAATCATATCGCAGTGTTGGTAGGCGACTTTTTCGTGTCAAACGCTCTTGCTGCCGGGATAAAGACCGGTATAATCGAAATTATCTCTGCCCTGTCGGATCTTGGGAAAGAGTTGTCACTCGGAGAGATTGACCAGATATGCAACGTGCGCGAACATCATTTCGATGAAGAAAGCTATTTCAAGATGATCCGCCAGAAGACTGCCTCACTCTTCATGAACTGCGTAAAGATGGGTGCTGAGGCTGCCGGAGTTACACATGAGGAATACAATCCCCTTGTAGATTATGCCGAGCTGCTCGGACTCTGTTTCCAAATCAAAGACGACATCTTTGACTATTTTGAAGATACACGCATCGGCAAGCCCACAGGAAATGACCTGCGTGAAGGGAAGGTTACTCTTCCGTTGCTTTATGCACTTGCCACTGCACCTAAGGAAATCTCCGATAAAGTTAAGGCTGTAATAAGAGAAGGAGATCTCAATGATGAGCAGATTCCCAGAATCATTGAGTTTGCCAAAAAATATGGTGGTATTGACTATGCCTATCAGCGCATGAGAGAGATGCAGAAAGAGGCTGACCTTATCATATCAGCATATCCTGACAGCGAATGGAAGCAGTCTTTCCGTGATTTGTTTGACTACATCATCGCACGTGACAAGTAATGGAGGGATTAAAACCGTTTATGCTTCCGGATATATTGGAAGCGGGATGCGATGAGGCAGGCAGAGGGTGTCTTTGTGGACCGGTAAGTTGTGCGGCAGTGATTCTTCCTCCCGATTTTGAATGTCCCGAACTCAACGACAGCAAAAAACTTTCAGAAAAAAAGCGGGCACAATTGCGTCCGCTTATTGAGCAACAGGCATTGGCTTGGGCTGTGGTGATGGTTGATACCCGGGAAATAGATGAGATTAATATTCTTAACGCTTCTATAACAGGGATGCAACGTGCCCTTGATAAACTTTCCATAAGACCACAGCACATTCTCGTAGACGGCAACCGGTTCAAACCGTATTCTGATATTCCTTACACCACAGTGGTAAAAGGCGATGCCACTTATATGTCTATAGCCGCCGCCTCAATCCTTGCAAAGACTCATCGTGACGAGCTTATGGACAAGCTGGCACACGCATACCCCGGATATGGCTGGGAAGTAAACAAAGGTTATCCCACAAAAGCACACCGCACTGCCATTGCACAGCACGGCATTACTCCCCTACACCGTCGCACGTTCCGACTTACCTAAATTACCCCATGAGCTGCATGTGATAACCAAGTGCATTCAGTTCCATAGCCATGCCCATAATATACAACGCATGAAGAGCACCACGGTAAGCGGCTACGGCTTCTTCCGTACCCGGCTCAATCTCGGAACGATGAATGGCACTCAAAACACGTGCCGCACATTCACCTACAATCTCACTGACCTTCTCTCCTTCCTCCTTATCAAGTTGGAGCACATCATATAAGATATAATCATCCATATTATCGTAACCCTTGGCATCGCGGAGATCGGTATACAGTTTTTCACCACTCTCTTTCCCATACTTCTCCCAGTCAACATCCCAATATTTGGCAAGAGCCATACCCACAAACATAATCCAGCCGAGCGACACAGTAGGATAATCCGTAAACTCCCTTACCGCATCAGGCAGATATGCCTTTTCCACATCACGCCACAACTCCTCAACGTCCGGACACTCCGGCAATTTCTCATCAACTCCCCCCATCTTCACCAAATACTGATGAAGATCCTTCTTCACTTTTTCTTCAAAACTTTCCATAATTCATTAATATTAAACAATTTATTACTATTATACAACTTATTAAATATTAAATCTTAGTATTTTAAAATTAAGACTCAGTTAAAAAATATTAGACTCAGCATTTAAAATTTAAATTAGACTCTGTATTTAAAAATATTAAAACTCAATATTTAACACTCCCATTATTTTATCACCCTATCTGTTAATATAACATCTTATACCCTCAAAAGTATGTCATATCCTCCGTATATCCCCCTCAACATAAACCACTCGAAAAAATTTTGAAAGCAAGTTTGAGTAAAAGTGAGACTAAAGTTGAAATAGGATCTGAGAGTTGGGACTTCGGTCTCCTTTTTTGTGTTGCAGGCAATTTGCGGTAGAAAATTGCCTTTTTCGATGATGCATTCAACGGGGCTTACTCAGCCTCCTCAGCGCGCGACCTTCCCCTGAGGAGGAGTAAGAAAATGGTCGTTGCTCTTCTTATTGGAAACTTTGATTCGAAAAAATTTACAAAAACAACCGAAAAAATTTGTAAGACCCGAAAAAAATCCTTAACTTTGCAGCCGCAAGCGCAAAACATAATAACACCTTGCCCAGGTGGCGGAATGGTAGACGCGCTCGTTTCAGGTGCGAGTGCTGAGAGGCGTGCAGGTTCGAGTCCTGTTCTGGGCACCCTAAAACCCTTTTAACTCATTGAGTTTTAAGGGTTTTTGCTTTTATAATAAGCAACCAATAAGCAACTATCGCACATACATACGAAACAAAACGGTTAACGCTTCCGGCGTAGATACAGGAAAAGCACCCATAAAAGCGCGGCGATACATACCCCCAGCCCCAAACGTGCTAAGGCGGTTTC
>JAAVCP010000011.1 GCA_014802265.1 Bacteroides sp. | reverse complement strand
TGATAAGATTATAATATGCCCCCCTGCTTTCTATCAGCGTGTCGTGGTCACCTGTCTCCACTACCCTCCCCTTGTCGAGCACCACTATCCGGTCGGCATCCCTCACCGTCGAGAGGCGGTGTGCCACGACCACAACTGTCTTCCCACGGTAAAATTCCCTCAGGTTATCCACTATCGCCCTCTCGTTGGTCGCGTCAAGGGAGTTCGTCGCCTCGTCGAGGAAGATGAAGTCAGGGTCCTTATATACGGCGCGGGCTATGAGTATGCGCTGCCTCTGCCCCTGGCTCAGCCCCATCCCGTCGCTGCCCACCTTGGTGTCATACCCCAGCGGCAGCGACACCACGTGGTCATGTATGCATGCCGTCCTCGCAGCCCACTCGAGCCTGTCCCGGTCCACCTCCCCGTCACCAACGGCTATGTTCCGCGCTATCGACTCCGAGAAGATGACGCCGTCCTGCATCACCACACCGCACTGGCGCCGCCACCACTCCGGGCTGTATCCGTTTATATTCCTGCCGGCTACCGATATGGAGCCTGACATGACCGGGTAGTAGCCGAGCATCAGCCTGATTAGTGTGGTCTTCCCGCTCCCCGACGCACCCACCACCGCCGTCACCCTCCCCTCCGGAATCTCCAGCGAGATACCCTCCAGGGTATTCTTCAGCGCATGGGGGTCATATCTGAAGTCAACATCCCTCAGGGATATGGATTTTCCGGACTTGAAGCAGGTGGCAGTGTTGGAGGGGGTCTCCTCGTCCGTGCCGCCGTGTACCTCGTTTATCCTCTCGAGCGAGATCCTCACGTCCTGCAGCGAGTAGACGAACCCCATGAGCTGCTCCACCGGGGAGTTGAGCTGACCGACGATGTACTGCACGGCGAGCATCGCCCCGAGCGTTATCTGCCCGTTGATGACCGCCGTGGCGGCGACAACGGTGATGAGGATGTTCTTGACCTCGTTGATGAAGACGGACCCCGCCTCCTGCGTCTGCTGGAGCCGCAGCGATTTCATCTGCACGGCGAACAGGTCCGCCTGCGTGTCCTCCCACTCCCACCACCTCCTCTTCCCGCAGTCCTGCAGCTTTATCTCCTGCATTGAGGTGATGAACTGCCAGGTGCGGCTCTGGCTCACCGCCTGCTGCCCGAACAGCTCGTAGTCGATGACCCTCCTCCTGCCCAGGAAGGAGGCCACCCAGATGCCGTAGACGATGCTCCCGGCAAGGAATATCAGGAATATCAGCGGGTCATAAACGAGGAGCACCACGCCGAAAACCAGGAAGCTGAGCGATGTGAAGACGAGCGACAGTAGCTGCCCGGTGAGGAACGACTGCACCCGCGAGTGGTCGCCCATCCTCTGCATGAGGTCGCCCGTAAGCCTGGTGTCGAAGAACGACATCGGGAGCCTCAGCAGCTTGATGAAGAAGTCGCTGAGCAGCGATATGTTGACCCTCATTGATATATGCAGCAGCAGCCACCGGCGTATGAAGTCGGTGGCTGTCCTCCCAGCCACAATCATCAGCTCGCCGAGCAGTATCAGCCAGACAAGCTGAATGTCCTTGTTACGTATCCCGATGTCCACGATCCACTGCGTGAGGAATGGCATGACGAGCTGGAGCACGCAGCCTAACAGCAGCCCCAGCACGATCTGAAGGAAATACCGGCGGTACTGCCGCACGTACCCCATGAGGAAACGGAATGACCGCCTTCCACCGCCTGAGGTGTCACTCAGTCTGCCAAATCCGTCAGTCGGTTTGAGAAACATCGCCACCCCCTTCCCCCCACCGCCGGAGACTGTGCTGACCCAGTGGGATTCAAATTCTTCCCGGCTTAGCTTGATGAGTCCCTTGCCGGGGTCGGCAATATGGAATCTCTCACCACCCCGTGAGACCCTGTGGAGCACCACGAAGTGGTTCTGGTCCCAGTGCAGGATGGCAGGGAGTGGGCTGTCGGCAAGCTGTGCGACTGTCAGCTTACCGGCAATGGTGTCCAGGCCAAGGGCATGGGCCGCGTCGGAGATCCCCTTCAGCGACACCCCCTGCGTTGTGGCGTGGCAATGGCAGTCTACGAACTCCAGCGTGTGGCGTGCCCCGAAGTGGCGGCACACCATCGCCAGGCATGCCACCCCGCACTGCATCGAGTCCCTTTGCCTTATGAAACCCCGGCGCCTCATTATCTCCCCGGCCTCTGTGATGCCGTTGTGAATCAGTCTGCCCCTACTCCAGGATCGCCGACTGCTTCGACGCATTGTTCTGCAGCTCGTTGCCGCGGTCAACCCTCTTGCCATACGGGAGCGTGTACGACAGCGTGAGGTCAATGTTACGCGCGTACTCGTTCATGTATTGCCATGACTCCACGGTATAGTGTGGCGAGTCATACGACAGGCGCAGCCTCCCCTTGCTGAACCAGTGGCGGAAGTTGAAGGTGGCCTGGAAGTTGCCCAGGGAATAGGTTGCCATGAACAGGTAGGCCGGCCCGGTGCGTGCCCGGTAGCCGGCGTTGCCCGCCAGATACCGGGAGGGGGACTGGTAGTAGAGCGTCAGCGACACATTGCGCACATAGTATGTGGCATACGCCATGAACTCTGCCCATGTCTCCCCGAGCGGATGCACACCGCTCAGCGTGTAGCGTTTCAACTCCCCACGGGCGTGCAGCATGAGGGAGTTGTTAAGCAGGTACGCCGTGCCGCTGACTGACGCCCCCAGCCTCCGGTCGGTGCTGTTGTCACTGTAGGTGCGGACCACGCCGTTGAATGATGGGAACACCCGGTAGTCCATGACGAATATATGCCTGTTATACTCATAGTTTAGACCAACGTTAAACCCAAGGTTGTTTGCCGGCATCCAGTTGTATGACAGGGTTGCCATCGGGCCGTACATGTTGCGCAGGTCGGGGTTGCCCTGTATCCACATGAGCTCATGGGTCTGCACCAGCGCCTCGTTGGAGGTGGCCTCAAACGGATGGCTGTTGGCCCACCATGCCTCGAGGCTGAGGCCGTGACGGCTGCTGAGCCTCTTCTGGAGCGTCAGCCCAAGGCGCGGGCTCCACGAGTGGACCTTGTTCTGGCCGTTGACCCGCCCCAGCACGTATGACGCGCCCACCCTCGAGTAGAGCGAGAGCCCAGAGCCGAAATTCTGCATGTATTCCAGGAACAGCATGCTCTCGTTTGTCAGGAGCCTCTGCCTGCCGTCGTATGACCCGTAGTAGCGGGTGTCAAAGACATTGGCGTAGGAGGAGAGCATCGTGCGTAGGGTGTTGTCGTGGCCAAGGTTAATGGAGTAGAGAAGTGTTGCTGAGGGAATGTAGGCCCTTTCCCTCTGGTGGTTGGCAATGGGGCTGAGTCCCCCCAGCGTGTAGACCGACCCCTGGCGGGTGCCGGAGTGCCTGAACGACCAGTCGGCAGTTATCAAGTGCCCGTGTGGGAGGTGGAAGCGGTAGTTGCCGTCCGCCGTGACTGATATGGACTGGGAGGAGCGTGACGTGGTCGACTCCGTTGAGGGGAGAAGGTCATCCGAGAACGTCACCGACGAGTGGTTGGCCGTCTCCGGTGTGCCGTTGCGCAGGAATGAGACCGAGTGGGAGATGTACCTGTCCTTTTCCTGGTATGCGCCCCGCAGGGAGACGCCCTCGGTGTTGCTCCTGCCCCGCTGCCGCACCGTCCCGGAGGTGCGTGCCAGCCCATCTTGCAGGACGCCGTCAAGATAGAAGTCCCTGAACGTCTCCACGCTGCCGTCACGGTAGTTACGGCTCCATTTCCCTGAGCCCGACGCCGCCGCATCAAAGGTCCAGCCCCGGTAGGCGAACTTGCTGTACAGGCTGCCGCTCGCCCAGTCGTCATTCAGCGTCTGGCCAAACGCCCTCAGCTTGGTGTAGCCCCCCCACTCGTAACGCCGCATTATGAAGTTCACCACATGTGGGGCACTGTTGAACCGCGGGTCCTGCGGGTAGTCGAGCACCTCCACGCGCAGCACGTCGTCGGGACGGAGCCCCTGCACATCCGACCCGCTCGCGGAAACATAGTCTATGAAAATGCTCACCCCCGCCCCCAGTGACGTGGTGACGGTGGAGGTGACCGGCGAGACAACAAGCTGGGGGATGCCCATGTGGAACAGCAGGCTGACAGCGTCATGGGAGAACTTCCTGGCCTTCTTGCTGGGCGTGTACTCCACGCCATACTTTACCACGCGCTGCGTGCTTCCCTCAACCACAACCTCATTGAGCGTGACCGGGACGCTGTCTGCAGGCTCCTCGGGCACTGGGATCCTGCCACTTACTCCAAGAATCCCCCCCAGTAGTAAGAGAGTTGTAAACATACGTTTCATAAATTCATATCTTTTTTTACTATATTTACTATAATTGACTATGTATACGCCTCAAGGCCACAGGACATCCCCTTCACATCCTGTTACAGAAGTGTTCTAAAGATCAGGTCCCGAATTAAACCTGCATGAGGCATATTATCAGGTAACCGGCTCACTGGGATACCTCATGTTATCTGACAATCTGGCCTCATATAAATTCAGATCCACTTCCCCTTGTCTTACGATCAACAGCCAGCAGCCTTAACCACCGTACAGTCGTCCGTGCCGGTCTTGGGTTCAATTACTGTACAGTCGCATTTAGCACAATAAGTGCCACAGTTGCTGCAGTTGGTGGTGTTGCATTTCCCTTTACAGAAGAGGTTGAAGTCATCCGGGTCATTCTGAGGCTGCCCTATGCCGCCATATATCTGATAAGGAAGCTATTAAAATACTCTTCGTTTTCATGATTAAAAAATTTGCAGCAAAGTTAACCAATAGCCTTATTTAAAGCAAATAATAGCATTTATACCATCACCTTGTCCATTTACATTCATATTATAAATTACTGATTATCAAACCTAATTTTTATGCTTCATTTACATCTTATTCGTAATTAATTGATAGTCAGATGCAAAAATCTTTGATGCCTAAATAGGCATCAGGAGTGGCTGCATAATCTCTATAACTAACTAATTTACAGACATAAAAATATTTATTGACAATTATTGATATTTATTGCTTTTTATTTATTAATTTTGTCACCAAAGTTATCATATTTATCAACCACTCATGAGAATATACCTATACTCATTAATTGCCATATTGCTTGTCTCAACAGGCTGCCATACGGATACACCATCATTGCACATTCTTAGTCACGCCGACTCCCTGCTCGACTCACTCCCTGATTCAGCCCTTAATATTCTAAGCACTATAGACCGGCAGGATTTGAAAACCCCTGAGGAGAAAGCCCGGTACAGTCTTCTGTATACTATGGCGCTCCTTAAGACCGAACAGGAAATTCGCAATGACTCCATGCTTATCCCCGCGATTGAATATTTTGGGAAAACCAACACCCCTTCCCGGGAAGCGATGCTCACGCATTTCGCCAAGGCTGCCCTGTCTGACTCCGCTCTACAAAAAATAGAGGAGTATGACAAGACAATTGAACTCTTAGCCGGGAAAAATAGCAAGGTATACCATGCGCTTGCCCTATTCAACATGGGAAATGTCTATGGTCAGGCTTACAGCTCCCCTGAAGAATTTGAATGCACAAGGCAAGGTCTGAAAATAATCCATGAGACCAACGATACAGAATCAATAATATATGGTCATCTGATATATGGAATGGTACTGAATGCCAACCTTCAATCCCAAGATGCACTGAAAGAGTTTTTTATTGGTTTAGATATCTCAGCAACTTCCGGTATTGATACATATATTCCAATGTTGCTCCGTGAAAAGGGCTACACCTATAGTCTGCTTGGCGAGCACAAAAAAGCCATAGAAGTATTTGACTCGCTGCAACAGATAAACGGCATTGAGTTTGCTACGGAAGACCTGTACGCCTTTACACGTTCCGCAGCAGCAACAGGAAATTTTTCTTTAGCCGATCAAATCATGGCTTCATTGGCTGAGGAGGATACCCCTAAAAATAAATGTGACTTTTATTTTTCAAAAGCGGAAATTATGGCTTACAGGGGCAATTATAAAGAGGCGTATCACTCTTTAGACTCTATGACACCTTATATTAACATGATAGTCATGGAAAAACTTGACGGCAACCTTTCGCGACAGGAAAAGGAAATAGCCCTGCTGACTACCGCCCACCATAAGGAAATTACCGAAAGACGCAATACCCAATTTATTATCATGTGCATTTGCGGAGTAACCGCTGTGGCTCTCCTGTCAGCATGCATCTATATTCTAATCCTGCGCCACCGCCGTAGAATCAGGGAGGAGGAAATCAAACTGCAGCAGCTTAAAACGGAAACCGAGGCACAGACGCAAACGCTCATGGAAAGAATAGAGCAGCTCGATTACAACAAGAAACTTACAAATTCGGTATTGCAGTCGCTGGAAATCAATATCCATGACCTTGAAAATAATATCAACCTTTTGGAAAAAGAGATCGACTCCAAAGATCATCACAGCACTCAGATTGAAGAGAAGGCACGAGACTATGCAGGGCTGATCGAGAACCTCAGAACCCAGCTGAAGGGCAGCGACACAACAATTACCAGGCTACGGGAGCAGTCAAGAAAAGATTTCAGAATGCTTCACAAGGGAAGTGCCGTGTTCTGCAATGAGATGCCGAAAGGTCTTTCATCTCCTGACGCTATAAGGCTATACGAGACGCAGCGGGACATCAGAATCAAACAATATAGCNACCCAAAGGTAATCAATGAGCTTAAAGCACAGATTAACGACGTGTTTGACAATGTGCTGAATGAGATAACCAAGGCAATAAGCCTGTCGGAGACAGACGTGAAGACGTTGATATATGATATATGTGGCTTTAACTATAAGTCAATCGCGCTATTGCTCAACGTCTCGCCGTCGGCTGCCGCTGCAAGACGCTCACGGATAAAAGAGAAAGTCATTAACTCTAATAACGACATACCCCCAAAGTATATAGAATTCCTGAATCTATAGCCTCCTTACAAATTTATCATTAAAATATTTTTGTGGGCGTTGCAAAAACACTTTTGCAAAATTAAGGAAAATTTTGCAGATTATGAAAGAATTCACCGACACCGATATTGACCACATAGAACAACTCATTGACCGGGAAAGACAGTATGAGGCAGGGCTTGAGGTCAGTGAACTGCCTATCGTCGACATAGCAGAGCTGCTTCAGTCACTTAACCTGAAGCAGGCAGAATGGCTTTTCAGTCTCATCATTCGTGACTGTCTGATAATTAGATGTAAAAATCTTTGATGCCTAAATAGGCATAAGGAGTGGCTGCATAATCTATATAACTTGATGATTTACAGATATAAAAATATTTATTTAGGATTATTGCTGCTTATTGCTTTTTATTTATTAATTTTGTCACCAAAGTTATCATATTTATCAACCACTCATGAGAATATACCTATACTCATTAATTGCCATATTGCTTGTCTCAACAGGCTGCCATATGGATACACCATCATTGCACATTCTTAGTCACGCCGACTCCCTGCTCGACTCACTCCCTGATTCAGCCCTTAATATTCTAAGCACCATAGACCGGCAGGATTTGAAAACCCCTGAGGAGAAAGCCCGGTACAGTCTTCTGTATACTATGGCGCTCCTTAAGACCGAACAGGAAATTCCCAATGACTCCGTGCTTATCCCCGCGATTGAATATTTCGGGAAAACCAACACCCCGTCCCGGGAAGCGATGCTCACGCATTTCGCCATGGGGGCATTGTCTGACTCTGCCATGCAAAAATTAAAAGAGTATGACAAGACAATTGAACTCTTAGCCGGGAAAAATAGCAAGGTCTACCATGCGCTTGCCCTGTTCCATAAAGGGAGAATATATGGTCAATCCTATAGTTCCCCTGACGAGCTTGAATGCAAAAGGCAAGGTCTGAAAATAATCCATGAGACCAACGATACAGAATCAATAATATATGGTCATCTTATATATGGAATGGGACTGAATGCCAATGATCAGTCTGATGATGCCCTGAAAGAGTTCTTTACCGGTCTCGACATCTCAGCCGCCTCCGGAATTGACACATACACCCCATTATTGTCCCGAGAGAAGGGATATACATATAGCTTGCTTGGCGAACATGACAAAGCCATGGAAGTATTTGACTCGCTGCAACAGATAAACGGCATTGAGTTTACTCCGGAAGACCTGTACGCTCTTGCACGGTCTGCTGCTGCAACAGGTAATTTCTCTTTAGCCGATCAAATCATGGCTTCATTGGCTGGGGAGGATACCCCTGAGGATAAATGTAATTTTTATTTTTCGCAAGCAGCAATTATGGCTTACAGGGGCAATTATAAAGAGGCGTATCACTCTTTATCAGACTCTATGACACCCTACACCAACATGATATTAATGGCAAAACTTGACGGCAACCTTTCACGGCAGGAAAAGGAAATAGCCCTGCTGACTGCCAACCACCAGGAGGAAATTGCCGAAAGACGCAATGCCCAATTTATTATCATGTGCATTTGCGGAGTAATCGCTGTGGCTCTCTTGTCAGCCTGCATCTATATCCTAATCCTGCGTCACCGCCGTAGAATCAGGGAGGAGGAAATCAAACTGCAGCAGCTTAAAACGGAAACCGAGGCACAGACGCAAACGCTCATGGAAAGAATAGAACAGCTCGATTACAACAAGAAACTTACAAATTCGGTATTGCAGTCGCTGAGAACAAATATCCACGACCTTGAAAGCCAAAAGATAGATCTTGAAAATGCTGTGAGCCACCTTGAAGATACTATCCGCCTCTTGGAAAAAGAGATTGACTCAAAGGATTACAGCACGGCTCAGATTGAAGAGAAGGCAAGAGACTATGCAGGGCTGATCGAAAGTCTCAGAACCCAGCTGAAGAGCAGCGACACAACAATTGCCAGGCTACGGGAGCAGTCAAGAAAAGATTTCAAAATGCTTCACAAGGGAAGTGCCCTGTTCTGCAATGAGATGCCGAAAGGTCTTTCATCTCCTGACGCTATAAGGCTATACGAGACGCAGCGGGACATCAGAATCAAACAATACAGCGACCCAACGATTGTCAAAAGTCTTGAGGCGCAGATTAATGACATATTTGACAACGTGCTGAATGAGATAACCAAGGCAATAAGCCTGTCGGAGACAGACGTGAAGACGTTGATATATGATATATGTGGCTTTAACTATAAGTCAATCGCACTATTGCTCAACGTCACGCCGTCGGCTGCCGCTGCAAGACGCTCACGGATAAAAGAGAAAGTCATTAACTCTAATAACGACATACCCCCAAAGTATATAGAATTCCTGAATCTATAGCCTCCCTACAAATTTATCGTTAATGAAACATCTAATAATTTTTTCATTGTTTGTCTCAACAAGTCATTCTTAAAAGAAGAATGATTTATTAATTTTGTATTTGAAGTTGTTTAAACCGATAAAAGAACCAACATGGACAATACAGCTAAAGACATACGTTGGATTCAACGATTTAATAATTACCGTCGGGCTCTCGCTAAATTATCAACTGCAGTGAAGACGATGACTTCTGAATCTGATTTTAGTTCAGATATTGACGAGCTGCTAAAAGAAGGATTGATCCGGAGATTTGAATATACTCATGAATTGGCATGGAAAGTAATGAAAGATTATGCGGAATATCAGGGTTACACTGAAATCAGAGGCTCAAGAGATGCCTTTAGAAAAGGGTTAATGATGGACATTATTGATAGTCCTGACTGGATGGATTCTATTGAAGACCGAAACCTTACATCGCATAACTATGATGAGGAAACGGCTAACGAAATATATGAAGGAATAATTAATAAGTATTACCCTCTGTTCGTCAAATTTGAACAAACGATGTCAACCTTAATAAATGGATAGAATGCACAGGCGATTTGGATTCTCCGATAAGGAATGGCTTCAATTGCAGCATATCCTTTCTTTAAATCATAATATTGAAAGGGGAATACTCTATGGTTCAAGGGCTAAAGGAAACTTCAAAGAATTCTCAGATGTTGATATAACTCTGACCGGCTCACAACTCTCTCGTCATGATTTATTGCGCCTCCGGGCATTATTTCATGAATCTTCTTTACCCTACACTTTTGATCTCTCCATATTTCCAAAGCTCAACAATCCTCAACTGATTGATCACATAAAGCGCCGAGGCGTAGTTATCTATGAACGATGTGAAAGATAATATAGGCAAAATCTACTTCTAATCACTTTTGGTTAAGTAATAAACGGATTATAAATTTTTCCACATCTATACTTTTTCAAGGTGTAGTAAAAACACTTTTGCAAAATTTTTCTTAATTTTGCAGATTATGAAAGAATTTACCGACACCGATATTGATCACATAGAACAACTCATTGACCGGCAGGACAGTGAAGAGGCACGGCATGAAGTCAGTGAACTTCATGCCGCCGACATAGCAGAGCTGTTTCAGTCACTTAACCTGAAACAGGCAGAATGGCTTTTCAATCTCATTGACGACAAGGAGAAGAAAGCTGACGTGCTAATGGAGCTTGATGAAGACGACCGCAAGAAAGTGCTGGAGGGTATGGACCCGGAGCAAATCGGTCATTTCATCGACCTCCTTGACACAGATGATGCCGTAGACCTTATCCAGGAGCTTGACAAGGAAGACCGTGAAGAGGTGATCCAGCATATTGACGACGTGGAACAGGCAGGTGATATCGTTGACCTTCTTCAATATGACGAAGACACCGCCGGCGGACTTATGGGCACCGAGATGATCATGGTCAATGAAAATCTTTCCATGCCGGATTGCCTTCGTGAAATGCGCCGTCAGGCTGAAGACCTTGACGACATATATTCCGTCTATGTGGTTGACAATGACGACCGCCTCCAAGGCGTGCTTCCTTTGACAAAGATGATCACCCACCCCTCCGTGTCGAAAATCAAACACGTGATGGAGACCCACCCCATGTCGGTCAAGACTGACACACCGATTGATGAGGTTGCGATAGATTTTGAAAAATATGACCTTGTGGCTATGCCGGTGGTTGACAGCATAGGGCGGCTTGTAGGACAAATCACTGTCGACGACGTGATGGACGAGGTGCGAGAACAGAGTGAACGCGACTATCAGTTGGCATCCGGTATCTCCTCTGACGTAGATGCGTCTGACTCTGTGTTGGCTCAGACAAAGGCACGCATCCCCTGGCTCCTCATAGGCATTATCGGCGGTATTGTCAACTCATTGATTCTCGGCGGTTTTGAGGCTCAGATAGCTGCCGTTACTGCTTTGGCAATATTTATTCCCCTGATTGGCGGCACCGGCGGCAACGTCGGGGTGCAAGCCTCTGCAATTGTGGTGCAAGGTCTTGCCAACGGCAGACTTGACCTTAAAAACTCCGCTGCTCAAATCGGCAGGGAATGCCTTGTGGCTATGATGAACGCTGTGGTAATCTCCACGGTGGTGTTCCTGTATATCTTTCTGACACAGCCATCAAACATTAAATATACGGTAGCCTTTGCTGTGGCGGCATCGCTTTTTGCCGTTGTAATTTTCGCAACCGTATTCGGCACTCTTGTTCCCCTCACCCTTGAACGACTGAAAATTAATCCTGCCCTTGCCACGGGACCCTTTATTCAGATCACCAATGACGTGGTGGGATTACTCATATATGTCGGCATGTCGTCGTGGATGCTTTCAATTTTCGGGAAGTAAATGGTGACGACCCATAATCAACACTTAAGCATTAATCATCAACGATAACCGATTAAATGGCAAAGATAGCGGAAACGCCCCTCATGACGCAATATCTCGAGATGAAGAAGAAACATCCCGATGCAATCCTTCTCTTTAGAGTGGGCGACTTCTATGAGACTTTTTGTGAAGATGCGATAGCCTCCAGCGAAATACTCGGCATCACCCTTACCCGCCGTGCCAATGGAAAGGCACAGTCGGTTGAGCTTGCCGGATTTCCCCATCATGCTCTCGACTCCTATCTCCCAAAACTGGTAAGGGCAGGGCGGCGTGTGGCTATCTGTGAACAACTCGAAGACCCTAAACTCACCAAGAAACTTGTAAAAAGAGGCATAACCGAGCTGGTCACCCCCGGTGTCAACACCTCTCCGGGTGCCTTACAGACTAAAGAAAATAATTTCTTGGCAGCCATTCATATAGAAAAGAAAAGTGTGGGGGTGGCATTCCTTGATATTTCCACCGGTGAATTCCTTTGTGCCGAGACATCGCCTCAGGAGGTGGACCGCCTATTGGCAAACATGGCTCCTAAAGAGTTGTTACGCATGAGGGGTACCAGGGAATTCTGCACCACGCATTTCACTTATAAGTGTAGCACTTTTGAACTTGATGACTGGGTCTACACAAGCGATGCTGCCAAAGAGAGACTTCTCAAACAGTTCTCCACCACAACCCTGAAGGGATTCGGTGTAGACAACATGCCTGCCGCCGTGATTGCAGCCGGCAGCATTCTCCATTATCTTGACTTGACAAGCCACACCAAAATATCACATATCACTACCCTCAGCCGCATGGACAACAGGCGCTTTATGCACCTTGACCGTTTCACGATACGTAACCTTGAGCTTACGGAGGCAATGGGGACGGAGGGGAAGAGCCTTCTCGACGTGATTGACAAAACCGTCTGCCCGATGGGAGGACGTCGCCTGCGTCGATGGCTGCTGCTCCCTCTCCTTGACCGCAAGAGAATAAACGAGCGCCATGAGGCTGTGGAAGTCTTTATGGATCACCAACTGCGTGAGAAGGCACGCGACGCAGTGAGACAAGTAGGCGACATGGAGCGTCTTGGCTCGCGAGTGGCATCTGCAAAAATATCTCCACGCGAAATGTTGCAACTTGCTGAGGGTGTAAGAGGATCGATGCAGTTGAGGGAAATTCTCAAGACCACCGATTGCAAGAGCATACACCATCTGGCAGAATCAATGGCAGACATTGACGACGTGGCTAAATGGATTGCCGAAGCCATAGATCCTGACGCTCCGAATAATTTTGGCAAAGGTCCCGTGATTGCCGCAGGAGTTGATGAAGAACTTGACGAATTGCGCGAACTGCGTGCCAACAGCCGTGATGCTCTACTTGCAATCCAGACCCGTGAGATTGAGAACACCGGTATCACCTCTCTGAAAATTCACTTCAATAATGTCTTCGGATATTATCTGGAAGTGCGAAATACCCATAAAGACAAGGTGCCGGAGCATTGGATAAGGAAGCAGACGCTCGTGAACGCTGAGCGATACATCACTCCCGAGCTGAAAGAATATGAAGAGAAGATAATGGGCGCGGAGGAAAAAATAGATGCCATTGAGCAACGTGTCTACCACGATCTAATCGCGAGAATCGATACCCGGTTCTCTGATCTTCATGCAAATGCCTATGCAGTGGCAGTGGCAGACTGTCTGCTCAGTTTTGCTGAAGTGGCTGCCGAATATGGATATGTCCGACCGACAGTTGACGACTCATCAAGACTCGTAATCACTGAGGGACGCCACCCCGTAATTGAACGCAACATGCCTCCGGGTGAGTCATACATCTCCAACTCTGTCTCACTCGATTCTGAATCCGGTAAGGATTGCTCCGGCTGCCAGATAATGATGATCACAGGTCCTAACATGAGTGGCAAATCCGCCTTGCTCCGCCAGACGGCTCTCATTGTGCTGCTTGCACAGATAGGTTCCTTCGTGCCTGCAAAGAGTGTCGAGATGGGAATCGTTGATAAAATTTTCACACGCGTGGGGGCAAGTGACAACATCTCTTCGGGTGAATCTACTTTTATGGTGGAGATGAATGAAGCAGCTGCCATACTCAACAATATGAGCCAACGCTCTCTGATTCTTTTTGATGAGCTTGGAAGAGGAACCTCAACTTACGACGGCATATCAATCGCATGGTCAATCGTGGAGCATATACACAACAACGGACGCTTCACTCCCAAGACACTTTTCGCCACTCATTATCATGAGCTTAATGAAATGGAGAAAAGTTTTGAGCGAATTGCCAACTATAATGTGTCGGTGAAGGAGATTGATGGGAAAGTGGTGTTCTTACGCAAACTTGAACCGGGGGGATCGGAACACAGTTTCGGCATTCACGTGGCTAAACTGGCAGGGATGCCACCTTCAATAGTGAAACGTGCCAACCAAGTCCTTGCACAACTTGAAGCCACTGCCAGTAACGTTGAATCCGGCACACAAGGAAAGACCGCACGTAAAGCCGCTATCTCCAACCCATCTCATGCCGACGGCTATCAGATGAGTTTCTTTCAGCTTGATGATCCTCTGCTGTCTCAGATTCGTGACAAGCTCCTTAATGTGGATGTCAACAATCTCACTCCCCTACAGGCACTGAACATGCTCAGCGACCTTCAAGGACTGATTAGAGGAAAGTAAATGCATGAATGCAAATATTGTTATAACTGATTAGAATCATGACTGACGGAAAACATGCCCTGGTGAGCCGACAATATCTTATCCCCTTCATTTTGGTGGCATCTCTCTTCTTTATGTGGGGATTTACCCGTTCCATTCTTGATGTGCTTAACAAGCATTTCCAGGAGACGATGGACATCACCATATCAAGATCTTCAATGGTGCAAGCCACCACATATATCGGCTATTTCCTAATGGCTATTCCGGCAGGACTTTTCCTCACCCGGTTTGGCTACCGTCGTGGCGTGGTGCTGGGGTTACTGCTTTTCGCCACAGGCTCTCTCCTTTTCATTCCCTGTGATGCCGTAGGCTCGTTTGATTTCTTCTTGATAGCCTTGTTCATAATCGGCTGCGGGCTTGTGGTGCTTGAGACTGCTGCCAACCCCTACGTCACGGAACTCGGCGACCGTGCAACCGGCGCAAGCCGTCTTAACCTTGCACAATCCTTCAACGGGCTTGGGTGCATTATAGCTCCTGCTGCGGTTGCCCCTCTGTTGTTTTCTGACTCAGGAGAGTCTAATGTGGCTCTCCCATATTCAGTTATGGGAATTGCCGTCTTACTGGTGGCTCTCCTTTTCAGTAAGATAAGTCTGCCGGAAATCGGCAACGACTCCACAATAAAAGAAAATAATACAGGACGCACATTAGGATTCCTTTTGCGAAACCGACATTTTATGTCAGGCGTGACTGCCCTGTTTTTCTATGAAATTGCTGAGATCTCCATTAACAGTATGTTTATCAACTATGTAACTTACGACGGTTGGCTCACCCCTTCCACGGCAGCAGTGGTGTTGTCGTTTGGAGGGCTTGGGCTTTTCATGCTGGCGCGAGTGGTGGGAAGTGCAATCATGAGCCGGATAAAAGCTGAAAAAGTGCTGTTTGTGTGTGCCATCCTAACTGTTACGGGAGCTTTATTAGTCACATTCAATTTAGGGACAGTATCTAAAATCGGACTTTTCTCATGCTACGCTTTTGAGGCAATCATGTTTCCTACGATATTTGCCATCTCGGTGCGTGGGCTTGGAGAATCTACAAAAATGGCATCTTCCCTGCTTATGATGACCCCTCTGGGGGGCGCAGTAGGGACAATCTTGATGGCTTTAGTGGCGGATAGTGTCTCTATGGCTGCCGCCTTCATAGTGCCGGTGATAGCTTACTTTGTAGTTTTGATTTACACTGTACGTGCACTTAAATTACAATCAAACTAATATAATGATTCTCAACAATTTATATATCAAGAATATTTCTTTTAATATTTATTAACTAAATATTATTGAAAAACTGATTTATATTGTTAAGTTTTTTCCTTACCTTTGTACGATTCAATTTAAAACAAGCACATGAAAAAATTTTTACTCTGTTTATCAGTGGCAACTGCGTTTTCTATTTTTCCGACGAATGCAGAAACACAGTATTATGCCTCCGATCCAAATGAAGTCTATGGACTTATGAACGGCATCTCCCGTAATGGTCGGTATGCAGTGGTTTCAGATGATGAGGATCTTGTTGCCTACTTCTGGACTCGTGATACCCCCGATGAATATGAGGCAGTAGATACGGATGCTCTCCTATATGATGTCGCTGACAATGGCATTGCTGTTGGTGCTATTGTCGACGAACTAAAATTCCGGGCTGCTATTTATAATTATAACACCAACGAGTGGACCCAGCTTCCCGACCATCTCGCTGTTCTCAACGAGCAGTATGCAATCTGCGTCACTGCCGATGCTAAAATTATATCCGGATATGAGTATGACCGTGATGACAATCCTGATACCGGTGGCAGATACTATCCCGTGGTGTGGACTCTAAACGAGGCTACCGGGGATTATGAAATCACAACATTCAATGATCTTATCCTTCCTGACCATCAGGGATTCATCACAGAGTGTATGTCGCCCGACGGAAAATTCATCGGCGGTCGCCTTTACTGTGGAGCAATGGCAGAAATTCCTGCTATGATTGATGTTGAGAAGCATGAGATAACCTTCTGGAATGAACTTGAGACACGTATAGAGCCGTTTTACTATAAAGGTGAGATTCTTGGATATTATGAGGAATATTACATTGATGGGTATCACGACACAAGAAGCGACAACACTTTCTCCGGCGAGTTTATCTCCTGCGACGATAATGGCAATTTCTATGGCCACCGCACAGTTGCCCTCAGCGTGAGTGAAGACGGGCAAGATGCCGATCTTGAACACTACGCTTGCATCTACAACTATAAGACAGGTGAATGGACCGACATATTGGGAGTTACTTCCTTCTCGATAGGCTATGATGCCAAGACAATGTTTGCAACTGATGCCCAAATGGTGGTGATTGAAAATGGAGAAGATGAAATCGAGTCTATCTACACCGGGCTTGGATTCGAATCATCTGATGAGATTTCCGCAATCACAAAAGGGTCTGCCGACGGGAAAGTGCTTGGCGGTATCTATGGCATATACAACCCTGCAAAACAGGCGCCTGACTATCACCCCTTCATGATTCTGCTTGATAATCCTTTGTCAGATATTTCAGAGATAACCATCGACCACAATTCCGACATAATGATTCTTGTTGCCCGCGGGCAAATCGAAGTGGCAGGTGCAAATTCAGTGGCTGTCTACGATATGTCAGGCAAGCAGGTTTCATCTTCTGCCTCCAGCAACCTCAAAGCAGGCGTGTATGTTGTGAAAGCTGACAGTGTAACCAGAAAAGTCGTTGTAAAATGAATGTAAGGCATATAGCCGCTGTGATATTGGTGCCGATGTGGTTTTCCGCATCGGCAACTACTTATTTTAGTGCCGGTCCTAAATCTGCCCGTTTCCCTGATGATTTGACCACCAGCAATGCCAACGGTCTTTTGCCGGTAGATAATATGTATAAGCATGCCTATACGCCCGACGGCTGGACAATCGAAACTGTTGACGGCACCACCTATTCATTTTTGGCTCCATCTTACTCCGGCACTGAAAATGCACAGGAATCACGCCTCACCACAGTGCCATTTACAGTGGAAACAAATAAAGCATGGCTCCGCTGGAACGCTAAATCTGTGCTGCCCGGTTTCCCGGAGGCATACGACGTGGTTGTAACAGTAACCGGGAATAATGAGCCGGTAAACGTGGCAAGCATTGAGGCGGAAGATTTTGAATGGCATACGAGGATTCTGTCATTAGAGCAGTTCGCCGGTAAGGAAATCAGTGTGACTTTTGTCTGCCGTAGTGTCAACAAATATATGCTCGCCCTGCAGAATATATTTGCCGGAGAATTTGACTCACATGAATGGGTCGCTTATGACACTACCCCCCGCTATGCATCTGTCTCGGAGGGAATGGCAGCCACAGGTTCAATCCTGAATGTCGGGGCAGAAATGGAAAATGCTGTGATTATGTGTCGCGTTGGTGATGAGGAGCTTTCCTATGAAATTGGAGAAACATGGGCAACCGGGGAAACCCGTGACTATAATTTTGAATTGCCCCTTAACCTTAATGAAGTGACCTCATATTCTTTAGGGATTCAAGACAACGAGGGCAACTTTACCCCGGTGGTGTCATCAGACGTGTTTGCATCTCATTTTGTCAGAAACCTTGTAGTTGATGAGGGAACCGGAATGTGGTGCAACAATTGCCCTGAAGGTATTTTGGAGCTGGAAAACCTGAAGCGAGAATATGGCGAAAATATTATCGAGCTGTCATGTCATGTCAACGATGTGTTTGCACTCGATAATTATTGGGCAAACCTCCAGTTTTATGCTGTGCCATACATGATGCTCAACCGGAACAGGTCTACTTCCGACACATCTTCCAAAAGCTTCACAAAGGAATACACCTCCTCAACTCTTGCCGAAATTCTTCTCGCCTCTTCAGTGAGCGAAGAGAGGAATGAGGTGGAAATAGAGGCAACGTGCCATTTTGCTGAAGCCTTTGACAACAGCGACGGACGCTACAGGATAGGATACACTCTAACCGGTGATATATTCTCGCCGGATAATCAGAACTACTACCAGCAGAATAACCTCACTTTTAACCGTGGGAAACAATACTACATTCTTCCTTCCCTCATTCCCTGCACCCTTGCAAGATTTGATAATGTGGTGCTCGACGAAGCATTTGCCTTCTCCGGAATAGAGGGCAGTCTGCCGGAGAATATTGAGGCAATGGCAGATTATACCACCTCTTTTAAGGTCACCCTTCCCCATTTGGCTGAGCAGGCTGAGAATGTAAGAGTCGTGGCATACGTTCTCAACACGGAGACCGGGGAAATTATGAATGCTGCCGCCTCTCCGGTGAATAACTCCAACGGAATAGGCTATATCTCAGACAATACCATTGACGGAAATATCTCTGTAAAGATTACTCCGGACAGGAAATGTATTATTCACGGTCTCGCAAATGATGAAAAAGTGAGAATAACCGTGGTTGACGCTGCCGGAAGGATATTTGACAGCGTGGAAGCTACATCTTCAGCTCTTGAGGCAACCTCTCTGAAATTGCCTGAGGGGATAGCAATCGTGACTTTACGCACACCCACACAAACAGTGATAACTAAATGTTTTACACACTAAATAAAAAAATATGAAAAAATTCTTTTCCATGTGCCTGATGTCGATGGCAGTAGCCACGATGTCTGCCCAACCTTTCTCGGTGACACCGGAAGCCGGTTCTCAAGTGGACGCTCTTGCTTCCGTTATCCTGACTCTTGATCCGGACAGCGGATATACACATTTTGAGATAAACACTGCCGACGACATCTATTTCACATTCAACGGGGAGCGTTTTTGCGATGCCTCCTGTGAGGAAGTCGGTAGATCTCTTGAAATCCTTGCCACTGACATTATATGGGAATCAGGGGAATATGCAGTGATAATCGAGCCATACGCTATTTCATGGGCTAATGATGATTACTCTATGTTTGCCGACAACGACAAGCAGCTTGTCTTCTCCTATATGCTTGGTGGAGGTGGTCAGGTATCTGACGATTTCCCCTTCACCATTGACCCGGCACCGGGTAAAGTGGAGTCATTGGAAGAGGTGACATTCACTGTCAAATATGAAGAAGGCTACGAATGGTTTGACGTTGACTCTTATGAGGCATACTTCACTCGCGACGGTGAATGGTTCTGCGGTGTCAACAAGACTGAATCAAGCGACTACCTACGCATGACTATTTCTCCGCTTGAGGCTATCACAGAAGACGGCGAGTATGCCCTCGTGTTCCCGGGCTATACTTTCATTTGCTCCAATGAGGAAAACGATCCTTTCTATATCAATTATGATGACCTCGTGTTCAGCTACACTGTCGGGGAAGGCGGCGACACACCGGCTGCAGAACCGTTTACCGTGACTCCCGCTTCCGGCTCAAAGGTTACAACTTTAGAAGAGGTGGTATTCACTGTTAACTACGAGGAAGGCTACGAATGGTTTGACGTTGAGTCTTATGAGGCATACTTCACTCGCGACGGTGAATGGTTCTGCGGTGTCAACAAGACTGAATCAAGTGACTATCTCCGCATGACCATCACTCCGCTTGAGCCTATCACAGAAAGCGGCGAGTATGCTCTCGTGTTCCGGGCATACACTTTCATTTGCTCTAATGAGGCAAACGATCCTTTCTATATCAACTATGATGACCTCGTGTTCAACTACACAATTAGTGGAGAGGCAGCCGGCGTAGTGTATGACGTTGTGCCGACAAGTTATAAACCCGCCAATGAGTCGGTTATTGACTTGGAGGAAAAACAATTTGACAGCGTAGAAATCTTCTTTAGCTCGGATAATATAATGCCTCGTGAGGGTGCCACCATAGAGATTATACCGGTAGGATATGAATCTCAAGCCTTTGAGACATCAAATCTTAAAGCTATTGCCTCTATGAAGAAAATCTTGGTAGGATTTGCAGGTGTTGGTGAAATTGACCAGAACAACGAAATTTATGGAGGAATAGAATATAACGGAGTTTATGAAGTTATTATTCCTAAGGGCACATTCGGTGATGAAGCATGGATTAATGATCCTGCCACAGGTCACTCAAATGATGAGATCATCCTTACTTATGAGGTTATTGGCGGCATGGAACGTCCTGGAGTAGCATACACTGTTGAGCCTGTTTCCGTATCTTGGACAGAAGACCTCAAATCATTCACCCTTACATTTGAGGAAGGGATTTCAATGATTCCTTACGCATTTGCCACACTTGATTGCATTGAGGCTAAGTATGCTAAGTATGCTGAATTTAAGGATAATGGTGACTCTACATTTACTGTAGAATTTGACGAGGCTCCGTCAGCTAATGGCAACTACGTATTCAATGTTGAGCAGGGCATGTTTGGCAATGCAGAATTTGTTGCAGATGAGGTATCAGGTGTTGCAAACGCAGAAATCTCAAAGGTAATTGAATTCATTTATACAGGTGTCAACACAGTAATCTCTGATAACGTGAAAGAGGGTGTCTACAATCTCTTCGGCGTTAAGGTGGCTGATACAACCGACAACCTCCCTGCCGGAATCTATATCGTAGGCGGTAAGAAAATCATTGTTAAATAAAACTGTAAATCCTCTTTAAGAGAGTAATATAGTAAAATAGAGTGGGTGTGCAAAAATTCGGAATTTTTGCACACCCACTCTATTTTACTATAAAAAGACAAGGGTTATGATTTTATAGATGTGAAAAATTTGGTGTGTCAATAAAAAATGGCTACTTTTGCACATGAAGTTGACTATACATATTTTTTTGATACTATTAGCATTGGTGGCAACGGGGTGCAAGAAAAACGCGTTTACAATGGATTTTGCGCTTCCTGAAGATATAACAATTAACATCACTGCCACTTATCATGCCACCGATAAAGGTGGGGGTGCCCAGATTGAGACTGTGGCACCGGTGTCTCACGGCAAAGGCAGCCTCAAGGGTGTGACAAGATACCCTGTGCTTGTATATCTCAGTCTGAGATCATCAAAACAGGCAACCGTGGTCTATGCCGAGCGAGGAGACAATATTAAGGTCACAGGCGACAACAACCGAATGGAGACCTGGAAATTCGGAGGCAATGAGTTGAATGAGAGATGGAGTGCTTGGCGCAATGCCTATGCCGACACGATCAGTTCCGGCAACGCTCGCGAAATCAACCTCGCTGTGGCTAAATACGTATATGCCAATCCCTCCGATCCACTGTCAACATTACTGCTGCTGACTTCGTTTTCCCGCTCTGAAGATGAAGGACTGTTCCGCTCGCTGTGGTTTAAGCTAACCGGCGAAGCACGTGACCCGAAATGGACTAATCTCGTCTCCAGGGCTGACCAACCTACTATGGCACTTACCCAACCGGCGAAACTTCACTCCATAGTGATGCGCAGCGCATCTAACGGAGTTGACACTCTCCACACTGACTCTGTAAAGGCATCTCTATTCTTTTTTTGGGCATCCGGGGTTTCCGAGCGGCAGGCATACATAGATTCACTAAAATCGCTTGTAAAGGCATATCCCGATTCTTCATCGCGCATAATAGCCGATGTTTTTATCGACGCAGATTCTATGGCATGGCGTGCCCCGTTGAAAAGGGATTCGCTTTCAAAGGTTAACCGCCTGTGGGCACCCGCCGGAATGGCAGACAGCCGCATTATGCAACTTGAGGTCAGACAGTCGCCGTTTCTCATAGTGTTTTCCAAAGATGGCAACCAGCGTTATCGCGGAACCGACATTTCTGCCGCGTTTAAAGAATTTAAATCCTTAATGGAATAATAACCCCTCTAACCCACCCTGATTATTTCCCTATCATGCTGACCAAGGTCTATTCCGCTGCCATTCAAGGCATCGATGCTTTTCCGGTTACAATAGAGACCGATAGCGGCACCGGCACTATTTTCTCAATAGTCGGGTTGCCTGACACTGCCGTCAGGGAAAGTCATCAGAGAATGGTGTCTGCGATAACTCACAGCGGAGTCAAGTTCCCGCGCAAGGGAATCACCATCAATCTTGCACCAGCCGACATAAAGAAGGAAGGGGCAGCTTTTGACCTCCCTATGGCTATCGGTGTCCTATCGTCAAATAATCTTATACCGGTTGATCATCTTGCCGACTATATGATGATGGGAGAACTCAGCCTCGACGGCTCAGTGCTTCCTGTGAAGGGAGCGCTCCCCATGGCTGTCAAGGCACGGGAATTGGGATTCAAGCGACTGATAGTGCCTGAAGAGAACGTCACGGAGGCAGCTGTCGTAAATAAAATCGAGGTGTTTGGGGTAAAGAATCTTTCGGAGGTGGTTGCCTTGTTAAGCGGGGAATCCGACCTGCAGCCTGTGGTGATAAATACTCGTGAAATTTTTGCTTCACAAGCTGCCAACTTTGACTTTGACTTCTCTGAGGTAAAAGGTCAGGACGGCGTGAAAAGAGCCTTGGAGGTGGCTTGTGCCGGAGGTCACAACATTCTGCTTATAGGACCGCCCGGAGCCGGGAAGTCAATGCTTGCCAAGCGTGTTCCCTCCATTCTTCCCCCTTTGAGTCTGGGAGAGGCATTGGAGACCACGAAAATTCATTCCGTGGCAGGTAAACTGACACGTGGATCCATGCTTATGACCCAGCGTCCCTTCCGCACACCTCATCACACTGTTTCATCGGTAGCACTCGTAGGTGGTGGTACCAATCCCATGCCCGGTGAGATTTCTCTTGCCCACAATGGTGTGCTTTTCCTTGATGAATTTCCCGAATTTCCTCGTCAAGTGTTGGAAGTTATGCGCCAACCCATAGAAGACAGGGTGATAACAGTGGCAAGAGCCAAATACACCGTCAACTACCCTGCCTCCTTTATGCTTGTGGCTTCAATGAATCCTTGTCCATGCGGATATTACGGACACCCGACTAAGCGGTGTACCTGTGCTCCGGGAGCCGTCACACGCTACATGAACCGTATATCCGGACCTCTCCTTGACCGCATAGATCTCCAAATAGAAATCCAGCCTGTAAGCTTCGACGACATGGCAAACACCGCCCCGGCAGAAAGCAGTGAAGCCATACGCCGCAGGGTGATAGAAGCCCGTAACGTGCAGCAATTGCGCTTTCAGGGAGAGAGAGGGATATACTGTAATGCACAGATGAATTCCCGCCTCCTCCATAAATACGCCTGGCCCGACGCACAAGGACTCGCAAAATTGAAAGAACGAATGACAAAGCTCAACATGAGTGCCCGCGCCTTCGACCGCATTCTACGAGTGGCCCGCACAATTGCCGACCTCGATAAATCCCAATCCGTCCGCGTCTCCCACATCGCCGAAGCAATCGGCTATCGCTCCCTCGACCGCGCCAACTACGGCACCACCTTCTGACTCCACCTCCCGACAAACCTCTTCTATAGAAAAAAGCGAACCCAGTTTGTCGGCAGCTGAAAAAAGCGAAGCCGGTTTGTCGATAGGTGAAAAAGTAGAAAAATTAAAAAGAAAGGACTTAATTATGAGCGCAAGCGAAATAAAGCCATTTAAGGAAACCGGAGAGCATTCCTATCATCGGAGAGCGTTCTCTCATGATTATTTTGCACCCTTCATATATCATCTCATCCTAAAAAAGCTACAGCCTGCGAGAGCTTCGGAGCAGTTGAAGGAGATGCCCGAATTGCTCCCGGCAATCCATGTTGTGCACGAATCAAGGAATCTGACCTCGGGAAAATAATAGTCAAATCTATTCTTCATCTTCCCTATGAATTCTCCATTATCAAGCTATTTCAGTTTTGCGTAATGCCTGATCATATCCATCTGCTTTTACAAATTCTCTATCGGGCAAACCATCACTTGGACTTTTATATTGAAAGCCTAAAATCGAAGATAACGGTAAAATATTCCAAGAATACTGGCAGAACTGTCCCAATCGAAGAAATCTTCCAACCGGGCTATTGCGACAAACCACTCTATGATAACCGCTCCCTTGACGGGCTATTCCGATATATCCGAGAAAATCCTCACCGACTCGCCATGCGGCAGCAATTTCCGCAATTCTTTAAACGAATAAGAAATTTGAAAATTGGGAATCAAGAATATGAGGCTTACGGCAATCTCTTCCTTTTCCGTAATCCCGACAAGGATGCCGTAAAAATCAGCCGTAAATTCTCTCCGGAGGAAAAAGATAAGAAAAGAACCGAATAGCTCTCGGCTGCATCCAAGGGCACTGTTCTCGTCTCTCCTTTCATCTCGGCTGCTGAAAAAGCGATCCGCGCTGAAGCGGAAGTCGTCGGAACCAAAATCATCCTCATAATCCACGAAGCATTCCCCGACCGTTACAAACCCGCTGCCCGTGACTTCGCCCTATGTACCGAAGGTCGCCTTCTCATCATCTCTCTCGGGTTACCGGCAAAAACTGAACTAACCCGCTCTATCTGCCAACAAATGAACTCCCTCGCGAAAACTATCAGTCTTAGTTATCCATCTTGAGCCGCTATGCCAATGTAACTATTCAGCGAATAGCACCCAGTCATAGCATCAGTTGACAACGATGAAATAATTTTCTGATTCATAGTAAAATAACAGCGAATTTATTTGTATGAGTCAGATAAAATTGCTATCT
>JAAVCP010000010.1 GCA_014802265.1 Bacteroides sp. | reverse complement strand
AACACTTACGACTATCGCAAAAATCAAAGTTATACAGCTGACAGACAAACAACGTCTGCAACTGGAAGAGGGCTTTCGCCAAGGCAAGAGCCACGCTTTCCGTATGCGCTGTCGCGCAATATTACTGAAAGCCAACGGTCTGACCTCCAAAGAAGTTGGGGCGCAGACAGAAATGACACATATCTCCGTCAATTCATGGATAAAGCGATTCGAGACCGAGGGTATCAAAGGTCTGGAGACACGACCCGGACGAGGACGCAAGCCAATCATGGACTGCTCGGACGAAGAAGCCGTGCGCATTGCCATCGAGAACGACCGACAGAGCGTGAAGAAAGCGAAAGAGGCGTGGCAACAGGCATCCGGCAAGGAGGCGAGCGAGAGTACCTTCAGGGCTTTTTTATCCGCATTGGCGCGAGATATAGACGTATAAGGAAACGTCCCAAGGGTAAGCCCTCGCCGCAGCTCTATGCGTATAAGACCGAGAAGCTGCAAGAACTCGAACAACAGGCAATTGCCGGCACTATTGATCTTTACTACGGAGATGAAAGCCACATCTGCACGGAAGGCTATGTGCCTTATGGCTGGCAGTTCCGTGGGGAGGATGTATGTATTCCTTCTGAAAGAGGCCTCAGGCTCAATATCTTCGGCATGATTGACCGACACAACAGATATGAGGGGTTCTCCACAACGGAGAACATGACGGCCGATAAGATCGCAGACTTCCTGGACAGACTGTCGATGCGTATCCATAAGAATACATTCGTGGTGCTTGACAATGCCAGTGTACACAGGTGTAAACTTATGAAGGAACTGCGCCCGATATGGGAGAAACGAGGCTTGTTCATCTTCTTTCTTCCACCTTACAGTCCTCATCTGAATATCGCTGAGACACTGTGGCGAATACTCAAGGGCAAATGGCTCAGACCTGTGGATTATTTTTCCACAGACTCCTTGCTGTACGCAACCAATCGTGCTTTGGCTGCTCTTGGGACTGAACTCAATATCAATTTTGCCCATGCGGCTTAGTATAAATTAATTTTTACGACTTACTTAAATGAATTAAAGGCATGTAAGCGGTATTATGACTCTGATGTTTTGTATGAGGAACTTTTCCCAAATGGGTCTCTCAATACTGTAAGGCAAAAGTTGAATAGTTTAATGCAAGCAGGGGTAATTGATCTTTTTGAATATGAACTGTTGCATCAGTTGGCAGCCGCAACAAATAAAAATATGCAGGGATCAATGTCTAATGAGGGTTTGACATCTGAGGTCATGCGTTTATGTGATGAATGGAACACGCATTATAAGTATTCAGTAAAAGGCGCCGCCAGTTATTCAGGCTATATCCTAAGTATCTCTAAGTCATCTATGGAATGGTGGGCTGATGAGGTAGGAACATCGACAAGAGCAGTTCCATTAATTATAGGACAGGATGTAGCGGGTGCACTTATTGGGGCAGTTTCCAGTGCAGTAATCCAATATGCGACTAAGAAACAAGTTGATGGGTTAGCGTTGGGATATAGTGCTTTATCAGGTGCTATAACTGGCTCAACCGGTGTTGTAGGAAAAGCTGGTAAATTTATTAGTAAATTCTTTAAGGGTATTTTGTAACATGATCAATTTAGTATTTGCAAAGGTAGTATTGCTTCTCCTCTTTATAATATGTTTGGGAGGATATATGCGAAAGTATACTGATTTTGTGAATAAGGTATGTGATGAGTTTCACCTTAAATCCCCTTTTTCAAAAGGTGAAAAATAAATAGTTTAATCAATTATGACATATCGGGAATTTTTAAATGAATTTTTCGTTACTGTTGGTTATTTCACCACATTTTATTATAGCTTAGTTGTATTGACCTATATTTTTATTATAACAAAGATACGATTTCGTAAAAGAAAGGCTTGTAATAAAGATAAATAGGAACAATCTTCTAAGTGATATGATATCCTTGGTAAACCTCAAACGGGTTTGCCAAGGATAGTTATTGAATTATGAAAAGTAGATATCTTTTAGTAAAATATTTAAGTTGAAGTTGTTTAAACTAATTTGATTTGTGAGATTTTTTAAGGGAAATAATGATAAAGGCAAGGAAGTTCCCCCCTTCCAACTGGATATTGTGGTGTCGAACCGTGTGAGAACGGCTTTGAAACCATTCAATCAGGCGTTTGTCCTTTCTATTTTCCATCTGTGCCTGTACATCAGCTCGTCATAGACCCATTCCCGGTGTATTCCCCTCTGTTCTTAGGATTTGGATACACATTGGGTACAATGCCGTTGCTCATAAGGGCACTGCGGAGTTTCTTCCCGTCAAATCCAGCATCAAGGTTACAGAAGACTCTGTCCACGGCAATGCCTGCATTGGCGAGCTGTCCGACGAGTTCTCCGATTCTCTGCCCTATCTCATAGAGGTCAGCGTGGTTACCTGGCTGTGATTCGGATATTGCGAGGGGAATTCCCTGATTGTCCGACAGAAAGAGGGCATTGGTAGTACGGCGTTTCTTCCTGTCCTGATATTCAATCTGTTCACCTCTGCGGCAGGCAGGTGTATGGGAACCGTCAATATGGGAGATGTAGAGACCAATAACCTTCTTGTTTTTCCTCAGGATATTGGAATAAGCCTTCTCCCATTCTTCCTTAACGGACCATTTGCGGTAATGCTGGAAGACGGTGTCCCGGCTCGGAGGCTCACCGCTGAAAAGATATCCCATCGGGAGAAGGCGCCGTTGGCAGCCGCTCCTGAGCTTGTAAAGAATGGCATTCACTATCTCCCCAAGATCGAATCCGGAGGAAAATCCTCTTTTTGCCATCGAAAAACAGGGCATTATTTCAGATTTTATTGTATCTTTGTCGAGTACAGCGTATTCTGGCATTGGTTCAATATATTACAGTTTGACGATCATAATATAGTGCCCTTTTACAGGAATGCGCTGTATTTTAATTATTTTACAGTATTATTAGCATCTCGAAATTAGTTTAAACAACTTCATAGCAATTTTTTTTAATTTTAAATAATATGGCTTATGATTAATCAGATATTGGGAAAGGTGATAGTAGAGGTAATATCTTTGGCATGTTTGATAATATATATGTGGAAGTATATATTTTTTGTCAACAAGATATGTGGTAAAAATAGGCTAAAATCACCATTTCGGAATTTGACTCGTAATTCCAAGAAGAGAAAAATTGATAATAAATCTATTAAAGCATGATTTAATATTTTAATGACATATGACATACCGAGAATTTCTAAATCAAATTTTTCTGACAATTGGAATTTATGAGACTTTCTACATTGTCTTTATAATTTTGACATACATTTTTGTTAAAATAAAAGTTAATATACGATTAAGGAAGTCTCTTAAGGCAGAGGGAAAGACTTCTGATTGATACCTATCCTTGGCAAATTAAACCCCGGTTTGATTTGCCAAGGATAGGTATTGAATTATGAAAGTAGATATCTTTTGGTAAAATATTTAAGTGATTAATTTGGACGGTTATTCAGCTATATGTTCACATGATAAATCTATTATTAGCTAAGCTAAGGTCATATTATATATTCTAGATTTTCTTGCTTTTTGTGTGATATTTACGAAATATGTAGATTTTGTCAACAAGATGTGTAAGAAATATAATATGAAATCATCTTTCGTAAATGGAAAGCGAAAGTCTAAAAATAAGAAGGTAGACGAAACTCAAAAAAATGATGACAGATGACATATTATGAATTTCTCAGGCAAATTATCGGTCTGGTGGGTTCAGGAGTAATCGTGTATTATATCCTGATTATTCTGACAGCGATTTTTATCCGGACATTGGCAAAGATAAGAGATAGAAAGAATCGGCAAAAGGAATAGAAACCTTCTGATTAATATGGACTCTGTGGTAAGCCATTTGAGGTTTACCACAGATACTTGTTGTGCTACGAAAAGTAGATATAGTATATGTTTTTGAATTTTACGACGGCACTATCTTATGGAGAAAGATTCCCATAAAATAATGTAGATGTGAAATTTTTATGAGCTATTTTGCGTCTAATAGAAATGTAATAGTTAATATAAATTGTAATTATATGGTGTCGAACAGAGTAAAGAGAAATATATGGCTCACGTTGGCAATTTTGTCTGTGGGAGCAATCATTGACAGAGTGATAAGGGTTGTTGACGGTTCGTTGGAATGGTGGAGTCTATTGGCAACTATAGCCATAACCGCTTTCTGCATAAAATTCTATCTGTGTTACCGCAAACAAGTCAAAGAAGGTAATCTCTTTGGGCAAGTTGACCCCTTGAAGAGATAATTCTGAAATTTTCTTTATTGTATTACTCTGACCCGTGAAGACTTATCCCAGACGGATAGGATAAGATTACAGACTTAATTCAGTGACTCCTCTCTCTCCCTTATATTGTTAATTTATCTATTTTTCTAAATTGAAGAATCCATAACTTATTAACCATATAGAGCGGCAGGAGATTGTAATTTATCAGAGATCCGTCTGAGATTGGAAGACAGTATTAAAGTTGGGTATTATCCGGAGGAAGGATATTTTTGAGGAAGTCTTTCAGGGAGAGGGTATAAGAAGCAAAGGCTTGCGCAGCGATCACTCCGGCTCCCGTTGACACATTGCTGTAGCCCCACATCGGATCGGCAAGACCGATATCACTCAGGTCACCAAGTATGCCATTTTGCACTTGCCAGCGGTAGTTGCTCCAGTTATAATAGCTTGCGGAGATTGTATTTAGATAAAAGATAAGTCCGCAGTCAAACATCTCCTCGTTGTATGTGTCATGGTTAACGTAATAATTCATGTTTTCAAATTGTAGGTGGAGGGTATAGCTTTTACCGGAGAACTGGCGGTCAGAAAAGAAAGAGAATCCGTATGTATCCGAACCGGTAATAACGGTTTCAAATGTACCGATATGTTCCGAGAATATCGGTTCTGTCTCATACTTGAAAGTACCCGGTGATAACCTTACTGTGATTGGAGGATTCCATTCATATTCATCATTATAAGAATCATCTTCTCCATATAAATTATCGTCATCATAGAAATCGTCGGATAAATTGCCGTCGTCTTCATGAGGATTAAAACTTATATAGGAGATATTATAATAGTTGGCGATTTTTGCAGGATCGTTGATCTTCATCAGTGCTTTAAGATTAAACGTGACATCTGCCAACATCTCCACTGTCGTATTTCTCCAAATGTTTGTAGCTGTGGCTTCAAACTCAAGGAATTCGATGGGAACAGACACCGGCACTGTCACCTCAGCCTCAGCGGAGCCGTATTCAGGGCTTTCGGCATGGATTCGGATTCTGTCACCTTCCTGTGCCAGATACTCACCGGAGACGGGTCTATCATTAGCATAGATATGAAGCATGACATCTTCTACTTGGGTAAAGTTGTCTGTATCGGTATAAAGCTTGGTATGCGTAACCGATATCTCAATCGGTTTTCCGGCAGTGATTAGCCCGTTAAGACACAACACGGGCTTAACGTCAATCTCCGGTGTAAAATCTTCGTAGCAACCGGTAAGAAACAGAGGGATTATCAGAAATATTATTTTCTTTAGAATTTCCATGTATAAGAAATTGAGGGGATTATAGGTAATAATTTAACTTTTTGAAATACCGGATACGATGCCCATATTGTTCCGGTAGGAGTCTGTTCATTTTTGTCACGGTATCCTCGTCTTATGGCGATGGTATTCATGTGGTTGTAGGCGTTATAGAGACTGAAAGTCCAATATCCTCTCTTATTTTTGACTGTGCATGAAAGGTCAAGGCGGTGATAGAATGGAAGTTGGTAATTGTTGACTGAAGTCTGCAGAGGGGTGGCATCATTATTATACACATACGCCCTCCCAAATGAGGGTGTCTCCCACTCTTGAGGCATAAGAGTGAAACGGTTGCCGGAATGACCTGTCCAGGAAGCATTAAGTTGTAGCTTATTACTGATGTTCCAGTTGATAACCACATTGATTGTGTGTCTGTTGTCAAATCTGGCAGGATAGGTTATGCCTCCGTTCTTTTCAGCGAAAGTGCGGTCTGCCCATGCTAAAGAATAAGATATATGCCCGGTGATTTCCCCTGTTGTTTTTTCAATCATAACGTCAACACCTTTGGCAGTTCCTTTTCCGGAAGTAAGCCTGGCGTTCCATATCTCCAGAGGTGGCTTTAGATAATACTCGTCACGATACTCAAGCAAATTATGCATCCACTTGTAATATCCTTCCACAGATATGGTAAAGTTATGGTTACCAGCCTCCCAATAGGCACCTAAAGCGATTTTATCGGCAGTCTGAGGTTTAAATTTACCGGTAACGGGGATCCACTGATCAGTGGGAAGAGCCAAATACCCTTCGGTAAGCTGGTGAACATACTGGGTGGTATGGCTGTAAGTACCCTTGAGAGCAATATTTTCATTGACTCGGTAGCTCAGTGAAAGGCGTGGCGACAGACCATATTTAGTCTTCTTATCGATATAAAACAGGGAGGCATGGACGCTGGTATTCATGCGGAATTTTTCTGAGATTTTCCAGTCATCTTCAATATAGGCATTAAATTCGTTGGCACCGTATGTCCATGTAGAATCCTTTGCCTCGGTAGAGGTATTATCCAAGGTGTATCGGCGTGTAGTTCTTGCCGGGAGGAAAGAGTGGCGAATGTAATTACCCCCGAATCTTATTCTTGATGATGCTGTCGGTTGCCAGTCGAAGTCACCCCTGAAAATCCAGTCGTTGATATTATTGCTGGTCTTGGCGTGTTCCTCGGAAGTGGTAGTCAACCCCTCTTCCTTATATTTAATTATGTCATGATACTTGAGACTTGAAAAATAACGGGTATAGGCAGCTGTAAATTCAGCCGACAAATCGGGATTAATACGGTAATTAAGCCCTGTCTGAGCCACGATATTACCCCAATGGAACCAATTCTTGTAGTCATCAAGCCAACCTGAGGTATACGCGTTGTCGGAATCTTTGGTTCCTGCTTCGAATAAGTCATCACCAAAATATACGCTGAGAAATCCGGTAGCCTTATTGGAGAATCGGTGAGTCACCTTTGCATTCAGATCCATGAAATAGTAATGAAAGCGTATTTCTTCATCTTGTTTTTTATTTATGATGGCGAATACGGGGATCGTGATCACATCATACCATGAACGGCGCATACCAAACAAATAGGTTGTCTTATTGCCAATAGGTCCCGAGATATTAAAAGCACCGGAGGTAAGACCGATTCTTGCAGAGCCGTGATGCCCTTTCGTGACACCGTTCTGAAGCCTGACGTCCATAAATGATGAAAGACGACCGTCGTATTTTGCCGGCATCGACGACTTAAAGAAGTCAATGTAGCGTATAATGTCAGTGTTGAACGCGGAAAACAACCCGGCAAAATGATTTATCTGATATAAAGGTACATTGTCGAGCATATAGAGATTTTCATCAGCGTTGCCACCATGCACATTCATTCCTGCCATACCTTCAGTACCTTCTGTTATGCCGGGGAGGGTATGAATCGCCTTTATCACATCAGCCTCTCCAAAGAGAACCGGGGTGTTGCGTACATCTTCCGCTGTCACTTTCTTTGCCCCTACCTCAGCAGTTTCTATAGTGGGAGCCTCAAGGCGCGATAGGATTACTACTTCGTCAAGCATGGTAGGAGTGATATCGGTTTCTATCACCGGGGGAGTTAGTTTGGTTGGGGTTACGTTGATTTTCTGTTTCTTCTTTGTTTTGACGGGTTTGCGCTTGAGAACCACGTTATCTTTTTTGATTTTGTATTCGATGTCGGTGCCGGTGAATATTTCGTCAAGCACTTTTTTCAGTGGCTTGTGGTGGGCATTGACAGTTACTTTCATTCCGGTAAGCAGTTCGGAGGAATACACAAAATTCTTTCCGGTCTGTTCTATAAGGCTTCGAAATACGGAGGCTGCCGGCTGGTTTACTGCCTTCAACGTGACATTCTGCCCCATAGCTGTCAGCGACAGGATAGAAAAGATTATCATTATGACAATATGCTTCATTGTTGCTTAACTGCCATTTGAGTGTCAAGAATATCGTTAATAGTTTCCACAAGGTCAATTGCGGTGCCCTCGTAATGCAGGGATAGCTTATATTCCTCTGCATTGTCAGGAATATTGGTTATTTCTACATCATACACTTCTTTTATGCGTTCGATTACCATGGGGAGCGGTGTGTTTTCAAAGTCAATGACCTTGACAACGAATATGGGTGAGGTGGTTTTGGGTTCAACAGTTTCGACTTGCACATTGTCGGTTACCGCATACTGATGATATATAACAGCTGCTGTGGCAGACAGGAAGAGTATTCCTCCTGTTACGGCGGCTATGCGCATACGCTTCCATTTTGTTGGAGAGGCTATGCCGAGGCGTCGCCATGCTTCATTGGTTGAGAAGTGCCCTTGCCGATAGTGCACGGCAATGAAATTTATTTCTTTATTTTCATTCATAATCTGTCTATATTGGTGGTACGCTTACAAAGTATTTGTGCATTTGTAGGGAGTGAAAAACCGTATTGTGATTTTTTGCGTCCCTACAAATATGTAATCAAAAGTCGAAGCCGAGACGAAAAGAGAAGAAGGCGATACACCCATGATGAGTATAAAGTTTATTACCAAAATGCCAGTAACCATTCACGGGATCAAAGGTTATGTCATACACATCAGCTGAATAACCTTGGAGCGTCATGCCTACCCCCAGGTTGATACCGGCTTTTCGTCCCCAATTGAAGCGGTAGCCTATTGTCGGAGAGAAATATATACCTCCACCACTTGCGAGGTTATAGCCTATCCTTATATCGCCAAACGGGGTAAATTTACCGAATTTCAGGTCAGTACGCCCCTGAATAAACGTAGCCAATATATGGCTGCTCCATTTCGAGTTATATTCGTAATCAATTCCGGCTCCTATAAAGAGTGGAAATTTAAATTGATAGCCATGAGAGGTTGAGAGTCCGCTGTAATATTGGGCTTCATTATTTCCCCACAGATTTTTCTCGGAGCGTAAGCTGTTGCTCCAGTCTATGAAACCACGGTACCCGCTCTCTGGTTGGCGTGCTGTGGCACCGACTGTGAGGGCTGCTAAAGCCAGGAAAGTGATGATTTGTTTCTTCATTACGTCATTACTTATTATTATTGTTGTTTGCCTCTATGACGCAATGAAAGTGGAAAGGTCCTATCCGGAAAATAAAAAATTTAAAGAAATGGTAAGAAAAATGGTTTATAGCCGTCGGAGAGGGCTTCACGTAGCCGACTGAAAGCTTTGGTCATCTGATTTTTAACTGTTTTTATCGAAATGTTGAGTTCTGTGGCAATTTCTTCGTTACTCAGTCCGTCACGTTTGCTCATGAGAAATATATCACGGCATTTCTCAGGGAGGTCATCTATTGCGCGCCAGATTTTGGCATCACGCTCGGAGGTGTCTACTGTCTCTTCATCAATCTCGGGTATATGTTCGGGTCCGATGGTGTCTTTTTTACCACGCAGGAAGCTGATACACTCGTTGCGCACAGTCCTGTAGATGAAAGCTCTGAAATTGTCAATCTCTTTCCCTTCCTCAATGGTTTGCCATGTCTTCAGGAAGGTGTCTTCCACTATGTCTTCGGCATCATCGGCATCGTCTACAATTCGGAGAGCGTACATGCCAAGAGGCAGGTACAGCTTCCGAAATTGCAGTTCAAATTCTTTTACAGTCATTCCTTGAATGCCGGTGCTTGCAGACGAAAATATCAGTTTTTGCTGACTACTTTATCAGTAATGGCGCAGACACATGAGTCTGACCATACATTCTCGGCGGTTTCCACCATATCAATTATTGTATAGATTGGCAGAATTATACCCATTATGCCAACGTTTGCCCCTATGCCCGACATGAGTGACAATGTTAGGAAATAGCATCCCATCGGCACTCCGGCATTGCCTACTGCGGAGAGCACGGAGATAAACAGCCAAGTCAGCATGGTGACCCATGTGATAGGCATGCCGTTGTTTTGCATTACGAAAAGTGATGTGACTAAAATGAATGCCGCACACCCGTTCATATTGACTGTGGTGCATATCGGTAACACGAAACGTGCCACCTTTGATTTCACACCAAGACGCTGTTCGGCATTGTCCATTGTGACGGGGAGAGTAGCGGCGGAACTTTTGGTAAATAATGCCATAAGCACTGCCGGCGACATGCCTTTCAGGGTCTTTATCGGATTGAGACCTTTTGCCAACAGGAAGATAGGGAGCACCACGAAGAACTGAGTGCAGTTGCCAACAAGTATCACCAAGACATACTTCCCAAGGGAATCAAGCATAGTTGTGCCTCCAACCTGTGCCGTGAGTTGGGCGGCAAATGCCACGATACCTACGGGGAGGGCAGCTATCAGCCAACGAATAAGCACAAACAGAAGTTCCTGGAGTCCTGTCAGTCCGTTGACAAGGGAGCGTTTGGGTTGTGTGTCGGGCATCTTTGAGATTGCGATACCTGCTGCAAAGCATAGCAGGAGGAGGGCAAGGACATTGCCGTCGAGGAATGGTTTTACTATATTGTCAGGGATCACAGACATAAGGTGATCGGCGTAAGAGAACTCCACTTTTTCGGTGGTGGTTCCATTTTCTGCGTTTATTATGTCTGATGGTAGATTTCCCGGTGCAATGACCACATAAAACAGTAGTCCCACGGCTGCTGCCGCTGTGGTGGTGAGCAGGGTGTAAGTGATAGTGGTCTTAAACATTCTTCCCATCTCTTTCCCACTGCCGAGCGATGCGAGTGTGGTTATCACAGCCAGAACGATGGTCGGCACTGCGAGGAGTCTGAACAGGCGTGTGAAAACCGTGGCTATGAAATTCATAACCGTATTTACAGAGTCAATTCCTAAAAGACCCAGCACAACACCCACAGCCAAAGCTGCGAGCCATATCACAATCTGATTCTTTTTCATTTTTAGTAATAATATTTTTTCACCTGAATTAAATTATAGAATTGATAATAATTGTCTGTCAAATCTTAGGCTGATTAGTGAGTCGAACATCTGTTCAGACTCGCCGCAAAGTTAATAATTTTTTATTGTAAGTAGATGGTTAATCAATGAAATTATAGAAAGTTATTTTTATGATGTTGTGTCAATGTGTGTCTTCTGACCCTTATAATATAAAAAAGGACACGGATACCAATGCCTCCGTGAGTGTCAGCGTTGGTGTCTGTGTCGAAAAGCACCCCAATCAAGGTCTTTCTTTTTAGGGTGTCAAGTCATTGTATATAAACTTTGAGGAACTGTCAGCTACCAGGGAATATAGCTTACGCGGGAGTAGATGTAGGTAACAGTCTGGTTGCCACTTAGCCATTGGAGCCAGAGGGTGTTGCCATTGTCGGTAAACCAATATGCCATTGTTGATGCGGAACCGTCCTCATATTGTATGTTGATCTGATAGTCGGTGGTATTGGAGTTGGAACGCTGGCAGAAATATGCCATCTCTTCGGAATATGGGCGGCTGTTATAATAGTAATAATATCTGCCTCGTCCGTTGCCGAGAAAATCCATGTAGTTGGTTTCATATCTGTCTACAGGACGGGAATTTGCCTGAGTTAGTTCCCACTCTCCGTTTAAGCGATTGTCATAGAAATAATCTGCTCCCCAGCCGGAAGGGGGTGAGTAGGGCCAGTAATCATCGTCAGTACAACTTGTGAACAACATGGAAGAGCCACCGATAAGCATCGCGGCTCCTATTATTGATGTGAGAAAAGATTTCTTCATAGCGGAACAGTTTATAAATGTGTTATAAAACCATAACAAAATGCTGCCGTTTTAGTTGTGCGACCGCCTTCAGAATTCTGTGAAAGAGAAGGGGAGGAGTGAACCTACTGATGGGAAAATATAAGTTTTGTCCTTCCCATTGAGAATGACCTCAATATTGCCATACTTGGTTTCATACTCGAGCAAAGCCTGCCGGCATGCCCCACAAGGGCTGATTGGCATTGCCTGGAAATATTCTTCCCATGGAAGATCAGAAGGCTTGTCATGATTTGTCCATGCAGCTATGGCAATTTTTTTCATAGCCATTCCGGGATGGGAGGCTGATGCATAGAAAGCGGCGGTGCGTTCCGCGCAGATGCCGGAGGGATATGCAGCATTTTCCTGGTTTGCGCCTGTTACAATCGTGTCGTCTGCCATGCGAATTGCTGCCCCGACATGAAATTTGGAATAGGGGGCGTATGAGCGTCGGGTTGCCTCGCGGGCTGCAGCCACAAGTTCACGGTCAGCAGCCGTAAGTTCGTCAACTGTGCATTCCTTTACAAGGGTGGTTATGCTAAATTCTTTCATTGTTTTAGGATTTTAAAGATGCGAATTTAGTAAAATTGGATTATAATTTCTAATTTTGCAACGAATTTGTCAAACGTCACTGTAAAATTCAATGAATGTCTGTAATAAGGTATGATAAAAGGTAAAAATATTTCGGTAATAGTTGGTTTGATGCTGATGTGTTTTACTCCTGACATTAAGGCAGCCTCGAATTACGAGGACTATATTGACCGCTATTGGGAATTGGCTGTGGAACACCAGCAGGAATACGGCATACCGGCATCGATTACGCTGGCTCAGGGATTGCTTGAGAGTGCAGCCGGCAGGAGCACCCTTGCAGCGGAGGGTAACAATCATTTCGGCATAAAGTGTCATAAGGAGTGGAAGGGGAAAAAAATGCACCGTAATGATGATGCCCCCAATGAATGTTTCAGGGTCTACAAGACCCCGGAAGAGAGTTTCCGTGACCATTCCCTTTTTTTGAGACGGACACGTTATCAGAAATTGTTTGATCTTGACGTAACTGATTATCAAGGGTGGGCGCGTGGACTGCGGGAATGCGGATATGCGACCGATCCACAGTATGCAGCCCGTCTCATAACCATAATTGAGCGATATTCGCTTTACAGCTATGATTCAGATGGCGGCAACCTGACAGAAGAGACCGTGGCTTTTATCCGCGAGCATCTTACAGCTTGCCACCCCGTGCGTAAGTCAAGGGGACTTCACTATGTGGTGGCAATGCCGGGTGACACTTACGCCTCCATAGCAAAGGAACTTGGCATAAATAAGAAAAAGCTGATGGCATACAACGATGTCAAGCATGACGGGGAAATAAAGGCATGGGAAGAAGTGTATCTGGTAGAGAAACGTGACGAGGCACCGGATGGGGTGGTGCAAGCCACTATTGGAGAAGGGGAGAGCATGCATTCCATAGCTCAACGCTTTGGCATGAAGCTGTCGGTGGTCCGAAACCTTAACAAAAAGGTGAAGGATAAACCGGGGTCAACTTTGAAATTGAAATAAAAACGGGCGAAAAAATACAATAGTAAACGTGAAAAAGGTTTAAAAAAGAGGTTTTGCACACCATAAAATTGCATATAATCAAAAAAATCACTAATTTTGCGCCACAAAAGCTATCTGTAGGCTTCTGTTATTATGAAAGTCACAGACGGTTTTAGGTAATGCCTCTGTAGTTCAACGGATAGAATAGAAGTTTCCTAAACTTTAGATAGGAGTTCGATTCTCCTCGGAGGTACTAAAGAATTAATATATTCTCAAGAAAGTGGGAAAGTATTCACAATATAAAGTTCAACTTGCCTCCCTGAAAGACGGGAAGTATGAGCAAGATTTTGAATGTGGCACAGAGTTCTTCAAAAATATGGAGAACCCTGATGTTATCTCCTCAGATGTACACGTGCATCTTGACCTTGTAAAAAAGAATGATGCCTACGACTGCACATTCACCTGCAAGGGGATGCTTAAGATTCCGTGTGACCGTTGTCTTGATCCTCTTGATCATGAAGTGGACACCACCTATCACATCACAGTGAAGTATGGCGATGACTACAATGACGAGACTGATGATCTGCTGATCATTCCCCAAAGCGATCTCTATCTTAACGTGGCATATATGCTTTATGACACCATTGTGCTGACCATTCCTCTGCGTCATGTGCATCCACTCGGAAAATGTAACCGTGCAATGGCAGCTGCCCTGCATAAGCACCACACAGCTGCCGGCGATGACATTGACGAGGCACTTGACGATGTTGACTCCGAAATTGAGAACGGACTTGACACCGATGATTGACGATTAGATAACCTCTCCTCCCGATCAGATTAAAATATAAACAATTAAACTATAGACAAAAATGGCACATCCTAAACGCAGACAATCGCATACCCGCACCGCGAAACGTCGTACACATGACAAAGCACTGATCCCGACACTGGCAATCTGCCCGAATTGTGGGGCTTGGCACATTTATCACACAGTATGTGGCGAATGTGGCTACTACCGCGGTAAACTTGTGATTGAGAAAGCAGCCATCTGACAAGCGTGACGCAGCGCGTCTTGCCTGCCAAGGGCAAACTCTAAGGCTGACTCCTCCTATGGGTGGGGGAGCCGGCTCTTTTTCATCTATAGTTATAATTACTCAGAAATTATGCTAAACGCAAAAATAAGCGGCATCGCCTCTTACGTGCCTGATGACATACTCGACAACGAGATGCTTTCCAAGATGGTTGATACCAATGACGAGTGGATCACCACCCGTGTTGGCATTAAGGAACGGCGAATATTGAAGGATGACACAAAGGGTTCCAGTTTCCTTGGAATCAAGGCTGTGGAGAAACTCCTTGAGTCGACCGGCACAAAACCGGATGAGATAGAGCTCCTGATATGTGCAACCTCCAACCCTGATTACCGTTTCCCCTCAACTGCTTCTGTAATTGCTTATGGGACAGGTCTTAATAATGCCTATGCTTATGACATTCAGGCTGCATGTGCCGGATTTATCGTCACCATGCAGGCTGCCCGCGCATATATCACCAGTGGTCTTTATAAGAAAGTGATTGTGGTGTGCGCAGAGAAAATGTCGAGCATGACCAATTATAATGACCGTGCCACATGCCCGCTTTTCGGCGACGCTGCGGCAGCTGTGCTTATTGAGCCTACTGAGGAGAATGTGGGTGTGATCGACGGTGAGTTTCATATCGACGGCTCCGGCTTGCCTCATCTTCTCATGAAGGCGGGCGGATCTGTAAAACCTGCCTCCCATGAGACAGTAGATGCCGGTGAGCATTTCATATATCAGGAAGGAAGAGTGGTCTACAAGAATGCAGTGGTTGACATGCTTACCTCAACCCTCTCTGTGATGAAACGTAACAATCTTACTGTGGAGGAGGTTGATTGGTTTGTACCTCATCAGGCAAACCTCCGAATCATAGAGGCAGTGGGTGGCAGAACTAATATTGACCCCAACAAGGTGTTGGTAAATATCCAGCATTACGGCAACACTTCGGCAGCCTCAATTCCTCTCTGCCTTGATGAATATAAATACAAGCTGAAGAAAGGGGATAAGATTATGATGACTGCATTCGGCGCAGGGTTTACCTGGGGCGCGATGTATTTGATATGGGCTTTTGATTCCTGATTAATCAGGGACAATAAAGACTAATGAATTATTAAAAGGGTATATCAAAATCGATTTTGATATACCCTTTTTTACTAAGTTTATTCAAAATGTGTATCAGGGGAGAAATCGGGCATTTGGGTAGTTGAGGGTTGAACCTCGTCGGGATTTTGGCGTTACTATTATAGACGGTATTTTGTCGTCATGACCCAAAATTTTTATTCCATTATGTCAGAAGAAATTAACAATGTCACTCCGGAACACAGAGCCGGTTTTGTAAATATAGTAGGTAATCCTAATGTGGGTAAATCCACTCTTATGAATGACCTTGTCGGTGAAAGAATATCTATTATCACCTCCAAGGCACAGACCACACGTCATCGTATTATGGGTATCGTCAATACTCCTGAGTATCAGATAGTATATTCAGACACTCCGGGCGTACTCGAACCCAAGTATAAGCTTCAGCAATCAATGCTTGAATTTTCCGAGGGGGCACTGATAGATGCCGATATTCTTCTTTATGTCACTGATGTGGTTGAAGATCCGGAGAAGCATAAAGCCTTCCTTGAGCGTGTTGCCAAGGAGACAGTGCCTGTCTTGTTGGTCATCAATAAGATAGATTTGCTGAAAGGGAATGGCGAACTTGAGCAGCTTGTGGCTCAATGGCATGAGCGTCTGCCGAAGGCTGAGATATTCCCCATAAGCGCCAAGGAGCATTTCAATGTAGATAATCTGAAGAACCGTATTGTGGAACTTCTTCCTGTGTCGGCGCCCTTCTTCGGTAAAGATGCGCTCACCGACAAGCCTGCACGTTTCTTTGTCACAGAGATTATCCGAGAGAAACTCCTGCTTAACTACGACAAAGAGATTCCTTACAGCACAGAAGTGCTCGTTGAGAAGTTTGATGAGAAAGATACAGCTATTCATATCATGGCAGTGATATATGTAGAGCGTGATTCTCAAAAAGGTATTCTAATCGGAAAGGGAGGTGAGAAAATTAAGCAGGTAGGTATTGAAGCCCGTCAGGATATTGAGAAATTCTTCGATAAGAAGATTTTCCTTGAGCTTTTTGTGAAAGTTGAGAAAGACTGGCGCAATCGTGAGAATAAACTTCGCTCCTTTGGATATATTGAATAAAAGCGAATGCGGGGGGATAGGGAAGGATTTTAGGCTGATTCAAAATTTAGAAAAAAGTTTATAGAAATATAAAATGAGCAGATTAGTAGCAATAGTAGGGCGGCCGAATGTGGGTAAATCTACCCTATTCAACCGTTTGACGCAGACTCGCCGTGCAATCGTTGACGACACAGCGGGCACCACACGTGACCGCCAGTATGGTATGGTCGACTGGTGTGGGCAAGAATTTTCAATCGTCGACACCGGGGGTTGGGTAGTCAACTCCGAAGATGTGTTTGAGGGAGAAATCAACAAGCAGGTACAGATAGCAATTGAAGAAGCTGACGTGATTCTGTTTGTGGTTGATGCCTCCAATGGTGTGACAGACCTTGACGATCAGGTGGCATCGATTTTACGCCGCAGCAAAAAGCCGGTAATTTTGGTTGCCAATAAGGAAGATAAAGGTGATGCACGTTTTAACATACCTGAGTTTTATGCTCTGGGTCTTGGTGACCCGGTAGAGGTTTCCTCTGCCAATGGGAGCGGCACGGGTGAACTGCTTGACCTTATCATTGCCGACATGCCGGAGCCAAAGGAAGATGATAAACCTGAAGATAACATAGCGAAGTTTGCCATCGTTGGTAGACCGAATGCGGGTAAGTCTTCGCTGATTAATGCCTTTATCGGAGAGGAGAGACATATTGTGACCGACATTGCGGGCACTACGCGCGACTCTATCTATCACCGTTATAATAAGTTTGGATTTGACTTCTATCTTGTTGACACGGCAGGTATCCGAAAGAAACAGAAAGTGAATGAGGATATTGAGTATTACAGCGTGATCCGCTCAATACGTTCAATTGAGGCAAGTGACGTGTGTATCCTTATGATTGATGCCACCCGTGGCATCGAAAGTCAGGACGCGAATATTTTCTCACTTATTCAGCGTAACAAGAAAGGGCTTGTGGTGTGTGTCAATAAATGGGATTTGGTAGAGGATAAGTCTGCCACTGCCCAGAAACGTTATGAGGAGGCAATCCGCTCACGTTTTGCACCATTTACTGACTTCCCGATTCTTTTCACTTCTGCACTTACAAAGCAGAGAATCTTCAAGGTGCTTGAGACAGCCATAGAGGTCTATAATAATCGTCGCCGTGTTATTCCGACTTCGCAGCTTAATACTTACATGCTTGAGCAGATAGCCTTGACTCCACCTCCCAGCAACAAGGGTAAATTTGTGAAGATAAAATATGTCACCATGCTTAAAGATGCAGTTATACCGACATTCATCTTCTTCTGCAATCTGCCGCAATGGGTTAAGGAGCCATACCGACGTTTCCTTGAAAATAAGATTCGTGAGAAATGGGACTTTACGGGCACCCCGATCTCTATCTTCATGCGTGATAAATAAAATAAAAAGTGGGAGCAACTTAAAATTCCGAATTTTAAGTTGCTCCCACTTTTTATCACCCTCTCTTGCATATCCTCCCTTGTATTATAGTTCCCTCTTGTGTTCTGTTAATGAACCCACGGGTTCACTTCATTTTTGAATACCCTCATGTATATATTGGCTCTGGTGAGTTTAGAGAGAAAAACGATTGTCTGGTTGGTAATATGCAGAAGCTTGTTAGCTGATTACTTTAGGAATTTGTCGAGATCACCACGGCGAAACTCGTTGATATCAACAACATGGTCACGTACCCCGTCAATAAGACCCTTCTCGGTGAATTGGAATATGTGTGCATTACGCACTATGTCGCGTCGCCCGTATCTTGAATACCACAGGGGGTACTTGGCGAGTTTTGTGCCCTCTACATATTTTTTGTAGTAGCGCTCGTTGGTATATATCATCGGTTTCTTTTTGAAATGCTTCTCCACTATCTTCAGCCATTTGGATAGAGAGTCGACAGGCACGTTGTCTTTCTCGATGTCGAGAATCGGGGGGAAGTCGCCTTTATCAAGAGTGACATTCCGAATATAATTGTTGGCATTGGCAGTGGCTGATGCAGTAGTGTTATAGAAATGGTAATACCCCTTCTTATAGTTGTGGCGCTCGGCATTGTCACGGTGGGTGGGAAGCATGGCATCAACATGGTCACCCCCTTCAGTTGCTTTCATAATCACAAACTCAACAGGCACTATATTCCCCTCAAGGCTTTTCGGTAGCCGGTAGTCAGGCTCAGTGTTGCCGCAGAGGTAAAGGTCTTGCCACACCACATTCTTTTGCCAATTGGAAAGGTCAATACCCATGACATACTCCCCTTCAGTGACATTAATTTTGTCCATCTTAACGCCGTTGCGATAAAATACGAACTTACTCTTTTTCCCTTTCTCTTTCTCCTCAACAATTCCGTGGCGGTTATTCTCTTTCCACATGCCCGTTACGGTCTTGTCCGGATAGTGGCGCACGCCATATCCGTCAAGTTTCATGTTGCGGAAATAGCCCTCGTAATGACCGGTTTTCTTATAGGTCAGTTTGCCATGACGTATTTCATCATTAATCCATTCTCCCTCGTAGGTCTTGCCGTCTTGGCATGTGAGTTTACCTTTGCCATGACGCATGCCGTTTAGAGTTTCCCCTTTATAGACATCTCCATTGGCATATTCAATTGTTTCCTTATGCTTGGCATATCCGGGCAAAGCGAGATAGCCTGTCATTAAAACTCCAGCCATAATTATGGCAAGCATTTTAGCAGAGAGAATTTTGTTTTCCCCACTTGTCATCAAGCCATTAAGCTTATGGGTAAAAAATTTACTTAAAAACTTCATATCAACTATTTTTCGGCAAAATTAAATAAAAACATTGAAAGAGTGTATCTGTAATTGTAAAGATTGATAATTTTCTTAAAATTTTTTCACAATTATTGTCACAAATAATGACGATTTCTGTCTATAAAGTGTGAAGTAACTAAATGGCTTCTGTTTTGATATGAGAAATAACAGCTTTTTCAGTAAGATTATACACCTTGTCTTTTTTGAGAAGACTGGCATAAGGGTTACTCTTGTGGTGCTATTATGCGTAGCGTTTGGCGCTACTACGATGGGAGCTTTGGAGAGCTATGGTTTGAATGAGGAAATTAGCGTTATGTCTGATGCTACTGATAACTATGCGCGAGAAAAAGCACTTAAGAAGGCAGCTAAAGAGCGGGAGAAAGCACTTAAAAAGGCAGCAAAGGAGCGTGAAAAGGCTATACGCGAGCAAGAGAATGTGTTACGTCAGGCAGCCGCAGAACGTGAAAAGGCACTTAAGCAGGCAGCTGAAGAACGCGACAGGGCACTTAGGCAAGCAGCTGAGGAGCGTGAAAAGGCTATGCGCGAGCAAGAGAATGCGTTACGTCAGGCAGCCGCAGAACATGAAAAGGCACTTAAGCAGGCAGCTGAAGAACGCGACAGGGCACTTAGGCAAGCAGCTGAGGAGCGTAAGAGACAGCAGCAAATGCGAGATANAGCAGCAGCAAATGCGAGATAAGCAGCAGCAAATGCGAGATAAGCAGCAGCAAATGCGAGATAAGCAGCAGCAAATGCGAGATAAGCAGCAACAAATGCGAGATAAGCAGCAACAAATGCGAGATAAGATGGCTAAATCACATGAAAAGATACTTAAGAAATCACAGCAAATTAGAGAAAAAGCAGTAAAGCAACGTCAGGTAAGATATAGGAGCCGAAACGGGATAAACGATGTGCTTGTCAATCTAAATCTTATACCCAAGACAGTATATACGGGTAATGTTGAGCGGATTACAGCTTCTGAGAATGCCGTAATTGTCTATCAGCAGGGTGAAGCTGGAAAAGTGGAGATATTGTCAGACAACACTCCACATGCCGATATGGATATTTCTGTAGAAAATGGGATGCTATACGTTTCAACCCATGAAATAAATAATAATAGCCAACACAAAGTGGTAGTCAGGGTTACTTCCCCCTCTCTTTCTGAGGTTACATTGGGCGGCGCAAGTTCTTTTAGTGTAAACGGTGCAATAAGTATACCGGATATTTTATTGGTCAATACTTCAGGCGCATCAGAAATAAATTTTGGTGAGATACGAGGTAATATACTTGATATCAGATCAGAAGAGGCGTCAAGTGTTTATGTCCTCACAGCTGAGTTAGAGACCTTAAAGGCGTCTGCCACATCTGCCTCGATAATGCGTCTTAAGGGATTAAATGTTGAAAATATCATTGCCGATGCCTCATCGGCAGCAGAGATCATATTAGGGGGTAGATGTGATGCCCTCTCAGTTGAGGAGGAGTTTGCAGACATGGTTAATTCAAAAGGATTGATTGTGCAGTCGGTTTACTCCTCTAAAGATAAGCCGACTGAGAGAGTGGTCCCTAAGGCTATATAAACTAATTTAGTCAATGATAAATTAACTTAACGAATATGAATTTTAGAACAGGAATTATTGTGCCGGTGATGAGCGTAGTGTTTCTCTTCATGAGCTGCTCTATGGGAGCAAACGGCAATTACATGGACAACGGCTCTTCCTCAGTAAAAGTTAGTAATGGTGGTGCCTCTAAAGCAACTGTCAGAAAGAGTATTAAAATCGGGAATTTTAATAAAATAGAAGCCAGCCAGGGAATAAGCATCATTTTTACCCAAGGGAATTTTACGGGAAGCGCAGAAATCCAGACTACACCTTCAGCAGAGCAGTATCTTAATGTAGAGGTCAATAAGGGGGTGCTTGAAGTGCGTTATAAGAATCCTTCGGGCAATATACAGGGTCCTACAATAGTAAGGGTGCAGGCTCCGGATTTAAGTGATGTTGAGCTTACTTCAGCTGCCAGCCTTACCGTGGAGGGTTCGCTCAAGCTTAACGGTAAACTTGAAATAGACCTGACATCGGCAGCTTCGGTATCTCTTAATACTGTGACTGCCGTTGGGCTTGACATTGATCAGTCCAGCGCATCAACAGTGACCATCGGCAATCTTAATCTGAAAACTCTGTCAATGGATCTTACAAGTGCTTCCAACGCAAATATCGGAAAGGTGACAGCCGTGAAGATGAGTGTGGAGACCACCAGTGCAGCCGAGTGTGGGATCGGTGGATTTAATGGTGACAGAGTAGTGGTTGAGGCAACCAGTGGCTCAAAAATCGTGGTTAAAGATATTAAGGCTACTGAAGTTGATGCAGAAGCAAGCAGCGGCGCGAATATTATACTTAGTGGACAGAGTGGGAAAATTTCTACAGGCTCTTCAAGTGGGGCAAAAATTAATAAAGACAAACTTTATATCAGTGAAAAAAATAATGGCAACTCTTCAAGGGATAATTCCGGAAAATACGATAAAGGAAACTCTGAAAAAGTTATGCCACGCCAACCTTGATTATAATGTTATCCTGTGTGTTAATCCGGTTTCCGTCTTTTGGAGCCGGATTTTTTTGTTTTTTTAGCTTTCGTAATAAACAACTTTACTAAAATTTGGTTATAATATTAAAGAAATGTTAAACCGTGGATATGGAGATCATGGTGACTATAGTTGAAATGTATCCTGATTCCACTTAAATGTATTATACTATGAAAATTATGAGAAAATTTACAGTGGGATTATTAGCCGCAACAATGTTGATAGGCACAGGATGCAGTTCACTTACAAAGACCGGTAAGGGCGCGTTGATAGGCACCGGTGGTGGTGGTGCACTGGGTGCGGGAATCGGTGCATTGATAGGTGGTGGTAAGGGTGCCGGAATTGGTGCTGCAATTGGTGCTGCTGTGGGTGCCGGTGCCGGTGCGCTGATCGGGCAGAAGATGGATAAGCAGCAGAAGGAGCTGGAGAAAGAACTTGCCGATCAGGCAAAGGTCGAGCAGGTCACTGACTCGAATGGTCTCCAGGCTATTAAGTTGACTTTTGACGGAGGTATTCTTTTCCCCACCGGAAAGTATGATCTTAATCCGTCGGCTCAGGCTGATTTGACTAAGTTTGCAGTCAGTCTGCTTAATAATCCTGACACAGACGTGGCTATCACAGGATATACTGATGATACGGGTACGTATGCAGTGAATGAGAAGTTGTCTAACCAGCGTGCAAATTCAGTACGCAATTATTTGATTAATTGTGGAGTTGCTCCTGACAGGCTCTCGGCAAAAGGTATTCCTATGGCAGATTATATCGCCAGCAACGATACTCCGGAAGGACGTGCCCTCAATCGTCGTGTTGAAATCACTGTCTATGCTAACGAGAAGATGATTAAAGAGGCTGAGGCGCAGTCGCAGCAGACCGCCTGGCTTTATTAAAAACGGATAAAAAATAATGAATATCTAACAAATCGGTGTGCCGAAATGAATTCATTTCGGCACACCGATTTGTTATTGTGTAGAGCCATACCTTTTGTTTTGATGACTTCGGTTTCTTTCTCGTATCCGGGTTTCTCGAGGAGGGCAAATATGGTTCTTTATAGTGGGGATTGTGTAACTTTCGCGTCGTTTTCGCAGTAGGTCATTCTTACATTATATGCTATCTGATAAAAACTACCCTACGAAATTTACTGTAAATTTCGTAGGGTAGTTTTTATATGTTGTCAATAATTTCTGACGGAGGTTTATTTCAGTTTTGCTTTGATGGCTTCGGTTTCTTTCTCGTATCCGGGTTTCTCGAGGAGGGCAAACATATTTTTCTTGTAAGCCTCAACACCAGGCTGGTTGAAAGGGTTCACGCCAAGCATGTAGCCGCTCACGCCACAAGCCTTCTCAAAGAAATATATGAGCTGCCCGAGAGTATGCTCATCAAGCTTATTGAGAGTTATCTTAATGTTGGGTACTCCGCCGTCGACATGTGCAATCTGAGTGCCGAGTTCAGCCATCTTGTTAACTTCGTCGATTCTCTTGCCAGCAAGATAGTTGATACCGTCAAGGTTGGCAGCATCTTCCGGGATTCGGCGTGTGATTGCCGGCTCCTTCACAGAAAGCACAGTCTCGAAGATTGTGCGCTCGCCGTCCTGAATCCACTGACCCATTGAGTGAAGGTCGGTGGTCAAGTCAACTGAAGCCGGGAAAATACCCTTGCTGTCTTTACCCTCACTTTCGCCGTAAAGCTGTTTCCACCATTCTGCGAAATAATGGAGCTTGGGATTGTAATTGACAAGGATCTCAATCTTTTTCCCACTCTGATAAAGAGCATTGCGCATACGGGCATATATTTCGCAAGGATTATCCTCACCGGGACGAAGAGCAGTCTTCTCCATCTCAGCGGCACCTGCCACAAGTTTCTCAATATTAAATCCGGCACAAGCAATAGGCAGCAGCCCAACCGGGGTGAGAACAGAGAAACGACCGCCTACGTTGTCAGGAATTACGTATGTCTCATAACCTTCCTGAGTGGCAAGAGTGCGGAGGGCACCTTTCTTTTCATCAGTCACAGCTACGATAAGATCCTTGGCTGCGTCTTTGCCTGCCTGTTTCTCAAGAAGCTCCTTAAGAATACGGAAAGCAATTGCCGGCTCAGTGGTTGTGCCTGACTTTGAGATTACGATTATACCGAATTTTTTGCCGTCGAGAAGCTTTTCAAGTTCGGCAGTATATTCCTCACCAATATTCTGACCTGCGAAGAGCACTTTCGGGTTTTTAGGCTGTGGTCCGTAGAAGTCAGCAAAATTGTCGGAGAGAGCTGAGATAACAGCCTTTGCGCCGAGATAACTGCCACCGATTCCTACGCATACTACATAGTCACAGTTCTCACGCAGACGTGCTGCAGTCTTGTTAATTCTGTCAAGGAGATCTGCTGATATAGAAGAAGGGAGGTTCAACCAGCCGAGGAAGTCATTACCCTCACCGTTGCCATTGTGTAATTTTTCAAATGCCTCAACTGCAGCTGCCTGATTGCCCTCATATTGCTTTTCAGCGAAAAAGACAGCGTGCTGAATGTCAATTCCAATTGATTTCATTGTCTTTATAAATTTAAAATTCAAATTCTGATTTTGGGTTATTTATTGGTCTTATCCCTCTTGTATTAACATCTTGGGAGCCTCCATTGTTCAAGTTGAGAGCAACAGGTCAGGTGAATGTGTCGGTGATGGCTGAAAATGCCTTCTGTGGACGCATATTGTCGTAAAGGATATTATATACGCATTTAAGTATAGGCATATCGACTTTAACTGTAGACTCGTTGATTTCGTGAATGCAGCGTGTGCCGTAATAACCCTCAGCCACCATTTCCATCTCCATTTTCGCGGTCTTGACGCTATGACCCTTTCCTATCATTGCCCCGAAATTATGGTTACGTGAGAAAAGACTGTAGGCTGTGACGAGAAGATCGCCGAGATAAGCTGAGCGGCAGATGTCACGCTTCAACGGAGCCATGGCATCGACGAAGCGTCCCATTTCACGTATGGCATTGCAGACGAGCATAGCCTTGAAGTTGTCGCCGGCTTTCATGCCGTCAACTATTCCGGCAGCTATGGCATACACATTTTTCAACACAGCCCCATATTCAATGCCTGCCACATCGTCAGAGAGTATCGTACGCAACTTTATTCCGGCAATTGCTTTTGCAAACTCAGTTGCCTTCTCTGTGTCGTGGCAACCTATGGTGAGATAGCTGAGATGATCGAGGGCGACTTCCTCCGCATGGCAGGGTCCTCCGATGACAAGAAGATTACGGTCTGCCACACCGAAACGTGTGGCAAACCAATCAGTCACTATTTTATTAACGTCAGGCACTATACCCTTTACCGCCGACACTACATTACGGTTGGAGATGTCGAGAGTGATCTGTTCCACTTCTCCTCTGACATAAGGGGAAGGGATTGCCACAACAAGGGTAGTGGCATCCACCACTGCATCATTGATGTCGGAATAGAAATCAATGCGTGCCGTGTCAAATTTCACATCGCTAAGATAGACAGGGTTACGTTGACGACGTATAAAATCATCAATTCTCTCCTGACGCCTGATATACCAGTTTATACGGTCGTTATTGTCAAGGAGCAGCTTGGCGAGGGCTGTCGCCCAGCTGCCCGACCCGATAACGGCTATTTTCCCAAGGTCACCCATAATTATTCAGCCTCTTTCTCGTTGTCGTCCTGCTGCTGTTTCTTCTCAGGGCGCATCTGTGGGAAGAAGAGTACCTCCTGAATTGTAGACTGACCTGTCATAAGCATTACGAGGCGGTCCATTCCAATTCCCATTCCCGATGTGGGTGGCATCCCGTATTCAAGGGCACGTATGAAGTCGCCGTCAATGATCATTGCTTCGTCGTCACCCTTGTCTGCCAAGCGCATCTGCTCCACGAATCTTTCATACTGGTCGATTGGGTCGTTAAGCTCTGAATATGCGTTTGCCAGCTCCTTGCCATTGACCATCAGCTCGAAACGCTCTGTGAGGCGCGGATCGTTGCGATGGCACTTAGTGAGTGGTGACATCTCAATGGGATAATCTATTATGAAAGTGGGCTGAATGAATGAGCCTTCACACTTTTCACCAAAAATCTCATCAATGAGCTTGCCTTTGCCGAATGACTCGTCAACCTCAATGCCATTTTGCTTGCAGAAAGCACGGAGTTCCTCCTCAGACTTGCCGGTGATGTCGAATCCGGTCTTATCGAGGATTGCCTGAGTCATTGTCACACGCGGGTATGGGGTCTTAAAAGAAATGGTGGTGTCTCCAACCTGCACATCGGTTGTGCCGTTGACATCGAGGGCTATCTTCTCAAGCATCTTCTCTGTGAAGTCCATCATCCAATTGTAGTCCTTATATGTGACATAGATTTCCATTGCGGTGAACTCTGGGTTATGAGTGCGGTCCATGCCCTCGTTACGGAAGTTTTTGGAGAATTCATAGACTCCCTCAAATCCACCTACGATCAGGCGTTTGAGGTATAACTCATCAGCGATGCGCAGATATAGAGGAATATCGAGAGCATTGTGATGGGTGATAAATGGACGGGCAGAGGCACCTCCGGGGATAGCCTGAAGGATTGGGGTCTCCACTTCAAGATAGCCGTGGGAGTTGAAATACTCGCGCATGGAATTGTAGACCTTTGTACGCTTGATGAATATGTCTTTTATCCCCTTGTTGACCACAAGGTCTACGTAACGCTGGCGATAACGCTGCTCAGGGTCGGTGAATGCATCGTAAGCCTTGCCATCTTTCATCTTCACTACGGGGAGCGGACGGAGACTCTTGGCGAGTACGGTTATTTCCTGTGCGTGGATTGAGATTTCACCCATCTGGGTGCGGAATACGTATCCTTTCACTCCGATGAAGTCGCCTATATCGAGAAGTTTTTTGAAGACAACGTTATACATGTCTTTGTCTTCGCCGGGGCATAGGTCATCGCGGCTAACATATACCTGAATTCTGCCTTCAGCGTCTTGCAGCTCCATGAATGAGGCTTTGCCCATGATGCGGCGGCTCATGATTCTGCCGGCTACGGTCACTTCGCGGGGCGGTTCCTGACCGTCAACGAAATTTTCTTTGATTTCGGCAGAATGCCCGGTTACGACGTATTCTGCTGCGGGGTAAGGCTCAATGCCACGGTCGCGGAGCGCCTGCATACTGTTGCGACGTCCGATTTCTTGTTCTGTAAGCTCCTGGTTTGCCATATATTGTGTCTGAATAATTGTCTAATTCTGCAATAAAATGCAAAATTAACAAAAATTCGGTAAAAATTATACCCTTTTATCGCGTCATTTTATGTATAATTCTAAAAGACGACTGATAAAAGGGTATTTTCTTTATTGAATGTATTAATCTGATCAATCTTTTTTATTAAGAAGACTATCAACTTCTTGTTTAAGATGAGGTATATGATTTATCAATAGCCCAGAGAATTTCAGGAATAAGGGAATCATACGAATGAATAACATAATTTCTTGTGTCAACAATTTTTCTTGCAGAAGTTATGGGTATATCAGGTAATATATGTAGAATACGGTTCATAGCTTCTCCAATAATCTCAATATTACGTTCCACAAATTTTCTGAAAACAAAGTCATTCAGAAAAACATCAAATTCGCGAGACCTTTGAGCAAGTGCAATTTCAATCTCACAGATAGAGTTCTGTATATCCCTAAGATATTTTTTAACTTTCATCCATAAATTAGTTTTTTTGTCTGGTCAAGTTCTTTCCTGAAATATTGGTTATTAATATGGTCATCAAATACGATGTCGACCTTGCGGTTGAGAACTTTTTCCATTTCATGGAGGAAATCAAAGAAGAGATTTGCCCAATCAAGTTTTTCAGACGAAATTCTATCTTTGTCAAAATCCACAGAAAAATCCACATCGCTTTTATCGTTGAATCTATCTGTAAGAATGGATCCGAATACGTATAATCGCCTGACTCTGTATTGTTTACAAAGATTAGTAATTCTTTCAATATTTTTCTCAATTAAGTGCATGGTGTTAAATATCTTAGTTGTAATTTATAGTCTTTTAGAAAGTTCATTATTCATTGAATTGTAAAGTTAAAAAAAATCAGCCGAATATCCAAGAATATTCAGCTGATTTGTAAAATCTTGTTTAGTTTTATTTAGGTTGTGCGGCGAGGGTAAGTGTGATGAAATCCTCTACTGAAAGACGCTCAGGGCGGAGTGCCATAATCGGTTCTTTCATTATCGGAGAATCGGGAGGAATTATGCCGCCAAGGGAGTTGCGTAGAGTTTTGCGACGCTGACCGAAGGCAGTCTTAACAATTGTTTTAAATAATTTCTCGTTGCAACCGAGAGATGTGCGGGAATTACGGGTAAGACGTATAACGCCGCTCATCACCTTTGGTGGCGGTGAGAAGACAGTCGGGGGCACGTTGAAGAGGTATTCACAGTCATACCATGCCTGAAGTAGCACCGACAGTATGCCATATACCTTTGATCCCGGTTTACAACATATTCTTTCAGCAACTTCTTTTTGTAGCATACCTGCTACAACGGGAATGTCTTCTTTATAATCGAGTACTTTAAAAAATATCTGGGAGGAGATGTTATAGGGATAATTGCCTATCAATGCGAATTTACCTCCAAATATTTCTTTTAAGTCCATCTTCAGGAAATCTCCTTCGATTACTTCAAGCGAAGGGAACACGCGATGAAGATAGGTGACGCTTTCGGAGTCGAGTTCTACAGCCTTTACGTTGCGTCCGGCTTTCATTAGGAACTGTGAGAGCACACCCATACCGGGACCAACCTCCAATACAGGTAGGTCACTCCATTGTTTTGCTTCCTGCGGAAGCTGTTCTTTCTCTATTGTGTCGGCAATCTGCTTCGCCACGATAAGATCTGTGAGGAAGTGTTGACCGAGTGCTTTTTTTGCTTTTACTTCTTTTGCCATATTATTTAAACACTTGTGATGAGTAAAAGTTAAAATTTAGTGTTATTTGACGAAGTGGTAGTTAAAATTATACAGAGAAAGTAAATTTAATTTGGAAAGCGACAAAGTACGTCGTCTTGGGATTGTAATTTTGTGGCAGATTGATGCAGTTGTGTTTCATAACTTCCGATAGTAACCAATAAAATCAAACGAATATGGATGATGTGAATAATGTGAATAAAGTGAGTACGAAAAGGATAATTTTTTATGTCCTGATTGTAATCTGCTGTCTGTGGGCGTTTATAAAGGCGGATATGGACACGCTCGAAAGAGGTGACACTGTAAGAATTAACGAACAGACATTCGGCACGAGTCATTATAAGATACATGAGCAATTGGGTTCGGCTGCATATCATGATGATAAGATTGCCATCCTTCAGCTTATTGATGATGGAAAAGCCAGGTACATACCACGCGGAGCCAAAGGAAAAGTAATAATGGATGCCTCCAATTGGGTAGAGATCCGTTTTGACGACGATCCGCTTCACAACTGGTGGGTAAAGAAGAGGTGTGTAGACCGAGTAAAATAATATATTCTTAAACTGATACGAAATTGATGATACTATTGATTGACGACATATACGGATCAGATTCCGAGCCGATTTGAAGGCGTACCGGGGTTCTATTATAACTGAGAAACGGTTCGAAAGATCGCCTTATAGGGCGATAAGCAATGTATTAATTAATTTATGACACATACTTAATCTAATTGCAGATTAAGTATCGCTATTTAGGAGATTACGCAGATAGACAGTAGTAGGTTCTGTTATTGCAAGTTTCTTTCGGAGGTTATATTTTATATTATCAACTGTGCGTACACTTCTATTGGTGAGATGAGCTATCTCCTTTGAACTTAAATTCAGAAGAAGATAAGCAGCCATGTTAATTTCTGCTTTGGTAAGGTCCGGATGGCGTGATGAGAGAAGATTGTATAAGGCTTGGTTAGATTTGTTAAACTGTCTTTGGAATGCTTCTTGTAATTGTGAATCAAGGGATGATTCGCGCAATGTGGATTCAATGGTGCGTAAGCGTTCCTCGACTGTAGTTGTTTTGCGCTGCATCTCTGTTCGTATAGTCACAATTGTGGATTCGTTTTGTGCAGCCGCCATTGAGACATTACAGAGTTCTATTTCTTTAGCTGATAGTTTATCTTGTTTTGCAGAGAGTGCATCGGTTAGGGAAGAAATCTCTTCTTTGTGTGCCCGGTCGTTTTCTATTATTTTATTTTCAGCTAACAGGGCTTTTCTGGTGGCGCGTATTTTCAGTGTCAATGCTATGCAAAGGGCTAATAGCAAACATAAAGTCACCATAAGAAACCAGATTAGCATAGTTTGTCGGGCAGCCTGTTCATTCTCCACTTTTTTCTCTAAGGCTGAATACTCAGCAGGGTCAATTCTTTGTGCAATCAGAGAGTTTTTTACTTTGTTATCATTTGTGACCACCGTATCTAACATATTTAGAGCTTTTGAAAGATTAAGGGCTGCCTCTTTCCATCTTTTGGCTCCTATAAGAGCTTCGCCTTCGGCATGGAGCAGCATTGCTTGTTTTATGGGATTTTCCACAGCTCCTAAGGATTTCTTGTACTTGTTAAGAATAGCTAATGCCTCATCATATTTTCCTTGATCAATTTTAATAGCCATATAACGTAATAGTATTGTTGTTCGGTTTGGATTATTCCAAGTTGCGTTAAGTGCTTTTAAAAGGTACAGACTTGCTTGGTCAAATTCTCCTTTGTCATGATATAAAGTTCCCCCTAGTGCATACCAATAAAATTGAAGTTTAGGATTAGATGTATCAGCTGGTTCAGATAGTTTCCATTCATTAATGGCTTTGTGTATTTGGCCATATGATTGTGCAAGTATACATTTTGCCATATGAATTTTTTCTTCAGTTCTAGTAATAATTTGGTTATTGCTACTGCTTTTTAATATTGGTAGTATTTCGTTAGCTTGTTTTAAAGCAGTTTCAGCAAGTGTATATTGTTCGAGGGCGCAGAATATATCATTCATGGCAATGTAAGCATCAATATCATAATATCGTAGACTATCCGGTTTTCTTAGTTCAATTAATTTATTTAGTGTAGATAGTCCTTCTTCATATTTTCGACATTCTATTAAGCCTGTAATCCGCAAACTTTGTAGTTCCAATTTATCTTTTAGTGAAATATTACAGTGAATTTGCTTAATTGAGTCGATTGATTTTATTAATTCTTCAAATTTACCTTTATCTGATAAGTAAGATAAATGTGAAAAGTCGATGTCAACGCCAACTGCATTGACAACAAAGTATGAAGAGAGACTAAAGAGCGCTAAAAGATAGGTACGTATAAGCATAATTGGTAAGTTTTGTTTTCGGTCGCAAGTTACTAAATATTTACTAAACTAAGCTATTTAAAATCTATTTTTTTAGGAATGAGCAGAGAAGAGTATAAGTTTTTAAATTATTATGTAGCAATATATTATAATTTTATGAGTAAAATATGAGTATTCAAATAGGTAATATGAGTAGAAAAATGGGTAATAAAAAGAGAAGTTGCTTTGGAGGTAATATCTAATTTTGCGACACGGCTATTAGTCATGTTGACTATGCGTCATAGCTGGGAATAGAAGTTAAATATCTCCGGGCGCAGGGGAAATAATGTCATGGACATGAAGAAAATATTTTTAACGTTGATGTTACTTGTAATAGGCTGCATGGTCTATGGAAGTGACTTTGTTGTTACCCACAGGACACCTAATGGTGAGGTGGTAAGTAGAGTAGTAGAGGATGAGACAGGGGATTTTTCTCAGACTGCAATGCGCCCTAAGGCTCCGGTGTTCAAAGAAGGTGACGAACCAGAGTGGATCACTCTTCATATCAAGTTCGAATATCCCGAGAATCTTATACCAGACTATGTATCCTATTCTCAAGTTGGATACGGTTACTATACTCTGTATAATGGAGAAGATGAAGTTGAATTAGTAATTGGTAAGGGGACGTTTAAACATAATATCCTTTGCTCATCTTTTGTTTCTACAGATCCGTTAGCAAATCCGGATGACCAATATTTAGTATTTCTTCAGATTCCTGAATTTACAGACGGTATGGAAATCATAGTTGATGCGCATACTATATGTGAAAGTTATAATTTTGAATTCTTAAATAATGAGGGAAATCCCTTTAGGATAAAGCATCAATTGTATGATTCGAATACAGGACAAGTGGAAATAGATAGCGATGGCGATATTGATGAGCTTGCTGGGGAATTTTCAATATATCACTCCAATGGTTATGAAATATGGTGGCAAATGTTCCAGTTGATTAATTGTTCATATACTGATGGAAAGTCAAGAATTAATTTAGATATACCGGTAATACACACAAATCAATTACCAGAGAATTTAGCTATAGTCACAGGAGGAATAGGAGTGAATGGTAATAATGAAATTTGGATGATAAAGACTGAGCCAGCTGATGTGGGAGGTTTATATACTAATGATTCAAAGAAATATACCACACAAAATTTTAATATGTGTAATACGCCATATATGTATAATGAAGATATCTTGACTCATTATTTATTATGTACGGCATTTAATGGTTATATAAGTTCTACTATAGATGTTTGGTTTAATATAGGAGAGATATGTGAAGAGATATCAACAAATATATTAATGTGTTTTCCGGAAGCCTCAATGCAAGGAATTAGCACAGTGCAATGTTTAGGAGGATTAGGAACGACTGATACTTTTAGCGATCCAAATACATCCATTTCCTCTCAATTATTCTTGCAAAAAAATGGAGAAGTGATCTATCAACCATTGAATATTACTTTTGGTAGTAATAAAAATGCTAGTTTTGATATATATACATTTGGAAATTGGGAGGATAATAATTTTAATAAAATGGTTAACCCGTTTATTCCTTCTGATGTGAATAAATATAAAGGTATTATTGGGAATAATACTCCTTCATTAACCTCTTTAGGTTTATGGAATAATGAATATGGTAGTTTGCCGACTGAGTTGGCAGATATGCTAATGGATATAGGTATTTTAGGTTTTGGTTACACTGGACGTAATGGTGAGTCAATGGGGGTTGATGTACTGAATGCTTCTGTTGAGACTGAAAAAGAAGGTAGTTTGGTGAAATATATTATCTATAATGATAATGTGCTTATTGACGGTAAAGTGCCCGGGTTCAATAACACTGTCTTAGGGTGTATGATAGAGGCAGATGACTGGGTTCCTCCCACTCTTCAGACGTTGATGTTTATGAATAAAGAAGGAGATGTGACCGACAGATTCCAATCGGCAGAAGAGGCTTCGATAATGTTCTATGCTGGGGATTTCGTGTATACTTATAATGAAGACGATACTGAATTTATGATGGTTGCATGGCCTTTGGGTGATATAAAAGTAGAATATGCACCTTATGGCTCAGACGACTTTGCTACATTAACAGTGAATGAGGTGCCTGATAAATTCTTTATGCCCGGTTATGGCTATTGCTATGAGGGAAGTCTGGAGTCAGTGGACCGTCAGAGCGAGAACGGATGGTTTGACCTCCGGATCAGTCTGACTGATGAGAATGGCAATTATCAGACTCAGGTAATTTCTCCTGCGTTCAAAATAGACTCTCTCAGTGGCGTTGAGAATGTAAGTGACATGAGGGAGAGTTTGCAAATCGTAGATGGACGCATTGTAAGCAATAGTGGAAATGCTGTCAGTGTCTATAATATTGATGGCAGAGAAGTAAGAAATGATAATCTGGCTCCCGGAATTTACGTTGCCCGAATCGGAGCAATGTCACAGAAAATCATTGTGCGATAATCCCGCTCATATAGTTTAATGAATAGAATCATGCTTCGGATTTTGATTTATCCGAAGCATGATTCTATTCATTAAAGACCAAAAGTAAGTTGAATCATTAAGAAAGTATTATAAATTGTAAGTTAATAACTAAAAAATAGTGTCTCTAATGAGTACTAACTAAAAGATTTTGCCTATATTTGCACTATAAAATATTATAAAATGATTGATAAAACAACCTATTGGATAGAGATGGCAGAGTATGATTTGGAGACAGCGGTTGCTATGCTCAATACTAAACGCTATCTTTATGTCGGTTTTATGTGTCATCAGGTGATTGAAAAAATGCTTAAGGCATATTGGAGCAAGATCTTTGAGGAGCCTCCGTTAAAAATTCATAGCTTGTCACGTTTGGCTGAGAAAACAGCTCTTGAACTTGATATGACTGAACAGCAGTTAGAACTAATAGACTCTCTTGAACCATTAAACATAGAGGCGCGATATCCGTCTTATAAGGAGAGACTTATGAAAAGTCTTAACGCGGAGAAGTGTAATGAACTTTTAAAACAAACAAAAGAATTGCAAATATGGATAAAAAGCAAGCTATAGAGTTGGCAAGACGCTATAAAGCAGCTGTTTCAGAGAGAGTACCGGTAAAGGCTCTATATCTTTATGGTTCTTTCAGTAAGGATACTTATACTGCTGATAGTGATATTGATATAGCTGTTGTGGTAGATAGCTTATCAGATGATTATTTTGCTGATACTCCCTTGTTGTGGCGAATAAGACGCAAAATCAGTAATCTTATTGAGCCTGTGCTCTTGACTGAGGATATCAATAATCCTCTGTATTCTGATGTTGTTAAAACGGGAATTCTTATTTAAACATAATTAATTTAAGACCACCAATTTATTCTTGCTACTTTAGAATAAATTGGTGGTCTTAAATTATAATCAATCTTGTTTTAGGAACTATCTGATAGATAATTTAAGATGATTAGAGTCCGATTTTCTTTGCGATGTTTGAGGGTACAGCATCTTTGTTTACAACTACGTCGATTGTCTTTTCGAGGAAGTAAGGCTCTGAGACATAGAAGTAGCCATCATAGATTTGGTTAGTGTCCCAAGAGTTTTTCACCTTGTAGTAACGGTTTCCTTCCTGGTCTTTTGCGTAACCCACGATAACCATGCCGTGGTCATCGGTAGTCTCATAGTTGTCGAAGCTCTCCTGGCGCGTCTCCTGAGTCACCTTCTTCTCTTTTACAGGACCCTTGATGTCGAAAGTGGAGTTTTCACGGTCTTTGTCAGAGAGTTTTACCCAACGTGCCAATTCTGAGCCTTCGAGGTCTTCACCGGTCTTTGGCTCGGGAAGGACTGCGTAACCTTTGTTCCACTTGAATCCGCCTTCAGACACGTCGGCTGCCCAAGCTACGGTAAAGCCTTTGTCAAGAGCATTGTCAACGATAGCCTTCATTTCATCCAAAGGCACGTTCATACTCTTCTCCCAAAGCCAGTTGTCGGCGATTTCAATGGCAAAAGGCTCATAGAAGGGGTGATGAGTATAGCTGGTGATACTAATGAAATCGTCACCCTTTAGACCGAGTTCCTGAGCAAAAGACTTCGGGGTGTAGGTCTTGCCGTTGTAGGTAAAGGTTTCAGGTTCCGGACCAAGGTAGGCATCGAGTATGCCGATAAATCCCGGCAGCCAAGCGGTGGAAAGTTTCTTATTGGGGTTCTTGAGAATTGCGTTCAGATAAGCTTCAAGAGCGTTAGCCATTTCATAGTGGCTGTGCTTTTTCTCACCGTAGTTAAGTCCGTCATACGCCTCTTCAGGCACGGCACCATAAGTATCAATCACATAGAACACGTCGGGGAAACCACCACCCTGTGCGAAGTTGATTTTACCGCCTGTGCGAATATATTTCTTTGCTTTGTCGATATAGCAATGGCGTACGGTGAACATTTCAGAAAGGTCCATTTCCGGTTTGCCACGGCGCAGAAGATCTTCCTCAAGGAAAGATGTACCCGAGAAGCTCCAGCATGTGCCCGATTTGTTCTGGTCTTTTACAGAAGTGGTAGGATTGACCTTGATGTCGGTGAATTTAAAGCCTGTTGAATCAGGGGTAATGATTTCCGGAGCACCGGCAGGAGCCTGCATGTAAGTGTTGGAGGCTACTGCAGGGAGAGCCAAGGCGAGAGCCGAAGCAAAAAGAAGTTTTTTCATGTGTATGGTTTTTGGTTTGATTATTTTAGATATTTGTATCACGTTTTAGAAACGTAATGACTGCATAAATTTGTGCAAACTTAACAAAATTTTTGCAGACTTCAAAAAACGTAACGACTCATAGTTATTACAATCTTATCGTTTAACCCAGTTTTCAATAGTAACTGGAAGTCTACCTAAGTGTTTAAGATTATCTGTAACTAAGATCATATTATTAGAAATGGCCGTACAACCAATTAATAGATTAAAATCGTCAATCAATTTTCCTTGTCTTCTTAGAGATGCCTTTTGGGTTGCATATACCTCTAATATGTCTGATATTGGAATGATTTTAATGCCGTTACATTTTGTGGTTTGTTGCTGCACTCTGCCCCATAATATAATTCAGCTAACGTAATCTCTGAGATATAGCAATTGGATATCCCAGCTGATTGTATTTTTACTTTAAGATTATTTTCTCCTCTTAAAATAAAAACGCATATGTTAGTGTCTAATAAATATTTTTTCATCAATCAAATGATATTGGGGTCTTACATGTTTTATGTTCATTGATGTCGCGAAGAATTTCTTCTGTTGAGTGGTCATCGTCACATGCTCCATAAATTTTATTGATAAATTCGTCATTTGGAGAGTGTGCTTTATCCATTGAACGAGATAAAGACTGTGACAGTAAGGTTATCAAGCGTAATTTAACCTCACTTTTGAGATTTTTGATGAGATCCCAATAAGAATTGACCTCTTCTTCATAAGAATTTGTAGATATCATAATAGCTATGGTCTGATTTGNTTATTACTGATGCAAACTTAACAAAAATATAGCAAACTCCCAAATAAAAATGGAATCAGAGGTTGGTTTGACTACCTTTTTGAAAGAAAATTAAAATTGAAAGGGAAGAAAATTTGTTAGTTTCTGAAAATAGAATTACTTTTGCGCAAATCTAACCTAAATCTGATAGTAATCATGTTTGAGATAATAAGCAAGCGAGAACTTGCTCCGAACATAACGGAGATGAAAGTGCATGCTCCGCGTGTGGCAGCCTCTGCCAAGCCGGGTCAGTTCATCATTGTGCGCACCGATCGTTTCGGGGAGCGCATACCCCTGACAATATGTGACTATGATGAAAAAGAGGGCACCGTTACGATAGTCACTCAGTCAATCGGTCACTCTTCCAATAAAATCAATCACCTTGAAGTGGGGGAGAAATTTGCTGACTTTGCAGGTCCTCTCGGAATGCCTTCCGATCTGCTTGACCTTTCTGAAGAGGAATTGAAAAAGAAGAGGATTCTTTTTGTTGCGGGTGGTGTGGGTACAGCCCCGGTCTATCCGCAAGTAAAATGGCTTAAGGAGCATGGCGTGGAGGCTGACGTAATAATCGGTGCCAAGACAAAAGACCTTTTTACCTACGTTGACGAGATGAAGAGAGTAGGGAATGTCTATCTGTGTACTGACGATGGCTCCGAAGGTTTCCACGGCATGGTGACGGGGCTTATGAAAGACCTTATAGATAATCAAGGGAAAAAGTACGATCATTGTGTCATAATTGGTCCCATGATCATGATGAAGTTTGCCTCCCTTACTACAAAGGAATATGGCATACCGACAATGGTTTCCCTAAATGCCCTTATGGTAGACGGCACCGGAATGTGTGGGGCATGCCGTGTGACAGTTGACGGACAGACCCGCTTCACATGTGTGGAGGGTCCGGAGTTTGACGCACACAAGGTAGACTTCGACGAGGCAATGCGCCGTCAGAACATGTATCGTAATAACCCAAAGAATAATCCCGAAACCCATAACTGCAAGTGTAATGGCTAACAGAATCCCACGTGTTCCAGTCAGGGAACAGGACCCGAAAGTGAGGGCCACAAATTTTGAAGAGGTGTGCTATGGCTATAATGCCGAAGAAGCCACGCTGGAAGCTTCCCGCTGCCTTAATTGCAAGAATCCTCGCTGCGTGGGGAGCTGCCCCGTGCATATCAGTATACCAGAGTTTATACAACATATAGCTGCCGGAGATATTGCGGCTGCATCTGCCGTCATAGCAGCCGACAGTTCGTTACCGAGTGTGTGTGGCCGTGTCTGTCCTCAGGAGAGTCAGTGTGAGGGCTCATGTGTGTTAGGCATCAAGTCAGAACCTGTTGCAATTGGTAAGCTGGAGCGTTTTGTGGGCGACTGGGCAATAGAGCATGCCGATGAGCTTCCCGCGCCTGAGATTGTGCGCAACGGTAAAAAAGTGGCAATCGTAGGTTCCGGACCTGCCGGGCTTGCCTGTGCTTCCGACCTTGCGCGTATGGGGTATGAGGTAAAGATATTTGAGGCTCTTCACGAAGTGGGTGGCGTGCTGGTTTATGGCATACCTGAATTCCGTCTTCCGAAAGACCGTATTGTTGCCAAGGAAGTGGAGGCTGTGAAACGCCTTGGTGTCGAGATTGAGACAGACGTGATTATAGGACGCACCATGACCGTAGACGATCTTCTTGACAAGGAGGGTTATGATGCAGTGTTTGTGGGTTCAGGCGCCGGACTTCCCAGATTCATGGGTATTGAGGGGGAAAACCTGAATGGAGTCTTCTCAGCCAATGAGTATCTTACACGAGCTAATCTTATGCATGCTTACGACAGTCATTACGACACCCCGATTTATCAGGGACAGAAAGTGGTTGTAGTAGGTGGCGGTAACGTGGCGATGGACGCAGTACGCACGGCAAAGCGTCTTGGTGCAGAGGCTGTGATTGTCTATCGTCGTGGCGAGGCAGAGCTTCCTGCCCGTGTCGAGGAGGTTCACCATGCAAAACAGGAAGGGATAGAGTTCCGTATGCTTGCCAATCCGGTGCGTGTGCTTGGTGATGACAAGGGATGCGTCAGAGGCATCGAGTGTGTGGAGATGGAGCTTGGCGAGCCGGATGCAAGCGGACGCAGAAGTCCTGTCGAGAAGAAAGGCAGTAATTTTGAGATTGACTGCGATGTTGTCATTATGGCACTCGGCACAAGTCCTAACCCTCTCATCAAATCTACAACCAAAGGTCTTGACACTACTAAACGCGGTTGCATAGTGGCAGATGAGGAAGGGCACACCTCACGCAAGGGAGTTTTTGCCGGTGGTGATGCTGTGACCGGTGCTGCCACGGTGATTCTTGCCATGGGAGCCGGCAGAAAGGCGGCTAAGGCAATAGACGAATACCTAAATTGATTTAACGATGAAATCATATCTAATAGGGTTGACGATGGTCTCGGCAGCAGGTATGGCCTGCGCCGAGAATATCGGTCCCGAAACCAATGAAGAACTCCTTACATTAAGAGTAGAAACCCGATTTGACTATCAGCGTGACTGGCTTGACGGTCACACGGTAAAAGATAATTCTGGGTTTGAGGCAAAATTTCTTAACTTGCGTGTTGACGGCAATATCACGGATCATCTCAGCTATTCCTGGCGTCAGCGTTTTAATAAGACCATAAAAGATTCTTCTTTCTGGGAAGGCACTGACTGGATGGTGCTGACTTATGACATTGACCGTTGGGTGCTGTCGGGGGGTAAACAGGTGGTTGCTATCGGAGGCTGGGAATATGACCGTGCGCCTATTGACCTTTACGGTTGCTCCGTGTTTTGGAATAATATCCCGTGCTATGACGTGGGCGCATCGGTTGGCTTTAAAATTACCCCTGCTGATAAGCTTACATTCCAGTTTTGCGAGAGTCCGTTTTTTACTCCGGAGAATCGTGACATGTATGCCTACAATCTGATGTGGAACGGTCATCATGGCATATTTGATGCAATATATTCAGCTAATCTAATAGAATATATTCCGGGTCATTACATTAATTATCTTGCCCTTGGCAATAAATTCACTGTCAGCAACGTTGAATTAGAGCTTGATGTTATGAACCGTGCGTCGAGTCATCAGACATTTTTCTTTAAAGATATGTCAGTGATGGGTGAATTGGCATGGAAGCCTGACACCCGCTGGAGAGTATTCGGCAAGATGACATGGGACATTAATAAATCAGGCACAGAGGCTGATGCCACGGTGATGAACGGTACCAATATGAAGATGGTTNGTGCAGGAGTGGAGTTTTATCCTTTTGTTGACCGCCATCATGTCCTGTCAATTCATGCCGATGCTTTCTACTATTGGGGTAATAATGCAAATGTGGCTAACTCAATTCAAAATAAGACGATGCTTGCTTCTATCGGTGTGAAATGGTATATGAATCTGCTTTCATTAAAACGTAAATAATAACTAACATGTACTGACACATGGAACAATCAATTGAAGAAACATCTTTACCTGCAAAAAAGAAATCATTCTTCAGGTTCATTCCCACCGGTGTGCCTTGTTTGGTAATTGTTATAGCTCTGTTCTGGTATCTTGGCTCAATCATGGGTTTGCCGAATATGCTTAACACTATCATGCGCACGGCTCATGACCTGCTGTTGAATACGGTTTTCTATCTGATGGGTATATGCGTCGTGACGGGTGCCATAGGTAAATTGTTTGTGGAATTCGGAGTAGTCAAACTTTTGGAAAATATTCTTCGTCCGCTGATGAAACCGCTGTTTCATCTTCCCGGCGTTGCAGCCCTTGGCGCGGCGATGACTTTCTTGAGTGATAACCCTGCCATCATATCTCTGGCACAGGATAAACGCTTCACGAGCTATTTTAAGAAATTCCAGTTTATCTCACTTACCAACTTCGGCACCGCCTTCGGCATGGGTCTGTTGGTAATTGTGTTCATGGTGGGACAGGGGTATTACATCGAGCCTGTTGTAGGTCTCTTTGGTGCTTTCTGTGGCTGTATTGTCTCAACGCGCCTTATGCAGCGATTTATTATAAAGGCTTATCCGAACTATGCTGTGGAGGAAGCCATTGTGAATGAAGCAGACGCGATTAAGGAGGCAGAGGAAAAGGTGGAGAGCAAATCTGTCTTTATCCGTGTTCTAAACTCCCTGCTCGACGGCGGCAAGATGGGTGTTGAAGTCGGCATTGCCATTATTCCCGGTGTGCTTATCATTTCAACATTGGTAATGCTGCTCACTTTCGGTGCATCGGAGGAAGGATACACCGGTGCGGCATACGAGGGTATCGAGTTACTGCCATATCTTGCAAGCAAAATCAATATTTTGTTTGAGGTGTTGTTTGGATTCTCCGACCCGCATCTTGTGGCATTCCCGATCACTGCACTCGGTGCTGTTGGAGCAGCGTTAGGTCTTGTGCCCAACTTTGCTGCTCAGGGATGGATAGACGGTAACGCCATAGCCGTATTCACAGCCATCGGTATGTGCTGGAGCGGCTACCTAAGCACCCATACTGCTATGCTTGACTCCCTCGGCTACCGTGAACTTACCCCGAAGGCTATCACTGCCCACACCATCGGAGGTCTTGTGGCAGCTATTGTAGCACATTTCGTCTACATACTCGTCACCATGCTGATGTAATAATGTGGAAATATTCCGATTAAACAGGTCTGCAAGTTCCGTCGGAAATACTTGCAGACCTGTTTTAGTATTCATATGCTTCTGAGAAATAAAATATATCTCGATAAAAATAAAAAAGAATATCATTAAGCTTATACTCTACGCCCTCGAAAGTCGTTCAGAAAATGATTTCTAAAAAGTCATTTAGGCGGTCGTCCACTTCCTATGAAGAGTAAAAANCCACATCCAGTACACATCGGTTTTGATTGTGAATCNTGTCAATCCAAAAGGATATAGAGATAGCAAAAAGTAGGTTTCTTCCATTCCATCTCATCAATGATAATCTCAATCAACGGTTTCTTTTTCATAATTATTGTTTTTATATAATATATAAGTATCCCGAATTCGCGTTACTTAAAAATTTTTAGTGCAATATAAAATTAGGACTGACTCCTGCAAATGGAGTCAGTCCTTTTTGGTTATTTTGTTTTCGCTAAAAATAATGTGCAAAAATCATGCGTTTCGACTCGCTGCGGGAGATAACAGCCTCGCTGCTTACCGAGTGTGGCGTGACATACCCCACAAATCACGCATAATCACTTAGGTGGATGTCAAGAAACGTCAGTGGAAAGTCTTAGGGCTGGCGACAATGGTCAGAATCACCCTAATTACTATGTCGATGTCCACCGTCTGTTCAATAACCTCGAAAGAGAGTGGGAAAGAGGTATCAGGAGCATCACCCAAGTCATCACTTTTTGACTGAGGGGACTTGTATAAAAGAAAAAACAGGAGGGTACGTCTGCGGACGGTGCTCAGGAGTTGATTACACTCTCTATGTCTGATTCAGAGGCAGAGAAGGGACCTGCTGCACCGAGCTTTATGGTGCACATTGCCGCTGCAAATCTTCCACATTCATCAATAGGGCAACCAAGGCTACGCTTGTAAAGGTAGCCTGCCATGTAGGTGTCGCCGCAACCTGTGGCATCTACCACTTCCTTTGCCTCATAAGCCGGTATTTCATAGAAAACACCCTCATGATATATCAACGAACCTTCGCTTCCGAGGGTTATGACCACTTCCTTCACGCCCATGTCAGCGAGTTTTTCGGCAGCGGCATCTGGTTGCGTGAGTCCTGTGAGGGCTTCCATCTCGTGCTCGTTCACCTTGAGAATGTCAATATAGGGAAGAGCTGCCTCCTTTCCTTCCCAGTCGACGGGATAGACGTTCTCACCTCTTACCTCTCTCAAATAACCCTGAGCATCCACAGACACCCGACCTTTCCCGGACAGATATTTAAGCACCTCGGGAGAGAAATCGTCGGCGAGGAGAGTACCCAGGTGAAAAATCTCAGCCTCTTCGTTTTTGAGGGTATCTATCGTGAAAGGATCAGCCTTTGCAAGCACACGTTGTGTGCGGTGGTTCATGTCCTCGCCATACTTGTTTTCAAAGCATACTGACTGACGGCTGGGAATCATCACTACGTCGATTCCCTTAGCCCGAAGATTATCCACAGCTTTTTTCTCACTCTCTGCCAAAGAGGTGACAAGACGGAACCCGTCATGACGCAGGTGGCTCATGGCATGCCCGAAATAGAATGCAGTGCCACCGGGCATATCAACTGATAAACGCGGCGTTATAACCTTGTCCAGTGTGATATGCCCGATGCAACAAATCTTTATCATTAATAAATAATCTTTATTTATATATTGGAATATGGAGCGTCGGAGTCGAGTCGTCGGTTGGCATTGAGCACTTCTCCTTCTCTTTTAAGAGTATGCATAATTTGTCTTACGGCATCAGGGGTCAGTTCGGCATAACCCTTGTCAGTGGGATTTGCTTCCCTTATCTTGGGAGAAATCAACTCATCATAATTGCCGGCGGGGAAATCCTTCTTCAGACAGTCTTTCAGATCGTCAACGATTTTGCGGAAGTTGTCAGAGTGCAGCAGTTGGTCGCGAGAGCCATTGAAAGTCACACTGTAGGAGTCGGAATCGCCGAAGCTCACTATATATGTTTTGTTGGTGTCCATATAATTAATAAAATTATTAGATTGATTAATTGGTGTTAGCTAATTTTTAACTCTTAGTTTATATTTAGAACGCTATTGACGATTTATAAGTTTTATGGGCTTCGATGATTTTATAGGATTTATAGGTTTACAGGATTTGAATAGTCGTTAGGGGTTATAGATTTTGTTAGAGTTAGGATAATTTATAATTATTCATATAATATAGAATTTATTTGCTAAAAATGGGATAAATGTCTAAATTTATTAAGGATTTTAACTAAAAAATAATGAAAATGTTAAAAAAGCACGAAAATCACACTTTTTTCATAAACTGTGTGAACTAATCTTTTCTTCGACGTGTTTATAAGACAAATCAAATGCTAAAAATCAGTTATTAACCGCTAAAAATCAAAGTTTATGAAAAAGTTATTTCTTACCCTCATCGCAGTGATTGCCTGCACAGTTTCAGGATTCGCACAGATTTCACTTAATGATGCTTACACATCAATAGTAAATCACCCGGGAATGGTAGAAAAGAGTGTCAAGGACGTTCAGCTTAACGGCAACGTATCAATCACAAATCTCAGGAGCACAACCTGCACCAATCCGCGTTACGCAAGTGAATTCTACTATACATATGAAAGCCTTCCGGTAGTAAACATGCTTATCGGTGCTAACAACCAAAGCAACATGGCATGTGCATTTACAGAACCTTCTGACGATGGCGTTTACAACGTATTGTTCCTTGTAGGTGAAGAAGGTGGTCCATACGTAGCAGCTTACGGACAGACAACAGCCGACGGAATCGAGGCACTCAGAAACAGTGAAGTGAGCATGCAAGGTGACAATCTGGTCATGGCACTTGCCCCGACGGTAGAAGTTGTGGAATTCATCACAATGGAAGTAGTTGAATAATATCCTTACCTTTACTCTCCCTCCCTCCTCATCTTTTTTAAATTATCCTTATTAATTATGCTAAAAATCACACAAGTTATGAAAAAGTTATTTCTTACCCTCGCCGCTCTCTTTACCATCAGTTTTGCAGGATTCGCAGACACAACTCTGGCAGAAGCATATACAGGTCTTTCCAAACTATCAGGAATGAACGAACAGACCGTCAATAAAGTTATGATTGACAATAATAACTCAATATCAAACGTGAAAGTGGCAACTGTCTATGCCAATGAGAGCAACGTTCAAAACTATCGTGACAATTTCATTTACATGATGGAGAACCTCCCGATGCGCAACATGGTGATCGGAGCCAACAATATGAGAGAGCTTGCATCAGTCTACTCTACACCGGCAGGTGGCGGAATGTATAATGTGCTGATCATTAAGGGCAATACTCTCGATGGCAACTTCACAGTGTCTTACGGACAGACTAATGCAGCCGGCATCAAAGCAATGCGCAACAGTCAGGTGACTATGGACGCCAACGAGCTTGTTCTCGCTCCGGCACCTCAGACTTCTCCCGCTGACTCATTTATCACAATGGGAGACGAATAAAATATAATTATTGAAAATAAACGGTAAGAACAGAATAAATAAAAGAAGGAACGCCGGCGGGTTTTATCCCGCCGGCGTTTTAATGTTGGTTTAGTTGGGTGATGCCCTGTCAGTCTTCAATCTCCACTTCAAAGTCATCGGAGAAGATATCTTCATTTTCGGCATTCTCAGAATAAGACTCGAAATCGTCATCGTCTCCTTCGGTAAGGTCATCATCAGAGTCGCTGCGTTTTGTCTCGTTGCCGGGGAGGAATGGGTTTATTGTCTTGTGGCGTGATTCCTCACGTTTAGCCTCAAGAGCCTGGCGCACCTTGGCTTCCAGTTCATCGCTTAACTCTTTATTATCCTGAATCACCTTTTTTACGGCGTCACGTCCTTGACCGAGCTTATTGCCGTTATATGAGAACCATGCGCCGCTCTTCTTTACGATGCCAAGGTCAACAGCCATGTCGATAATCTCGCCAGCCTTTGAAATGCCTTCTCCAAACATAAGCTCAAACTCAGCTTTCATGAATGGAGGTGCCATCTTGTTTTTCACAACCTTTACCTTTGCAATTCTGCCGATTGACTTGTCACCGTCTTTGATAAACGATGAAGGACGTATATCAATCCGCACAGATGCATAGAATTTCAGAGCGTTACCACCTGTGGTGGTTTCCGGGTTGCCAAACATCATGCCAATTTTCTCTCGGATCTGGTTGATGAATATGCAGCATGTGCGGGTGCGCGATATCGTGCCGGTGAGCTTGCGCATTGCCTGGCTCATCAGACGGGCGTGCAGACCTACATTCTTATCGCCCATCTCACCCTCAATTTCAGCTTTTGGAGTGAGCGCAGCCACAGAGTCAATAACGAGCACGTCGATTGCCCCTGAATTGATAAGCTGCTCGGCGATGTCAAGTGCCTGCTCGCCGTTGTCAGGCTGTGCAATCCAAAGGTTATTGACATCTACGCCTAATTTTTCGGCATAGAAACGGTCAAAGGCGTGTTCTGCATCGATTATAGCACAAATTCCCCCCTGTTTCTGAGCCTCTGCGATGACATGGATTGCGAGAGTGGTCTTACCTGACGACTCGGGTCCATATATCTCCGTGATTCTTCCACGGGGAATGCCTCCAATGCCAAGGGCGAAGTCAAGACCAATAGACCCGGTGGATACCACTTCTACATTTTGCACTGCATCATCGCCAAGGCGCATGATTGTGCCGGTACCGAAATCTTTCTCCAGATGAGCCATTGCTATCTCAAGGGCTTTCTTTTTCCCTTCCATGTCACTGATTCGTCCGGATTGTTTGGTTGCTACTTTTTTCTTTGCCATATCTGTATTTTGTATTTTATGTATTCTTATGTTATATCAGTCATTGCTATCAAGACTACTGACTTATTTTCTTTCACTGCAAAGTTAATAATTTTGATGCTAAATACATAATTTTTCGGTATTTAAATGCACTCTGACAATATTAAATTTTCTTAACATAGTGAATGCTACTGCAAATTATTTGCAGTAGCATGCTTGTAATATCCACACCTATACAACCTTTTCAAGTGGCATCATATTTGGTCAATTTGAGTGAAAAAATAGGCAGCCATATCTGCCGGTGATGGCTTGCATGGCTACCTTAGATATTTAAATATGGAATCTTGGGGATTAGAACATTACTTTTTTCGCTACAATTTGTCCTTGGGTATCTGTATAGGTGATTACATAGATGCCGTGGCCCAGCCCTGTGCTGAGGGTGCCGGAGGCATTATGCATTTCAAATACTTTTTTGCCTGAAAGATCCATTATAGATAGGGCATTTATCTCACCGTTGATTGCCAACACACCGTCGGCGAGCACTTTAAGACCAGAATTGTCAGGAGCAGTCACTTCCTTCACTCCGGAGGTAAGCCCGGAGAAAATGTATGAGAAATAGACAAACTCTTCGTCAAACATGTAAGCAGGCACACCGGAAGCAAATACGGAGAAATCATCGCTGGCAACCCCACATCCTGAAATCATTGCCAAAGAGCCGTCATACAATGGCTGAACAAGGTTGTCCTGCAACCAGTCGGCAGCATAAGGATTTGTTGTGGCAAAATATTCTTCTATGGGCATATAGTCATCAGTCCCGGGCATATAGACGTAAGATGCCTGCACTTCTGATGATGATGTCGAGGCAAGAATAATACCTCCGTTTAGCACCTGTGTCGGGATTATAGATGTATTTTCAGGCTTGATCTCTTTTAAAGAGTCATCATTGAGATCGAGAATATATGTAGTGTGGCCTTGCACGACGGTCATTTCATCAATTTCTATGTCATAATTGCTTGCCAGGGCACAGACAGTACCATCTCCGTTCATGCAGAATCCGTTGCGCAGGAAGGAGACACTTGTGTTAAGAATTGCATTGCGGGCAATGTAATATTCTTCAATTCTTTCGTTGTATTCCTCTGCCGCCTGGTTGTATTCATCGGCAGCTTTATTATATACTTCGATTTCTTCGAGAGCCATATATTGCCCAAGATGGTCACCGGGGTATAGATCCTGATCAAAATTACCTTCTGTTTCCCACCATTCCATATCTTCCAGGTACTCTTCTCTTTTTTCCTCATCACTTATGAAATCAGCCGGGTCAACAGCCTTTAGGGTAAATGCCCCCGGATAGTCAGGCAGTGGGATATTATCGGGATTAAATATTGATTCTGTGGGGAGGGTGTAGGTCCATTCTCCGTCTTCACTCTGACGATATACAATAGGCTGAAGGAACATTCCGGAGTTGTCCACCACCTGTCCGAGAATGATTTTGCCGGAATTGCTTATCCATGTTGCAGAGCAATACTGTGGCGTCATTCCGAAGAAATCTTGTTCAGGGTGAGGAAGAACTGTAATTCCTGACACATTCCCTTCAGTGTCAATATCAGCTACAAAAGGAAAGTAATATTGCTTGTCATCGTCTAAGTCGCTTGTTCCGTTATTTCCGACCACGCCGGAGATACGGGTGCCATCGGCAGTGATTGCCGCAGGTGAGCTATACCAATATTTACTAAATTCATCAGGGTAAATTTCATCTTCACCCTTTAGAATTACTGCCTCGCCCATGTCTGTGGAGCCAACCGATGTACCATCAAGGGCGATAGCGTTGCCGTTGCCGAGAGTCAGTTCATAAAACTCATTGTGTTGACTTGTCTCCAGGTCATAGATTATGATTTCGCCTGAGCCGGTGTTGCTGTATAGCCATCTGCCGTCGGGAGAGATTTTAAAGGCGTAGAATTCCGGGAGGATCAGAGGCTCTGTTGTGCTTTGGGCGTATACACCTGAAGCACCAAGACATACCAATCCGAATAGTAAATGTTTTTTCATTGGTAGATTAAATTTTAAGTATGTATTCATCCATTAACCAGCCGTAGGAATTTCATATTGGTTCACTCTAAAAAATGGCTACGCTGCTAACACCTTACAAAGATAGTTGTTTTATTATGATATTACCTTATCCGAAGGATAGTATTATGTATTTTTAACATTTTTCTATTGGCATGTAACTATTCAGCGAAAGTCAAAGACATAATGAGTCGTCCCGTCATTTTAGACGAGAGCCAATATAGCGTCAAGTGGAGATTGACCGTTTTTCCAAGCAGTATCAGCGATGGAATGTAG
>JAAVCP010000009.1 GCA_014802265.1 Bacteroides sp. | reverse complement strand
TCTGCAAGGAGGTCATACGGAAGGATTATCCTGATCTGTCGGTGGCTCAGTTCAAACGGCTCATGTTTGAGTCTTATCTCGCATCCACAATTATTTCGACTTACGGAAAATCTCCGAATATCAAAATAATACAGAAAATAAATCATCGGTTGACGCAGTTAGCGGCTTAGCCGGTAGTGAACAACCTCAAATTTTACCGAACTATTGTAGTAAGTTGTTTGACTAATTTTCTATGGCATCCTTAATAGTGTCAGTGATATATCGCACATCGTCATCGGTAACGTATGGTCCTGCCGGAAGGCATATCCCGACATGGAACAGTCCCTCGCTCACGCCGTTGACATATGCCGGCGCATCACGGTACACCGGCTGACGGTGCATCGGCTTCCACAGAGGACGCGCCTCAACGTTGGCAGCATCAAGTATCGTGCGCAGTGCCTCAACATTGTCATTCGGCTGGCAGTCCGTGACAGCTGTCGTGGCAGCATGTGTAACACCCGCTGCACCTCCGACTGCTCCCGTTATGACCTCCTTGTAGGCGTTCTCCTGACCCCTTATGCGCAGTCCCGGGTCAAGAGTAGCCGTGCACAGCCAGAAGTTGGAGTCTGACTCACGCCATGGGTTCCCGTGCATGGTTATTCCCTTTACATCCCTTAGCAGCTCGCAGTAGAGCTGCTGTACATGCCTGTGATGGGCAATGTGCTCGTCAACCACCGTCATCTGACCTCTGCCGATTCCGGCACAGATGTTGCTCATGCGGTAGTTGAACCCTATTGCCTCATGCTGGTAGTAGGGGTAGCTCTCACGCGCCTGTGTCGCGTACCACAGTATGCGGCGAGCCTTCTCCTCGTCGGGACAGATGAGTGCGCCGCCTCCGGAGGTCGTTATCATCTTGTTGCCGTTGAACGATAGCACACCATACTCTCCGAATGTACCGAGCATCTGACCGTCGAACCGTGATCCGAACCCCTCTGCCGCGTCCTCGATGACAGGTATCTCATAGCGGTTGGCAATCTCCATAATGCGGTCAATCCTGTACGGCATACCGTAGAGTGCTACGGGTATAATAGCCTTGGGTTTCCTGCCGGTCTTTGCGATTCGGTCCTTGATAGCTTCCTCAAGCAAGTTCGGGTCCATGTTCCATGACTCCGGTTCTGAGTCGATGAACACCGGTGTCGCACCAAGGTATGTTATCGGGTGAGAAGAGGCACAGAAAGTGAACGACTGCACAAGCACCTCATCACCCGCCGTAACACCACAGGCAATGAGTGCAAGGTGTACGGCAGCAGTCCCGGCACTCAGGCAGACAACCTTCTTGTGAAGTTGTGCAGCTGTAGAACTGTTAACGAACTCCTCGAGATCTTTCTCGAATCCGTTTACGTTAGGACCCATCGGGACGACCCAGTTAGTGTCGAAGGCCTCCTTTATGAAGTCCTGTTCCCTGCCGCTCATGTGAGCAAGGCAGAGGTATATCCTGTTACGCATATTTTGGTTAAAGGTTTATAGTTTGGGGTGGAGAATGAGGAGATCGGTATGATTGAAATGTATATAAAAAGTAGGGACGCGATTTCTCACGTCCGCCACGTAGTTTCGTCGTGTAAAGATAACAATAAGGCTAAACTTGGAGGGAGAACAGATTATTTCTTGAAGATATCGGAATGAGTACCGGTATCAATAAAAATTAAGGTTAAGGCATCATCATGCTGTTCCCACACAAAAAGCCAGTCTGGTTGAATATGACATTCCCAGGCAAAATTGAACTTCGCATTAAGTTTATGAGGTCTGTACTTAGCCGGAACTGTGCCAGTTGCGATGAGAATACTCACAACTTCTTCAAACAGGTTAATATCAAGCCCCCTCTTTAAGCAACGTTTGAAAGCCTTACGGAACTGATTGGTATGAACAACTTTATACATTAGCTCAGAAGATCATCCATCAATTCCTTAGCAGAGTAAAATGGCCCAACCACTTTGCCATTCCGTGCTTCCTCAAGTGATTTCTCAATACTTGATTTGCGTTTTTGTTTTCTTATTGGTTTAATGGATGCCCCTTCAAATGCCTTCAGAAGTTTTTTAATCATTCTATAGTCAGCCTGAGAATTTAATGTAAGAGTATAATCTGCCATATAATTAAATGTTTTTACAAAAGTACTATTAAAAATTTATTTAAGCAAATAAGTACGCTACTTTATAGAGTATTGGCTTTATTTTTGATTGTTTCAGTCGCAGCGATGAGAGAGGTTTTTAAGATAAGAACTACAAAAGGACATAAAGAGGTAGGTTGTTTTATTGTTATCTAATCAGATTATAATAATTAAATATCTCCTGGATATTATTAGAATAAATATACAGATTTATAGAGATAGAGTATAAAAATATAATTATTAATTATTGTCCCTGAACCATATATTATCTTTCATATCTTTTGGAACGCTATAAGTTGCAACGCATGGATTATAATTAAGAAACTTTCCTTTATCCAGAGAATCTATTGTTTGCATTTCATCATCATTCAAATGAAATGCAAACAAGTCAATATTCTCAGCGATATGAGCAGGATTTTGTGATTTAGGAACGATGGAGATATGCTGTTGCAGTAGCCATCTATTAACCACCTGGGGTACCGAAACTTTGTGTTTGTCAGCAATTTCTACTAACAGGGGATTACTAAATATCTCAACTCTTGGCACAGAGGATTTGAAATGACTGAACGTTGACATCGCTTCAGGTTGAATCTCATGATCCTTACAATATTGGATAAGTCTTTTTTGAGAATTCAGGGGGGATATTTCAAATTGATTTAAAGTAGGGGGGATACGGGTGTTTTTTTTTAACCACTCGAAATGAGGGGGCAGAAAAGAACAGACCCCTATAGCCCGAATCTTACCTGAATTATAAAACTTTTCTAATTCTCGGTATAGTTTCTCAAATTTTGGGTCAGGCCAATGCAACAGGAACATGTCAATATAGTCAGTGCCCAGGCGTCTCATTGAAGATTCTATTTCATATGCGATGGAATGAAGCTTACGAACATTAAGGATTCTTTTCCTTCCATAATGAAAAGTGCCGTAATACAGGCTCGGCATACCAATTTTAGTTTGCAAAAATATGTCCTCTCTTTTAATCCCGAGTTTATTAAATGCATCTCCAATTTCCTTTTCATTATTATAAGCAATAGCAGTGTCAAATTTACGAAATCCTACCTCATAGGCGTTGCCAATGATATTAGTAATTTTTCCCTTAGGTAGGTAAGCAGTGCCAAAGCCAACCAGTGGCATTTCCACGCCGTTGTTCAGAGTTACGTATTTCATGGATACATAATTATTTTCATAGATATTTCTTAATCAATGGCCAACGACCCACCATGTCACAGGATTGAGTGCAGTGTCCGGGACGTAAATTACCCTCTATCACTTCCGGGCCTCCCTCTGTGATAGAAATATCCCAACCTATATATCTGGCTGTTGGCCGACGCTCGGCTAATTGTACAGCTAATTCCTTCACTTCGTTCCAATAGGGTATTTTCCTTCCCAGAAGTTGAACCCCTGTACCTGGATGAACGTTAAAAAGCTTGCCTTCCGGATTACGCCCTTTAGAGTCCAATACTCCTGTTTCGGGCTCAATATGCACCATTACGCCTCCACTATGGGTATTGCTTATTGAGCTGCCTTTACCTCCGGTAATAAGAACAGTGTTAACAATGTGTGCCTTCCCTGCCTTGTCAGTAATTGTTTCAACCCTGCATGTGTTGACACAAGAGTCATTGAAGTATGCCATATCCGGATGTTGTATAATAAGCTCTTCAATAACATAGTGATTATTATTTCTGATGGACAGCATCAAATTATTTCTTTTATCTGAATCCGATGATTTGAGCTTATATATTCCGATGCCTTGCATGCCAAAATCTTCTTTGACAATGACTTCACCCAACTCATCGATAAATGCGTTAATCTGATCTAAGGAATGATTTTTAGTTGAGATCCATTTACGTTTCAATAAATCGGAGTATTCTGAATTAAATATAATTTTACTATCAAAAGTGTCCTTATCACAAGATGATGAGTGATTACGGTACAAGTATATGTAATTCTTTTTGGCCGTAGTAAATTTTTTACGTTCAAATGAAGATTTTTTATATAATTCAAGTGCCCTGTAGTCTTCTTCATCAGCTCCGTATCTTAAGTAACACTTTATGAAGTCAAACATAATTTTATATTTGTTTGTGTCAGCCAAAGGGGCTATCTCCTCACCTATTATATTGATCCTCCTATAATATGACACTATATTTTTAAGTTTAGCCATTCTTCCTATTATTAAGCATTATACTCAACTAATTTAGATACATTAATTCTGTCTGTCTCAAATTCCATAGTTGCCCAGGCAAGCCCAACGCCAAATCCACAGGCGAGAAAGTGACACCGTTGGGACTTCAAAGCAGACGCGCACCTTGTAACCATAGTGAGTGGGATTGAGGCGCTCGTTACATTACCGAAGTCCTCAAGACAATATGGCACCTTTCCCGGTGGAAATTTCAGGGACTTCCTTATCTTTTCGTCAATGAATTTGTTAGCCTGATGAAGAAGGAGGTAGTCTATATTATCGACATCAATATTAAACTCCGATATAAATTCCTTAATTGCTTTCGGTGGTGTTTTGATTGCAAATGCAAAAACGTCCATGCCGTTGACCACCATGTCAGTGCCCTTCCGAATTATACCAGGCTCAATCTTAACCTCCCTTACAGATTCCACGTCTGCAGGGAAACGCATTCCCCCATGCTTAGCCCACACTGCCTGATATCCGGAGCCGTCCACACCAAACATAAAGCTCATCACAGGAGCACCGGCATCAAACTCAAGTGCCGTCACAGTTGCGGCATCACCGAAAAGGGGCCTTACGGTACGATCTTTCCGGCTCCGGTTACGGGTGTTTGTCTCAGCGGCAATGAGTAACCCCCTTTTAAAAGAGCCGTGGCTCATCATTGAAGCGATCACACTCATTCCATAGACCCAACCCGAGCAGCCGAGGGGAAGGTCCATCACGTAACAGTCATTACGCAGCCCCAACCTGTCCTGAAGGATACATGCCGTCTGCGGGGCGATGAAGTCGCGGGAGGTACAGACATAGAGGAGGCAGTCTACCTCACCACTTTCCCAGCCTAAGTCTCTTAAAAGCGATTGCACAGCCATGACAGAGAGGTCAGAGGCAGTGACACCGTCGTCAACGCATCGGTGACGCTCTATACCAGTGGATGCTATCACCTTCTCCGCCTCCTGCCGGGAGGAAAAAATGGGCAGATCTATATTTTCTTCAATTTTTGTGGGGACACATGCCGCCATTCCACTAATGCGGACATTGCCTACAGTCAGTTTTGACATACCATTAACCTATACTGTTCTCTGTTTCTTGCCTGACGCAGTCTTTGGGACTGATTTCACTACCTCATATATCTTTGGCAACTTGTAGGTCTCCAATGACTCAGCAAGGCGCTTTTTAATTTCTTCGAGACCAATGTCAAATGTTCCCTCTACGAGCAAGGCTTTTGGGACTTCACCAAGGACCCCGTCAGGATCAGGAACAGAGACACACATTGACTCCCCAACGCCAGCTTTCTCCAAGGCTTCCTCAATCTCAATTGGGCTGACTTTCTTGCCGCCGACATTTATGAGTTCTTTCTTACGCGCCACAAGATATATGTTCCCTAATTCAGATTTCCTTCCCCAGTCGCCGGTACGAAAATAACCGTCAATAAAAGCGTTCTCATTGTCCTCGGGAAGGAAGTAGGAAGGCGTCACCATATTCCCCCTGACACAGATTTCCCCTTCCTCGCCGGGATCAGCCTCCGAACCGTCCTCCCTGAGAATTTTGACATCTACCCCCGGAACAACACCCTTACCGGCAGTTGCGAGATCATCAATATTCTCATGAAACTCCATAAATACTGCCCTTGATGCCTCCGTGAGTCCGTAATGCATACATATGCGCGCTGAGGGGAACAGGGAGCAGAGCAGCTCCTTGTCTTCCAGGGGCATCGCGGCACTCCCAATCTCAATATATTTGATTTGGTCAGAATATCTTCCTATACGGCTTCCACTGAGACGCTTTATGTATGCCCACACGGCAGGGACCATACCAAATCCCGTCACATGAAATTTTTCAAAGGCACTGAATACTGACTTAATGTTTGCAAACCCATTATGCAAGATAACGGTAGCTCCTGTCAGCATGTTACACCGGAGTCTACCTAATCCGAAAGAGTGACACATAGGTAGTCCAAGCAACTCAATGTCCTCTGGAGTGTTGCCAATAAACCGGTTTATGTTGTCAGCCGAGGAAAAGACATTATGATGAGTGAGGATCACCCCTTTGGGATTGCCTGTCGTGCCGGAAGTAAACATGATGTCGGCAGTATCCTGGTCTGACAAGCCTCCGGCATCAAAGTCATGCAAAACATCGGGCAAATCAAAGTCACCATACTGCCTGCTTATGCAAACATCAGTGTCAATGCCGAAAGCCATCGCAGGTTTTACAACTGAAATAATATGCCTCAGGTGCTCCATTTTGCTTTTGGAGTCAACGACAACATTAATGACCCCTGCAAGGTGTGCGCCAAAGTACAGGTACACAAATTCAATTTCCTTCTGGGCGGATAGCATTATGCGGTCGCCCCGCCTGATTCCCGATGCATAAAGAAAAGACGCAGCCCGTATTACGTTGTCAGCGAGCTGCTTGTAGGTCACCGTATGTCCGTCTGTTGTATGGAATGCAGCCTTACCCGGTTGTTTTACAGAATGCCTGAATATTGAGTCAAGAATTTTGCTATGGGACATTTCCTGTCATTTATTGGATAACCTGTCAATCTCCGCCACGATGGCAGGGACTGAGTTAAGCTCAAACAAGTCCTCTATAGGGAACTCAATCCCGAGATTCTCCTCAAGGGCAGCTATAATAGCCATATTGCCCATTGAGTCCCATTCCGCAATGTCATCCATTGCAAGGAAGGCGGTGACAGTATCCGGGTTTATATTTAGAGTCTTTGAAATTATATCTCTGACTTTTTCAAAAGTTGACATGATAATTATGATTAGCTGATTGACAATCCCCCGTCAACAATCATTGAGGTGCCCGTGACCCATGATGATGCATCAGACAGGAGGTAGACAGCCGCGTTTGCTATGTCCTGCGGCAGCCCGTATCTTTTTAATGGATATCTTTTGGCATCCTCAGCAAGCTGCTCCTCTGAGACAGTCCCCCTGTGAATTAGTGGCGTGTCGACCATTGCCGGGCAGATGCTGTTGACCCGTATCCTCCTTGCGGCAAACTCCTTTGCACAAAACTTCATAAAGGAATCAAGGGCCGCCTTTGATGCCCCATAGATACTGTTGCCTCCTGAGAATACATGGGTACCACCCATCGAGGCCAATATTACGACGGAGCCCTCTTTGTTAATCTTTTTCTTTTTGTAAAGCAGCCGGACAAGTTCCGCTGTTGCGAAAAAGTTAATGTTGAAGATCTCGTCAAAGTGTTGACGGTCGCAGAACTGGACAGGCAATGTGAGACCCCTGCCGGCACAAAGCACCGCCCCATCAATTGATGGCAGCTCCTCCACAAGGGCTTGCAAGCCATCATAGTCAGTCAATTCCACCGATACGGCCCCATGAGGACCATTCTCCTCAGGCAGTTCGGACAGGGTATGCTCCAAGCGGTCCTTGTCCCTCGCGACACATATTACACGCGCGCCCAAATGGGCACAGGTAATGGCGGTCGACCTCCCGATTCCGGAAGAGGCGCCGGTCACAAGTACGGTCTTCCCTCCAAGGTTAAAAGGATTTATATTTACTACCATTACAATTCAACTAAAGGGGATGTAAAAAGGTCATCACACTCAAAGGCAACAGTGCCCCACGAGAGTCCCACCCCGAAAGCACAGCCAATAATCTTTTTATGACCCCTCAACTTGTCTGATAATTGAGTGACAATGGTCAATGGGATAGAAGCCGAGGAGGTATTGCCAAAGTGGGTCATACTGTACGGTACCCTGTCTTCCGGGAGCTTAAGCTTTTTTCTTATTGTCTCATTCATCATCCTGTTTGCCTGGTGGAATACGAAGTAATCAAAGGACAGGTAGTCAAGGTCAAACTCCCTGCTGAGTTTTTTTATTGATTTAGGTGCCGTCGTGATGCCAAAAGCAAAAACGTCCATTCCTTTCATCCGGGTCTGCAACGCATGTCGTTTACGGCCGTCCTCACATTCTTCGAGGTTAAGGGAATCCGGGGTAAAGGGATTCCTCGTACCACCTCCCGGACGGATTATGGCATCATACCCGGTGCCGTCAGAACCTAAATCCATGACGATTGGTCTTGCCTTTTCAGGGTTGAACTCCACGGCAGTTGCTGTCCCTGCATAGCCAAATAACTGATCCGGCTCCTCATGGGCATGTTTCCTTGCATCGCCGGCGAGCAAAAGCACTTTCCTGAGGCCTCCCGTCTCAAGCAGGGCCAATGCAGTGGAGAGCCCGTATACCCAGCCGGAGCACCCAAGGGAAATGTCAAGGCACAAGCAGTTTTTATTCAAATCAAGCTTCCCATGCAACACGCAAGATGTCGCAGGCAAAATATAATCAGGTGTTTGGCTGACGAATATTAGGCCATCAATCTCATTCCTATCCCAGCCAAGGTCTTTAATCAGTCTTTCGGACGCTGCCAGGGCAAGGTCTGATGTGGTGAAATCATTGGAGAAGCGTTTCTCAACAATTCCTGTGGTCTCCATGTATTCAGATGCATCATATGCATCAGTGGTGGAGATCGTTGGCTCAATATGACGAGGCACCCCCGCTGCTATTCCTATGATACGGGAATTGTTAAATTTGAGAAAAGCCATTATGCCTTAGCCTTAACGGTGTTAAACAAGTCTTCAACAGTATTGGCATTTTTAATGTCATCGCCCTTGAGGGTCACGTCATATTCCTCATCCACCATGGCAATGATGGATAGTGCGGTCAGGGATGACCACTCCTCAAGATCCCTGAACCTTGTTGTTGCCGTGATTTCAGAGGGGTCAGTGTCGTCAAACTGGTTAGCGAAGTTTTCTACGAATTCTTTGAGTTCCATATAGAATATATTTACAGTTATTGGATTAAAATTTGAATATTTTAGCAGGGTTGCCTATGTAGGTCATCCCGTCTTTAGGTTTTGTCAACAGTGCCGAGAGTGGGGAGATGGTTACATGGCTGCCAATCTTTATTAATTGTTTTATAAAGCAATCTGCACCGAATAAATTGCCATTGCCAATTGTTACTTCCCCTGATACCCTTGCCCCCGGCATGAAGACATTACAGTCGCCTATGTGGACATCATGCCCAATATTTACAAATCCATTCAGCACATTGAAATTGCCTATGGTGACACCGGTGGTAACGGAGCAGTGCCCCTTGATGATGTTCCCTTCACCTATAGAGAACGTTTTATCATCTGCAACGGAGAAAGAAGGGTCAATGAGGTTTGGAAACGAGATCCTTTCATTGTCGATTCGGTCCCTAACTTTCATCATTGCGTGAGGGGTACCCATGCTTAGGACTACAGCTATATCTGATTTCCACCTGTTTAAAGTGTCTATGTTTCCAAGGACTATTCCAAAGTGAGACACGGTTTCTCCGGCAGGTTTGCCATCATCAATAAAGCCCTTTAGATTCCATGTTGGTTTAGCCTTATTAATCTTATGAATCATACAGGCTACCTCCCTGCCAAATCCTCCCGCTCCGTATATTATAATGTCTTTCATTTCAGTTATGACCGTTAAATGGTTGCATAGTGGCTTGTCCCTCAGCGGATATGCCGTCGCGTTTGAGTACCTTCTGTATCGTTGTCAGGATAACTTTGCAGTCCGTGAGGAAAGATACGTTGTCAACATACCAGACATCAAGCTCGAATTTTTTTGACCAAGAGATTGAGTTACGACCGTGACATTGTGCCCAGCCAGTTATCCCGGGACGTACCTCGTGACGGCGAGCTTGTTCAGGAGAATAGAGGGGAAGATATTTAACAAGAAGTGGTCTTGGACCGATAAGTGACATATCCCCCTTGAATACATTCCAAAGTTGGGGCAGCTCATCAATCGAGGTTGAGCGGACAAATTTTCCGACCTTGGTCAGTCGCTGGGCATCGGGTAAGAGTCTGCCATCAGCATCACGTTCATCAGTCATTGTCTTGAACTTCACAACCCTGAATATCTTACAGCCTTTACCAGGACGTTCCTGAAGGAAGAAAGCTCCGGCTCCCTTATTGGCAAAGTGAAGCCATGTGGTTATAGCTGCCAACGGTACTGAAAGCACTAATAATGCTGCGCCGGAGACAGTAATGTCAATTGCCCGTTTGAAGAAGTCTCTGTAGAGTTTCATGAAATTTATCTAGGAAAGAATAAGTTAAATCCGACTATTTGCAGATGATATGAATGGCAAGGCGTTGGTCATTAATACTAATCAGGAAGATTGGCATTAAAAGATATTCGAAAATATACCAAATATGTGAATTTAATTAGCGGTTTGGCTTATAAGCTCTTCTATTTTAATTATGAATTGTTCGGCTTCATAACACAATGCCTTCGTTTTGTATATTTATAGTAAATGGGGTGACTCTACTTTCCCAGACACCTTTGGTAAGTACCAAAGGTGAGATGGGCACCGTGTCATCAATCTCAATGTCATACAGATGATTACAGATTTCAGATCTGCGTCTTACAAAGTCATGGTCTTTATAAGTGTCAGGAAGAAGGATAAGCAAGTCAATATCAGAATCCATGCGAGCTGTATTACGTGCTTGGGAGCCATAGAGCACTGTCTTTGCCTCAGGGAAAAGCCTCTTCATCAGGTCGGCTATTTTATTTATCACGAATGTGTGTCGCATTAAGGTGCTGTTTAAACATTAATCACATTTTGTAAAGATACTATAAATGTTTTAATATCACCAGCTTTCCATCTGATTTTCAGGTAAAATTACCGATATTATACTTTTTCTTACATCATAATCTTCACATGATGAATAAAGATTATTCTATTGCTTACTTATTCTGAGAATGATTGAGTATCTTTTTGTAATAGTCTTTAAGGCATTTGTGAACAAAGGATCGTTCGTAACGTTGAGTAATTAAAGGACGTGCATTTCTTCCAAGTTCTTTGATTTTATCCGGAAAAGTAATGAAATCTTTCATCGCCTGATAAAGTGCATCTGAGTTTTTCGGAGGTATAATAACCCCATTCTTCCCATTTATGATTATTTCGCGAGAACCATTTATATCAGTTACTATTGATGGTAAGCCCATAGCCCCGGCTTCAATTACTACATTGGGAAATCCTTCTCGATAGCTTGGAAAAACAAAAATATCAGAAGCCAATAGCCAAGGTCGCACATCCTTTTGATTTCCCACCGCTTCAATAGACGGATTATTCTCAATTTCATTTAGGGTTTCAGCTTTTAAGGGGTCAAGATCCTGTTCTTTTCTGCCTACAAGCAGTAGGCGTGTGTTGGGAAATTCCTTATTTAGCTTTGAGAAGGCTTCGATAAGTTCATTTATGCCTTTGTCGCGGACAAGTCTACCGATAAATATAAACGTAAAAATATCAGCCTTCCTAATCTTATCAGCTTCTTCCATCACTTCAGGCAGTTTAGGATCGAAGCGTTGAAGATCAATTCCTCTGATATTGCCATAGCCAAGTACTTTGAGTGGTTTACTGGTAATCTTATAATTTTCCAAGTCTTGCTTCACACCATTTCCCTCCGGCACTATGTGAGTGGCACATAGGCAGGTTAATCTATCCGTGAAAATTAGAATCCTCCGCTTTAAACCTGTTGCGGTAGGAAAAACAAGACCTGTAAAAGTATGAAGTCTTACCGGTACACCACAAATCTTAGCTGCCATCATCGACAGGAGCCCGGCTTTAGGTGTAATGGAGTGAACCAAGTCAGGTTTTTCCTTACGGAATATCTTAATTAACCCCCAAAGACTCCTTAAATCCTTTAATGGCGAGATATGCCGCTCCATTGGTACGGCATAAGTCTTTACCCCCTCCCTTTCCTTAACTTCCTTAAGCGCCTCTCCGGGCGAACTAATTGCCTCGACCTCATATCCCTCATTCTCTTGAAGATCCTTCAGCAAATCACGACAAAAATTATTCAGTGAACCCGGGACTGTTGATGTGCGGATAAGTTTCATTTGTTTAAATTATTCAATTCCACATAAACATTAAAATAATTATTGACCATCTTTTCAATACTATAATCTTGTGCTCTTTTCACACAAGCTTGAGAAACTTGATAATATAGATTTTTATCATTTATTAGGTTGGTGATTATTTTTGCTAAATCTTTAGGATTACCTTGTTCAAAGAGTACTCCAGCGCCCTTAACTACCTCTGCAACTCCTGGAATGTTTGAAGCCACGACAGGGACACCAGCTGCCATCCCTTCTACAGCGGCTAATCCAAATCCTTCCCAATGAGAGGAGATGAGACAGATATCAGCTGTTTTTAATAAAGATGGTACATCACTCCGTTTTCCCATAAAGTGTACTCGATTATTTAAATAAAGATTTGAAGTCAATTTTTCGCAATTCTTTCGTTCCACACCATCACCCACAAGAAACAAATGATAATTATCGGGTAGATATTGAAGAGACTTTATAGCAGTGGGATGATCTTTCTGATAACGAAAACCTGCTATCATAAAAATTTTAATAATGTCAGGATACTCATTCTGAATTTGAATATTAGGAATGGATTTTGCATAGTCATTTAGGGGTATGCCATTATATACAACCCTGTGCTCAGTTTTTAAATTAGGAATGTAGTCTAACAGTTTTTCTTCAGCTTTATCAGAAATACTTATAACGATCCTATACCGTGAGTACATCCACCTGTCAATTGGGGCATACCATTTCCAATTGCGACGACGGTTAGAGGTGTTATGTTCAGTGGTAACAAGACTAATCGCTGGATATAATAGGCTGACCATAGCTGCATATAGTTGAGGAGCTGTATTATGGGTATGTACAATATCATATCTTTTGAGTATAGGTATCAATTTTATGAGGTTTCTTAATGAATATGAACTTCCATTTTTCCCGAAATCATAGATCTTTACTCCGGATAACTCTAAAGATTGGCGAAATGGTGTCACCGTATTATCAAATGTAAGCAGATCACATTCTATACCTTTTTTATTAAGTCTCGGTATTAGATCCACCATTAACTTTTCTGCCCCACCCATATGAAGAGAAGTAATTACATGAAGAACTTTCATTTTCTCTCTCTTAATCTTATTATCTTACCTATTGGAATACAAAAAAGATTTATAAATCCTCTCATGTTATATGATTTTTGGCTACTATAAGTAGGATTAAATCTCCAAAAATTAATGGATGCTTTTATTTTATGTTTAAGCGGTATTTTAGAATTGAATAATTCACTGTAATATAGCATTGATACCTTGGGTGAATCATATCTCAATCTCGCGATTTTAGCAGTCAAACCGTCAGGCAGATACTCACATAAATATATTTTATTATAAAAATGATGTATCAGGTATTTAGTAGCAATCCTATTCCAAATCAGGGCCTCGGGACAGAACTTTTCACCATCAATTTCAGGGAAGGGGAACTCGCGGAACACATCGGTACGCATTACCTCAGCCATATCTCCCCGAACTTTATGCCTGTATCTTAAGTCAAGAGAATTACAGTCAATAGTTGACCATTTTTCTTCACCTCCAACCTTGGCTCCATTAAAATATGCTTTTAGACCACTAATCCCTGCAAATTTTATATCTCCCTTTATCGTGTCGTACTCACGTTTAATTGTCTCTATTGCATCATGGGGTAAGCAATCATCTGAATCAACAATAAAAAACAACTCACCCACTGCTTCTTTAACGCCGTGGTTAATGGCTCTGTGTTTCCCACCATTGAGCTGTGCGAAATAGCGGATGTTTATCTTGTTCTCTGAAATAAACTCTTTAACCCTAACGGACGTATCGTCAATTGACCCATCGTCCACAATAATCCATTCAAAATTTTTGTCAGTTTGAACACAAAGAGAATCATAAAGACGCTTAAGTGTATAACCCCGATTATAGGTAGGTGTAAATATTGTGACCAGAGCTTTTTTCATAACCAACTCCTATAAGGTAACATGCCACCATAGTCAAAATTATGTAGATAGCGTTGAAACCCATAATAACATATAATTATATATATCAAAATAATCAAGAATTTCAAATTGGGCTTAACATTACACAAGTATCCTCCTAATACCCCATATAATGGAAAGAAATAATCCATTTCCCGCCTTAAAATTACCACACCAGAAAATAGAGTTACCATCGGGAGCATAATCAGGCATAGTTTAATGATAAATTCAGCGTATTTTAAAAGAATAATTCTATTATAATTTATAACTATAATTCCCATAAGAAGATAATACTCTAATGTATAGGCTATACTTAATGATTCCGTACTTGTGGAATAACTCTCTCCTTTGGAGGCATTTAACAAGAGCATTATAGTATTAAGTTTTCCACCTAATCCCATCTGAGCAAGGATAACTGTAGGGAGAAATAATGAGAGGAGAATTATAAGTCTTCTTTTCGTGAGTTTAATATAATTAAGAATATATACGCAGAAAAGAATTACGGCACCCATATGAATCATAGTAAGTAATATACATCCGACAAAATACTTTTTTGCATTTCGTTCATATAAATACGGCAATAATATAAAAAAACCTGCTATTGTTAATTCTTGGCGCATCGCCACAAAAGTATCGTATATAAACATTTTATATATAAATACTAACATTACCAGTCCCCAATGATTCGTAAATCTTCTCAGACCCTTATATATGAGACAATAAAATATAATTGCCTGGCAAAAAAGATATCCGTGAAAATTCAACCCAAATGTTTTAAAAGCGGAGATAATAAATAAGTATCCTATCTCGAAATAAAAGATCTGGCTCTGATAGTATAGCGGAGTCTTTATAAAATCCACAATTCCAGGGACACGATTATAGGCTGCTAAGTATATATCCCAGTCGGTTCCGCCTATCCCATGAAAAGCCGAAACAGTTCCTAATACGAGAATCATACAAATATCAGTTGCAGCTCGCTTATTAGGCTTCAGACCTTCCTCATAGAATGTTAAAAACGCTATTATAAAGAATATTGCAGAGTAGAACAGCATTATTGTATCTATCCAATTATAGATATGATCTTATAAATTTCTTACTCAAGTCTATATAATCTTTTACTTCCCATTTATACGAAATATCCAGTTCTTGTGGAACTGACTTATAAATTGGAAGCGAAGGGAAACGGTGTTTTAAATCAATTAAACGAGATGATCTAACTGCATTAGCATAATATCCAAAAAAAATCTTTTGATATTTTAATGAGAAAATTACTCCATGAAAAGAATCAGTGTATACCGCCTCAGCCCCTCTGATAAGTGCTACCCATTGTTCGGGTGTAACCTCCATCAATACCTTGTCTGAGAAATTTTCAATCCCTGAAGACATATTCGGAAGAATAATTGAAATTACAGGTAGATCGCCTACCTTGTCTTTTATTTTCTTTATTGCATTTAAATGACCTCCTTCTATTTCGGAACCTAAGATATACGCCAAAATATATGGGGTTGTAGGGATTGATGCTTCTTGAAATTCATCAAAATCATATAAAAGGGTCGGATCTGCTACGATTGAAGCAGTGAGTGACGGATTAATAGATCTTACCAAAGAATAAGTCGTGGTATCCCGTACACCAATAGCATCCATTCTGCTTAGTAGTTTTGATAAAATATTGCGTGTCCCTCCTTTTACTGCATTATGCGCCGAACATGCTGCATAGGCAATCCTTTTACCCCTGTATTCATTACTAAGCCAGTCAAGGAAATAAATATGTCTCTTTCCATAAAGGCTTGTCCATACCTGGTCACTTCCTACAATCACCGCATCATACTGATCCCGTATATGATTAATGGAATATTCATCTACCTTAGGAGATAGCTTTAGTCTGTTTTGTCTAAAATTGTCAAATATTTTCTTTATATTTTCATTAACCTGACTTGAGTGTTTATTAATATTATTCTTTACTCTTGTAAAATCTTTAAAATTATGAATTAAATCTGAAACGGAATTAATGGTCTTGAGTTTTGCTAATACTCTTTTTCCAAGTGAGGAAGTCATAGTGGGCACGTAGTTTATTACTTGTACCTCATGACCTAAGGATTCTAAAAATGATTGAAGGGCATAACACTGCAGCACACCACCATAATTAAAGCCATATTGTAATGTCAGTATTCCAATTTTCATTTTGAGAATAGTTTTAAGATAGATAGATACATTGGTCTGATTATATCTTTTCCGACACTCAAAAGTCTTCGACTAAGAGAAGGGCGATGACGATCTAATGACTCTCGTAAAGCTCCAAGTCCCTTACAATAATATTCTGACCAAAATTTGTCATACTCAAGTGGTCTCTTGGTGGAGTGAATAATAGCAGGATTATATTTTACAGCGTTATCATATGACGTGTTGCGGAGGGTAATGTCTATTTTACTTATGAGGTCATAACCTGTCTTGGTCATCACCAAAAGTAGGGATACACCATTTTTGTCATAAAATACCGGATCTTCCCTGTATATTCCCCAATAGTCCGCAAGGGTAATATCACTGTTCGACTTTCCACATTTTGAAGGACACGAATAACAAGAAGGTCTTAAATATAAATTTTTTAAGAAGCCCTGCATAAAAATATTCCTATTAAGTGGTTCAAACAGCAACTCAAATTCATTGCTGATGTTTACATTGGACTTGGAATCCATATTTTTGTTACACTTATGGGCAACAGCATGGACTGAGAATCCATATTTTTCCCAACCTAATCGCTTGTCTCGGAAATTAATACCCGTTATTACGGGGAGATTTTTTTCATTTAGCGTGGATTTGGAAGCCGAATTTTTATTAACCAAATCTCCAGGCATTAGCGTAATGTGTTTCAGGTAATCTCGCCATATAGCCGGACTAGGGACACCGTGACATACCACATCAACAGCAATAAGATTATCATATTCTTTTTTAAGAAAAAGCCTTAGTCCTATAATCTGGCAGGGAGTGCCGCTGAACAAGACAACCTTTCCCTCTTTTAAAAATCTTTCTGCCTGAAGGAAGGTTTCACCTATACGGCTTTGTACGTATTTTGATGTCTGAAATGCCTTGATCCCCTCAACTGTTTCTGTATAATCATGAACTACCTCCCAATTTTCGTTAAACCTTGCACCAAATACAATACCATTTTCATCAATAACTTTTTTTGCCAACGCAAAGAAAATGCCACCGGAGGAAGAAGCCAGCTGAATTTCCTTATTGTTGTTTTTTGCAGCATAAATGGCTAAGGGTTCCATGCATCCGGTCTGATTAATCACAGGGCACACTTTCTCACAGAGACCACAGTTAATACACAATTCAAGGTTTACTTTAGGATAAAGAAACCCTTGTTTATCCTCATGCATACTAATACACTGCTTTGGGCACCGTTGGATACAAGCATTACAACCGACACAATCTTTCTTGTCTTTTATATTGATCATAGGGAGGATACTAATATAGATGAAAGATGTTTATCTATTCAGAAATCTTTTAACAGGAGATAAAAATAGCTGTCTTTCATAGGAGTTCATACCGAATATCCAAAATAAGGGGATATAACACAGGCTGAATATAATGATACCTAATAAAAGAGTAACCCACCTATCAAGACTGATATTATAAGAGACGTATGCTCCAAGACAAGTAATTATAGCCGGAATCAACATCATCTTTACGATCTGTTTCCAAAATCTTAATATATTTAATTTTTGTATTCTATGATAGTATACATTCATGATTAAGCCCTGACCTAACAGCAATGCCCCTCCTATTGCCCAAGCGCACCCAAGCGCACCCATTGATTTTGCCAACATGATCTGAAATGCAAGACTGACTACTGAGATAACAAGGTATAGAAGTGACCTGAATTTCATCTGATTTCTGGCTTGGAGAATAGTAATGCCAGTATTCTGAATCAAAGGAATAAAAAGGGACACAAAAAATATTATTGTTATAATGAATGATTGGTCATAGTCAGCTCCTGCCCACAATCCAATAAACTCTTTCCCAAAAATAATAAAACCGGAGAGAATGAAGGTCATTATAATACATTGCAGTCGACCAGTTCTAATAAATATATCAGAAATTTCTTGATTACTTTTATTATGGGCAACCATTGCCGTAAGTTTTGGCAATAGTACACTTGAAATAGCTGTTGAAAAAGTCATATACATGTGTTCCAAAAGAATTGCTACAGAGAATACAGCTACTGCAATGGTACCTGATAAGGCTCCGAGTACGAACTGTCCGGTACCCCAATATATTTTATCCATAATGGCATTAAGAAAGATCCAAAATGAATATATACTGATTTCCTTTAGAAATACCCAATTAAACCCGGTAAAAATGATATGAATTTTCAATTTACGTTTGCAATATATATAATTTATTATAAGTGTAAGCAGATTAAAGATAGTCTGAACCACTACCAAGGCAACAGCCTTAAATCCTACAGCCAATACTAAAATCATTACCCCAGTTGAAAGAAGTATTCTTAAGATATTTACAACCCTTTGGAATACAAAATTTTCATAGGCTGATATTATAGAGCTGAATATACTAAAGGGGAAAGTAAAAGCGAGGTTACATGTAAGTAACAGCATCATCATTCGAGCCTGAGACAAGTCTGAAGGTGTCATTGTCCTATCAAACAATCTGTCTACATTGAAGTATAGCCCCATTCCTCCGCCTAATGCAAGTAGACCAATAATGGAGTAAACAATCAGGAACATACCGAACATCTCCCATTGTTCCTTTATTTTCCCTTCAGCACGGAACTTGGCTGTGTATCGTATGATGGCGTTCCCGAAACCAAAGTCAAGGATAGTAAGATAGGCTATTACAGAAGCGACCAGCGAATACAATCCATACTCATTTTGTCCTAGACATCTAAGCATGTATGGAGTATAGGCTAAACCCACCACGGTATTTAGTCCTATAATAACATAGTTTAATATCGCACCTGCCTTAATCTGATTCATTTGAAGGAATAAGTATGTGGAATAGTTCTTTGATAGATGTCCATATTGTAATCCATCCTGAAAATTTATGGGATAGGAGCAATGTTACTTGATATTTTTGAATATGAGCATATTATGACTTATTGTTTATTGTGACTTTTGACGAAATACACTTTTGTTGGTGAGGAGGAGATTGTGCAGATGGTTTTCCAAGGATTGAACTTTGAGCCGCGCTCGTAAGTATTTTTTGATTTTTTGAAACCAACTTGAGTTAGATTTTTGTCAACGGAAGAGGACTTATCCTTGGTTGTGACTTCGACATAGGTTGACTGGTCCCCAATCCTAAAACGTATCTTATCACCGGTGGAGGAGGTGAAGACTATGTACCCCTCTTCTTCAGGTTGCTCTGTAAAGTTATATGCCTTGCAGAGCTTTGCCATGGCTTCGGTATCAGTCTCGTCAATCAGGCGGGCGGTGAGATAGATGGGACTGTCAATCTGTAGTTTCTGAGAAACTACAGATAAGGATGAGAGAATAAAAAAGAGGAAGACGTAAATTGACCTTTTCATAGTGATATGGATATTATTTAGGAAGCGTTGTGGAAGGTTGAAAGGGAGGTGGGGAGAGTTCTGGAGAGGGCGGAGCTGTATGCCTCGTAGTCATCCGGTGTGAGGTAGGGCGCAGAGGCTGTGAGGAGGTGGTGCAGGGCTTTGAGGGTCGGGAGGTTTTTGTGGGTTGGGGTCTTGAGTATGTCGTTGAGCTGGTTGAGGAGGGGACGCGTTTTGTCGAAGAGCCGCTGCTTGTAGGCTGCCTGGTTGCGGGTCTCGAACAGCCAGAGGTCGCTTTCGAGGAGCAGACTGACAATTTCGAGGGTGTCACAGGGGCTTAGCCGGGTGGTGGGGGTACCGTGGCGGAACATAGTGTGCCAGCGGTCAAGGGTGATGCTGTACCACTGGAGTGGTTTGCCAAGGTAGGCTTTGTCTTTGCGGCTTAGTGCCGCAGAGATATGGCGGAACATGGCATATCGGTCAATTGTCTTGTCTCCGCGGATCATTGCGTCAAATGCTCTGAGGACATGGTGGTTGATGACATCGGGGAATGCCGGCTTGCCGTAGGCGATGCGGTGGACCACATCATAGGCTGACATGACGGAGAATGCTCCGGAGGGGGTCAGAGTATCGACTGCGGCATCTGTCAGGCGGATCCATTCACGGGCGGCTGCGCGTACTTTGGAAATCAAGGGTTGGCTGCCGCCGCCGGGAATGAACATGCCGGCGAGGTTTGCTTGTCTGCCCAATAGCAGTGCGAAGCCTATAATATCGTCGGGGTTGTTGAAATCGACACCGGTGATGTCGAGGTTGTCTGGTATGTCTTTCATAAATCTTGTCCTGGTGAGGCAGCGGGGCGTGACTTAGTGGACGCTGGGAATCATGTTTCTCCAAGTAATCAGTCGATTATCTCGAGGAGGTCGGGGTGGATAAATGGGAGCATGATTACACATACGCCCTCAATCTTGACAACCACATGTTTGTTTTTCTTTACCCGCTGCACGTATCCCTGATACCCCTTGAATGGTCCCCCCGTGACCCGCACGTGGAGGTTTTCCTTGAAATCCTTCTTATTAAATATTTCGCACCGGGTTGTGTCGCCGGCGGTAAGCAGTCGAATGAGGTCAATGGCACTTTGGGGAATGACTTGTATCTGTTTGTCTTTCGGATACCGGTAAATCCAGAACGGGACATTTAATTCAGGATGCTCCCGACCTTTAATTTCAAGGTTTATGAGCGTTTGGCGGTCAGATTTTATAAACAACACGCGGGGAATAACCGGTCTGATGCGGTCCTTCCCTCCTTGTATCTTTACTCGTTCTTTTGGGAAAAGCACCTCGTCACAATATTTTGAGAGCTCCTCCTCTGCCCTAAGATCCTGTCGTGCCCTAATGGCAAACCATTCCGGTTTTTCTTCCTGTTTTGGCTCCATGTTGATTAAAATGAGTACATGTCTATCCTTCATGCGCGTCGAGGGCTGCTGCCAGTCGCCGCACATTATTCACAACCGTCCGTCTACTTTCGCTTCGGATCACAAGGACGAGCCTATACAGGT
>JAAVCP010000008.1 GCA_014802265.1 Bacteroides sp. | reverse complement strand
TTCTCATCATCTCCATCTTACCCGCCTTCTCACAGAAAATACAAATTGACAGTCCCATCTACCTTGCCGCCCGTCTGATTGACGAGCCGGATACCACTGCCATGTCAAAGTTCTGCAAGGCATATAACCTTTCAGGACAACCCCGGGAAGACGGCTACACAGTATTCACCACCGCAAACGGTGAGAGAATCCGCTTCGCAACCTCGCCAACCGCAAGGATATCAAGGACTGTCCTAACTACACCTTCGTCCGCGCCGACATCACAGATCTCGACGAGATGCGCCGCATAGTGAAAGAATACAAAATTGACGGCATCATTCACCTCGCCGCCGAGAGCCACGTTGACCGTTCCATCCGTGACCCCTTCACCTTCGCACATACCAACGTCATGGGTACGTTAGCACTGCTTCAAGCCGCCAAGGAATACTGGGAGTCTCTACCCGAGAAATACGAGGGGAAGCTCTTCTACCATATCTCCACCGATAAGGTTTACGGTACGTTGGAGCTGACACATCCGGAGGGAATCGAGCCGCCGTTCACCACGAAGGCATCGAGCAACGATGACATGGTCTACGGCACTGAGTTCTTCCTCGAAACCACCAAATACAATCCCCACTCTCCATACTCAGCATCAAAGGCATCAAGTGACCATTTTGTACGTGCCTATCACGACACCTACGACATGCCGACACTCGTGACCAACTGCTCCAACAACTACGGTCCATACCAGTTCCCCGAAAAGCTAATCCCCCTTTTCATTAACAACATCCGTCACGGTAAGCCCCTTCCTGTCTACGGCAAGGGTGAGAACGTGCGCGACTGGCTGTTTGTCGAGGACCACGCCCGTGCCATCGACATGATTTTCCATGAAGGCAAGGTTGCCGAGACCTACAACATAGGAGGCTTCAACGAGTGGAAAAACATCGACCTCATCAAGATTATAATCAAGACCGTCGACCGCTTGCTCGATAATCCCGAAGGACAAAGCGAAAAACTGATAACATACGTCACTGACCGCCTCGGCCACGACATGCGCTACGCCATCGACTCCCGCAAACTCCAGAGTGAACTCGGCTGGGAACCCTCTCTCCAGTTCGAAGAAGGCATCGAGAAGACCGTCCGCTGGTACCTCGACCACCAGGACTGGATGGACAACATCACCTCCGGCAACTACGAACGTTACTACGAAGAAATGTATAATACACACGTAAGGTAATAAAAAATCATTCACGACATATGGCGAACAAAAAAGTATATTTAGGCATGGTTGCAGATATTATGCACCCAGGTCTAATAAACATTATAAATGAAGGTGCTAAATATGGTGATGTCATCATCGGATTATACACCGACAAAGCTGTTTCAGAACATAAAAGGCTTCCTTTTTTGACGTATGAGCAGCGGAAGCAGGTAGTTGAAAACATCAAGGGAGTTTCCGAGGTCGTATCTCAAGACGAATGGACATACATTCCAAACCTCAAAAAGTTAAAACCTGATTTCATTATTCATGGTGATGATTGGAGGACAGGAAGCGCTAGTGAACTTCGCGATGAAGTTTACAAAGTTATGGAGGAAATTGGAGGGAAAGTTATTGAAGTTCCATATACCAAAGGGATCAACTCGACAGGCTTAGTGGAAGAAACCAAGGGCTTGGGAACCACTCCAGAAGTTCGCATGAAACGCCTTCGTCGTCTTCTTGAAGCTAAACCAATAGTGCGTATAATGGAAGCTCACGACGGTCTTTGCGGTCTTATAATCGAGAATCTTGAGGTAGAGGAAGGTGGAAAGCGCAAGGCGTTTGACGGTATGTGGTCAAGTTCACTTACTGATTCCACCTCCAAAGGTAAACCTGACATTGAAGCTGTCGATCTTACAACGCGCCTTCAGGACCTGAATAATATCCTTGAATGCACTACCAAACCCATCATCTTCGATGGCGATACAGGTGGAAAGATCGAGCACTTTGTGTTTACCGTGCGTACGCTTGAGAGGCACGGTATATCCGCAGTCATTATCGAGGATAAGATAGGACTAAAGAAGAACTCTCTTTTCGGCACGGATGCTATCCAGACTCAGGACTCCATCGAACATTTCTGCGAGAAAATACGTGCAGGTAAAAATGCTCAGGTCACAAAAGATTTCATGATCATCGCCCGTATCGAAAGCCTGATTGCCGGCAAACCAGTCTCGGATGCACTTGAACGTGGCTTCGCATACGTAGATGCCGGAGCTGACGGTATCATGATACACAGCAAGGATAAAAGTGGCGAGGATATCAAGGAGTTTATAATTGAATTCCGCAAGAAACATCCCAAAGTTCCTATTGTGGTTGTACCCACAACATACAATCATGTATATGAGAAGGAACTTGCGGAATGGGGGGCTAATATAGTGATCTATGCCAACCATATGCTACGTGCAGCATATCCTGCTATGAAAAAGGCAGCTGAGACAATTCTTGTAAACGAGCGAGCAAAAGAGGCATCCCCCCTCTGTATGCCGATCAAGGAAATTCTCGAACTTATCCCCGGAACAAAATAAATACTATGGTTTCTACCGAGTTATTCATTGAGACACTCCGCGCTAACGGAGTGAATTTCTTCGCCGGTGTTCCTGACTCACTGCTGAAGAATGTCTGCGCTTATATCACCGATAATGTGCCTTCTGATTGTAACCTGATTACTGCCAACGAAGGTTCTGCTGTTGGAGTGGCAGCCGGACATTATCTTGCGACAAGACAACTACCCCTTGTCTATATGCAGAATTCCGGCATAGGTAATGCAGTTAATCCTCTACTATCACTTGCAGATGAGAAAGTCTATTCCATACCTATGCTAGTTATGATTGGATGGAGAGGAGAACCGGGTGTTCATGATGAACCCCAGCATATAAAACAGGGTGAGGTTACGGAAGCTCTGCTCAAAGCTATGCAGATACCATATCTGATCCTTGCAGATGACGACACAACAGTTGTCTCACAACTTGGTATGTTGGTGACCGACTGCAAGAAAACTCATAAACCTCACGCTTTACTGATAAAGAAAGGAACGTTCGGTCCCTATAAGCTACAGACAAAAGTTGTAAATGACAATCCTATATGCCGTGAGGAGGCGATGAAATGTGTTGTCAGCTCAATACCTGCCGATTCAATTATCGTCTCCACAACCGGGAAGCTCTCACGTGAGCTTTATGAATACAGGGACGAGCTGAACCAATCCCATGAATCGGATTTCCTTACGGTGGGTTCAATGGGGCATTCTTCCTCTATAGCCCTCGGTATCGCACTTGCCAAACCTGATCGTCATGTATTCTGCTTTGACGGCGACGGTGCTTTCATCATGCACATGGGATCCATCAGTAATATCGGGCATTTAGCTCCGAGAAACTATATCCACATAGTGTTCAATAACGGCGCGCATGAGTCGGTAGGAGGACAGCCCACACTTGGATTTGGAATAGATATTCCATCCGTTGCAAAGGCTTGTGGATACAGTCATGTATGGAGTGTCAACAATCAGGATGATATCATATCCGCTTTAAGGAGTACCCAGAATCAGAATGGTCCTACACTGATTGAAATAAAAGTCGGTATAAACTCACGAGAAGATCTAGGACGCCCCAAAACCTCACCCATTGAAAATAAGGAAGCCTTCATGAATTTTTTAGGACTATGAATATCAAAAGGAATATACTGCTGAATCCAGGGCCTGCGACGACAACCGACACGGTTAAGATGGCCCAGGTAGTCCCGGACATCTGTCCCCGTGAGAAGGAGTTCGCCAACTTGATGAACGAGTTGCGGGCAGATTTAGTCAGAATCGTACACGGAGACCAATCAAAGCACACTGCTGTCCTGTTCTGCGGCTCAGGGACAATTAATATAGACATATGTCTCAACTCGCTACTTCCTGCAGCTAAGAAAGTCCTCATTATAAACAATGGCGCTTACAGCACCCGTGCGGTGGAGGTATGTCAATATTATGGATTACCGCATATCGATATGAAACTCTCGGTATTCGAGACTCCTGATCCGTTAGAAGTTGACAGAGTGTTGATGGAAAATCCTGATGTGGCATTGGTCTACACTACCCACCATGAGACTGGCACAGGGTTGCTCAACCCCATCAGGGAGATAGGTGACATAGCCCACAGATATGGAGCGGTCTTCGTTGTCGACACCACGTCTTCTTTGGGGATGATTCCGTTTGATATCCAGAGGGACAATGTTGATTTCTGTATGGCGTCAGCACAGAAGGGTCTTATGGCGATGAGCGGCTTGTCATTCATAATTGGAGACAAGGAGATGATTGAACGTTCAAAGGATTATCCGAAACGCTCCTATTACTGCAACCTCTTCCTCCAATATGACTTCTTTGAGAGGACAGGCGAGATGCACTTCACGCCTCCGGTGCAGACGGCGTATGCTTTGAAACAGGCTATAAAAGAATATTTAGACGAGGGAGAGGAAAACAAGTTCGCTCGTCATAAGAGGGTAAATGAGGCTATCCATAACGGGCTCTCAAACCTTGGGTTGGATTATGTCATACCGCGAGATAAGGAATCAGGACTTGTTGTCTCGGTGAAATATCCAGACGACCCTAAGTGGGATTTCACGAAGGTACATGACTACTGCTATGACAGGGGATTCACAATCTATCCAGGCAAAATCTCCACTACCGATACTTTCCGCCTATGCTCGTTTGGAGCAATTGATGTAGAGGATATTCATGCATTTTTCAAAGTATTTAAAGAGGCGTTGAATTCCATCGGTATTAAGACACATCTGAAAAAAAATGATTAAGACTGCAGTAATCATGGCGGCCGGTAAAGGCACGCGGTTCGGCGACCGGACGGCCGCTATGCCCAAAGGGTTTATCCAATTCAATGGTCGTCCCATGATCGAGCGATCCATCGAGAATCTATTGTCAGTCGGTATCCGTGATATTATTATAGGTACAGGATACCACAAAGAGTGGTATGAGGCTTTGCAAGAGAAATATAGCCAGATAAAGACCGTATTTAGTCCGGAATTCGCGAATACCAACAGTATGGAGACACTCTACCGATGCCGTACCGCAGTGGCCGGTAGAGATTTCCTACTGCTGGAATCAGATATCGTCTACGACCCGAAAGCTCTGGAATGTTTACTGACAGATTCTCACGAAGATATTATGCTTGCTTCGGAAATTACGAAATTTCAGGACCAATACTATATTGCTGTCGATAAGGACTTTAATCTCCTTATGTGCTCAACTGACAAGGACAAACTAATTAAGGAAACCGGAGAAAAACCTTATGGCGAATTAGTCGGAATACACAAAATTTCGGATTGTTTTTATCAACGGATGATCGAGGATTACGAGACGCACCGCAAGGATAATTTAAAGCGTGGTTACGAATTTGAAATAGAGGATATTGCCACGGGTTGTCACAGCAACGGAACGATAAAAGCACAACCTATAGACCGTACCCACCTATGCCATATACAAGAGCGAGGCATGGTACCCATGTACGTCCTTAAATTGGCGGACTTACAATGGTACGAGATTGATGACCTCGAAGATCTTGCGTTTGCGGAGAAGCACGTCAAAATTGCATGATGTGCCTTGTGAACGGCTAATCATTTATTTACGAAGAACAGAGAGACACAATTAGGTAGATACGATGTGAATTTTATAACATATTAAATATTTTAGACATGCACATAATCACCTCCCAAGAAATGGCCAAAGTGAGCCTTGACGCCGCAGAATGTGTAAATTGGGTTCATGAGGCTTTTCTGATTAAAGACCGATGTCAGCTACCTCCGAAAATCTCGCTTCATCCTCGGGGAATAGACTTTTTCAATACCATGCCTTGCATGCTACCCGAAGAATATCATACATTCGGGTGTAAAGTGGTTTCGAGGATAAAGGGGAATCAACCGGCCCTTAAGAGCGAATTGATGACTTTCGATACTCTGACCGGCGAAATGACCTCACTCATCAATGCTGACAGGATTACGGCTATGCGCACGGGAGCTGTAGCTGCTTTAGCCATCAACACACTGCGGGCCCGAGACACTAAAATATATGGATTTATTGGGCTTGGAATAATTGCGCGAGCTACTCTTGACTGCCTGCTGGCCACCAACCGCAATGCATCCATGACAATAAAGCTGAAGCGATACAAAGATCAGGCTGAAAAAATTATATCTGAATATCAGAAAGCTTATCCAAATGGAAATTTCGTTATTGTCAATACAATCGAAGAACTCATCTCAGACTCCGATGTGGTTGTATCCTGTATCACTGAAGCCGACGGTATCCTTGTAAACGATACTACCCTCTTCAAGCCCGGTGTGCTTGTTGTACCTGTTCACACGCGTGGCTTTCAGAATTGTGATACGATATTTGACAAGGTATTTGCCGATGATGAGGGACATGTGAAAGGATTTAAATACTTCAGCCAGTTCCGCAAATTCGGGGAACTGGGCAAAATACTCTTAGGCGAAATCCCCGGGCGAGAATCCAATCTTGAACGTATTTTGTCATACAATGTAGGTATTGGTCTTCATGACATATTCTTTGCTTATAAAATAATAAATTCTTTATCCTAAACTATTTATGAAGACTGATAGTCTAAGGCATAAGGCTCTGAAAGCTGTGATTTGGAATGCATGCCAAAAATACGGAAGCCTTATAATAGCTTTCGGAGCCAACATCATCCTGGCACGTGAGCTATCCGCAGAAGATTATGGTCTCATCGGGTTATTAACGGTTTTTATAGCCATCGCAAACTCTATTACTGAATCCGGGTTCTCATCAGCGCTGATTCAAAAAAAGGATATAACACAGACTGAATATTGTACTGTTTTCCTTTGGAATATCGGAGTGGCAGTTATCCTCTACACTTTAATATTCGTATTTGCACCACAACTCGGCAAGTATTTTGATAATCCTCTTTTAAGTCCGATACTAAGGATTCAGGGCATCGTAATTATTATCAATGCACTGTGCACAATCCAGACAACCAGGCTAACTAAGCAACTTGACTTTAAAGCGCTTGCAATAAGGAATCTGATAGCCACGAGTGTAGGCTCCGCTATAGGTATTTCGTTGGTACTTTTGGACTACGGCGTATGGGGGTTAGTATGGCAGGCAATAGCGAATTCTATAGTTGGGTGTTTACTTCTTTGGTATGTGTCAAAGTGGCGTCCTCAATGGATCTTTAGCTGTTCCGCATTTAAAGGGATGTTTAAATTCGGTTCTTATATATTCCTTTCGGGTATTTGTAATACCATATATTTAAACATCCAGTCGTTTATCATCGGTAAAGTTTTCTCTGTAAAAGATTTAGGCTACTATTCACAGGCAAAGCGACTCGAACAGGTCCCTGTGGAGGGTACATCCGCAGTATTGTCGCAAGTGCTATTCCCTATATATTCATCAATTGCAGATAACAGGCAACGACATATTGAGGCGGTAAGAAAAAACATCAAGATAATCACATACATTACCTTCCCTATAATGGTTCTCTTGATTGTTATTGCACATCCACTGATTGTCGGATTATTCACTGACAAATGGGAACCGTCGGTTCCTATGTTACAAATATTATGCATAGTGGGAATGTTCAGCCCGGTGAACGTGGCCAATACGGAGATTTTTAGAGCTATCGGAGCCGGGCTGCTCTACTTCAATCTTCAGACCATAAAACGTGTTGTTGGCCTGATATTTATATTAGCGTCAGTGCCATTTGGATTATATCCTATGTTGTGGACAATAGCGGGAATGAGCATAATAACCTATATGATGAATCTATACTGCACCAACAGGTATTTTGGTTATTCCTATTCAAAACAGCTGAAAGACATCATACCCAATTTTTTACTTTCAGTTTCAGTAGGAGTTTTAGTTGCCCTTATACTCCATTATCTTAATCTCGATTCAGACATAATAAAAATAATCTGTGGAATTGCCATGTACCTTGGCCTATATGCAGGTATTTCCGCAGCATTTAATATGGCAGCTCCAAAACTGATTCTTTCATTCAGAAAACATTAATATATGGCGATAAAGGAAACCGTTAAACAAAAAGTGAGTAGCTATCTCCTCAATCGCTACTCTCTCCGAGGCATCGCAGACGACCATCGGATGCTCACTTCTTACCCGAGGATAAGTCTTGATGCCGATGAAAAAAAGGCAGTCTGCGATTTATGGGGACAGATTCATCCGAAGCCCGGCATGGCATTCCCATACTACGAGATTCAGAAAGCAATCGATACTTTTGACGCGAATCTTGTAGCAGGCAGTGTTTACTATCCTGTCGTGCTACGAACCCTTAATCCGAAGGAATACTACAGAGCCCTTATTCATAAGAGTATGTTCAGGCACATGCTCGGAGATCTACCGCAACCCATAACTCTTGCAAGCAGCATAAACTCGTCAATTCTGGATGTAGATAAAAAGCCTATATCGGAGCAGGCGCTTATCGAATATCTTTCTAATTACGAGAAAGATTTTATAATAAAGCAATCTACTAATACGAGCGGAGGACGCGGAGTCCAATTTGTCAATTTCAAGGACAAGGACAAACTGAAAGAATTAATCAAATCGTTCGACGAAAACTTTGTTGTCCAGGAGATTATAAACGGTTCTAAAGATTTAGAACAATTTAATCCGTCCTCGTTGAATACCCTGAGAATTTCGACACTCCTACTAAATGGCGAAATCTCACTGTGCGCTTGCGTATTTAGAGTTGGTGCAGAAGGTCAGATTCTGGACAATCTTCAGCAGGGTGGCCTTATGATAGGTATAGATACTGATTCCGGTAAACTATTAAAGTACGGACTATCAATTGATGGCGCAAAAGTCACCGAAAGAAATGGCCATAAATTCGAGAATTTCCAGATTCCGAATTTCGAGAAAGTAAAGGAAGCTGCGTTTGATGGCCATCGGCGCATAGCAGCTTGCGGTTTTGCTTCGTGGGACTTTGCCCTGGATGTTAACAACAATCCACAGTTTATCGAAGTAAATTTATACTGGCCCGGTATACGAGTACAACAGTTAGCAGGCGGTCCCATTTTCAAAGATCGCACGAACGAAGTGATTGAATTCATTAAAGAAAAAAAAGAGAAAAATAAATTTTACTTTATTGAATTGTAAATAATTGATTCGACCGGTAAGACGTTGCACGTATACGTCACAGTGTTTTGAAGGTTCGAAGTCTTCCTCACCCTAAGGTTTATATTGAAAATGGGTAAATTGACGAAGATAAAAAATATTTTAAACAGAAGTGCGTCATCGCTCTTTTGGCTATTATATTATAGACCGTTATGGATGTGTAAATTAACAATGAATCCTTCCAGATGGTGTCGACATGATAGCTATTATCCAGAATTAAAGCTAAGTTCTTCATTCAGGATTTATTTTGAGCAGATGATGCAAGTAATTAAATACGGGTATCCGAATTAATTCTATTTATCGTATGGCTTTGATGTGAAGTCAAACGCTGATATGTCCATGTATCTCCACTACAGCCCATTTGAAATACTCCGCGACAAGGCAAATATTACCCTACACTGAACAACTGCAGTACTGCGAAATAAATTCCTTTTTGGAATGTTCTGCGAGTATCTTGAGATTGATTCCAGTTGCAATGTGGATTTACTTGATAATGGTAGTGTATACTTACCTCAAACCAAGCAGTCGATAAGTCTATCCGATTTTTGCAAAAGCTTTGAAGGAGACTACTTTGTCAAACATTTGGGTCGTATTGGTTCGATAGGGCTTGTAACCCGTGGTCCGAAAGTGTCAGCCGGACAATTACTTGTAAGGTTAAAGGAGTACCGAAAACTAGAAGCTATACACCTAAATGAATTGCCCTTTCGTAATAAACCCTTTCGTAATAAACCCTTTCGTAATAAATTGGAGTATAGAATTGTATCGCTCTACCTAAAATATGGGTCTTATAAAATTTTGTACTCTCTGCAAAAGCAAGCAAGGAAGAGATTGATGGTGTTGCTAAAATGTTATAGAAAACAGACTGGAGCATGAGTAATATGTTAGAAGTAGCTCAATCAATAAAAAGTTTTTGCTTATTGACTTTCTATCGCAAGCCCCGTTCGATTGTAAGCCTAATCATAAAACGAAAGAAGTGGTGCCACCATGATAGCTATTTCCCCGAAAAGAAAAGGAAAGGGGAATTTAGAATATTCTTTGAGCAATTGGTTGAGATTCTTAAGTATGGTTACCTTAATGAGTTCTATTTTCCATATGGTTTCGATGTCAAGACAAGGAAACAGAAATCCGAATATTTTCATTATGTACCTTTCTCGAGGTTGCGCGATAAACAAAATATAAATCCACACTCTACTACAGCTGTTCTCAGGGACAAATTGCTTTTCGGAATGTTTACGGCTTATTATGGAATAAAGTCAGCCGGGAATATAGCTGTTTCTTCACCTGAAGGATTGTTTGAACTGTCATCAAAAAAGTACATATCTGTAGAGGACTTTATAAAGAGCGCTCCCAAGGACTTATTTATGAAGCCGGTTGATGGTGAATGCGGCGACGGTATTTATAAGGTGCATATAAAGGATGGAAAGATTACAGCCAACGGATGTGAAATCGGGACTTATGAATTCGCTGATATTTTATCTTCGACCGATTACCTTGTACAAGAGTCAATAACACAGCACAACGTGTTGGCAAAACTTCATCCTCAATCGTTGAATACAATCAGGCTAGTAACTATCCGAAACCCTAAAACCAATAAGCCAGAAGTTTTTCCTTCGATTCTTAGAATTGGTACCGGTGATGCCGTTGTCGATAATACATCGCAAGGAGGATTAGCCGTAGGCATAAACCTGGAGACCGGACAATTAAAGGATTTTGGATTCTATAAGCCATCTTATGGTACAAAGGTAGCTGAACATCCCGACAGTGGTATAAGGCTTGCCGGCGTTCAGATCCCTTATTTTGACGAATGTAAACGACAGGCTGTATTTCTTCATTCGCACCTGACCGGGATTAAGTCAATAGGGTGGGATATAGCCGTAGGCTCCGAGGGTCCTATTTTCGTCGAAGGGAACGATAACTGGGAAATAAACGGTCCGCAAATTTGTAATGGCGGATTGAAGAAACTTTTTATGAGCTATTATAAAAATTAAAAGTAATCGTTGATGATAGACGCTGCCATACAGGCTGAATTAAGGGAAAAATTCAATCCGGACGGTTCCAGACTCCGAAACATTCAGCTTAGACAACTTGAAATGTTGAAATACATCGATAGTGTATGCGGGAGGATCGAGGCTAAATATTGGCTTTCTTCCGGGACGTGTTTAGGAGCAGTGCGTCACGGTGGGTTCATTCCATGGGACGATGATATCGACATTGAGATGCTCGAAAGTGATTACGCTAGACTCATTGACTATTTACGTAAGCACGAAACTGACGAATTTGTGTTGCAGACACACGAGGATGACCCTAATTATATAATGGATTTTGCCAAACTTCGTGATAAGACAACACACGTAAATGAAAATTTCGGCATCGATAAGCTGTATAAATACCAGGGATTATACATAGATATCTTCAGAATGACACCCTCAAATTCTGTTAAGCTCCATTATTTCTGCGGCAGGCTTAGAGTACTGGAAGTTTACTGCAAGCGCTGGGCCATGAACAGCAGAATTGGAAAGTGCGTATTCCCCTTATTGCGTGTTCTCAACAACCTGATTATTGGAATAATAAAGCCCATAGACAGAATAAATGCAAAGTCTCAACTGAGACATCCATTAGGTTCTGTGTTCTTAAAGGCACGATGCAAAGAAGATGTTCAAGACACAATCAGAATTCCTTTTGAGGGGATACTCTTACCTGTTCCGAGGAATTACGATGCATACCTGAAGAAATTATATGGTGAGTATATGGAATTGCAGCAAGAGCATACTCATATTAAGGACTGAATTAATAAAAAAATGCAATTTATAGAAGTTTACTCTGATATCTCTAAAGTGGTGTTCTGAATGATGAATATTGTAGTATTATGTGGTTCATATGATCCCAAACCGTCAGCAGTAGCAATTTGTGCTAAGAACGTTGTTAAGGCATTGGAAGATATGGGAAATGAGGTCACTGTAATGATTCCTTACGATGGCTTCGAATCCCCAGATAAACATGTTATAAGATTTTCTGGTAAAGATAATCAAAAATATCATTCGGGTAGTAGGGTATGGAAATTTATAATCAGAGCTAAAAGATACGCTTCGGCTCTAATTCATAAACATTCTATAAATAAACAATTGATTCAGGGATACTTGAAGCAGTTAACTAAGAAGAATGAGGAAAGTAAAATAGATTTAATCATTCCTTTTTCATTTCCATTTGAATCAATAGTCGCAGCCGTTGCCTTTAAACGACAATCTTATGGGAATGTCAAGATCACCCCGGTAATTTTTGATAACTATGTAGATAATCCTTCCTTGCATAGGCTGAGGATCAACATGAGACTAAAAAGACGTGGCAATATACGTTTAGTTGATTCATTGCTTTCGCAATGCAATAAATGTTTTATCATTCATTCACAAAGAGATTTCTTTGAAAAAAATATTCCCGGTTTATTACCACAAATTGATTTTATAGAACATCCCTTATTAATTCCTCCTATTAAAGAAATCAAATCAGATGGTAATTTACTTTATAGTGGATCATTTTTAAAAGGATACGTAAAGTCGACGGAATTAATCAAATTGCTGAAGATTATTTTACCTGAGATCACTGCAAAAATAATTTTTTGCGTAATGGGTAATGATGTCAAGAATGTAGAACAGTTTGCATCAGAGAACCCGAGCAATGTGGAGAATAGAGGACAAGTACCTTTTCAAGACGCTCAGGAATATATTCATAGGGCTGGAATTCTCTTTTCTGTTTCTGAAATAGCCGGTATTCAAATATCAAGCAAGGTTTTCAATTACATGACCACCGGAAAACCGATAATTCAGTTTTATTACGATGATAATGACGTAAATATAGAATTATTGAAAAAGTATCCATTGAAATATTGTTTCAAGTTGAGAATGGATGGGAAGTATAGTAGGGAAGAACTAAATGAATTGGTAGAGTTCATAAACGCACATAGATATACTTCTATTGATTTTGCTAAGGTGATTGAAATGTATCCTGAGGCAAGCCCTTTAATTCTTGCAAAACAGCTATCCAAATTTAGCAATGGAAACTAAAAGATATCCTATTCAGTCTTATCTCATCGCATTTCTTATGCTTGTCCTTCCTTTTTGGGGCCTTCATTACACCAGTGATTGGGAGGGTTATGAGTACTCTTTTTATCATCCCATATTCTCTCGAGACATTGGGTTTTCTATTTTAGCAGTATTATTTACATCTTATGGATTAGACTATCAAAATCTATTTCAATTCCATATTCTATTAATAGCCCTATCCTATTTGAATTTATGCAGATATATAAGGATAAAACCTTTAATTTTAGTAGTTATCCTATTGTACTTTTATTACGTTCAAATTGGTAACCAGATTCGTTATTATTTAGCTTTCCCCTTAATATTATATTCTTCTTATCTTTTATATAATAAAAGTCTTATAAAGGCACTGATTGTCATAACTATCTCTATAACCTTTCATAAGTCGGTAATAATACTTTTGGGAGCTTATATCGTATTTTTTTATGTCTCAAAAAAGACAACTAATACTCAACTACTAGCGATAATATTAAGTAATATTATAGTCGGTTTTGCCGTCGGTTTGATCCAAATGTATGATCCTCAATATGAAGATTATCAGGAACAAGTATCTTCTTTTGCTGGTGGTTTATTTAATTCGTTTCCATATATATTGATTATCAGCTGGATATTTCGATTGAATCAATTTATTTTAAGGAAGTATAGAACAATACGAAAGGATACAATTTATAAATGGCTTTATATTCTAAGTGTAGGTAGTTCCTGTTTCCTTTTAGCCGGTTTTAAAATGCAGATTTTAACTAATAGATTTGTGGCCTCTCTTATTCCTATCTGGTTTGCATACTTTTTATATATTAAGAATTCGTCCGTTCCACAGGTGTGCCGCATAAAAGCAGAGAATTATATTAAATTATGTATTCTTTTATTTTTGGCCTGGAGATATGTCGTAAGACCGGTTATGGGCTTTGGAACTTCGAGCTCTGAAATGAGTATGATGATTAATTCCTATTATCTTTAATTTTTTTATCTGAGATATGGTAGACAAGGATAAATTACAAAGTAAAATCGTCGTTAATGCGACTGCATTAGACCAAAGTGGGGCTTTAAGTATTTTAAAACAATTTTTTGAAAATATACCTAACGACGGTAAGGAATGGTTAATATTTATTTCTGAGAAAATAGAATTTAAATCTCCTGTTCCGAATGTCATACTGAAACCAATACCAAATGTTAAGAGTCTTGTAAGACGTTTTATATGGGATTGGTATGGATTAAATAAATGGTTGAGAACTAATCAAATCAAACCTTTAGCCACTATCTCCTTGCAAAACACAAACTTTCGGGTATCAGAAAAGAATATCCCAAGATTTATTTATTACCACCAGTCGATACCTTTTTATAAAAATCGGTGGTGCCCACTTAAGAAGTCTGAGCGAACATTATGGTTTTATAAGTATGTTTATCCATTCTTTGTTAGTCTTTTTTTGAGAAAAGATGATTATATTTTTGTTCAATTAGATTTTATAAAAAGAGGTTTCATAAGGAAATTTTCTCATCCGGGAAAGAATATTGGTGTATTTTCGCCCTCCATTAATTCGGTCGCTATCTCAAATTCAAATGTTTTTTTAGACAAATCAAAAATGAATCTGTTCTTTCCTGCTACTCTGTTTCCATATAAGAATCATGAATTATTGGTCAAAGCATTGAAAGAGGTTGATAATCCCAATATTCAATTATATTTCACAGTTACAAAAAAATTCAATGATGACAGAATAAAGTCATTGGGAATCTTGCCATATAAAGATATCTGCAATATATATGAAAACTGCGATGCTTTGGTTTTTCCTAGTTTCATTGAGACATTTGGACTTCCTCTGATTGAAGCGGCCACGATGGGATTACCGATTATTACGGTTGATTTACCCTATGCGCGTGAAGTACTCAACAATTATGAAGGAGCAATCTTCCTTCCTTATGATAAACCCGAAGAATGGGCCATAGCAATCAACAAACTGGTAAAAGAGAAAAGATACACTCCATTAGATACCTCGAAACGAGAAGGTTGGACGGAATTATTTAAAAAAATAAATGATAAATTATAATACCCATAACCATGTCAGTATTTAAAGACAAAGTTCTCTTGATTACAGGAGGCACCGGATCGTTCGGCAATGCAGTTCTGCGTCGTTTCCTTGATTCGGATATCAAGGAAATTCGTATACTCAGCCGTGATGAGAAAAAACAGGATGATATGAGACATCGGCTTCAGAATCCTAAGGTGAAGTATTTCATTGGCGATGTTCGTAATAAAGAATCGGTCGATATTGCGATGCATGGCGTGGACTACGTGTTTTCTGCGGCTGCTTTGAAACAGGTTCCGAGCTGCGAATTCTTCCCGATGGAGGCAACACGCACTAACGTAGAGGGCACCAACAATGTGCTCCTTTCGGCTATAGAACACGGAGTGAGAAATGTGGTTGTGCTTTCTACCGATAAAGCTGCATATCCCATTAATGCGATGGGTATTTCGAAGGCTCTGATGGAGAAGGTTGCTATTGCCAAAGGCCGTGAACTCGGCGAGGGTGCTCCAACAACAATCTGTTGTACTCGCTATGGGAATGTGATGGCAAGCCGCGGATCTGTGATACCGCTATGGGTTGAGCAGATGATGGATGGCAAACCTATCACAATTACCGACCCTGAAATGACACGCTTCATGATGACGCTTGATGATGCCGTTGACCTCGTAATCTACGCGTTCACTCACGGACACAATGGGGACCTCTTCGTTCAGAAGGCTCCTGCCGCAACCCTATCAACTCTCGCAGAGGCTCTGAAACAAATTTACTCCAAAGTTGATCCGAAATATGGAGAAACTGAGGTAAAGGTAATCGGTACCCGTCACGGCGAAAAACTTTACGAAACTCTTGTTACTCGCGAAGAGATGGCAAAAGCTATCGACATGGGTAACTACTACCGTATCCCCGCAGACACGCGAGATCTCAATTACGACAAGTATTTTACAGAGGGTGAGGGTAGCCTCACAACTGTTGAAGACTATCATTCTCACAATACTAGCCGTCTTGATATAGAAGGAATGAAGGAGCAGTTAATGCGCCTGCGCTTCATAAAAGCTGATCTGGGGTTGATTGAGAGAGATGCAAAAAGTGAAATTAGAAGCGAGTAAGTTATGAATTTTTTTGTATTAGGATGTAACGGCATGGCCGGGCATCTGATTTCCCTCTATCTTCAGGAGAGGGGCCATGACGTTCTTGGTTTTGATCGTCAGAAGTCAAAGCTTGTAAAATCAATCGCGGGTGATGCCCGCGACTCCAAAACCCTTAAGGAAATAGTAGACGCCGGGAAGTTTGACACCATCATAAATTGCATAGGTATTCTCAATCAATTCGCAGAGAATGACCATGAATTGGCAGCCTATCTCAATGCTTACTTCCCTCATTTCCTTGCTAAGATAACGGAAAAGACGGACACTCAGGTGATACATATGACTACCGACTGTGTTTTCTCCGGAAAAAAGGGAGCTTATACAGAGACGGACTTAAGGGACGGCGAAACATTCTATGATAGGTCAAAGGCTCTTGGAGAACTGAATGATGAGAAAAATCTATCACTCCGCAATTCAATAGTGGGGCCCGACATCAACCCCAAGGGAATCGGGCTTTTGAACTGGTTTATGAATAACACTGACGGAGAATCTCCTGAAGTGAACGGTTACACCAAGGCTATGTGGACAGGCCAGACAACCTATCAGCTTGCAAAGACTATGGAGGAGGCTGCCAAGGCTCGTGCTCATGGCCTTATAAATGCTGTACCTGACTCATCAATCTCCAAATATGATCTTTTAAGATTGTTCAACAAGTATCTCAGGGAAGACAAGGTTAAGATTAACCCGATCGAGGGAGTTAATGCTGATAAATCCCTTGTCCGCACGAATTTTGAGTTTGACTACATTATTCCTGACTATGATACTATGGTGGCTGAAATGGCAGACTGGATGAAAAACCATAAGTCTCTCTATTCCCATTATAATCTGAAATGAAAAAACTTAAGCTGATGACAATCTTGGGAACCCGTCCCGAGATAATCAAGATGTCGGAGATCATCAAGAAATCGGACAGATATTTCGACCATATACTTGTCCATACCGGGCAGAACTATGACTATACCTTGAACGAGGTTTTCGTCAAAGACCTTGGGCTGAGACAGCCCGACTACTATTTAGGGGTGGTCGGTGAAAATCTCGGTCGGACAATGGGCAATGTCATAGCCAAGGCTTACGAACTGATGGTTGATATCAAGCCCGATGCAATTATTGTTCTAGGCGATACGAACTCCTGCCTATCAGTTATCGCTGCCAAACGTCTGAAGATTCCAGTTTTCCATATGGAGGCCGGTAACCGGTGCAAAGATGAGAATCTTCCGGAGGAAGTAATACGCCGGATAGTCGATGTAACTAGCGACGTGAACCTTTGCTACTCAGAGCATGCCCGGCGTTATATTTTGGACTCAGGAGTAAAGCCGGAATATACATACGTTGTTGGCTCCCCAATGGCAGAAGTTCTGAAAGTTCATTCCAAAGCAATTGAAGATAGTAATATTCTAAGCGAGCTTGGGCTTAAAAATAAACAATATATTCTCCTTTCGAGCCATAGGGAAGAGAACATTGATATCGAGTCAAATTTTTATTCATTGATGAACGCAGTCAATGCGATGGCTGAGTACTATGATATGCCTGTCTTATACAGCTGCCATCCACGTTCAGAGAAATATATAAAAGGGCGAGGCTTTAAGTTTGATGAACGTGTGATTCAGCACAAGCCTCTCGGATTTATGGACTACAATAAACTTCAACAGAACGCATTTTGTGTTGTTTCGGATAGCGGTACTCTTCCTGAAGAAAGTGCTAATCTCCATTTTCCTGCCGTTTCCGTCCGAACTTCAACAGAGCGCCCTGAAGCGATGGATAGCGGAGTGTTTGTTATTGGTTCTATAACATCTGATTCTGTTATACAAGCTGTTCGGATGGCCGTCGAAATGCAGACTGAAGGATTTATTCCATCTCCGGTAGAAGCCTATACAGACTCAAATGTTTCCGACAAAGTAGTCCGTCTCATTCAATCATACGTTGGAATAGTAAATAAGATGGTCTGGAGAAAATAATGAGAGTACTTATTGTCACCCAATACTTTTATCCTGAGAATTTCAAATGTAATGATATGGCATTTGAACTTAAGAAAAGGGGGCATGAGGTAACCGTATTAACCGGAATTCCGAATTATCCCAAGGGGAAATTTTTTGAGGGGTATGGAGTATTCAAAAAGAGAACAGAGACTCTAAAAGGGGTAAAAATATTCAGAACATTATTGATTCCACGAGGTGAAGGAGGAGGATTAAGATTAGCGTTAAACTTTTTGAGCTACACTTTTTTTGCCTCTTTAAAAGCAATTTGGGTGTCTCTAAGATATAAATATGATGTAATTATTGTACACGAACCATCTCCTATTCTTGTCGGAGTACCTGCAATAATTGTAAAAAAGATTCAGAAAATTCCGATTTATTTTTGGGTTTTAGACCTATGGCCAGAAAGTCTCTCAGCTGCTGGAGGTATCAAGAATAAGAGAATATTGCACCTCTTCGGTAGTATTACGCGATGGATTTATAAAAACTCAGACGTTTTGCTCATTGGATCAAAAGGTTATCGTATTTCCATAAATGAAAAAGGTGATTTCGATAATAGAATAAAATATTTCCCTAACTGGGTTGAGGATACTCTTACCTTAAATAATTCAGATTTTGAGGCTCCCACATTCCCCTCTGGATTTAACATACTTGTGGCCGGTAATATGGGCGATGCTCAAGATTTACCACATATAATGGAAGCTATGTTGTTATTGAAGGGGAAACCAATAAATATCATATTTGTTGGAGATGGCCGAAAAAGGAAATATGTGGAAGATTTTGCAAAAAGGAATCAACTTGAAAATCAGATATATTGTTTAGGTCGATATCCGTTATGGGCAATGCCATATTTCTTTTCCAAAGCGGACATTCTTTTTATGGCACTCAAGGATGAGCCAATTTTTGCATTGACAGTACCTTCGAGACTTCAAGCATATATGTCATCAGGAAAGCCTATTGCAGCAATGATTAATGGAGAAGGAGCTGCTCTTATCAATGATGCTGAATGTGGTTGGAGTGTTCCTGCCGAAAATCCTGATGCCTTAGCGTCTTTATTCGAATTTCTTGAATCCACAGATATAACTATTCTTAGGGAAAAGGGTCAAAACGGGAAGAAATATAGTGAAGCGAATTTCAAGTTTGCAAAATGTATGGATAATTTAGAATCGCTCTTCAAATAAATTGATATGCCTACACTACTAATAACTGGGATTCACGGGTTTGTTGGATCTAATCTTGTTAAGGCGCTTAAAGATGATAATGTTATCTATGGCCTTGATATTGTAGCACCGGAAAAGGAGGGTGTGGCACGAACTTTATCGTGGGACGATCTTGATAATAATCGGATCCCTGAAGTCGACGCAATAATCCATCTGGCTGGCAAGGCACACGACACACGGAATAAGTCGGCAGCCGACGTCTACTTCAAAGTCAATACCGATCTGACGAAGAAAATATTCGATTATTTCACCGAGCATACTCATATTCGCAAATTCATTTTCTTCAGTTCTGTCAAGGCCGCTGTTGACAAGGTCCCCGGCAATATTCTCACCGAAGATGTTGTGCCATGCCCTGTCGGCCCTTATGGGGAAAGTAAGGTCAAGGCCGAGGAATATATTTTGGAGAAATTAGAGAGCAATCCAGGAACTTATAAGGGCCGAGACGTGGTAATACTTAGGCCGTGTATGATTCATGGACCCGGAAACAAAGGTAACCTCAACCTATTGTATGGCGTGATTTCGAAAGGAATTCCATGGCCATTGGGCGCATTTGAAAACAGACGAACGTTCACGTCCATCGATAATCTATCTTTCGTAATAAAAGGGTTACTTGCAAACGAAGTTGCCAGCGGTATCTATAATATGTCTGATGACGATGCTTTGTCAACAAACGAACTCATCAGTGTTATGTGTGCCGCTATGGAAAAGAGTGCTCATATCTGGAAAGTTCCCAAGGGCTTCATAAGGATAATGGCAAAAACAGGCGATGTTTTGCATTTACCGTTAAATACTTTTCGGCTCGATAAGTTGACAGAGAATTACGTCGTATCAAATAAAAAAATAAAGGAAGCTCTCGGGATTGAGCAAATGCCTGTTCGGGCGTGTGATGGTCTTGTAAAAACCATCAGGAGTTTTCATAATTCTTAAAAATAATGTACTTATTGATTATTGGAATATTGCTAGTCCTGCTTGAATTAGCATACTTCCGCGTGGCAGATCGATTCAATATCATCGATAAGCCGAATATGCGCTCATCGCATACCTCAGTCACTCTGAGGGGAGGTGGAATTGTCTTTCTTATAGGTGCTTGGCTCTTTTGGCTCTTTTTCGATCTACAATATTCGTGGTTCATCCTTGGACTGTCTCTAATCGGTATCGTCAGTTTTATTGATGATATACACTCTTTGCCGGACAGCACTCGGCTGGTGGCTCAGTTCGCAGCAATGTTCCTGATGTTCTATCAGCTCGGAATACTTAATCTTCACGACTGGTGGATGGTTATTATCGCACTGATAGTATGTGTAGGAATTGTGAATGCGTATAATTTTATGGACGGCATCAACGGTATTACAGGAGGTTACTCCCTCTCTGTGCTCATTCCGCTCATTTGTCTGAATGCAAGAGCGCCGTTCATTGCTATGCCTTACCTTTATGTAGCCGGATTGAGCGTACTGGTTTTCTGCTTCTTCAATTTCCGAAAGAAAGCGAAATGTTTTGCTGGCGATGTCGGGTCGATCTCGATGGCATTCATCCTATTGTTCGCTCTCGGCAAACTCATTCTTTCAACTGGAGATTTCGCATATATAGTTTTCTTGGCTGTATATGGGGCGGATACTGTTCTTACAATCTGTCATCGGATAATGCTTCATGAAAATCTTGGACAAGCTCACCGGAAACATGCTTTCCAACTGATGGCTAACGAGCTGAAAATTCCTCATACAACTGTGTCCTATTTCTATATGGCTGTTCAGCTCCTGATCTCAGCAGGTCTGATATATCTTCCGATTAACCATTACATTTACCTTGGAATCGTAATATTGGTTCTCGGTATTTCATATTTAATCTTTATGAAGAAATATTATCATCTTCATGAGGAATATCTCAAATCAAAAACACTTCAATAATGATAATAAATAACGAACTACTCGATGAAGTAACAATAAAGGCCGAAGGGAGTCCGCGACTGAGGATGAACTTCAACCTGCACAATAGTCTTGACGCAAAAGCGCAAAGATTAATCAACGTCTTACTCCCGGGAACAGCATTACCAATACATCGCCACATACATACAGCCGAAACATACATATTGCTTCGCGGAAAAATGTTTGTGGTATTCTATAACGACCTTGGAGCACAGATTGAACGATATTTGCTTGATCCAGCCATAGGAAATTATGGAGTACAGATACCAGCCGGTCAATGGCACGGAATTGAAGTTATCGAACCGTCCGCAATCTTCGAAGTCAAGGATGGCCCATATATGCCACTCCAACCCGAAGATATTCTTGAATAGAAAGTAAACGTTTTCTGTCTTTCTATTCTGAAATTCTCTTTATCTAATAACCTCATACCAAATCTTATAATATCAAAACTTAATCTGGGATTGTAGTCTTATCTAAAGGCAACGGTCGTACTCGCTATTGACGTGATTGTTTTACTAATCACGTCAATATGTGTGTTTATGTTCGTTTATCTGGTGACTCCTTCTGTCCATTCATCACCGAATTTTATGTAAACATCCGAACCAGGCCGACTTTCAGATGGCGTTTTTGATTGCGAACTTTGCAAACAAAAACGCCATGTTTAATTTGAATGAAAACAACCGTAAGCATCCTAACGTAACCGACATGCGCATGGGAGTCATATCCGTCCGAAAAAGCCGACTTGCTTTTATTTCAAACCGTAGTTAAGAAACCATCTTACTACGGTTTTTTTATCGTTTTACTGCAAAATAGGTATTGGGAAGGGTATATTTTACCAATTTATGTGTATTTCGGGGGCAGCCAGACGGTTGTAATTTTGCATCGTCAAATCCAACCGTCATAGAAATGATACTCAAGCACATCAAGTTTACAGCCGCAGCAGCGGTAATTTCAATCGCATCAGCCACAGTCAGCATGTCGTCGCAGGAACTTGCCGACACTGCCGGCTACAACAAGTTCCGGTTCGGTAGTTACGGGGAGATGGTAGCCTCTTTCAAAGACTACGGAATAAACCGTTTCCAAAAGGAAGGATCAACAAAAGAGAATCGCAACACAATTGCCGTGCCCCGTTTTACAATCGGTTTTGATTATAAGTTTACTCCCAAATGGATTCTCGGTGCCGAAATCGAATTTGAGGCAGGAGGCACAGGCACAGCCGTAGAGCTTGAAAATAATGAAAACGGCGAATATGAGACTGAAATAGAAAAAGGTGGGGAAGTGGCACTTGAGCAACTTCACATAACACGCCTTATCTGCCCCGCATTCAATGTGCGTGTCGGTCATCAGGTGATACCTGTCGGGCTGACCAATGCCCACCATGAGCCAATCAACTTCTTCGGTACGATACGCCCCGAAAGCCAGACTGTAATCATGCCCTCAACATGGCATGAAACCGGACTAACTTTCTTCGGCACATTTGGCAGAAACTATGGTGTGTTTGACTATCAGGCAATGATTGTCACCGGACTTAACGCCAACGGCTTTGACCGTGACACTTGGATAGCTTCCGGAAAACAGGGATTCTTCGAGGCAGACAACTTCACATGCCCGGCATACGTGGCACGTCTTGACTGGAGGGGAGTGCCGGGACTTAGAACCGGGGTATCATTCTACTATTGTCCTAACACCGGAGCCAACTCCGACAAATCTCAGACATATTCCTCTTACGGTAAAATCCCGGTTGAAATTGTCACATGGGATGCCCAATACCGCAACAAATATCTCACGGCACGTGCTGATCTCACCTACGGTCACCTCGGCAATAGCAAGGCTGTCAACGAGCGTAATAACCGTCTGCCCGGAGCCTCACCCTACAGCCGCCTTACGCCGGTAGCAAAAAATACACTCAGTTACGGCGCAGAACTTGGCTTCAATTTCGGCAATGTGTTCAGTATAGCCGGATGTCCTACTATTGTTCCTTTCGGAAGATATGAATATTTCAATCCTCAAAAATCTGTGGCAAAACCCTATACTCCTGACAAGCGACTTGAGGTGAGTAAATGGATAGTCGGTCTCAACTGGTTCGCACTCCCCAACCTGGTGGTAAAGGCTGACTATTCTATGCGTCAGATAGGCACTTCAAAAGTTTTTGGCAAAGGCACTTACAACAGCGAAAACGAATTCTCAATCGGAGTGGCATACGTAGGGTGGTTCTTCAAAAGATAAAATCAATAACAACAATAAGCAATGAAAAAATTAACTGCATTTCTTAAAAATTCCGCATTGGTATGCGGGTCCATGCTTTTCGCAGCGGTTGCCTTCAGCTCCTGCAGCAATGACAATGACGAGCCAGCTAACGATGGCAAGACTCCTACAGAAGATGTAGAGTCAAAAGATCTCGATTACTCTGCAAAAAATGCCGACAGCTGGCACAATTACTCAGTAAAGGTGGCTGAATTGCTCGCCCGCGACTCTGAAGACCTCTACAACTCATGGGCTGTGGCTTACGACGGTGGTGAGGCTTTTGCAAAATCTTTCAAAAATCCTTCAGCTTCAGGAATATATAAGAGTTATCTTGAATGTATAGAAGAAATTCTCGGTGGCTGTGCCGACATTGCCAACGAGGTAGGTGAGGCAAAAATCGGCGACCCCTACAATCTCTTTATGGCAGGACGCACTGAAGAAGGTCTCTACGCAGTGGAGTCTTGGTATAGCTGGCACTCACGCGAAGACTACTCCAACAATATCTACTCAATCCGCAATTCTTATTACGGATCACGCGACAATAATGTAAATGAGAACTCAATGTCAGCTCTTGTAAAGGCTCAGAATCCAACTCTTGATGCTGCCGTGATAGCAGCCATCGAAGCAGCAGCCAAGGCTATCCTTGACATTCCGCAGCCTTTCCGCAACAACATCAATTCTTCGGAAGCTGTCACTGCAATGAATACTTGTGCTGACCTCGAACAGCTTATCACTAACCAGCTCACTCCTTTCTTCCTTAATCTTGATGCATCTTTCGATGGTGAGCTTCAGAAAATCGTGGAGAATTATGTTGACGTGGTTGTGCTCCCCACTTATGCAGAGCTCAAGGAGCGCAATTCAGCCATGCTGACTGCTGTAAAGGATCTTTCTTCCAAGCGTAATGATGCTGCCTTTGAAGCTGCCTGCAACTCATGGTTGTCAGCCCGCGAACCCTGGGAGAAGAGCGAGGCATTCCTGTTCGGTCCCGTGGATAACCTTGGTCTTGACCCCAACATGGACAGCTGGCCTCTTGATCAGGACATGATCGTAAACCATCTTAACAGCGGCAACTTCTCCGACCTTGAATGGGGTGACGGTGATGGCGACGACAAAGTTGAAGCAGCTCAGAATATCCGTGGATTCCACACTTTGGAGTTCCTTCTCTTCAAAGACGGACAGCCACGCAAAGTTAATAATTAATGAACAGATCTTATCTCATACCAATAATATTCGGTGCCATCCTCTCATCATGCGGGGAGGATGGTCTCGATGTGCTTGACGTGGAAGTTCCTGCCGGCTATGAACTGTCGGCAGGAACATCGTCTATCTTTGTCAACTCATCGAAAGCCTATGACAGTCCTGCCGACTGGGTGAGCGGTGAATACACCACCCGTTTCAACCGTGGCGACCGACTCTATGATGACATGCGCACCTCTTCCAACGGTTATGGCGGCGGCTTAGGTCCCGTCTATGCCGGCTATTCCTGCGGAAGTTGCCACAGCAATGCCGGGCGCACTAAACCTGCCGGCTGGGCTGACCACGGATCAGGTCCCTACGGATTTTCTTCAGCCCTCGTCTACGTCACACGTAAGAACGGGGCTTTCTTCCAAGGATACGGACGTGTGATCCACGACCAGGCAATCTACGGAGTGCAGCCGGAAGGTAAATTCCATGTCGATTGGGAATATCAGACATTCTCTTTCCCCGACGGTGAAACCTACGAGCTGGCAAAGCCTACATATACAATCACTGACTGGTATCTTGACGACATACCGGCTGAAGATTTATTCTGCACAGTGCGTATTCCTCTCCGCCATGTCGGAATGGGGCAAATAATGTCTCTCGACCCTTTGGAGATAGAAGCCTTGGCTAAAAAGAGCAACTATCCTGAATATGGCATTTCAGGCAGATGCAATTATATCACCGAGCGCGGTGTGAAGAGTCTGGGTGTCTCCGGCAATAAGGCACAACATGCCGATCTCACCGTAGAGCTTGGTTTCTCAAGCGATATGGGCGTGACCAACAGCCGCTATCCTGAAGAGATCTGCGAGGGTCAGTTGCAGATGACAGAAGGCTCTATGATGGGTCTGCTTTATGATCAGCTCGACGTTTCCACTGAAGACATGGAGAACGTAGACCTGTATATGCAATGTCTCGGCGTGCCTTCCCGCCGTGATGTCAACGATCCTATGGTGCAGATGGGCGAGCAGAAATTTTATGAGGCTAAATGCCATCTCTGTCACGTCACCACCCTACACACCCGCAGCCGTGGCTCAACGCTGCTCAACGGCACCCAGCTTCCCTGGCTCGGCGGGCAGACCATACACCCTTACAGCGACTTCCTACTCCACGACATGGGGTCTGAAATTATGGGTGTCGGGCTTAACGACAATTACCCCTCCGGACTCGCAATGGGTAATGAATGGCGCACAACCCCTCTCTGGGGAATTGGTCTTCAAGAGAAAGTAAACGGACACACATACTTCCTGCATGACGGACGTGCCCGAAACTTTGTGGAGGCTATTATGTGGCATGGCGGCGAGGGAGAAGCATCCAAAAATCTATTTAAAAACATGACCAAGACTGAGCGCGATGCCATTGTCCGCTTCCTGCAGTCACTTTAATCTAACCACTCCAACCAATAAAAACACGACACACACATCAAGCACATGAAAAAGATACTGACCTTTCTGCTCACCTCACTCCTCGCTCTTCCGGCTGCCGCACAATATGATGCCGACACCGAAAACGGCGTTGTATCCTTTGCCGGAAGAAAAGGATTCGTGTGGGAAAGCACCAACAAAAAGTTTGAATTCAAACCTTATCTGATGGTGCAGACCGCAGTAGATTTCAACTACTATGACAGCGAGGGTCTTGACCCGGCATATAATCAGGATCATGTCCACAACAGCGGATTTTCCATTCCATATGCCGTTCTCGGATTCACCGGACGCGCCTTCGGATTCATCACTTATAACCTTTCGATCAATGCGGCAGCCTCTGGGGGCAGTTTGCTCCAGCAAGCTTGGGCAGATATGAAAGTGCGTGATGAGTTTGCAGTGCGTGTCGGTAAATTCAAGACACCATTTACCCATGCCACTCTCACCACACTCGGTGAGACTCTTTTCCCGACTCTCCCCGTGTCGCTTACCTCTTCTGTAATCATGCCCTATTCCCTCAACGCCGTGACTCCGACAATGATGACCGGATTTGACCTTGGCGTGGAAATCCACGGTATGATAAAAAATAAATGGGGCTATCAGGTGGGTATTTTCAACGGTACCGGCTCTTCAACCAACAGTGCGACTAAAACCTTCAGCGATGACTGGCATATCCCTTCCCTTCTATATGCCGGAAGAGTCACTTTCCAGCCATACGGTGTGATGCCTGCCACTCAGGGTAATCCTAATCAGCTCAACCTCAACCGTCTCCTTGTCGGTGCGTCAGCTTCTATTAATGTGGAGAGTGAAAATGAGAGTACCAATGATTTCCGTGCCGGACTCGAACTGGCATGGATGCACAACCGCCTTTATCTTGCCGGGGAAGCATATTATATGCACGTCGGTTTCACCAAACGACAGAAGATTGACAAGTCTTTCGACTACATGGGCGGATACATTCAGGGTGGTTATTTCGTAACCGACCGTTTGCAGCCGGCTCTCCGTTATGATTTCTTTGACCGCAACGGTCTTGACAAAGGCGGACTTCTAAATATGCCTGCTGTCGGAATAAATTACTATTTCAAAGGGGTCAACCTAAAACTGCAGGCAATGTACCGCTATATGGGGCGCACAGGACATAAGACCCAGCTTGACCGTGACAATGATGACCTCGGTCTTGCCACCCACAACGCAACCGTGCAGATTCAATACACATTCTGATTCCCACACCTTTTGAAAGTTATGAACATTAACAAAATGCGTGGACTGATCAGAAAGATTCCTCTTTTGGGAATATCTGTGGTAGCCTTGTTTGCAACCGGATGTGACGACGGTAAGATTTATCCCGACAATTCCGGAGTCGCCACCACCGGGTTCACCGTAACAATGAAAGGCGAGCTGACCGGGTGTGATCAATATGCCGATACTCAATACACGGTTGCATTAGCCGTGTTTGAAGATGACAACGAATTTGCCGTTGTGTCAAAGAACCTGAACGACGGCAACGACGACATCTCAATGACAAACGTTGACCGTAAGGTCTCAACTGTTGAAGTCTGCATAATCAATCGTCTCAGGAAAAGGGTTATTACCCTGCTGTCAAAATCTATAGACACCACAGAAGATGTGGTGTTCAACATCGGAGAACTTGATGCTGCCCCCTTTGCCGTGATATGCAGTGAAATATTCAACAAGACATGCCTGCAATGTCACGGAGGCACCGAGACCCCGGCTGCCGGACTCGACCTTAATGCTTCCAAAGCTTATTCCGATATCGTAAACAAGCCGTCGACTGTCGTGGAAGGTGAAATGATTGTAAATCCCGGCAATGCTTCGGCTTCAACTCTATGGCAAGTCGTGGCAACTGACATCTCTGAATCATGGCGATTTGACCACTCTAATCTCCTCACTTCCGAAAAATCTTCTTTTATTGAATCCTGGATTAATAACGGTGCTCATGATTAAGAAAAAAAGTCTGATTTCATCTAATGGTGGTCTGGAGACCCATGCCATAATAACCGCATCAGATCCTATGCTCCCTTTCTCCGCACAGCTCGCGGAGGTCATGGAAGGATATTCTACTCTCATCTCTGGATTTTCAGGGAAGATGAAACCGGTGTTCTGCCGTTGGTTCCTCAGCGATGCTGCCAATCAGGCTGCCCTTCTACCTGAATTGAAAGGATGTGCTGTCTCAGTTGTTGAGCAGCCCCCGCTCTCTATGACAAAGGTTGCTCTGTGGGTATGGGCTATGGAAATCGATTCCGTAACTATTTTGGCTGACGGTTCTGTCACCGCATCAGACAACGGTGGCTATACCCATATCTTTGAGGGAAGCCGTAATCGCCCCGGGATTGACTCTGAAAAGGCTACTTATGAAATGCTTCGAGCCACTGAAGACATTCTTCATGATTTTGATGCCTCCCTGCTCGACAACTGTGTGCGCACATGGTTTTTCGTGCAGAATGTTGACGTAAACTATGCAGGAGTAGTGGAGGGAAGAAACCGTGCTTTCAGTGAATTGGGACTCACCCCCTCCACACGGTTTATAGCAAGCACCGGCATAGGAGGAAGACATTCCGACCGTAAGGTCACTGTCCAGATGGATTCTTATTCGGTCAAAGGATTGGAGAAAGGGCAGATGCGCCAGATAAATGCCCCGGAATACCTTAATCCCACTTACGAATATGGGGTAGCTTTCGAGCGTGCCACTGCCGTTGATTACGGCGACAGGCGGCATCTTTTCATCTCCGGCACTGCGAGTATCGACAATCGTGGGGAAGTGGTCTGGGAAGGTGACATTCGTCGTCAGACTTTGAGAATGTGGACTAACGTGGAGGCTCTTCTGAAGGCTGCCGACTGCGACTGGGCTGATGTCGGGCAGATACTTGTCTACCTCCGTGACCCTGCCGACTACCCTGTAGTGGCAGAAATGTTTGAGGAGCGGTTCCCTGACACGCCTCACATAATTCTGCTTGCACCGGTGTGCCGACCCGGATGGTTAATTGAGATGGAATGCATGGCTATGAAACCGATATCAACCGACTTCCTCCCCTTCTGAACAAACCTGTCATGAATAATCTTAAACACTTGTCGGTGGCTGCCTATGTGATTGTGACAATCGCGTTGGCAGTCACCACGTTTATCTCCCCTGCAGTATATGGCTCTGCATGGTTTATCCTTCTCTGGACAGCTTTTGCCGCTGTGCTGACAGCCTCTATTATAAAGACCCGCATGTGGAACAATGCTCCTCGCTTTCTGCTACATGTCTCTCTCCTTGCCATTCTCGCAGGGGGAGCCCTTACATATCTCACCCAGGAAAAGGGGAGTGTAAGGATAGCTCCCGGGGAGGAAGTCTCAACATTCCTTTCTGCTGACAACAATGCTATTCCGTTGCCGCAGCCTATAACACTGGAAAAGTTTGAGGTGATGTATTATCCCGGTGGAATAGTGGCCCGCGACTATGTTTCTCACCTGTCTGTCGGAGGAGAGAAATTTGTTGTCTCGATGAATAAAATTGTTGACCTCAAAGGGTATCGACTGCTTCAGGCATCTTACGACAGTGAGGGTGCCACAATCCTGTCAGTCAACCATGACCCCTACGGCATAACCCTATCCTATGCCGGATATGTTCTGTTTGCAATAGGAGGTGTATGGCTCCTTATAGCTCCGGGTGGGAGATTCCGGCAGTTGATTCGTAATGTGTCTTTAATTGTTTTATTGTCATGTGGCACCTCTATGTCACATGCTGCCTCAATTGATGGGGTGCCGCGTCAGGTAGCCGACAGTCTCCGCAGCCAGCAGGTAGTATATGAGGGGAGGGTAGTGTGTTTCAATACCCTCGCAAGAGATGTGGTCACAAAACTTTATGGCAAACCCTCATTCCGTGGGTTGACCCCGGAGCAAACGCTTCTCTCTCTAAAGCTGTTTCCTCAACAATGGAAAGATCAGCCGTTGCTGAAAATAAAGGATAAGGAGATAAGAAAATCTTTAGGAATAGCGGGGAATCATGCTTCTCTTTCTCAACTGTTTGACTCTGTTGGAGACTATCGTGTGGAAAGGTTGTATGCCTCTCTTGGAGAAAAGAGGGCACGTGCTGTGGAGGAACTTGACGAAAAAGTGGGAATCATATTGGAACTTTATTCCGGAAACCTCATTGTTACTCCAGACCCTGACCTCACTCCGCTTTCTCCCACAAGGGTAAAAATAGAATTACTCTATAACTCAATCCCTTTCACCACAATTGTTTTCATAACCTTGTTTTGTGGCTTTTTCGCCGGAATGTTACAGATCTTTAGGGTAAGGAAAGGCTTGTTGCTCACAAGAATGTTGCTCATCGTCGCTTTAACGGTGTCTGCGATATGCTTTATATTCCAATGGTATCTTTCGGAAAGACTTCCCCTGTCAAACACCTTTGAGACACTGCTCCTTGTGGTGTTGATAACTGAATGTCTGTTGATTTTAGTTGCATGGCGCAACGCTCTGCTCCTCCCTTTGGGAATGCTCATGGCAGGGGCACTGGCGTTGGTGGCACACATGGTTGAGATGAATCCCGTGGTCACTCCCCTTATGCCGGTTCTCCACTCCGGGTGGCTCTCGCTTCATGTCACTCTCGTGATGACTGCATACGCCATTTTAGGATTTACTTTTATAAATTCCGTCACTGCCCTTATAATGAAATCTTCCGTATCACGGCTCTCAACACTTTCAGAAGCACTCCTCTATCCGGGAATAGTCTTCCTGGGATTAGGAATCTTCACCGGTGCGGTATGGGCAAACGTATCATGGGGACAATATTGGTCGTGGGACCCCAAAGAGACATGGGCACTTATAACCCTCCTTGTATATTCCCTCCCGCTCCACAAAAGCATTCCATTCTTCCGCCGTCCCCGCTGTCTGCACATTTACCTGTTGTTTGCAATCTTAGTGGTGGCAATGACTTATTTTGGCGTAAACCACCTTAATTCAATGCATGCCTATAATTGAGATTTGTAAATGCAGCGGAAAAACTGTAATTTTGCAGAAAAATTAAAAACGAATAAGAAATGTCTTTAAAATGCGGTATAGTGGGCTTGCCAAATGTGGGGAAGTCCACACTTTTCAACTGTCTGAGCAGCGCGAAAGCTCAGTCTGCCAATTTCCCGTTTTGCACAATTGAGCCAAACGTGGGTATGATCACTGTGCCCGATGAGCGTCTTAACAAACTCGTGGAAATGTGTAACCCTCGCAGCGTCGTGCCTGCCACAGTGGAGATTGTAGACATCGCCGGGCTTGTAAAGGGAGCTTCAAAAGGAGAAGGATTGGGCAACAAGTTCCTTGCGAACATACGTGAGACCGATGCCATACTCCACGTGCTCCGTTGCTTTGATGATGACAATATCACCCACGTCGATGGCACCGTAGATCCGGTACGTGACATGGAAATTATAAATTATGAGCTCCAGCTAAAAGACCTTGAGACAGTTGATGCGCGCCTCGCAAAGACCCTAAAGGCAGCTCAGACCGGCGGCGACAAGACAGCACGCCTGCAAGCTGACGTGCTGCAGGCATATAAGGCTGCCCTCGAAGCAGGGAAGCCCGCACGCAGCGTGCAGTTTGAGACAAAAGACGAGCAAAAGTTTGCCCATGACCTTTTCCTCCTGACCAATAAGCCGGTGCTTTACGTCTGCAATGTTGACGACGCTTCAGCTGCCACGGGCAACAAATATGTGGAGCAGGTGAAAGAGGCATTAAAAGACGACTCCTCCGACATAATGATTGTGGCAGCTGCCACCGAAAGCGAGATTGCCGAGCTGGAGACACCTGAGGAGCGTGCCGAATTTCTTGAGGAGATCGGCTTAAAGGAGAGTGGCGTAAGCCGACTTATCCGTGCTGCATACGCGCTCCTTGACCTCCAGACATATTTCACTGCCGGTGCCGACGAGTGTCGTGCCTGGACATTCCTGCGTGGCACAAAGGCTCCACAGGCAGCCGGAATAATACACACTGACTTTGAGAAAGGATTTATCCGTGCGGAGGTTATAAAATATGATGACTTTGTTACCCTCGGCTCTGAAAACGCCGTTAAAGAGGCTGGTAAGATGTCGGTGGAGGGTAAAGAATATGTGGTCTGCGACGGCGACATAATGCATTTCCGGTTCAACGTCTGAAATCTGCATAGATTTTTTTCGTTTTATTTTCATTTGTTTGTATCTTTTTAAATTTTTATATACCTTTGGGGCATTGAAATAAAAACAATGCCCCTTATTGTATCCNNNCAGTTTTGAATTCTCTGCTCTCCCGCCTAATTACAACTAAACAAAAACACATTATTAACTTTAACCAAACTAATATGAAGCACCTTTTAACAACAGCGTTTTTGTGTGGTGCATCCGTTCTGGCGATGCAAGCTCAGAATATTGTCATTACTGACAAGGATGGCGTCCAACACAAATTCAACGCAGACTACGTGCAGGAGATCACATTTGAGAAAGTTCAGAGCGGGAATGATACCGAAATGGTTTTTCAAAATGTATTTGTCACTACCTATGGTAACCAGAACATAAGTCTCACCTTCTCCAACGAGGAAGACATGGTAGTGCTCGACCTTTGGCAGCCTGCAGCGTTTTTCCTTCAGGAAGGCACATACAAAGGAAATGACTCCAACGATGACTTTACTTTAGATCCTACATATTCCAAAGTGGCTATCGACGGGAATGAAAGCAGAATCAGCGACGGCACACTGACCATCACTCGCGACGGCGAACTGTACTCATTTGTCGGAGAAGTGACCTATCCTGACGGGACTCTCAAATTCACCTGTGAAGACACCCTTAACACATTCGGTCCAATAATCAACTTCAACCTCTCCGGCTGCGCATACTTGGATGTAAACGATCCTGCTGCCAATGGTTTCTACTATAGGTTTAACGACTCTGATTGGAACCTTGAGATGGACATAGATCTGTTCTCTGATGGGAATGCCCCGGCACCGGGTGTCTATACTTTTGAAGACACTAAGGAAAACGGCACAGCCTCAAGCTACGTTCATGTCTACAAGCCTTTCAATGAAGTGACCAAGTTTGTCAGCGGCACTGTCACAATATCAGTCGAAGGTGCCGACACTGTGGTTGAAATTGACGGCACTCTCGGCGTTGGCGTGCAGTTGAAAGCGAAATATTCCGGTCAGCTCCCTGAGAAAAAATAACCGGAACACCTCTTTTCCTAACATTCTAAAGAAATAATGATATGAAGAAATATATTATAGCCTCTATTATGGCTTTGGCATCTGCATTTACAGTGTCAGCCTACGATTATTCACTCCTTGTGAATACAAAAGATGGCAATGTGGTTGAATATCAGTTTGAATTTAACCCGGTTGCCACATTTGACGGCGATGAAATGATTATTGTTGATGATTACACGGGAGTTGACACACGCTTCAATATGGCAGATATAATCAACCTCACCATCAAGAAACCCGATTCCGCAGTGGGAAAAATTGAGACACCCCATCTTACGATAGGTGTCACAAAAGACCACCTCTCAGTTTCAGGTCTTGATAAAGGTTCTTGCGTAAATATCTACAACCTTTCAGGTGCCACCGTGGCTTCTGCAGTTGCCGGAGAAGACGGCACTGTCAATATTGCGGTCGATGGTCTTGGTTCCGGAGTGTTTGTGGCATCTATGCCCGGCAATAGCTTCAAATTTATTCGCTAACTCTAATCTTAGTAATTCATGAAAAGAAATATAATTACTGCCCTTGCTCTCGGTGCTCTCTCACTTACGGCAGCGGCACAATATAAGGTAGTGGTGACCACTGCTGATGGTCAAAAAACCGAATTTCTCACTTCCGACGTGAATAGCATTCGCTTTGAGGAAGCCCCTGTATATACTGAACTCAACTACCTGATCGGTGCTGAATACGGACTGAGCAAAGATTTCGGCACATATGCTTTCACAATCGCCTCAAGCGAACCCGATGTAAATGGTGATCCTGCAGAGATCGGTGATATACAGCTTTCTCTGGAACTAACCGCTGAGACAAGTGCCGACTATCTTGATGCACAGCTCCCTGCCGGCTATTACCGTGCCGGCACCGGCAACGAAATATGGCAGCTCAATGTGCAGAAATCAGGAATGTGGATGCGATTAGACGAAGGTGAAGACGGCATTCTGCTTTGCCCGTTCCTTGCCGGCACTGCTGATGTGCGCAAAGATGCTGACAATTATGACATCAAGATCGAACTTTCCTTACTGGAAGGCGGCAACGTAGCTCTCTCATATTATGGTCCGATCAAATTTCTCCCCGGCGTGTCGATTAAGGAAGATTTTACGGAAGACCAGAATATCACTTTCTCCGGTGCTCAGGAAAGATATTATGCCAACTGGTTCTATCCTTTGTGTGATGACGTAACTTTAGAGCTTTACTCAGGTGAGTTTAACAGCGATAACATACAGATTGAGGGCTACTGGCTAAACCTTCCTATGTTTATGCCAAAGGCTGAAAACGCCCATGATCCTGAGCACTATCTTGTGGATGGGGTCTACACTGTTGAGCCTCGTGATGAGGTATCTCTCTATACCAATCTTCCTTTCACCTTCCAGAAAGGTGGAACTTTGGATTTCTGGGGCACTATCCATCCTATCGGAACATATATCACATACGTTGATAGGGAGGGTCGCATAAAGAATGCTTATATCACTGACGGAACAGTCACCGTATCCAACAACGGAACTAAAATTGAAATAGACTTCGTGGCTGAAAACGGTATCAAGATACAAGGCGTATATGAAGGCAATGTCTATGTTGACAACCGTAATGACAGTGACACCGCCGGAGTGACCATCGAAGGCACTATCGACAAGGACATCGTGTTTGACTTCAATCCTGAAGGTGTCGATATGGTAGGTCTCAGCTATCCTATTGGTGACTATATCAAGAGTGGCATATATCAGTTTATGGTGATGATCACTGACTACGAACAGGAGCACGGTGACTTCCTGATGCTCGAGCTTTCGTCTGACGAGGAAATACTTCCCGACGGTACGTATACCATCAATAATGAATTGGCTCCTTTCTGCGGTCTTAAGGGCTACTTGGACTATGGTGGTCAGACTCTGTTCTCATGGTATGGTAACCTTGACGATGTTGATGAATTTGGCTATCAGAACATCATTGCTCCTATCATGGGAGGCACCGTGACAATCACCACAACTGCTGAAAACACACGCAAGCTTGTGTTTGACCTTGTTGACGAAGATGGACACAAACTCACCGGCACCTACGAAGGGCTGTTCTATGATCTTCCCTCAACTTCTCCGGCACAGCAGGCTCCCATCAAGACCCCTGCAAAGGCTGTCAAAGCTCCTGAAAAAGCTTCCCTGAGCCCTATGCGCCTCAAATAGTGATGGCAAACCCCACATTTATATAACTGAAAAGACACGCCCGATAGCGGCGTGTCTTTTCAGTTATTCTGAAGTATCTCATCTATTATTTCAATGAGTTGCTCCGGCGACGGAATATCGGAATCGTCAAATGCCGACACTATGATGTTGTGTTTATCCGTGATATAGACCCTTGGTACCCCTACTGTGGCGAAAAGATTATAGACCCTGCGGTCGGTCTGCACGGAATAAGGGATTGTCAGCTCATTCTCTTGCCAGAAGCGTTCTACATTTTCCGGATTTTCCTCTCGTGAGATTGCCAGCATCTCCACGCTGCCATTCTCTTCAAAATACCTGTAGACTGTCTCCAAATTCGGAAGTTCCCGCTGGCAGTCTCCGCAGGAAGTGCTGAAGAAAATAATCACACCTACTTCTCCCTGCAATGTCGCCGTGCTAACAGTCTTGCCGTTATTCAGCATCACCTCAAACCTCGGCAAAGGGTCTCCAACAGAAACCCCCTCGTTGCGGGGCACGTCTTCCTTGACACACGCAACGAGGAGGAACATGATGGTGATAATGCTTGCCTGCAACAGCTTCATCAGCTGGGGCAATTATTTTGCATCATCGTCTGTCTCCGGAGCCTTGTCGATAAGGTCAAGGAAGTCGTCGAGCTTCGGAGTGATAATGATTTCTGTGCGGCGGTTACGCTGCTTCCCTAACTCAGTCCCATTGTCGGCGATAGCGTTAAACTCTCCGCGTCCACCTGCCGTGAGGCGATTGGGATTGATGCCGAAATCGTTCTGAAGAACCTGCACCACTGAAGAGGCACGGAGGGCTGAGAGGTCCCAGTTGTTGCGGATATTGGTCTTGCTGATAGGCACGTTGTCGGTATTACCCTCTACGAGCACATCATAATCCTTATAGTCTTTCAAAATCTTTGCTATCTTTGAAAGAGTCTCCATAGCACGGCTGTTGACCTCATAGCTGCCGCTTTTGAAAAGCATATTGTCGGCAAGAGAGATATACACAACTCCCTTAAGCACTTTTACGTCAACCTCTTTAAGCTCATCAGTGTTGAGTGAGCGGGTCAGCTTGTTGGTCAGCGCGATGTTAAGTGAGTCTGATTTCGACTTAGCGTCAACGAGCTGCTTGATATATTTGTTGGAGGCGTTGATCTCATCAACAAGTTTAGCGATGTTGACACTTCCCTGCGCATTGGCATCCATACTCTTGTCAAGGGTATGCTTCAACTCTGCCATACCCTTCTTCAACTCCTCATTAGATGCGGTGGCATTGTCGAGTTGTGTTTGCAGGTTGCGGGTATCGGCATTACAGTTGATCAGATCCTCGCGGGTGCTGTTGTAGGTAGTGTTGAGCTGATCATACTTAGTTTGCAGCTCAGCATACTTCTTGTTTGACACGCAGCTTGACGACATGATGGCGAGAATAGATGCGCCAATGAATAAAGCCTTGAATTTCATAAGTCTGATATTTTGAGTTTTAATTTATCCTTTTTACCTTAATTCCATCCATGTTCCCTATAACTTCACACCCCTTCCTTCTCTCCATCTCCTCATAATCTCATTCAGCTGGCGATGCTCAATCAGGAAACCGTCATGGGCAAAATCGGAAGGCATTTCCTCATATATGGCTCCGGCGATATTCTCTGCAAGGGCTTTCTGGGTAGCAGGGGGGAAAAGAATATCTGAAGTGATCCCCACCACAAGGGTATTGGCTTTGATACGCGACAAAGCCTTTGCCACTCCTCCGCGACCTCTGCCCACATCGTGTGAGTCGCCGCTCTCGCATATTGCAATGTAAGAATAGACATCAAACCTGTCACAAAGTTTCTTACCCTGATATTCCTGATATGTCTGCACCCTGTGGAAGAAAGGGTCAGGCTTATCCTCGGGATCCTTTTGGCTCATGTTGTAGGCAAAAGGTCCGCGATAGCTGATAAGGGCTATTGCACGGGCGGTTGACAGTCCGTTGCGGGCAGCGTCAAGGCGAGGTATGCCGTAGGTGGGATCGGTCTTGATTGCCATATACATAGTCTGGTTAAAGGCTGCCAGCCAGGGACTGCATGAGGCATCAGTGGCACAAAACATTACATTTTCTGCTATCTCCGGGTCAGACACAGCCCACTCTATTGCCTGAAAGCCGCCGAGCGATACTCCTATAAGCTCATGAATGCGTGAGATGCCGAGATGCTGCGCAAGAAGCTGATGAGCCTTTACCATGTCGCGTATTGTGATGCGGGGAAAGGTGCCACACCACGGCAAGCCTGTGGCAGGATTATCTGACGATGGTCCCGTGGTGCCATAGCAGGAGCCAAGCACATTGGCACAGACAATGAAATATTTCTCCGGATCGAGAAATAAGCCTTTGCCGACAGTGCCGGGCCACCAGTCTGCCACGTCTGAGTTAGCCGTCAGACCGTGCATCACCCAAATTACATTGCTTTTGTCTGCATTAAGGGTGCCGTAGGTGTGATACGCCACTGTCAGTTCAGGCAGTACATCGCCTGATTCAAGAGCGAGGGGGGTGGGGGAATGGAAGATTTGTTTCATGTCTGGTATAATATGCCGCAAAGTTACGAAAAACCCTACACATAACCAAATTAGTCTAAAAACAAAAAAGATGCGATGTCCTCACGGATTCACACCTAATTTGAGTAGTTCCAAAGCCAAAATTTCATGGCAATGGGATTAACTGTTGTTGCCGGTATTGTCCGGCAGATTCCAATGTACCATTATTCAACCAAACATAACACATCGGCACCCTGACAAAACCCTGATCTGAACTTGTGCCGATGGAGTACAAAAACCAGTAACCTGATTTCATATTGAATTGAATGTTGTCATCAGTGTTAATATGATATTCAGCGAAGAAAATTTTCAACGCGAGCACCACTATAATTTTTGATTTTTACCTTCATCTATTAATTATTTGCAAAATTAATTAAAAATTTTAAATTATCAAACAATTGGGTCTAATTTTTTTAAAATTATTTTACACTAATCCCAATATTGCTGCCAAAAGCTAAATTTATGACTCTACAACAATAATGTCATGAAATACACAAATTCACCCTTATTTGGGTATTTGGGTCAGTATTTAGATAGATAAGTAAAAAAATGACACTAAAAATAATCAGACCTCAAGGTAGCTTGTACAAAACAGTGGCTTAATGAAAAAAAGCATAAAAAACATAAGGACATAAGTCTACATACTTATATCCTTATATCCCTTATGTCTTTCGCAGACTGCTATCGTATGGCAATTATTTCATGACCTTGCGTATGGAGCCGTCAGACATGCGCACAATGTTGATTCCTTTTTGTGGTGCGGAAATTCTGCGTCCGTCAATTGTGAAGTAATCAGTAGCCACCGCATCAGACACTGCTTCATTTACACATTCCACGCCAGACCCTCCTGTGGTGTCGAGCACGTATGTCATAAAATAATAATAACCGTCGTCATCATACGGATTTTCAGAATAATAACCATACCCCAAAATATAGCGCCCATCTGCCGACATACCTGTCGGAGTGTGGCACCCAACCAAATCTAAAAGAGAGAATGTCTCGGCATATTCAGGAAATGCGTCAACAAACATTTCTGCCTGTGTCTCCCCTGCGCGCATAATAAATGTGCCGGTTGTCTCCATAACTCTTCCTACCACACCCACAAAGGTTCCGTTGTCAGCTATGGCAATAGGAGTAAGACCAAGTTGATATGTGTCGATATCCTGTGGCTCAAGATATTCGGTAAGTTCACCTGTGGTAGTGTCATAAATTATAGGCACAAGTCTGCCTCTGCCGTCATCCGCACGGTCAGCTGCTGAGATAAGCACATATTTTCCGTTGTCGCTCAACCCGGCAACAGAAAACTGTAGGAATTCTTTCTCCTCGTCTGCGCTCACAGTGATATAATCAGAATAGATAGGGTCTATCTCATACTCTCCGGCATCGTTCATTCTCCAGATTACAGCGGGTCCATAGCTGCCTATGTAACCTGCTATGACCTTGCCGTCGCTGCTCACACATTTTGCTGCGCCCCCTTTCCCTTGGTAATATCCCATCTCCTCATCTGATGGAAGTGGAAGAAGGGTCCATTCCTCTCCGTCTTTAGAATATGCCGGATAAGAGACATAGCCTGACCCTACCAATGAACCTACCATCAGACTGCCGTTGAGGGTCAGATCCTCCCCAAGCACATATTTATAGGTGCTGTCCGGTGTTGGAAGCTCTGTCTCCACTTCGTCTATAGAGTATGTCACGCCGGGACCATTGTAACCTATTGCCAGACCATTATTATCAACATTACGCAGCTCTGCCCCTTCAGGATCATCAGACATTGCCCATGCATACTCATTTGTGTCAACATTGATTACGAAATAGCCGACACCATATTCAAGACTGCCACACACATATTTCCCGTCAGGAGATATACCGAATCCCATAATTGCGGGATAATCAATCCCGACGGTACCCTCTCCCAATGTCAGAATCTTCAGATTCGTGGCATTTGCTACTCCACACAGTGCGAGTGCAGTCAATAAAGTAATGCTCTTCTTGGTCATTATGATTTAAAGGTGGTCCCCTATTGTTATGCTTCCGACCGTTCAGGACCGTTTCCAATCGTAAACAATTTCAATTATGTAGCAAATTTAATAAAAATTATTAAGAAAACGAATAAAAAGAAAAAATTAGCAGGAGATAGACTGTTGTTTGCCATATCTCCCGCTGATAATAAATGTCTGAGCAGTCTCAGAGACGCACCTTTACTGTCTTGCCGCCTGACAAAACTACATATAATCCCTGGGGTAGCCGAAGCTCGTTACGTCCCTTGGAGGTAATCGCCCCTACTTGATGTCCGGAAATACTGTGCACTCTCACGTACTCTCCATCGCTGCTGTCCACCACAAGATGACCTCGGCTGCTGAAGGCACGCCAAGCACCCTCCTCAGCCTCCGGTGAGATAATACCAGTCTGAAGCGTGCCTACTATACGACCGAAATCCTTCCAACCATCTGCTGCACCATAGGTAGCCCCACAACCATCCGGGACATAGAGCGTGTACCCTGACTTGTCCGTCCCTGACTGCAGGGCAGCCGCTTAAGCTCCCCGCGCTGAGAATCGGAATACCCGGAAGCGTTATCCTCTCAAGTGACAGCGGCAACGGACAGTCAGTCAGAACCGGGCAGTCCTTAACTCTCGTTAAGCACTTTCAGTGAGTTATTAAGGTGAACTCTCTCCAAATAACGGCAGCTCGCAATAGAGATAGTATGACAACCCGCTAAAAGTTTGTAAAGAAAACTGGTGTAACAGATTCCCTATTAGAACATAATGCACATGCCTAAATAACTATTTTTACAAAAATAAACCTTACTTCCCAATTAACCAACCAACTTGAATGCTAATTAATAATGTTTAACTAAAATATGATAACAAAACAGAAAGAGAGTGTATCAAATCTCTTTATTTTGATACACTCTCCTTCTATTTTAATTAGTTTATACTTTTAATTACTTCACCATAACTTTTACAGTTTTTGAGCCTATACTTAATATGTAGGCACCATTTGAGACTGATATTGTCTCACTATCTGTTGCAGTGTGTATATCAGCTAATTCAAAACCTGAGGCAGACACTACCTTCAGCGGTAACCCTTCAGCTCCCGTCACTGTAATTATACCTGCTCCTGTTTTTATTTTGATCGTTGAATCTAAATTACTTAGACTTGTTGTCTCAAACGTTACCCCATTAGATCTTAATCCTCTTGAACCATCAGTAAGCACTGGGATAACATAGAACGTATAGATTTCATCCTGATTAGGGACAGTAGCCTCATACCAACAGTCAAGAGCAGTATTAGTAGCTTCTTCAACATCATTACGAAGAACATCATAACCGGTTATCGCCACAGCTTCGGAATCAAGTATGTATTTAAGTTCGTCAAGCAATACACCGAAGTTGTCTGTTCCAACATAATGCAGTGCAAAATACTTGGCATCATCAGGCAGAGTGACAGAATACTCACGCCATTCATTGACATTAACTTCAATTGTCTCAACCGCTTCAAAATCAGCAAATGCAGTTCCATTTGCAGAATACATCACTTCAATATTCTCTGCACCATAGCCTATATCAATAGGACGTGCATTGAAAGACACCTTTGTTCCACCCTTAATCTCAGGTGAGATCAGCCAGTCATCAGCACGTGTGCCGTCCATCGGTGAGAAGGCAGCGATAAGCTGTGACCCATCGGTAGTGTCATAGAGATCTTGACCTATGATTTGGTTAAGTTGCTCTACATTCCATACAAACCACCCCTGCGGCTGTCCTACACATGGAAAATTCCAACCGGCGAAATCATATACCGGTACCCCATCCCCATCAATATTGGTGAATCCTGCTATCATATTGGGAGTATCAATATTAGGACGTTCATTCTCAAAGCTTTCATTACCGGTTGGTAATACAGGGGCACTCCACTCTAAATCAACTGTCTCATTGTTTACCGAGACAATATGGAGATCAGTCACCATAGGTTTGCCCCCTGTGGATATACCTGCTTTCATAGTCATGCTGTCATTAGAAGTATTCTCTCCACCATTTTTAAGAACAAACTCAACGCTTACATTGCTACCAAAGTCTACAGTCGGCTCTATTTCAAGAGTAAAGGTTTCTGTCTCATCAAGCACAAGGGCTTTATTACCTGTAACAGGCACCTCCATGAGGGGTTTATCCTCAGAACTTATAACACGCCATTGTGCTTCGACTACTTCCTTGGTATGTCCTTCATTGGTTACCTCTGCAGATACAATACTCTTACCATCAATAATGAAGGTCATTGGTCCATTAATAGCTGTTACGCTCAGGTCATGATCCATATCTTCCCTTAATATCCACTTATTGATTACAAGCCATTTTTCCCATGAGTCGAGTGTAGTCTCAAAAATTAACTGTACCCAGCCACAGTCAAGCATTGATTCTGGAAGCGATACAGTCACCTCATGATATCCGTCAACTTTCTCATGATCGGCAGCATCATAAAGCAAAACCGGCTCTTTCTCATAAGATTCCATGTAAACACGGAATTCTGATGCATTTTTATCATGAAATTCCATCGTGAACGAAGCAGCTTTCATTGCAAGAGTACTGAACAGAGGTGTTTGGAATCTTGATGTAGCACCGGGGACATTACCCTGTGCAATAAGTGCCACATTACCATCATTCACATATTCCTCGCTTAGATAGTCATTCGGAGTATAGAAACCCCAATATGCATTTTCATCTTGATTCAAATAAGTACTGTAAAGGGAAACCCCATCCTTAAATACTTCTTTGGCAGGGAGTGAATAAGGTTTACCAACTATGTTATAAGTAGAAGTGACGGTCTCTGCCTGACCATAACTGTTTTCAGAAATAATGCCAAGCTCTACCAAATACTGTCCTTCATCACTCACCGGTACTTCACATTTAAGTATATTGGTACCAATGCACCCTACTATTTCCCACCACCATTGTACCGGCATACAAAGATAATATGTCACGTCCTCAGAATCTACATAACCTCCGTTAATACCGACCGTTGGAGGTTCCCATGTCATCACAGCGTTTTCTCCTGTTTCACTTGGAGTAATCTTAAGATTCGCCACATCTCCGGGAGCATCAGGACCCGTAAATACATTAACTTTTACTGTCTGACCATACCCAACTCCGTCAATATAACATTTAACCTCAATAGTATTGACACCCTGTTCAGTAGAAATAGCAGCTGTTAATTTCTCTCCAGGTTTACCTGATAACTTCTTCGACTCCAAGGGTGAAGACACTTCAGCTATAATTTCTGAATCGGAGGGAATAAGGTCACCCATAATAGTAAAAGTAGGGAGGGTGAAAGTCACATCTGCGTATAAAGCGCCTTTTTCACCAAATATAGCTGTTAGATCTTCAATTTTCTTCGGACCATTCGGACTTAGTAATGATTCCTTTACACTGAATTTCTGGGCATACATTCGGAATTTATTTGGATCAGAAACTGCATGCACAGCTAAATAATAGACCCCTGGCTCTGGCACCGTGAAAAGTACCTGGACATCAGTCTCTTCGTTGGAAGTGAGGGTCATGGTATCCATAAGTTGCGTAGTCATTGCCTCGGCAGTAGGCGCAGTGCCCATAAACACATTCAACTTTTCAGGATAAGCTGCATCGCGTGCGTATGCTATAAAACTGAAATCATAAACAATATCTGCCCTGTCTAAATATATAGGAGGAAGAATTAGATAATCATCACCTGTATTGGTATCATTATAATAGAATACAAAGGTTCCGGTGCCTTCAAAATCTTCACTATACTCCCAAGTACTCATGTCATTGTTATTGTCAATAATGGTGAATAGTAGGGCAGTTGAACCATCCGGAGCAAGATACACCGGAATATTGAGCGGCGTGCCGTAACGGATAGCATTTGAGTAGGTAGGTTCTGATGACAAACCATTGCATACTGCCACTACTTTCGCCACATGATCAGCAAGTTCTTCCTCTGGCACACTGAATGGAATATTTGTGGTCTTTACCCCTTCGGCATATACGGTATCGTCTACATATACTGTGTAAGTCAGTGCCTCAAGATCAATATATCCATTGTGTGTACCTTTAGTAACTGGAGTCCAGGAAATCTCTGTTTCAGTAAAGTCCACTTCAGCCGGAGCACAAGGTGTATCATTGCCTACATAAAGATTTATTCCTGTTGATCGACCCTCATCATCACCAATTGCCAATACTATTGACAAGTAATGGCGACCCTCTGAAAGTGTGTCAAACTCAACAGTTATCACCTCACCTGCTTTAGCGTTGCCATGAGTATACTCAACATCATCAACACAAACCGTATAAGTGAGAGCAGTTGAAATTTCTGTCCCCCCAAAGGTTAGCGTAGGCATTTCCCATTTTACACTTCCTGAAAGTGATCCATTCGGGAAATTTGATTCAATAAATGTAGGATTGGCAGGGGCATTATCACTGACAAGTTTCTGATCGGGACAATAGAAACTCAAGTATTCTATAGCATTAGGATATTTACCAAGATTCTCTACTTCCTTGTTATCATGAATAAGATACAGACATGACATATAGTCTTCCGTTTCTAAGTCGTACTCTACTGTTTGCCAAATATAACCCCCATCATAAGGACTATAACACAGACCAGTCATATAATAGGAATAAATATCCGTTGAGAGAACATGCTCTGTTGCTCCTGTCTCCGGATCAATAGTCTGCATCTCACCGTCAAAGGTGATTATTACAATCTCATTTGTAATTTGGTTAACAGTGATTGAAGCTGCCATTGGCATATCTTCTGAAATCACGGTAATGTCTGTGGGATTGTCAGCAGGTGCAGAAAAGAAAGCTATCCCTGAAGCATCAGCTTTGTAATTGTAACCGTAATAACAGTTGTCACGTTGGCTATATGCGAAATTAAGTACCCAGTTGCTATAGTCCGAACTATCCATCTCTGTATCGGTTATTTCACAGGTTGCCATATCCACCTCAAGGAAACCTGCCGAGAATAGATATCCCCACATGTTAGTGTTGTAATAATAGGATGTCTTCCCATCACGCACTACTGCACCTGCCACAACCCGTTCTTCATCGGTGTAGCCAAGGTAAGATTGATGCAGGTCAAGATCTACAGTATAGAGACCCGGAGCAAGATTATCTCCGAGATCAATCCCCAAATAGCCGTAGATTGTAGAGCCGGAGGCATTCGACTTACGAGGTGCTTTTATGACTTGACCCGCTTTTTTGAAAGCACGCGATTTATGAGGCTTCGCAATGCCGGGAGAAGCGGTTTGTCCCGTTAGAATACGGGCTCTCTGTGAATTGTCAACCCTTAGTTTAGGATTGTCGTTGCGTCGTAAGCTCACATTGCTTGCGGCAACCGCACAAAGTCCTAAAGCTGCAATCGTGACAGAAGTCAGAATAGTCTTCAGTTTTTTCATGATTATTAATATTATGATGATTTTTCAATTGCAAACTTACGGTTATTATATCAAATCATCTAATAAAGACTATTCATGTTTTGACAAATTGTCGGATTCGGAATTTTATAAAATTTTAAGATACTGATTATATGATACTTAATGATATTTAGGCTACGACAGGAGAGAGCCGGAAGTTTTCTTATAAATTGCAGGAGTCATGCCTACAATCTTTTTAAAAGCTGCATAAAATGTAGACAGGGAGATGAATCCAAGATCATCTGAAAGCTGACGCAAGGATATTTCATCTGCATGTGAAGGATCAGAAAGAAGACGCACAGCCTCATTTATTCGTAGCTGGTTCATATAATTGGAATAAGTCATTCCGGTCTTCATTTTAACTACCTCCGAAAAATATGTACGGTTACAACCTACCCGATCGGCAAAGCTCTCACGAGTTATGGTCTTATCACGCCATATCTGATTTTCCTCCACTTCATACTTGATTTTGGCATATATGACTTCTGCATTTTCTGCTGACACTACCGGCTGTGGGTCATGAGTAGGAGGTTCTGATTGTTGAATTTGCAATTGTTCCAATTGTTGGCGGATATCGGCATTTGCTTTCAACAACTCATTCTCTTTGGCAATAAACTCTCTGTTTTTTAATACTATGTCTTTATAGAAACGCTGTCTTTTACGGTCATAGATTAGATAAAGACAGAAACCGATCACAGCAATAATTAAAATACCTATTGTTATATTGCGCATCCTTACTTCTCTCTCTTTACGTTCTTTTATCTCGGCATTCTTTTTGTCAACCTCATACTCTATCTTTAGCCAGCGAAGTTTATCCTCTTCACGGCGTGAACGAAGGGAGTCGGCAATAGACTCTGCTATCAACTGATTTCTATAGGCATCTCCATACCTCCCAAGTTCATACAGATTTGATGCCTTCAGACGATATAATTCCGGTGGTAAAGCGTCATAGAATTTATCATTATTCTCGGAAAGAAGATCTTCAACTATATCATTCGACTCATCAGGTTTACCAAGGGCGTTGAGAATCTTTGCCTTTAGAAGCCATGTCTGGTGCCAGGGTGTATACCCTCCTTCTTCAATGGTCTTAAGTGCCTTTTTATACTCCCCATTCTCATACCAATAAGCTGCGTATATTGTTGGCACATAGTCGGAATAGATTTCAGACCTACGAAGAGGGGCGATATAAGCTGATATTACTGACGTGTCGCTTGCAACTTTAACCAGATACTCTGCACAATGCAATCCGGAAGATATTGCGAGGGCTTCATCTCCTGTGCGTATGGCATATTCGAAAAGATCCCGGTCATATTCAAGTCCTATAGTGTCGCCCAACAGTCGGCATGACTCTGAAATATTTGATTCTGCTTTAACCTGAAGGTCATGTTCCCCAGTTGCTCGGGCATATTTTAAGGCTTTAAGAAATAATTCGCGAGAAGTGAAATAGTTTCGTCTTCGCGATAGTTCCCAGACTCCACGGGAATTATAAATTCTACAAAGTAGAGTGTCATTACTTAGATGACTAGCAAGTTCCTCTGCTTCTGAAAGGCATTGTTCCCTCATATCCATTGTGACAGAGTCTGCGTCTTCCCTATAGGATCCCAGAAAAAACAGTGCTTTACTACGAAGAAGTTCAGAACCATTTTGTTCCGAGAGTGAGAGCATAATATTAGCACAAGAATCAACTTTCCTGCCATCCCAGGCAGCAAGGGCAGCTAAACATTCCTCTTCAAGTCGGGTTGCAAGGGTTGCATCACTGTCTTTACTTGAACAGGCAAGTAATCCCACAGACAGGGTAATTAGCAGAACTATAAGCCCTATACATATATATCTTTTATCACTAATGATCATTGTGTTAAAGGAGGGTCAAGCTGTCATTTATCCCTCCACGATGAGTAATATATATTCTTTGGAAAGGAAATGTCAGTAAATATTTTATTGTAGTTTGAGGAGTTGCATGCAAAATTAAGAAAATTTTCCAAACTAACAAAACTTAATAAGGGAATCAAGCAAAACAATATATCTATGAATAGGAATCAATACAAAGATTCTGGCTGATGATTTTTATGGTCAGTAATTTTGTAGAATGCCGATAATTTGCTAATTTTGGTCACTTTATTCCAACATATTGTAAAATACTTTATGACTATATTCCGACAAACCTTACCTTGTCTAATACTGATACTCGCTACCATCATACCCTTTGACCTGATGGGCATTGGGATGAAAGTGATTAAAACCTATCCTTCCACTCCTCTCGCAAACGCAAAAGTGTGGGACATTGCCACCTATGGCGACAACTGGGCTTTCTTCGCCTCGCAAGACGGGCTGATGCAGTATGACGGCTCGACGGTGATGCTATTCTCCCTGCGCAACAACTACTCCCTTCGGTCGGTTAACCTCGATGCTGAGAAAGAACGGCTTTTCGTAGGCGGTATAAACGAGTTTGGCTACTTCACTCCCTCCCATACTTCCTCTTTGGAATATGTTTGTCTCAGTGACAGTGTGGGTGATGACCGCCACATCGGTAACATCTGGGGAATATACCCCTACAACAACTTCGTCTATGCACAGGGAGACACAAACATAATCATATATGACCGCGAAAAGAATACCCACACACGTGTTGACACAAATTGCAAGCTCGACTGCTCAAGAATGATCGACGGCGTGTTGTGGCTTGGCACAGACAAGGGTCTGAAGTTCCTGATGGGAAAAGACGTAATCGACGCCCCGGGAGCTGACCTGCTCAAAGGGAAACGAATACGCGCAATCCTGCCTCTTGAGGGAGCCATACTGGTGGTGACTTCGGCAAGTGGAGTATATCGCTACAATCGTCAGGGAATTATGCTGCTTGAGTCGGTGTCAAAGGCTGCAATAAGCATGGGTGACGTGTTCAGCGCAGATGTGAAAGACAATCTCCTTGCATTAGGCAGCATCGACAACGGGGTTGGAGTGATTGACCTTTCTTCGGGGGAGATGCTGAGATATGATGAAGGCACCGGACTCCCCAACAACACCATACTGTCGGTGAAATTCAATTCCAAGGGAGATTTATGGACTGCCCTTGACCCCGGCGTGGCTAAAATCCAACTTACTCTCCCCGTTGAGACATTCAGCAATAAGTCACTCCCTATAGGCACTGGGTATGCGCTGGCGGTAGACAACGGGAAAATGTATCTTGGCACTAACCGTGGACTCTTCTATGTGGATTATTTCCCCGGTAATAATCTGTCAGGTTCCTCTTTCAGAAAAGTGGAGGGTATTTCAGGACAGGTATGGGGACTTTCTAAAATTGATAATGATCTTTTCTGCTGCCATGACAGGGGATTATTTTTGCTTAAGAATGGACAGGCAATAAAAATAGATAATATATCGGGTGTATGGAATGTGCAACAGGTTCCCGGAAACCCTGATAAGGCATATGCAGGCACATATTTCGGGCTATTTATTCTTAAGAAGACTCCACAAGGTTGGCAGGTGACTCAGCAAGTGGACGGATATGACGGCAGTTGCTACAACTTTGTGCAGGAGTCCCCTTCCTACATCTGGAGCAATGACGGGGAAGAGGGCATTTACCGTCTGAAGATTGACACGGTGACAGGTAAAATAACGGAACGTCATAACTATAAGAAGACCTCTGACGGCTTTCCCCTTACCGGCAATATATCTTTGAGCCGCATTGACAACGACATTTATTTCTCCACCCCTTTCGGGCTATACCGCTATGATTCAAAGCAAGAGGGCATTGTGCTCGACGAGCGGCTGTCGCTTCTGATAGGTTCCCCGAAACAGGTAAGAAGAATAAAGAAGACCAATGGGTGGCTTTATGCCCACACCGGAAAGGAGATTATCCAGGCTGACCCTGCAGGGATACTCGGAATGAAGCGCATTCCTATCTCTTTTGCAGAATCACGCCCACCACACGACGGGGATGTGCTCTTTGAGGTAGCACCCAATTATATTGCATACCCCACTCCCGGTGGCTACTTGTTTTATGATTTTGCCGACAGCAAAAGCCTCGATACCAAGCCAGCCGACGAAAATGATTCCATAGCAGGGAAACCACTTTCAAGAATCAACCGGGTGTCTGTCACAAATGTGTCTGATTCCACGGTATATCAGGGGAATTTCCTTGCGAAAAAGGGTGACATCGTGCTGAAATATGGTGAAAACTCCATAAAGCTGGAGTTTGGAAGTCTCGATCAGTCTCTTTTAGGCACACGCTACAGTTGCCGCCTCAACAACGGAAAGTGGAGTGTCCCGGGGTCTGCCATTATAAAGGAATATACCGATTTGGAAGAAGGCTCTTATCATTTCGAGGTGAAGGCTATCGGAGTTGACGGTGCAGAGAGTATCGACTCAATCGACTTTAAGGTGCTCCCCCCATGGTGGCGTACAATATGGGCAATGATAGGATATGTCTTGATTGCTGCCATTGCCGTGTATGGCGGACTCCTGTTTGAGAAAAGGAGAGTGAGGCAGAAACAAATTCTTATTGCAAAGGAGAAAGATGAGGAGATGGCTCGCCAGCAGATGAATTTTGAATGGGAATCAAAGCTAAAAGACCATAAGATTGTGGAGCTGGAAAAAGAAAAGCTCGACAAGGAGCTAAAACATAAGGCACAGGAGATGGCTGGCGTGATGATGAATCTATCGCATAAAAATGAGACTCTCCAGACCGTCAAGAAGGAGTTGCAAAATATCCTTTCACTGCTGCCACGCACCTCTTCCGACGCACGAAAGGCAATTCAGGAGCTACAGGGGAAAGTGAACATTGACCTCAGAAGCGATGATGTGATCAAGAGGGTAGAGGAGGAATTTGACCTTGCCCATAATGATTTCATCAAAAAGCTGAGGAAGCGTTTCCCTGACTTGACAAACAACGAGGTGCTCATGTGTGCCTATATAAAACTGAATCTATCCACCAAAGAAATTGCTCCCCTGCTAAATATTTCTGTCAGGGGCGTGGAAACCATGAGATACAGAATCCGAAAGAAATTTAATCTTGAAAGGGAGGAAAGCCTCACTGAGTTTTTGACGAGAGATAAGATTGACGAATAGATAAATATTTAATTTTAAGCTATTTAATTATTTTTGATGTAATATTGACGTATTGGAAAAATTGATATGACGTAATAAAAAATAGGTATTTTATTTGCAATAATGTTGCTTCTGCCACTACTTTTGCAACCGAAATCATGATGCGGTCAGGGAAGTTGGAATGATTGTAAATCTGACACTTATTCTGAGCCTGTGAATGATTCAATGCTTTTAATAATTACGACACATGAAAAAATCAATTTTTCTAACCACATTCTTGGGAATTGCCACCATTGCCTCTTCGTTGGGGTCGTGTGGTGATGACAAAGACACTCCCAATAATACATCGACCAACACGACAACTGTGATCGTTACCCTTGCTCCGGAATCGCTCACCACCGGTCCTGAAGCTGCCAACCTGGAATTTACCGTGACAGCCAATGCCGACTGGAGCGTGCGCACAGATGCCGACTGGATTACCTTGCGCCCCTCCGGTGGCATTAAAGACACACCCTCTGCCGTGAAAGCGTCGGTCACTGCCAACACGGGTCTTGACACACGTAGCGCGGAGATAAATGTAGTCTCTGGCGGCAATATCGTGAAGACCCTTATCCTCTCACAAGGATATGAGCTGAAAGCATCACTTTCCGATACGAGCCTTACTTTCGGAGCCCAGGAGTCATCATCAAGCGTAACGGTGACTGCCAACACCGATTGGGAAATGACTGCCTCTGAAAGCTGGATCTCTCTTTCCCCAGCAAAAGGCACCAAAGGTGATACAGAGGTGACAGTAAAGGTGAGTGGCAATGATTCAGACGCACGCCAGGGAAACGTGACTCTCAAATATGGCGACTCAACAATTGAAATGAAGGTCAGCCAGCTCAGCGATGAGGTCATGGCTCCCGAGGGATATACACTCGTCTGGAGCGATGAATTTAACGAAAGCTCCATTCCAAGTTCCGACTGGGTGCATGAGAACTGGAATGCAGGCTATGTCAACAATGAGCTTCAGACCTACACCTCAAAGGAAATTGACGGGAAGCGCACCACTGAGATTAAAGACGGCTTCCTCCATATCAACTGCTTCAAAGGCTCCGACGGCAAAATCTACTCCGGCAGAATAAATGCAAAGCCCAACACGGGGTGGCTCTACGGATATTTCGAAGCCCGCATCAATCTACCGAAGGGGAAAGGCACTTGGCCCGCATTCTGGATGATGCCATGTAATGTTGACTGGTCAAAAAATCCATGGCCATATTGCGGAGAGATTGACATTATGGAAGAAGTAGGTGCTGACCCTAACCAGGTGTCTTCTTCGCTTCACACCGGCAACTATAACCACACTAAAGGGAATCAGCCAACCCATGCAATGAATTGCCCGGGTGCCGAAGGTGAATTCCATGTCTACGCAATTGAGTGGACCGAAGACGCCATCACGACATACGTCGACGGGAATGTGCAGCTTAGGGCTAACCGTTCCGAAATGGGCACAGACCACGACTCATGGCCCTTCCACTACGCTTTCTATCCCATTCTCAACCTCGCATGGGGTGGCGACTGGGGCGGCTACAAAGGTGTTGACGAGTCAGCTCTTCCTGTAACCATGAAAGTGGACTATGTAAGAATATTTCAGAAAAGGTAAAATATAAAAGGTAAAACACACACAGCAAATTCAGTAATGGTCCTAACCGGACCGGGCGCGTCACACACGCGCCCGGTCTCCATTCAGAACCATCTTCACCACCTCCCTCCAACCTTAAAACCTTACCTCCCTCAAAACCTCATGATTCCACAAACTCAAAACCTCAAACTATAAACCACAATACTAACTTAACCAAATTCCAGATGAAAAAGTTAACCTTATTTCTCATCGCGATTCTGACATGGCTGAGTGTAAGCGCCCAGGATGTCAGTGTCTCCGGAACAGTGGTATCTTCCCTTGACGGCGAACCTCTGATCGGAGCGACAGTAATGGTGAAAGGCTCATCTACGGGCACAGCCACCGACATCGATGGTAACTTCACTATCAAAGTCCAGACAGGCGTAACCCTGCTTGTAACCTACATCGGCTACACTCCCCAGGAGATAAAAGTGACCGGTGCAATGTCAGGACTCAACATTCAGCTCATCGAGGATTCTCAGATTCTTGATGACGTAGTGGTGGTGGGTTATGGCACTCAGAAAAAGAGCGTCGTTACCGCAGCTATCTCTAAAGTAGGAGAGGAAACTCTGGCGCAGACAGCTCCTACCAATGTGCAGAACGCACTTAAGGGTGTCACCTCCGGTGTGACTGCCACCACAGCTAACGGACAGCCCGGTCAGGCGGCTCAGATCCGTGTGCGTGGTATCGGCACAATCAACAACTCCACCCCTCTCTACATCGTTGACGGTATGCCTGTAGATGAGGGTGGCATCGACTATCTTAACCCTTCGGATATCAAAAGTATCGAGGTGCTTAAGGATGCCGCTTCAGGTGCAGTATACGGTGCGCGTGCAGCCAACGGTGTTATCCTTGTCACTACAAAGAATGGTGTGCAAGGCAGAGCAAAAATCACTTATGACTTCTCTTATGGCTGGCAGTCAAAACTGAAATCTATTGATGTTCTCAATGCCACCCAGTATGCCATCATGAAAAATGAGGCTTACTTGAACACCGGTCAGAACGCTCCATACGCTGATCCTTACAGCTATGGACAGGGTTATGACTGGCAGGCTGCCATCTTCAATGACAACGCTCCGGTGATGAATCATCAGGTGTCGGTGTCAGGCGCAACTGAGAAGATCAACTACTTCCTTTCTTTAGGCTATTATGACCAGGAGGGTATCATCGGCGGCAATTACAACCAGTCTAACTATAACCGTCTGACTCTCCGTTCAAACAATATCTATACTCTCTTTGATGACACAAACAAGCGTAATTATCTTAGCAAGTTTGTGCTCACCTCAAATCTCTCTTACGCCCGTATCCACTCCAGAGGCTTCGGTGGCGGTGGTGCTTACTATGGCGCAGCCATCACAAATGCACTCGGTATGTCTCCGTTGCTGACTCCTACCCTCACGCCGGGTTCGGAAGCATATCAGCACCAGGTGGACTATTATGCCGGCAACGACAAATATGTTCCCCGCTATGACTCAGCCGGTAACCTTTACACAGTGCCCGAGGCATTCGGTGGTGGTTATCAGGAGCTTACCAACCCGTTCTATGGTTGGTCATTCCCTGCAACAAAATACTGGACACATAAACTTGTGGCTAATATCGTTGGCGAGTTGACAATTTGGGATGCACTCAAATATCGCATCAGCTTCGGTGGCGACCTCTCTTTCTGGGGCAATAACAGCCACTCTGAACCCAGCTATTACAGCAACCTCAACAACCAGGATGCAATACATGCCTCCGCATCTTCAAACTGGTATCGCGCCTGGGCATGGCAGGTAGAAAATATTCTTTTCTATGATAAGGAATTCGGTGACCACCATATCAATGTGGTGCTCGGTCAATCAGGTAAGCAAGACACCGGCTGGTGGATCAATGCCTCTGCCAACAAGCTTTATAATTTCAGTAAACCCTGGGTAACCGTGGCACAAGGCTCTCCCGGTGAGCAAGACGGCGGCAACCGTACCGGTGATGCCGGTCCTAACGAGGCATGGCCCAAGCTTCTTTCTTACTTCGGTCGTATTTCTTATGACTTTGGCGGCAGATACATGTTGCAGGCTACTGTTCGCCGTGACGGCTCATCCCGCTTCGGTGCTAACAACAGATGGGCTACTTTCCCATCTTTCTCTGTGGGTTGGAATCCAACAAGTGAGAAATTCCTTGAAAACCGTCCGACCTGGTGGAGCCACACCAAGCTCCGCGTATCTTGGGGTAAGAACGGTAACGAGTCAATCGGTGACTTCAGATATACTGTAATGACCAGTGGTAACAACAACTACTATTTCGGTCCCGAAGGTTCAAGCCAGACCTACGGTTCAAAGGCTTCAGGACTTGCTAACCCTGACCTGAAATGGGAGGAATCTTCTCAGACTGACATCGGTCTCGATCTCGGCTTCCTTGACAACTCTCTCCAGTTTACTTTCGACTGGTATAAGAAGCGCACCACCGGCATGCTTATGGAAATGATGATCCCAACTTACGTAGGTGAATCCAAACCCATCGGCAACGTGGGCACAATGGACAACACCGGTATCGAAATGGAACTCCGCTGGGCTCACAATTTCGGTGAAGTTGAGGTCAACCTCGCAGGCAACCTTTCATACGTGAAGAATAAGCTTATCAACATCGGTAACTCTGAGGGTTGGATAAACTATGAAAGCAACGGCACAGCCGGCACTATCTCTCGCGCCATGAATGGCGAGGTATTCCCTTACTTCTACGGTTACAAGACTGCGGGCATCTTCCAGAATCAAGCTGAGGCTGACGCATATAATGAGAAATATAACCTCACTTCAGGTCAGACTTCATGGTATGCCACCCCGGGTGATGTAATTTTCGTGGATACTAATGGCGACGGCGAGATAAATGCCGACGACCGTACAAAGATAGGTAAGGGTCTTCCCGACTGGACCTACGGTTTCAACCTTGGTCTCGGATGGAAAGGATTCCAGCTCACTGCTTACTTCCAGGGCGTATGGGGCAACCAGATCTATGACGCTTCCCTGCGTAGTGACACACCGGCTAAGAACCTCCCGTCTTGGATGCTAAACCGCTGGACCGGCGAAGGCACATCAAACAGAGTGCCTATCTACCGCCTCGGCGACAACCGCAACTGGCAGAGCTCTGACCTTTACGTACACGACGCTGCCTACCTCCGCTGCTCAAACCTGACTCTTTCATACACTCTTCCCTTCAACATAGTAAGGAAGATCGGTTTTGACAATATCCGCCTGTTTGTGATGGCTGAGAACCTATTTACTGCCACCAAATATTACGGCTTTACTCCTGAGGTAGGAAGCGGTACGGCTATCGGTGTTGACTACGGCAACTATCCCGAAGCTCGCACATTCACCATCGGTTTCAATGTATCTCTCTAACTTGAATAATTCCATAATTAAGCGACTATCAAAATGAAAATAAATAAAAATATTCTGTTGACCTCGATTGCAGCCATGGGCATGGGTCTCTCTTCCTGTGGCACTGACTGGCTGGACATACCAGACAACACACAGGACACTGTAGCGGATTACTACACAACTGAAGCTAACATTCAACAGGCTGTGGTGGCTGCATACGATCCTCTGCATTGGTTTGACTATGCCAACAACTACTGCGGCATCAACATCTATCCCGAGGTGATTGCCGACCAGTGTTTCCCCGGTGGAGGCGACATTAATGACATGAACCAGTGGAAGACTGTCTTTAACTTTAACACTACTCCTACCGTAGTGCTTGACACCAACTATTCCAATGCATATTCCGGAGTGAAGCGTTGCAACGATGCTATCTTCTATATGTATAACTACTGGGAACCAACGACTGACCAGGAGCTCGCAAACCGTGAGTATTACGAGTCACAAGTGCTTGCACTCCGTGCATTCTTCTACAACTATCTCTGGCACTGGTGGGGTAATATCGCCTACTATACCACAAATCTTTCAGGCGACTATTTTGCACCGCAATACACCGCAGACGAAGTATATGAGTTTATAATGGAGGATATTGAGAGAGTCATATCTCTCAACAGGCTTCCTGAGAAATGCTCCGGCTCCGAACTCGGCAGGGTGACTAAACATTTCATCTATATGCTCTATGCTGAGGTGGTAATGTATCAGAATGATGCAACTCGCAAGCCCACCGCTCTCAAATACATGGAAGAGATCATCGAGTCTGGCAAATACCAGCTTATGACCAACTTCGCCGATATCTGGGACGTGACAGGTGAATGGTGCTCGGAGTCTGTATGGGAAATCAACTACTCTGACTATCTCGCCGGACGTAACTGGAGCTGGGGTGGCACAGCCGGTGGAACTGTAGTTCCCGCCATGATTCTTCCTCGTGGTTATAACAGCTCTGACGGTATCCACGACAACACAGGCTGGGGCTTCGGCACCGTGCGCAAGTCAACCTACGATTCATATGATCCCGCCGACACTCGCCGCGATGCCTCCATCTGGCAGCCTGAAGCCGGATCTTACAATGTAGGTTATCAGGACACAGGCTACTTCCTCGCAAAATATGCAGGAAAGATCGGTGGCAACTCAGGTCAGATTGCCGATGCAATCCTCAACTATAACAACAACCTCCGTATCTACCGCTACTCTGAGGTGCTTCTCAACGCGGCTGAACTCGGATCACCCAATGCACAGAACTATCTTGACATGGTGCGCACAAGAGCCGGTGTAGGTTCAGTTCCTGCTACTTTAGACAATATCATTCAGGAGAGAGCATTGGAGTTCCTCGGTGAGGGCAAACGCTACTGGGACCTTATCCGCACAGGGCTTGCAAAAGATTATCTTGTAGAAGATAATCCTGTGGAATTCCCTGACGGACGTAAGGGTCATTATACTGACAACAAGAAATATCTCCCCTTCCCGCAGAGTGAAATCGACAACTGTCGCGGCACTCTCAAGCAGAACGACCAGTATTTCCAGTAATTTCTTCCCAACTAACAGAACTACAAAATGAAAAATACAAATAAAATATTCAGGTATGGCATCATGGCGGGCGCGGCTCTCGCCATGACAGCCTGCTCGCAAGAAAAGATCTTCGAGCCTTCACAGGCAGGGCTGCCTAAGGCTTCCGACTATCGGATAGACATCTCCGTTGACGACCTCAACAATGTGGAGCTTAATATAGTTGATCTGAATGGCAACCGGGCTACAGGGGTTTACCCGATTTGGTATGTCAATGAGAGCCAGCGTCCATCAACATCACTTACTTATCGTGACCTCATCACAATTGCCGGGGAATATCCTGTTGAGATGAAGGTGGGCAACGCCAACGGCGTGTCGGAAGGTTCCGTGACTGGTACTATCGTGATTGACAAAACCATATTCGACTTCACCCCCTACATGACAGGTCTTACCAACGGCTCTACCAAAGAATGGGCTGTAGACGGCACAAAGGCTGGTAACATGGCATGTGGACCTGATGCCTCTAACCCTGCCGGCTGGTGGAATGGCGAGCCGGGTTGCAAGGAAGCTGAGGGAGTGTATCAGAATATCCTTACATTCGGGAAAACTGATTCCGAAACAAACGGCACTTACACATTTGATCCGGGCACTGCAGGCACATTCTACGTGAATACAGGTGTGAAATCACTCCCCGGATACGAGGTCAACAATCCTGATGACGGTGCTGATTTCAGAGTAGCTGCAAAGGTTGTCAACACAACATTCACACTCTCTGCTGAAGGTGCCAACCTTTATCTTGTGCTACCCGCTGAGACCCCATTCCCTTATATTCCCTCGGAAGACTCTTTCAAGAACCCGAAATACAGAATCGCAAACTTCAGCAGAAACGAGATTACTCTCGTGCAGGATCTTGACGGAATATCCTGGCAGTATATAATCGCGCCTAAGGCTGAGGCTGACGTGACAACAACAGGCTTCAAATATGACTTCGAGCACAACCTCTGGAAAGATGCTGACGTAAGGGTTGCCTCCACATGGTTTGCTGACGGCAGCTGGAATGAACTCTCTAACCAGCCGACCGTAACACTGACCGACACCAAGGGAATCAGCTTCCACACTCCGGCTGACATGGGTAATGACCAGTGGCAGGGTCAGGTGCACGTTGAGACTAACATCGAGGTGCATTCAGACATCACTTACGACTTCTCTTGCAACGTAAACGTTCCTAAAGCGGGTGCAGTGACTGTCAAGGTTCAGAAGCTTGGTGATGACGACACTTATTTCACTGCTGACCGTGTAGACGTGGAGCCTAATGGGTCAATAGTATGGTTTGCCGATGTAAAGGGCTTCGACGGTACACTTAAGATTGCGTTTGATTTCGGTGGATTCGGTGACTGCGACATCGAGGTAAGCAACATCGTGTTCAAAGAACACCAGTATGACGACGGCACCGTTATCCCGGCGTCAGCATCAGCTCCCTCAATCTCTGACGCTGACAACATCTTCGCCGGTTTCGAGGTGGTGAAATGTACTACCTGGTTTGCCAACAGCAGCTGGGACGATTCCGCAATCACTCAGCCTGAAATTATCTTCTTTGAAGACGGCTACAGCTTTATTGCTCCTGAAGGTGTAGGTTCAGATCAATGGCAAGGTCAGGTGCATGTTTGGACAAATGTTGAGACCTCAGCAGAAAACAAATATGACTTCATGATGACCATCGAGTCAGACAACGACATCAAAGGCGTAACTGTTAAGCTGCAGAAAGGTGATTCCCTTGGTGAAGACACCGATACCGATGACAATACCTACATCACAGTTGACCAAGTAAACGTTGAAGGTGGCACACCCTACCTCTACTTCTTCAAAGGTAAGCAAGGAATCGACACCAAAAATCTGCAACTTTGCATGGACTACGCCGGCGCACCCGGTAAAACCAACATCACCGTCTCAGGCATCAAAATGCAGGTAGCAAAATAATCACAAAAGCCAAATAATCTCAAAAAGCAATCAAAAGCTTACCAAGCTCAATCAAAGAGATTACAAAAAGGCGTAATCAAAGAGATTACAACACAATGGGTCCCCGGCTCTTGAATGGGTGCCGGGGACTCAATTATTAATCAGCAATGTTATCCAAGCTAAAAGTAGCTAAAATAAGCTAACCCAAGCTAATCCTCCACTAAATTAGCTAACCCCCTCCCTCAAAAAACAGACAGAGACAGCTAAACTAAAATTCTAACTTCCTCATGAAAAAAATCAAATCAATCCTTCTCACCCTCATAACCGGTTTGTCTTTGGGTGCAACCACCTGGAGCTGTGCGGAAAAATCAGAAGCCTCCACCAACAAAGACAACTTCATTCAAGTAAAAGGGCAAGACCTTATAAAGCCTGACGGCTCAAAATTCTTCATCGTAGGAACCAATCTCGGCAATTGGCTAAACCCGGAAGGCTACATGTTCGGCTTCCAAAGAATGAATGCCCCTCGCCAGATCAACGACCTGATTTCACACCTCGTAGGACCTGACAAGGCAGCTGAATTCTGGCAGCAATTCAAAGACAACTACATCACCAAAGCCGACATTGACTATATCGCCGCCACAGGTGCCAACACAATCCGTCTCCCGTTCCATTATAAACTCTTCACCGACGAAGACTACATGGGCAAAACCGCCAACCAAGATGGCTTCGCACGTATCGACAGCGTTGTAAGTTGGTGCCGTGATAACAACCTGTATCTTATCCTCGACATGCACGATGCCCCCGGCGGACAAACCGGTGACAACATCGATGACTCCTACGGCTACCCCTGGTTAATGGAAAGTGAGAAATCTCAGCAACTTTTCTGCGACATCTGGCGCTCTATTGCCGATTACTATAAAAATGAACCCGTAATCCTCGGCTATGAACTGATCAACGAACCCATAGCCACCTACTTTGAAAACCAAGACGAACTTAATGCCAAACTGGAACCTCTCCATAAGAAAGCAGTGGCAGCTATCCGTGAGGTTGACCCCAACCACGTGATCCTTATCGGCGCACCCCAGTGGAACAGCAACTTCGAACCCCTCAAAGACACAGATTACGATCCCCAACTGATGTTCACATGTCACCGTTACGGGGGTGACCCCACTCCGGAAGCCATCAAGTCTTATATTGATTTCCGCGACAAGAGTAACCGCCCCATGTATATGGGTGAGATCGGACACAACACCGACGAATGGCAGGCATCCTTTGTAAAGACAATGAAAGACAACAATATCGGTTATACATTCTGGCCCTACAAGAAACGTGAAAACAGCTGCATGGTAGGTATTCAGATGCCCGAAGAATGGGAAGAGGTAGTAAAATTTGCAGAAGGACCCCACCACACCTTCGCCGAGGTACGCGATGCCAAGCCCGACAGAGCTAAAGCACAGGTAGCCCTCGATAAATTTATCGAGCAATGCCAATTCAAAAACTGCGTTCCCCAAGAAACCTACATAACCTCCATGGGTCTCAACGTCCCCTCAAAATAATCACCCTTACCCCTAAAAATAAGGCTATCTCGTAATACGAAATAACTCCGAAGTGAAGTGAGCAAAAAATTGGAAAATTAAATCTTATCCAGTTAAAAGGAAAGAGTTCGGCATTATACCGGGCTCTTTCCTTTTAACTGAAATCTGATTTATCAAGATTTGATTATCGGAATTTGATTTTTTATTATTATACCTCCCAATCTATTCTTCTCCACAAGGCTCCAAACATATCAAAAAATCCCATATAAAAGCTCCCACTCAATAAATAACTATAACCGGTTAACCAAAATCCGTCTGCCCAAATCAAGTTTATCTCCGGGTGCCCCAATATTGCCTCAATTAAAAAAATCACACTAAAAGTTGGATTTCTAAATAATAATTTATAATTTTGCAGAATGTAAGATAAATTAATAATAATTAGTTCTTTTGTCAATACTTTTATTGTTTATGAAGACATTTTCAAGTATTATTATTTAAATAGCTGATAAAAATAAAAGCTCTTACTAATTGTGATAGATAATATATAGTTTAACTAATCTCATTAAAATGAAAAAATTTACTCTTTTAATGGTGGCTTCTTCACTCCTTATTCCCGGGGTGGCAGTAGCAAAAAACCTCAGATCCCTAAATTCTACCGAAGGAGGGAAAGTTCCTCACAGAATTGACAATCAAATGATTGTTAAAAACCAAATTAGCCATAATTCAGTGGTTGACCTCAATACTCCAACCTCTAAGAAAACACCGTCAGCAAAGGTCAGTGAATATGGACCCATCATTTATGAGGCTCCTGAAGGCGAAACCAAGATATTGGCAAGGTCAGGAGAGGCAACCTACGCATACTATGGCAGCCTCGTGCAATCTTCTTATGAGAATCGTATCGGTGAGATTGTCACATGCGATAACGGAGAGGTGTATATTAAGAATCCTTTTTCCGCTTATGTATCCAACACTTACCTTAAAGGCAAACGGGAAGATAACAAAATAGTCTTCAGCCTACCTCAACCGGTTGCTGCAATAGACTACTATGGTGAGGAGATTTATTTCATTGCCACAATGATGCAGTATAGTGATTCCGAAAATTGGTATTATCCATGCAACACCGAAGAAGCTCAGGCAGTGGGATTACCTGAAATCACAGATCAATTCGTTGTCAACATCAACGAAGACGGCAGCTACTCCATGGAAGTAGATGATGCAAGATCCGTAATACCCGGTCTGATCTATAGTGATGACCTCGCATGGACCGGTTATTCTGAAATGTCTTCAGAATGGAAAGAATTTCATGGCACTCTTAATCTCGGACCCGCTGACGGCGTAGAGGTTGAAGACGTGGTGGTGATTTATGGTGAACTTGGACATTATGCAAAACTTGCCGTAGACGGTGAAAACGTATTTGTCCAGGGAGTATTCCCTGCGCAACCACAAAGTTGGATTCAGGGTAAACTTGAGAATAACAAAGTCATCTTCCCGTCAGGACAATATATTGGAGAAGATTTAGATTACGGTTACTACACCTATTTCTCCGCTGCCACATTTGAAGAAGAATGGGATGACTATTATGAAGAATGGTATAATGTCTATACCTACAGTGATGAGATCGTTTTTGATTACGATGAAACGACTCAAACAATGACTACCGGAGAGAATGATGCCATTGCATACAATACTTCCGACAACAAAATTCTCTATTTGAGCATTTTTGATTCACCTGTAATCAAGAAGCAGCCTGCAGAAATATCTCAGACTCCTCAGAATCCGTATGATCTATTGTTCTACAACTACTATGAAAACTGGGGATATAGCTGGTTGCAATTCTATCTGCCAATGCTCAATGTGGATAGTGACCTCCTCAATCAGTCGGATCTTTACTATAAAGTATTTGTCGACGGTGATGAGTTCGTATTCTATTCGGACGACTACTCGGCAGTTGAAGATGAAATGACTCTCATTCCCTACAATTTCAACGATAACTATGACTTTATTTGCGACGGAACTTATCATGAAGTTTACTTCTACTTTGATGGTGCTGAAGAAATCGGAGTCCAACTTTGCAATGTAAAAGACGGTGATGTTATTGGAGAATCCGACATCGTCTCACTCAATATTTCAACCGGTGTGCAGAGTGTTGCTGATGCCAATTACAAGCAAATAGAGTCAACCAAATATTTCAATCTTAACGGTCAGGAAATTAACAATCCGTCAGATGGAATCTTTGTTAAGACTGTGAAATATAACGACGGCTCTGTAAAAAGCTTCAAGGTAATAAAAAAATAATTTTTACTACCGATTAATATTTAATGACGCTTTGTCGTAATTAAGGCTTATAGCCGGGCTCCAGAAGTGGGGTCCGGCTTAATTAATCCACCTGAAATAATTTTTTCATTTCATTGACAAATTTTCAATCGCCAATTCATATATTCTTATATGGGAATAGGGTTAAATTTCCTCCGCCCTACTGACTTCCAATGAAATATAGACTTACTATAATAACATTACCATTTAATCTTAATCATTATGCTGTTGTAACATTATATTTAAATAGTATAATTATTTTTTTGATATGAAAAGTCACCCCGATATTCATAACTTATCGCCATAACGATTTTGACTTTCTTTTACACCGGGAGTAAAATAATCGTGTTTTTTATGTAAATTTGCAAAAAATTAAGTGGCTTAAATCAAATGCTTTCTAAACTATATAATGAACTCATAACCCGGATAAACAGCTTTATCCTGTTGATTATTGCGATGCTAAGTGCAGTCCTTCCTGCTTGCTCAGTTAAGGAAGACAACAGAAATCATACTGCTAATGAAGAGAAAGCACTAAGCCGGATTATCTACGTGCAGCAGCTGTATAATCTTACCCCTGCCGAAGATATTATCCCTGAAATTAAGTCTACAATCGACAGTATGAGGAGAGACGGGCGTAATCCCTACTACTTTGCTGCCCTCAACGTGCTCATCGACCGACTCTTTTCCGAGGGTCATTTTTCAGAAGCTGACTCACTCGCAGTCAGAATGCACGAAGAGGCAGCCGAAGATACTGATTCCTTGTCAATTGCAATGGCAAAGAGAGTAAGGGCACAGATGTTTTACAAATTATCGCAACCCCAACGTGCCCTGAATGAACTTGAACCCGCCAAAGAATATATAACCAACCCCTATCGCTCAAGTGCGGATTTCGGCACTGCAACAAATATCCTTGAATGGCTATGGATAATCTCCCATGAGCTTGGCGACACAGTGCGTATGAATAACGCGGGAACCGAGTATGCTCATTTAGTTGAGAAAAACAGCACAATCAACAACTGGATTGACCCGACAGGACATTACCCAGCCACAGCCTTTGCTTTCAAAGGGGCAGAAGCATTTTCAAAAGGGCAGACAGAGGAGGCAAAGGCATTGTTAGACAGTGCCGGCTCATACGTCATCCCATCCCTACCTTCAAGAGCCTACGAACATCTTTACGAGGTGGGATGCGTGGTAAAGGCTTCTGAAGGGAATCGGAAAGGTGCCATTGCCGATGTAGACACCTTGCTGGCAACCCATAAAGATTTCCCTTGGTTTTATCTTAAAGACCTGCTGCTGAAAGCCCGAATCCTAAATATGATTGGCGAACATGAAAATAGTGCTTCAGCATATTCTGAATATGTTGCCTTCCACGACTCTCTGTCAAATAATATCACTGATAAAAGGCTTCATGATCTTACAGTGCTTTACCGAACAGAGATTGACCGTGAACAAAAAAGAGCCGAGCGTTTCCGGCTGTTTGCATTAGGCTCTGTGGCATTGCTATTGCTTATCCTTCTTATATTGGCTCTCCTTCTTGCCGCAAAAGAAAAGAAAAGAAACCGCCTGCTGGTGGAACGCCTGAAAGAATTTGATTTGGCAACCGAAAACATACATCAGCCAAACTATAATGACAATGAGGTTACCCTATCACCGATAGAGAAGCTTGACAGCCACATGCTGCACGATCGACCTTACACTAACCCCGCTCTCAGCCGTAAGGAACTTGCAGAATTTATCGGGATAACCCAAGACGCTTTAGGGCAGCTTATAAGGAATGAGAAAGGTGTATCCGTGAGGACATATATCAACTCATTCAGACTGGAAGAGGCACGTCATGTGCTTGGGTCCAATTCCAATGAAGGGATCGCTGATTTGGCTGTCAGACTCGGATTCGGCACTTCACGCACTCTCCAACGGGCATTTAAAGATAGATATGATATGTCGCCCACACAATACAGAGAAGCTTCTAAGGAAATAGAGAATACTGATACATAAAGATTTGAACTTCATCCCAAAAGTTTTGTATCTAACTTTTGGGATGAAGTTCAAATCTTTATCTTTCAAAAAGTCGTTTCGGAAATCCCGTCAGCGTTTCCTCATGTGAAGCATACGGCGAAGACGAGGGGAGATGAAGGGCACATTTTCAAACGCAGCTACAATCCCTGTATAAAGCACCAGCAATATGAAGCGCACACAATATGTCACACTGAGAGACATCACCTTTCCCACACCCATTCCAAGGAGATAAAGCACTCCTGCAATCACAACATAAGTAAAGATTCTCCCTTTCTGATAGGGAAGAGGATAGTATTTCTGACCGGCAAAATAACTCATCACCATCACTATGAAATAACTTATCAATGCTGCCCATGCCGATCCCATATATCCGTTTGGAATGCCAATCATAGGCACAAGCCATACATTCAGACCAAGCATCAGAACGAAGCATATAATAGAGAAATACATTCCCCATTGTGTCTTGTCAGTCAGCTTATACCACAGTGAAAGGTTAAAAAACACTCCGAAGCACAATTCGGCAAGCATCATGATAGGCACCACGTCAAGTCCCTGCCAATAAGACGAGGAGATGAAGTGCTTAAGCATAGGAAGATAATACATTACGCCCAAGAATATCAGCAAACCGAAAATGACGAAATATTTCATGGCATCACAATAGGCTGCTGTCCTGTCTTCGCCATTACCTTTTGCCTGTGCAAAGATAAATGGTTCGTAGGCATAGCGGAACGCCTGAGTAAACATCACCATCACTATCGCTATCTTCATGTTGGCGCCATATATGCCCACCATGCTCCTTGCCTCGATCTCATGTCCGGGGAAGAGCCAGGGTATGATAAGCTGACCCATGTTCTGACTCAATATCCCTGCTATTCCTAATATAAGGAGAGGCCAGCTGTAGGAAAGCATTCGTTTAAGGAGGCTCCACGAAAATTTATATTCCCTGCGGTGAATCTGCGGAAGCAGACAAAGCAAGACTATGAAAGTGGAAATTATGTTGGCGACGAATATCCACCCTATCCCGAAAGATTTCCCACCAAGTGGCGTATAAAACCAGTCTATAAGTCCCGGGAAATGAGATTGCAAGCGAGGACATGCAAGCAGAAAGAAGAGATTAAGCCCTATGTTGACACCAACATTAAGCAGCTTTATCCCCGCGAATCGCCATGCCTTGTTCTTATATCGGAGATAGGCGAAAGGAAGATTGGTAAATGCATCAACCGCCACCGTAATGCCCATCAATATTATAAAAAGATTATAACCCTGCAGCTTCATCGCCGAAGCAACCGGATTTATAAACGCATTCAGAAAAAGGATAAAGAGCATTGAAGTGATACCCACTGAAATCAACGATGTGGTATATACCTTCTCCGGGTCTTTCTCCTTGTTGGCAAACCGAAAAAATCCGGTCTCCATGCCATAGTTCAGAATGACAAGGGCAACTGCGGTTGCCCCATAAAGATAGGTCACGATTCCATATTCCTCAGTAGGGAACAGATAGACGTAAAGGGGCACAAGACACCAGTTAAGGAAGCGCCCCACGATACTGCTAAGTCCATATACGGCAGTATCTTTTGCTAATGATTTGATTCCACCCATAATGCTATTCCTCAAATAAACCTCCGGCAGCGTTAAAGCGGCTCCTGTTAAGATGTGTATAGGCGAGATCAGTCACTTCCCTCCCCCTCGGAGTACGTTTCATGAATCCCTCCTTTATAAGGAAAGGTTCATATACCTCTTCTATCGTTCCTGCATCTTCACCAAGAGCAGTTGCTATGGTTGTGAGTCCGACAGGTCCCCCTTTAAACTTGTCAATTATAGTCAGCAGTATACGGTTATCAATCTCATCGAGTCCATAGCGGTCAATGTTGAGTGCCTCAAGTGCATGCTTGGCTATACCAATATCAATAAAACCATTACTTTTTACCATTGCAAAGTCACGCACTCGTCTCAGCAGGGCATTGGCGATACGGGGAGTGCCGCGGCTTCGCAGGGCTATTTCCATGGCTGCATCGTCGGAAATACCACTGCGGAGCAATCCTGCCGACCTCTTAATAATCCCTTTCAGAACATTATGGTCATAATATTCAAGGTGACAGTTGATTCCAAATCGCGCACGAAGGGGAGAGGTGAGCAGTCCGCTACGTGTGGTGGCACCTATAAGTGTAAACGGTTGTAACGATAGCTGCACACTTTTCGCACCGGGTCCCTTATCAAGCAATATATCGATACGGTAATCCTCCATCGCCGAATAAAGATATTCCTCCACTATCGGGTGAAGACGGTGAATCTCATCAATAAAGAGCACATCGTTTTCCTCCAGGCTCATCAATATGCCGGCAAGATCACCTGGCTTATCAAGCACCGGACCCGACGTAACTTTAAAGCCTACTCCCAACTCATTTGCCACGATATTGGAGAGTGTGGTCTTTCCAAGCCCGGGAGGACCATGGAGCAAGGTGTGGTCGAGCGACTCACCGCGCATCTTTGCAGCCTGCACAAAGATGCGCAGGTTGGTGATTATTTTTTCCTGCCCGGCGAAGTCGTCAAAAGCCAACGGCCGCAGGGCTTTTTCTATATCTTTTTCTGCATTGTCACGTGCTTGGCTTGCACGAATATCGAAATCTTCTTCCATGTTGCAAAGTTACTCTTTTCCCATCATATAACCAACACTAACTTCCCGGAAAGGGAATGAGACATAAAGTCTTTTATCCATTTTTTCACAAAGGCAAAATAAAACTGACCACTCCAAAATTTATATCCTCTCCCCCATAATGATAAAGACATGAAAAATATGATTATTCTTGGGAACTTCTATCAAGAAACCAATCATGAAAATCCGAAAATGCTTCCATCAATCCCAACCTCCAATCCAAGAAATTATATACAATCCAAAGAAAATAGGGTTAATCTCTCATATTTTTATCTATAGTCACTAAAAATCAATATCTTATCTAATATTATATAGTATCTTTTTCCTATACCCAATAGAGAAATTTAAAGCCAAACCAAAATATGTTGAGAATGTTTGTTTACAGTTAATATCGGCTTCTTTCGTATATGTGAAAAAAGTAATATGATTTGCTATTTGGGGCATAATACAAGTTTTTTATCCTACAAATGTATCATATTATTATTTTTAACTAAATTTGCATTCCCAATCCTATAGGTATAGGATTTAAGTAAGTATATTTTAAGTATTTTTATTCATTTTGTATTTAATTATACAGAGATGATTATTTCACCATATTTCCACCGCCGTTGTTGTGCAAGATATATCATTATATTCATTGCAACCCTCCTTCTGCTGACAGCCTACGGCTGCAAAAGCAAAACGGGCGACCTTCTTGAAAACATTGACCAGGTTCTTAAGGAAAAGCCCGACTCTGCCCTATCCATGATAGAGTGCATTAGTCCTGCCCAATTGACTGACGACGGCGAAAAGGCATTTTATGCACTCCTGCTGACAGAAGCCCGCTATATGACCGACCATGTTCAGACTGATGACTCCATCATCAGCATTGCCACCACCTATTATCATCTGCAGGATCAAAATCCCCTACGCGCAAGGGCGTATTACCAGAAAGGGATGATCCACACTAACGCAGCAGAATACAGCAGTGCCTTCCTTGCCCTAATGCTTGCCGAGGAAACTGCCTTAGCAATCAACGACACCAGACAGTTGGCGCTTATCCACCGCAGTATGGCTGACACATTTGACCACATGGAGAATCCAAAGACGGCTGTAGATTATTACACGCAAAGCTATGAGGAGTTCAGGGCGGTCAATGACACGGTGTATGCCTACGACGAACTCTATGACATAGCACGAGCAAACTATAATGCCACAAATTATCAGACTGCACTCGATACCCTACAAGTATTATTGCCAAAGACAGAGGCATTTCGTGAACAAGCACCAATCCCTTATATTCTTAAGTTAATGGGTGACTCTTATACAGAGTTGGGAAAGTATAATGAGGCAATCCATACTTTCACACGTCTGCATGACGAGTATCCTGCTAATATGACTTCCTCCAGTTGGAATAACCTCGGACTCGCTTACCTTAACCTTGGTGACATAGTAAAGGCTGAGGAATGTGAGGACTCAATCAAAGGTTTGACTGAAACTCCCTCTTGGTTATCTTATCGCCTTGCCGATGTAAAACATGACTACCCCAAAGCACTCACCTTGCTTAAGGCGGAATATCAAGATGATAATAACTTTCTTATCGAATGGGTTTCCCGGAGTGCAGAAAAAGAGTTGCTTGACCATTATACCACCCTAAAGGAAACAACAAATATGGAGAAGAAAGCAAGGGCAATGAGGATGACATTGTTAGGAATTATTCTTATTCTCTTAGCTATTATTGTGTATATTACAATTCACCGCCTACGGTCAAAAAATATAAAACTGATTAATGATAATGAAAAACTTACGGAGGATAACGTAGTGCTCAATGAGGAGCGGCAAGCATTGACAGAGGAGATGGCTGCCAATAATGTCATTATAGACCAACTAAAGGAGAGTATTGACCATCAGAATACTGAAATTATATGTATGCGAGCCACCCTGCTTACCCTTAATGAAGAGAAAACTGCACTTACTAAAGAAATATCTATTAAGAAAAATCAAAATCAGCAACTTCAGTCACGCCTTACTGAAGCTGAATTATTGGCTTCGGCAAGAGAAACGGCTATTGTAGAAACCCGCAAGAAAATGAAAGATGCTCTTTCCTTACAGTCCGACTTGATCGACCAGTTAGTAAAAGAGTACTACGACCTTGAAAGCAGAAAACTACCAAAAAATAAGGTACTTGATAAATTTACAGAAATCCTAAAAGGTCTACGCCATGATAATAAGATCTTACACCAATTAGAAAGCTCTGTCAATTTTTACCTCGATAATCTCATGAATAATTTTAGAAATGACTATCCCAATTTGAATGACTATGAATATGACCTGTTTCTGTTTTTGGTGCTCGAATTTTCTTCAAAAGCCGTTAGTGTATTTCAAGACACATCTAAGGAGAATTTTTATAATCGTAAATCAAAACTTATCAAAAAAATTCAGAATGGAAATACAGAAATTATTGCTGCAAGATACCTCAATTTCATACAATAGCATGGTGGGATTTCATACTTTTGAACCTCCATAATTATCCTCCAACTCTATAAATAGATTCTTTGATGGTCAAAATAGATTCTTTGATTAATAATTAATTGTAAATCACTAATACTTAAATTTTTAACAAAAACATAAAATAGATATTTTTTAGATTCAGATAGGGGGAGTTTTAGATTATTTTACCTAATTTTGCACCTGACAATAACTCATATAAATTTTTATATTATGGTAAATAAAAATACTTTATTCATGGCTTTTGCTATGGTCGGATTCAGTTTCTATGGCTTACATGCCCAAACAGTTTCAAACGGAGATTCACAGAAGATTCTCAAAACACAGAACGAACAATCTCCGGTTCGCCACAAAATGCCAAGTCCCGACTACGAGGCTATCGGCTTCACGTATCTCAATGGGGTTGCGAGCTTCACAATGCCGCAGTATATCACCTATATAAAGGTGACTATAGAAAATGAGACTGGTGATATCCTCTCATCATACGTCTATGCTGCCAACCCATTCTGGACCGTGAGTCTGGCTCCCGGAGAATACTCTATCAAGTGCGAAGCTGACGAAGACTCCGAATTTGAAGGATTTATCTATATCGACTAATCAGAATACCTATAATTTCATTGCACTAAACCCTAAAAATTATATTACTCAACATTCAAAAAACAATTAAGATGATAAGAATTAAAAATTTCTTTATCTTTATTATTGCGGTCTTAACATTGCCTTCCTGCGATAATGAATCTGATATCTTACAGAATGAGACAACAGTTCCCGATGCAATCCACTCCATTATTAATGATTTTAGAACTGGTATAAATGTCAGTTCAAGATCTAACACTGATTTCCAAGTAGTGTCTATCGATACTAAGTACTACAAAATTGATTCCGATACAATCATTGAAATTCCGCAGACAAGATCAGATGATTCCATATTCGATATAAGCACAGTGAACATCAGGGTAAATGACACTGACGGTTTCGTTGTGCTATCCTCTGATGAAAGATTAAACAAAATATTCTACTATACAGAGAACGGGCATTTATCAGATACAGTCAATATACCCCCTTTAAAAGAATATATCAACATGGTTCCTTCTTTTGCTGCAGATGAAATAATAGGGCTAACCCCTTCATCTGAGACAAGAGCAGCCCTACCTCAAAACCTTCTAATTGCTCCCATTGTACCTTTTAAATGGGGACAAGGACAACCATTCAACGACCTTGCACCGACATGTGGGTGTAAGGAGTGTGCTAAAATAGGAGGGCACCGCCCCATTGGATGTGTCCCGACTGCGGCTGCCCAGACATTGGCTACCATTGGCACTTTCAAACCTACACATTATGGATGTAGAGACATTGACTTTAAGACTCTTCCTAAACTTTCATCATCAATGACATTAAGGCAGAAATTACAAGTAGCACATTTTTTTTATGAGGTTGCATTATGTTGTCAGGTAAAGTTTGAATGTAGTGGCAGTGGTTCCCATGGAAAAGCAATATACCATTATTTCAAAGATATGGGATTCTCTTGTAGTTTTGTTGAAGGACCTATAGATTGCCAACGACTAATAGATGAATTACAGAAGGGATATCCTCATTTGATGGGTGGTAAAGGGAGTGACGGTAGTCATAGGTGGATTGTAGATGGGATTAGAATTTCATCCACAGGCACATACTTCAGTTGTAATTGGGGAGAATATGGTCAATGTGACGGATGGGTAGAGGGAAATCCTTTTACTGCTATTGACTCTGCGGGCAAAGCAACTGTCTATTCAAAGAATTTGAGTCACATATACATACAATCTATACCACAAAAATAAACGATAAAATGAAAACAATAATTTATTTCTTATTTTTATTTATGGTGCTTCTGAACACATCATGTTCAGGCGTTGATCAGCCTTACTTGGGTCCCGTAAACACTATCCACTACGAGATGGAAGATTCTATCCTTTCAGGTGATTACCATGAGTTTACACTCTCGATAGTAGGTGAGTATCTACCTAAAGATTGGAATCTAAATGTATTGGAAGTATGTAGCTTAAAAGAAATTCCGAATGATTCCTCTACTCAAATTAGAATAGACTGGCACACTCCCGAGGACTATTTTTGTGATGGCAATTCATTCGGTACTGACTGGATATCATTTGAGAAACAGCTCACATCAACTTCCCCAAAATTGAAAATCTCTATAAAAAAGAATGACTCTGATATGGCAAGAGGAGTCTATTTGGAATTTTATAACTATGAAGACCGACGATTTAACCCCAATTATGGTTATATCATAATATATCAGAAACCGATGCCAGACATGGAACCATTTACCATGAAAATTCGTTACAAGGGTATTCAATACACTACCGAAGCACATCTCAACATAAATGAAGAGATAGAGTACTCTGACTCTGAGTTTTCCCGCATTATGAAAGAGATTGATGCTTTAGCTGATGTAGAGGCAGTTGTGTTGGAAGATGATATTGTAGACTATTTTGATATGTCGGATCATAGAGTCTCAAAAGCTATTAGGAGATTAAGAGAGACAATTGACTCTTCCACCAGATGTGATATAAGGGACGACCTGTGTTCTACGAGAGATCTGGATCCATACCGCTTTATGGTAGCAGATGCAATTGGATATTTTGCCATGTTTGACGATACCGGATGGAAAGATACTAAAGTATGTGCGAACTTAAAAGACCTATACGACGTGAATGATGAAGAATATATGCGTAATATTGGATTAAACGACAAGGTATCTTCTCTGGCAGTCGCATATAATGGAACAAATTCTGAGATATGTTCTGTATTGACGGTATGGGAAGACAGCTACTACAACAATGGAGACAATGACAGAACAAAACATCGTATCAGCATAATTGCAACTAAACAAAATCCTAAGGTATCATTCTCTAATCTGAAGAAAATTAAGTGTATTAATTCCTCTAATTCCTGGAATGACAGAATTTCTTCTTATTCCTTTGCCTTTGGCAACTATGACCATTATCTCAAAGATTATTGAGACTTATCTTCCCCATAACATATATGAATGCAAGGTTGATCTATCACATCATACCCTGTATTCATGTAGAAATTTACTATATAACTCTGGAGAACCGCAATATTAATATTACAAAAATAATTATTAGATAAAATAAACATTAACAATAATTAATATTTAAGAGGCTGCGTCTGAGCGCAGCCTCTTCGTTTACCCGATTAGACAGCATTAAATCTTACAAACGCAGCATTTTTAAGAAAACAGGTCTCCACAAGATAACCGAAGTTGTGATACGCCCAAAATCACAATCTGATCTAATAAAACCCGACAAAAAGACCAGAGAACAAGGGGGATAAAAAACAAAGGGACAAAATCCCAACATCGGAATCGGAACATTTCATACATTTATCATTATTTTTTATTATCTTTGCGAAAGAATAGACTTTAAATAAATCCCTCAACCATGAGTAAACCGAAATTAGTGATATCATCAGGCGCCGGAATAAGCGCAGAGAGCGGCATATCCACCTTCCGCGATGCAGGAGGACTGTGGGAAAACTATCCCGTGATGGAAGTGGCATCTGCCGATGGCTTCCGGCGTAATCCGAAGCTGGTGCATGAATTCTACAACGCCCGTCGCCGTGACCTTATAACAAAACAACCAAACGCTGCCCACAAAGCACTCGCCGACCTTGAAAAAGACTACGATGTATATGTAATTACCCAAAATGTAGACGACCTTCACGAAAGGGCAGGCTCATCAAAAGTATTGCATCTTCATGGCGAAATGATGAAAATACGCTCCGTCAGCGATCCCGATTATATTGAGACCCTCGACATCGAACATCTCGAAACTACTCCTGCCACACGAGGGAAACGCGGCGACCTAATGCGTCCTCACATAGTATTTTTCCAGGAGCCGGTGCCGAACATTGAAAAGGCAATGGAGCTGACCGCAGAAGCCGACATATTCGTAGTGATCGGCACGTCGCTCGTGGTATATCCCGCAGCCGGATTAATACAATGTGTGCGTCCGGGCACTCCTATATATTATATAGACCCACATCCGGCTGCTTCTGTCGGAATGATACCCGGAGTCACAGTTATCAAGGATACAGCCACTGCAGGAATGAGAAAATTGACAGAGATTTTAAGGAGCAACCGATAATTTTTCATTTTTTTTGCAGCAAAATGGCTAATTATATGTTGTATAATAGGTTTTATGTTGTTCAACATAAATATTTGTGCAATTTTACAAAAAGTTTTTTATACTTTTGCAAATCAGTTATGCCATTTCATGTAAACAGGCTTAACACGACCATACAGAATTTCACCAACTAACAACCAAATAACTAAAGTAAGAACATGGCAAAAGTAAAAGGCGCAATCACCGTCAATATCGAGCGATGCAAGGGTTGCAACCTGTGTGTGGCAGCTTGCCCAACAGATACCCTGGCTCTTCAGCCTAATGAGGTAAATGACCGTGGATATCATTATGCCTTCATGAAGAACCCGGACAACTGCACAGGATGCTGTTCCTGCGCATGGGTTTGTCCCGATGCTTGCATTGAGGTGTATCGTGTAAAGATAGACTAAGCAATCCCTACACTTTTTTTCTAAACCATCCGTTCCCCGCTTTGCTGCGGAACGAAAAAACACGAAGTCAAAATTCTTATATATGAAAGAAGAGGTAAGATTAATGAAGGGTAACGAGGCCGTGGCCCATGCAGCCATACGCTACGGCTGCGACGGCTATTTCGGTTATCCTATCACCCCCCAGTCGGAAGTGCTGGAAACACTCGAAGCCCTCATGCCCTGGGAGACAACCGGCATGGTAGTGCTTCAGGCGGAATCGGAAGTGGCTGCCATAAATATGGTGTATGGCGGCGCTGCCACAGGAAAGGCAGTGATGACATCTTCGTCATCTCCGGGTGTCAGCCTTAAGCAGGAGGGCATCTCATATTTGGCTGGAGCCATGCTCCCCGCCCTCGTGCTCAATGTGATGCGCGGCGGTCCGGGCCTCGGCACTATCCAGCCTTCACAGGCAGACTATTTCCAAGCCACTAAGGGCGGCGGCCATGGCGACTACCATCTTATCGTGCTCGCTCCGTCAACCGTGCAGGAAATGGTTGATTTCGTTGGCCTCGGTTTCGACCTCGCCTTCAAATACCGCACACCCTCTATGATTCTCGCCGACGGTATCGTAGGTCAGATGATGGAGAAAGTTGTGCTTCCGGAGCAGCGTCCGCGCCGCACTGACGAAGAAGTTAAAAAGCAGTGCCCCTGGGCTGCCAACGGCAGAACCGGCTTACGCAAGCGCAACGTGATAACCTCTCTTGAACTCGAGTCTGCACGTATGGAGGAAATCAACCACGTGCTTCAAGCCACTTACCGCGAGATAGAGAAAAATGAAACCCGTTGGGAAGAGATCGACGTGGAAGGCGCAGATTACCTCATCGTGGCTTTCGGCTCAATAGCACGTATCTGCGACAAGGCAAAAGAACTCGCCGCTGAAAAGGGCATCAAGGTGGGAATCATTCGCCCGATTACTCTCTGGCCCTTCCCGACCGACGCAGTAAACAAGGCTGCCGAAGGAAAGAAAGGTATTCTCTGCGTGGAGCTTAATGCCGGACAGATGATTGAAGATGTACGCCTTGCCGTGCATGACCGTATCCCAGTAGAGCATTTCGGACGCCTCGGAGGTATTATCCCCAGCCCACAGGAGGTGGTAGATGCCCTTGAGAACAAGCTAATGAAGAACTGACAAACTTACGACATCAATGGATATCCAAGATATAATCAAAGAGGAGAATAAGGTCTATTCAAAACCTGAACTTCTCGACGAGGTGCACATGCACTATTGCCCCGGCTGCAGCCACGGTGTGGTTCACAAGCTTATTGCCGAGGTTATCAGCGAGATGGGTCTCACTGACCACACTGTCGGTGTTTCACCTGTAGGTTGCGCTGTGTTTGCCTACAATTATATAGACGTTGACTGGGTAGAGGCTGCCCACGGACGTGCTCCTGCCGTTGCTACTGCTATCAAGCGTCTTTGGCCCGAGAACGTGGTGTTCACTTATCAGGGCGACGGCGACATGTCAGCTATCGGTACTGCCGAGTCTATCCACGCTGCCAACCGTGGCGAGAACATCGTTATGATATTCGTCAACAATGCCATTTATGGTATGACCGGCGGACAGATGGCTCCGACAACACTGATCGGACAGAAGACTGCCACAACCCCTTATGGACGCCGCGTTGACTTAAACGGTCACCCACTCGAAATCACCAACCTTCTTGCAATTCTTGACGGCACATGCTATGTTACTCGTCAGTCTGTACACACCCCCGCGTCTGTAAGAAAGACTAAGGCTGCCCTCAAGAAGGCTTTCGAAAACGCTATCGCAAAGAAAGGCACTTCCGTAGTTGAAATCGTTTCTACCTGCAACTCTGGCTGGAAAATGTCTCCCGTAAAAGCCAACGAATGGATGGTAGAAAACATGTTTGTAAAATATCCTCTCGGCGATCTTAAGAACGTCTAAGCCTTTTTAAACCTACCTCAAATTTTTTGAAATGAAAGAAGAAATCATTATAGCCGGATTTGGTGGACAAGGTGTCCTCTCAATGGGTAAGATTCTTGCTTACTCCGGACTTATGGATGACAAGGAGGTGACTTGGATGCCTTCTTACGGTCCGGAACAGCGTGGCGGCACTGCCAATGTAACTGTGATTCTCTCTGATGAGAAAATCTCTTCTCCGGTGCTTGACACATACGACATCGTAATCGCTCTCAACCAGCAGAGTCTTGATAAGTTTGCCCCGAAGGTAAAGAAAGGCGGCATCCTTATATATGACACAAACGGTATCCACAACCGTCCTAATCGCGACGATATCGAGATTTATCCTATCGACGCAATGGAGGCAACTCTCGAAATTGGTAATCCCAAAGCCTACAACATGGTTGTGATGGGTGCTCTCCTTGAGGCTATGCCTTACAAGCTCCCCATGGAGAACGTAATCAAAGGTCTGAAGAAATCTCTTCCCGAGCGTCACCATGGACTTATACCTCTCAACGAGCAGGCTATCGAGAAAGGAAGAACCGTCCTCAAAAAATAAGCAGTCATAACTCTTTTTGAGAAATAAAGCATTAAAAGGATTCATCTGATTTGACTCAGGTGGATCCTTTTAATGTTTCATTTACTATCACGACAGCGGGTAATAATCTTTCGTACTATAGCCAGACTACCTCCAATCACTGCAAAAAAGAAAATAAAAGTCATCCCCACAACCATTAGATTGCAGTCGTTGCCATAGACCATCAATCGGATTACCAGTGTAATTATAGCTGCTGCAAGAGCAGCAGACCACATATTAAGCCACCTCATACCTACATATTATCTGAAATTTCTAACATCAAAATTATATATTTCTTATCAATCTACAAAATATACTTTTAAAATGATGAGTGAACAACTCCCCACCTTAAGGGGTTATAATATCAAAAGCGGATGTTTACAAAATGTCGGAGACCACTAAAAAAGTTTCATGCTACCGACAATAAATTTATAAGTGCTAATCATCAAAACCGGAGTATATAGGCTGTCACAAGGTCAGCAAAAAATATATAGAAATCACCTTTTCGTAACCTTGATGTGGCGGGAACCCTATGTGTAATGTATAGGTTCCCGCATTTTTATGCCCTAAAGATTCCCCCTGCCGATACCCTGAAGGAGAGATACCTGTCAATAACCTGTCAATAACTTGTAGATAACCGGTAGAAAAGTTGTAGAAATCATGTATATAACTCGTCTATAACTTTTCAATAATATCCTTGTTTTTTATAATTGCATACTAAGATAGAATAATTTTTGCATATTAAATCTTTCATTAATAAAGTTATTACAAGTTATTGACATAGAAATCTACAATATTTACATAGTTTTCTACAGTTTTATACAGTTTATCCCATATAAATTTATTAACTTTGCACTTATCTACAACCTGTAGATAACTTTCAGATAACTCTGATTTTCAGCACTAATGCCTGTCAATAACATGTCAATAAATTAAGCTGAAAATTCAATAAGTCATATTTCCAAATTTTTTGGCAAAAAGTTATTAGAAGTTATTGACAGGCTTTATTGTTAATATTTATATTTTTAAAGATATTATTTTTATTTAAATAAAGAAATAACTAAAATGAACTCCACCTCAGAGCTTCTTCCCGCCGGACAACTGCGGGAAGAAATCGCAAGATTGAAGAAAGAGAAAAACGCACTTATCATGGCGCACTATTATCAGCGTGACGAGATTCAGGAGATAGCTGACTTTATAGGCGACTCTCTTGCCCTCGCACGTCAGGCGGCTAAGACAGATGCCGATGTGATCGTGATGTGTGGTGTAAACTTTATGGGAGAGACGGCAAAGATACTATGCCCCGACAAGACTGTGCTGATTCCTGACACAAATGCCGGGTGTTCCCTTGCCGACAGCTGTGATCCTAAAGAATTTGAGGCTTTCGTAAAGGCTCATCCTGACCACACGGTCATCAGCTACGTCAATACTTCAGCAGCCGTAAAAGCACTTACTGATATTGTGGTCACGTCTGGCAATGCCCGTAAGATTGTAGAGAAACTGCCGGAAGATGAGAAAATAATATTTGGACCTGATCATAATCTCGGTGAATATATCAACAGCGTCACAGGCAAAAACATGCTGCTATGGAACGGGGCATGCCATGTGCACGACCGTTTTTCCATTCAGAAGATAATGGAGATGAAAAAGGAACATCCTGGGGCAAAGATTCTGGTTCATCCCGAATGTCGTCGTCCCCTGCAGCTTATAGCTGACAAAGTTGGTTCCACTGCCGCGCTGCTCGATTTTGCACACACTGACGACGCACAGGAATATATTGTAGTGACCGAAAGCGGCATACTTTTTGAAATGAGAAAAAAGTGTCCTCACAAGACTTTCCTCCCCGCTCCTGCCGAAGATGCGGAATGCCAGTGCAATGAGTGTGACTATATGAAGCTGAACACTCTTCAGAAAGTGTATGAGGCATTGCGCGATGGGAAGCCTGAGGTGACTGTGGATCCTGAAGTGGCAGAGAAGGCTATACGTCCGATAAAGCGTATGCTTGAGTTGTCGGAATAAATTCTTAGATGAAATATCTGATTGGTCACACATGGATCACAGGAAAAAAAATATAATAGAGCTTACCAACTGTAGCCTTGCCCAGTATCGTGAAACCGACAAATTGCCGATAGCATTGTTGGCAGACAACGTGCGCTCAATGTATAATATAGGGGCACTCTTGCGCACTGCCGATGCCTTTATGGTGGCAGAAATGATTATGGCAGGCATAACCGGTGTGCCTCCTCACCCGGAAATTACCAAGACAGCTCTTGGGGCAGAAGAGAGTGTGGCATGGCGGTATGTTGAAAATGCCTGTCGGGAAGTGGAACGATTGAAAGGGGAGGGGTGGAATGTATGTGTGCTTGAACAGGCTCACAACAGTATGCCACTTCAGGATTTCAAATGCAAAACAGGTGAAAAATATCTGCTTGTAGTGGGGAATGAGGTCAACGGTGTTGATCAGAAGATAGTAGACATGGCTGATGTGGTGCTTGAGATTCCACAAAGGGGTGTTAAGCATTCGCTGAATGTGTCAGTGAGCGGAGGGATAGCCCTCTGGCAAATGGCAAGTCAGTTTCTGTAGACTATTTTGGAAAGCAATTCCAAACCTTTTCTTCCCATAATGTAACTGACCATTATCCCTATTTTATTTTTGAGACGCACATTGGGGTTGCGCAGCGATTCGCCGCGCAGCTCTTTTATTTTTTCCCAACAGTCATCAGCAATCCTGTCAGTGACAGAAGAACGGTTGCCGGGGTTGGCAGCTATAAGTCCCAGTATGTTGAAACTGGCGCTAAGTCGGCGTGAACGGGCAGCCGGAAGCAGATCAGGACAATGTGTACTCACATATTCTATAATACTGTCTGTCACTTTGAGGGCATCTGCACGGTGCACGGAGAAGGTGTGGAGATAACTGCCTGCATGTTGGCGATACCAATAGATTGGCTGCGGAAGCAATACTATCATATTGGCTTCCAGAAATACTCTGTAACATATTTCCAGATCTTCATAGCGCATACCTTCTTTAAACCGTAATGATTTCCAAAGGCGGGAAGTAAATAACTTTCCCCATACAGAATTATCTACATTCTTTTGATATAGGGAGTCGGCAGCAGCAGTCTTACCGGTTATAAGTTTTACAGTAAAATTAGGATGCCTGTGATGAGGATGGCGATGGGCATCAGAAATGGGGAATGAAGGGTTCTTGCCGTGAAATTCTTTTATTTCCCCACATACAATCTCAGCTTTATTATCTATGGCAGTTTTTAGCATTACTTCAATGGCATACGGAGGAATCATATCATCGGCATCAATAAAGACAATATATTCTCCTGATGCCAAGTCTAACCCTGTGTTTCTTGCATTAGACACACCACGGTTGGAATTGTGGACAACCTTTATCTTTCTGCATTCCCTGGCAGCTGCATCACAAATTGCAGCTGAGCGGTCGGTGGAACCGTCATTGACAAGAATGAGTTCCCAGTCAGTATAGGTTTGTGCCAACACACTTGCGATGGCTTCCGGAAGAAATTCCTCTGCATTATATATGGGGATTATGACAGTGACCATGTGTGAAGCTAAGATTAAAGCAGTATTCTTTTTAAGAAATAATGTGGAATTCTGAATAAGGGATCCCTTATTCAGAATTCCACATTTTAAAATTTGCAGATTAATTATACAGTCAGGATTTCTTTCTCTTTAGCGGCAAATACATCATCAATTTTCTTCATGTATTTGTCGTGTACCTTCTGCACTTCATTTTCAGCATCTTTCTCTGTATCTTCGCTCAGACCTTTCTTAACCTCTTTCTTCAGACCGTCGATTGCCTCACGGCGTGCGTTACGCACCGATACTTTTGCGTTTTCAGCCTCAGCCTTACATTGCTTTACAAGCTGCTTACGGCGATCTTCCGTAAGTGGTGGGATTGACAGACGTATCACTTCACCGTTATTCTCCGGGGTTATGCCGAGTTCAGAATTGATGATAGCCTTTTCAATCACCTTAAACATCCCCTTCTCCCAGGGTGTGATGGCGATTGTGCGGGCATCGGGCACTGATATGTTTGCCACATTTGATATGGGGGCTTGTGAACCATAGTAGTCTACGCGGATTCCGTCCAGGAGACGTGCGGAGGCTTTGCCGGCGCGAATACGCGACAGTGTGTCATCGAGATATTCCACTGCGAGCTCCATGTTGTCGCGTGCATTGTCAATATATTCCTTTACTTCCATATTATTTATTTTTTGGTGATCGGTTATAGCTTAGTTTACTTGTAGGGGCAAACAGATTTATAATTACTCGTTGTTACTTGTTGAAACGAGTGTCCCCACATTTTCCCCATCGAGCATTTTTGCAAGGTTCCCTTCCTTATCCATGTTGAATACATAGATAGGCATATTGTTTTCCATGCATAGGGCAGTGGCAGTAATGTCCATTACCTTAAGCTTGCGGGCAATGACTTCCTGATATGTTATATGATCAAATTTAGTAGCGGTAGGATCTTTTTCCGGATCTGCGGTGTATACACCGTCCACACGTGTTCCCTTCAGCATCACGTCTGCCTCTATCTCAATGGCACGTAACGCCGATCCTGTGTCAGTAGTGAAGTAGGGGCTGCCGGTGCCGCAGCTCATTATTGCTACTGTTCCCTCTTTCATAGCTTTTATTGCTTCCCATTTGGAATATGGATAGCCGATGGGGAACATTGGGATTGCCGTGAGCACCTTTGCTGCTTGACCTATAGCTTCAAGTGCCGAGCTTAGTGCCAGTGAATTGATTACTGTGGCAAGCATACCCATTTGGTCACCCTTCACCCTGTCGAACCCTTTGGATGCACCGGAGAGTCCGCGGAATATATTGCCACCCCCAATCACGATGCCCACCTGCACCCCTGAGTTAACAGCCTGTTGGATCTGCAGGGCATAGGAGTGGAGACGGTCTGAGTCAATGCCATATCCCTGTTTGCCCATCAGGGATTCGCCGGAGAGTTTGAGAAGGATTCTTTTGTATTTCATGTCTTGGTATGATTTTAGTTTAAAGTTCAGCACCATTTGGGTGTACCAATAATGGTATTTGGTAATTATTTACCCATAAAATATTAATATGGGCAGAATAATCCCCAAAATTAATAAAAACTTTGTAATAATAAACTACGGCATGTCAAAATATATAAAATGTTTCACAACATATAGTTTATAGGATTATGATAAGGCTGTCTCTTTACCCTCTTGCTAAAGCGATTGAAGCCTAAAAAGGCAATCACGGGTATATAATATTTAGGTCGGCTCAAAAGTTACTAAGAAATTAGGACACAGTTAAATTTTTATATCTGTTCATGATTGTCTATATAGTTATAAATCATGATGATAAGTAAGCCCATAACATTATAATTTAAATTAAATTAAAAAAATGTGTAAATATATTTGCAAGTAAACAAAATAATTACTAACTTTGCACTCGCTTAAAGAAAGCTTTAGGCATAAATTTCTCAAAAGGAAATTTCAATTCAGACCAAACCATTGGAGAGGTGGGTGAGTGGCTGAAACCACCGGTTTGCTAAACCGACGACGGGAGCAATCCTGTCCACGAGTTCGAATCTCGTCCTCTCCGCTGTATAATACCTAACTAATTAATATTAATTAGTTAGGTATTATGTTTTAAGATACCTGTAGACAGATTTCGGACATCATTTTCTGAACTGTAAGTTTAACCGACTGCATTCTTTTGGCACTTGCCTCATAAAGAATGTTAAAAAATGTCGCAAAAAAATTCTGACGCAAAATTAGGTAGTATTATAGGCTACACATTCCCGAGGCTTCACCAAGCAAAAGACTGGTATGTAGACTTCCAGGCAATAGACCCGGCATCAGGGAAGTTGAAACGAAAAAAGTATTATATCACAAAATCTTCCAAACGGGAAATGAGAGCGTCTGCAGATGCTCTCATAGAAAAGTTGGGAATAAAACTTCGCCAGGGTTGGACCCCTTGGGACTGCTCCGGAAATCAGCGGGGCACCAAATCTTTCGACGAGATCCTAATAAAATATCTGGCTGCCATTGACCGCTCTTCCCGTAAGACTACTCTTGAGTCATACTCAAGCCGTGTAAATATTCTGCGTGAGTACATGAAGACAAATCCAATAAAATACGCATTCCAGTTTGACCGCTCATTCGTCACAGACTTCCTTGACTGGATTGTGGAAACAAGTGGAAACAAGAGGGGCATCCCCACGAACAAGAAACAATTACAGGGGATGGTGTTCTGCAATGGCTGACTTCATGGTGGAACGCTCATACATATCAGAGAACCCGGTCACGGCAATTCGGAAAATGCATGAGCTGCCAAAGAAAAGACAGCCTGTGACTAAGGATATCCTTCAAAAAATTTTCACTCATCTCAAAGACTCTGACCCTCATTTCCTTCTTGCTTGCATGTTCGAATATTATACATTCGTCAGACCAAATGAGCTGACGTACATACGCATCTCAGACATAAGCGTGAAAGAGCAGACAGTGTTCATTCCGGCTGAAGTGTCAAAAATAAACGTGACGGGAAAGTGTCACTTAACCTTGAGATCATATCCCTCATGCTTGAGCTTCATACTCTTGAGTCACCATACTCATACTTCTTGTTCAGCAAGAAAATGAGACCGGGGACAGTTCTGAACCCGTAATCCCAGACGCCGGGAAGCAATTCTCCGGAGATTACTGTCAATGACAGCGCAGTGGTGTTCACTACAACCGTCTGGTTGAAATTTCCCGAGACTACCTGTCTCCTTATGCCCGGTTGCTTCAACGAGGCATACGCGTTAGTTCTTTCCTTCATAGTTATATTCTGTTGTTGATATTGTATAATATTCTTTTCCACCTGACGTGTCACGGTCACCGATAAACGTGCTCGTCGGGTTTATATAATAAAAATCCTGAAACCTCTGTCCGTCCTTATTCTTCTTGTGGGCATTGAAATGTAGTCCACAAAATTCGCAATATGCATATATCTTGTCACGGAAGCCCTTTGAGCTTAGCTGCGTGGACTTGATTCCGTATTCCTGCAGGAACGCCTCGTACATGCTTCTCTTCTTGATCCACATATTTATATGCCCGGCATCGGACGAAAAATAAAGCTCTGCCCATCCAAGGAACAGTTCCCCCATCTCCTGACGCAGTTCCCTGACACGTAGGTCAGCCATCGGTGGATCTATCGCGCCTTGTCCGGCTGATGCCCAACCCATCTCCCTGCTGCGCATGTAGATCATGACGCACTCTGCCATCAGATTGTCAAACAGTGCCCATTGCCGCTCGTCCCATTCCGCAAAGAAATCATGCCCGAATTCCATATTAGGCTTGTAGCTGTCATTATAATAGTATGAGAATGACATGAAGACAAGTCTCGCACTTGCTGATGAGTCAAGATCTGACAATGCATGATTGGTAGTGAAATAGAACTTTGGCGATTCCTCAAATGGCATGACGAACCGTCCACCTCTCTTAATGTTTACGTTAAGTTTACCGGCAACTCTTTGGTGGAATCTGCTGAAGTCAAAGTTACTGTTTATGTCGTCTATGAACACTATTCTTGTGGTAGGACTCACATTTGAAAAGATATAGGGGTCATCATTGGTTAGGTTACGCCCGTTAATCTCTGTCTGTCTGCAATACTTTTCAGTTGCCTGTCCTATTAGCGATTTGCCGCTGCGCCCGTTTGACTTACCGACCTCTGACATAAGTGCGTCCATGGAGACAACAACCTTTGATTCCCCAAGATAGTGTATGTCTCGTAACAGGTAGCCCAGACAAGTGATTTTGTTGACCAGGTGCTTGTCTCTTTCCTTGGTCTGTGCCTGGTTGAGCTTGGTATGGCGTCCCCAGAAATTAGATGTGTTTTTCAAAAAGCTGAGAAACTCACACTCTTCTCCAGCTTCAGTCAATTTGATGATGAAGTTCCCTTGACTGTCTTTCTCGAATCTTGAGAAGATTTTTTCTCTATAGAACGTGCGCTGCAAGAGGTTGTCCTCCCATACGGGTCCGACAAGCTTGCCAACTTCTATACCATCGTGTTTGATGGTTATTTCCACATTTTGGAAATAAAATTTCTGCTGATGATGTTCCCTCGTCCCCGCTGTGGTCTGTAGTAGATTAAGCTGGCACAGATTTCCCACTGATAACCTGGACACTATATTCTTGGCAAAGAACAGCTGTATGCTGTGGTCTCTTGTCGATTTGTTTACAAAATCCAATACAAAATTCCTTATGTCATACTTATCACAGTGTTTTATAACACCATGATCAATCTTTACGAAAGATCTGAGCCCGGACTCGGTCTTATGTGACCGGAAACCATTGGCAACCAGGAATGACTTAAGATGGATCAAGTCCATGTCAATCTTTGTCTTTCCCTTTTCGTCAGTATATTTACTCCAGAACTCTTCGCCTTTGCCATATTCAGTTGCTATCTCTATGTTGCCCTCTGATACTTTGTAGAAGACATTCCCGAATTTAAAGCTGTGTAGCTTCATTAAACGATCCCGATGCAACGCAAAGAAATCATCCTTGTTATTAAGCCCCCACAGGCTCATGATTTTTGTATCGCTGTAAGAAGAGATATTGATTATGTCAACATAATCACCCTTCCCGTTATGGGAGAGCATTGTGTTTTCTATACTTCTCTTCAATTCATCCTCACGGCTTTTCAATGTATTGCATAGCAAGTCGTCTATGCCCGTGTCTCCTGATTCATTCTCATTTATATGGGCAAACCATATGTCTACATAAATGCCACATTGTGCAAGTGTGCCAATATATTTCTTGAATTTTATCAACGCCCGGGCAAATGACAACGGCCGCAAGTCTGCCGAGTCATTGTAATGGATATTTCGGCTAAGATCATTCCAGTCTGAATCCATGAGCATCACAATATTTTTGATCCCGCACCTCTGTACCAGATACTGGACATCTACAGGAAGCCCGTCTTCCTTATTTCCTATGTTGCCAATCCCCTCCATTGCTATGGACATAAGTCCATGCTTACACGCCTTCTCTGCTTTCTTTTCACCCTCCTGTATAAAAAGGGTGTCGAATTGTGTGCGTCCTTTGTAATATCGGCGTATGCACTCGGGAATATAAAGGGTAATATTTGCACCTGCAATTGTCTGGTATTTTATAGGCTTGTCATTTTTATCTTTATGTACTTCCGGGTTTGACCACCGTACCCGGCTGTAGCCTACCTCCCGGCTCTTATTCTTCAATGGTATACACATTCGCCTACGACCCTCAAGGTCATAATACAATATGATCATCTCGTCTGCAAGGTTATCTATCTTTCCGGTATACGGGTCAAGTGCCCCCTTACGAAAGGGTGATAACTGAAGCTCACCGTCTTTGTCAATGACGGTTGCTTTTACATCGTCAAAAGTCAGCCCTGACTCCTCAAGCTGTCGGCTCACAAAGCTCCCTTTGTCGGGATGAGCGCCGGCAGCAGCCTGTCTCCCGACTGTCTGCGGCGGCTTCTCTTCCTCAAATTCAAGCTGTATCCCTGTCTGGTCTGCGATCTTCCGGCAAGCCTCCATGAAACCCAGGTCGCATAGCTCCATCATCATATTGACTGTGCCACCTCCTGTCTTCCATCCGCACGAGTTGCACCCGATGATATGCTTGTTACGCACATCATCGTCAGTAACCCAAAGTCCAACCCACTTGCCTTTCTTCTTGCCGGTTGCACCACACTTTGGACACGCACCATGAAGGGTCATCCCTGATCCTTCAAGTCCCGGAACAAGTTGCCGGAAGGCAACACTGTTCAGCTTGTTTTTACACTCCTTTGTCAGTCTGCTCATACCTAATTTAATTTGGCATCGATGTAAATGCCACTGTCTTGAATAACTCTTTCCCGGCAATCTGATTAATAACCATACGGTAGGGATTTTTAATTTCCACGTCACCTGTTACCCAACGTAGAAAAGTAGGGCGCGATATGTTGCAGCCGATCATAATGAGATTCGCTGCGTACCGCCTCTCAAACCCAGGCTTGGAGTTATACCAGTCGACAAATTCTTTGTTCTCAATTTTCATAGTTTGAAGTTTTTTTATTAAATTCGCTACAAAGTTAAGGATATAATATCTTATTTGTTTATTTTAATGAAACGGATAGTTTATTTTTAACTATTATTAACTATATTAGATGTATTTTATGAAAAAATGTGGGGAAGTCATAGATCAGATATTGACTAAAAGGAGGATAAGGCGCAACGAACTGTGCGCATACTTGAACATTTCTCCTCAATACATGACAAAGCTTTTAAAAAAAGATTCTTTGGATGCAGAGATGCTTGAAAGAATCTGCCAATATCTGGAGATAGATCCAGCCGATTTCTTTGACTACAGACCAAACGACAACAACAAGCCAATGAGCATCAGCAGCGTAGACCAAAAAGTATGGGCAAGTGATACGCATGTCAACATGCACGGCACATCATCAATCTCATCAATCGAGCTTTTGAATCTTCTAATAAAAGAGAAGGACGCTCGGATAGCAGGTCTTGAGGAAATAAATTGCCTCTTAAGAGATATTATTTCAAAGTCAAATCAGGACGAATAGAATATGGACAAATATGGACACAAACATATAAAATTGGCATATTGCCAGTAATGCAATTGGTTAAGTATAAGCAAAGTAATTTTAACAGAAAAAGACATATTGTCTCGTCCTCTCTGCTGTAAGCCCTGATTATCAGGGATTTATTTTAAATTCCTTTTATTCCCAACTTTAGGAATAAAAGGAATTATTTTTTCACATCTTATTCGTGCGTTCTGTTATTTCGGCATCGGTCATGGTATAGTTACCGAGGGAGCCTTCTTTTGCCTGAATGCAGATATAGGTCATCGGTTCTGGAGAGGTGCATTTGATATTACGGTCGCAGTTAGTGGCAACGCGGATTACGGAGCCTTCTGCTATATCGAAAACTTCATCGTTTACCTGAAAGCGACCCTTTCCACTCAGGATGATATAGTTTTCTTCGTTTTCCTTGTGACTGTGAAAGAAGGGAACTTCCGCTCCGGAAGGAAGCGTACCAAAAGAGATCTCACAGGAAGTGGCTCCTGTAGTGTCTTTCACAAACTGCTTGCCCTCGAATTCATGGAGGCTGCCGACTGTGGCATGGGTAAACTTGTCGCCGGCGTTGATTAATTTTACTTCGCTCATATTTTTATAATTTAATTTATATAACTAACTTTGCAGCGGTAAGCTACTTTCGTTGTGATAGTGCAAAGTTAATAGTTAAATTTGTATTATACAAGATATTACGTTGAAGTAAGCCACTTACCTATAAGTAACTCTTATTGATTATGAACTCAATACCCCTTAAAGAAAACTTAAAAAAGTATATACGTATTGAAGACTGTCCAATTCGTAATGTAGTGGCTCGTTTCTCAGGGAAATGGGCAATGCTGGTTTTGTGTGTCCTCTCAGAAAATGAAACGACAAGGTTCAATGCAATTGCCAAAGCAATACCGGATATATCTCCAAAGGTGCTTACAGAAACACTAAAGAGCCTTGAAAAAGATAAACTTATAAAAAGAGAACTGTTTGCAGAAATCCCTCCCAGAGTTGAATACTCACTTACTGATTTAGGCAAAAGTCTTATCCCTCATATTGAAAACCTACTTAAATGGGCTATAGATAATTTTGAAGCCGTTACTCAATAACTTCAGGAGTTGGTGAAGCTATTGGTTTCTCAACCCTTAATGTAGATCTGAACGAGGTGGATAATTATTTATCAGATAACATTTTTGGATATATAGTCTAAAATTTAAACCGCAGTGCATGTCAATTTGTTAGAATATTATAAATTGTATAATAACCCAAATATATAGTATATCAAAGCCATATACTGTATCATACCTGAAATTGACATGAAGAAATTCACTAAGATTGTAGCAACTATCTCAGACAAACGCTGTGATATTGACTTTATAAAATCTCTTGCGGAAGCAGGTATCAACGTTGTGCGTATGAACTCCGCTCATCTTGAACTTGAAGGATTCACCAAGATTGTAAATAATGTTCGGGCTGCTGACGAAAAGCTCGGTATCATGATGGACACTAAAGGTCCGGAAATACGCACCACTGTAACTGTGACAGGTGAGCCAATAGCATTTCATGCCGGTGATATTGTAAAAGTTATAGGTGATCCGGAGGGGAAGACCTCTTCAGATACTATTTTCATGAACTATGCAAACATTGCCAATATACTTAAGCCCGGCAACCAAATCCTTATTGATGACGGTGAACTGAGCTATACAGTATTGAGCATAGAGGGAAATACGGTGACTACCCGTGCGGAAAATGATGGTGAGCTCGGTTCGCGCAAGAGTGTGAATCTTCCGGGAGTAAGCATCGACCTTCCGGCAGTAACGGAGCGTGACAAACGTAATATAGGATATGCGGTGCAGCTTGGAGTAGATTTCATAGCCCATTCATTTGTGCGCTCGGCAGCTGATGTAAAGGAGGTACAGGATATTCTTGATGGATATGATTCTCCGATAAAAATTATATCCAAGATTGAAAATCAGGAAGGTATCGACAACTTCGATGAAATTCTGGAAGCCTCGTACGGAATAATGGTGGCACGTGGTGACCTCGGGATAGAGGTTGCGGCAGAGCGTATCCCCGGCATTCAGGCAATGATGATTCATAAATGTATCACTGCTCATAAGCCTGTGATCGTTGCCACGCAGATGCTTCACACAATGATAGAGCATCCGCGTCCCACTCGTGCTGAGGTGAGCGACGTGGCAAATGCCGTCTATCAGCGTGCCGATGCCATAATGCTGTCAGGGGAAACCGCTTATGGAAAATACCCTCTCGAGGCGGTGCAGACCATGACAAGGGTGGCTCATGAAGTGGAGGCAGCCCAACGCAGCAAGATGGATGTCCCCCCTCTGCTTGACGCCGACATAAATTCCTTCCTGGCGCATGAGGCTGTGATGTCGGAAAACAAGGTAGACACAAAAGCAATATTCACAGATGCCTATCGCGGAATGCTGGCACGTTATATCGCCTCATTCCGTGGGGGTAATCCTACGTTTGCCATTTGCCATAACATAAACGTGTTGCGGTGGCTTGCCTTAAGCTATGGCATAACTGCCTATTATGATCCGAGTCCCGAAGACATATTGCCTCCTCATGCCATACATGCCATGAGACATATAGTAGCAGACGGTCATCTTGATGCCGACGACAGAATTGCCTATATTACCGGTACTCGTGGTGGCGCACGTGCGCTCGAGATACTTACTCCCGGTGAACTTTTCCGTGAAGAGGAAAATAAAACTGATTTTAAACTATAAAACTTTATTAAAATGCAAATAGCAAATAAGATTGACAATATGCTCACTCATGCAGAGAATGTGATATTGGTTATAGACATGGAGAATGATTTTGTTCTTCCTGATTCCCCTATGAGGGTGGAAGGAGCTTACGCCACACTTCCTGCAATTAAAAAATTTCTTGACTATGGCAGGAAAAATGATTGGGCTGTGATTTACATTTACCGTATTCACCGCATCTCGGGAGTTGACGCTGAATTGTTTCGCAGGCATTTCTTTGAGGAGGGGCAACCGTTCTGCATAGAGGGCACAAAAGGGGCTGCTATCCCTGATGAGATTGCTCCTCAACCTGGCGACATCAAAGTGACAAAACAGCGTTTCAGTGCGTTTTTCGGCACAGATTTGGATATTATCCTGCGTGGATTGGGTGCCAAAAATGTATATCTGACCGGTACGCAATATCCTAATTGTGTGCGCTCAACAGCGGTTGACTCAATGGGACTTGATTACAACACAACGGTTGTGACCGATTGTTGCTCGGCAGCTACGGAGGAAGTGGCTAATGCCAATATATATGACATGCGCAATATGGGGATTCCTTGCATACCATCTTCTGAAATTATGAAATAAAGAGTTTAAAGGTTTATACAAATAATCTGCCGCGATTCCCCACCTGAGAATTGCGGCAGATTGTCTGTATAAATATATATTGGGTTAATCAAGATTTACTATCTCATATTCAATTGAACCAAGACCAATTGCGGCTGCGTGGTCAATGGTGTGGATACCGTGTCGGCTGCTTATGCGTTCTTTCAGCGGACCGTTGTCATTACCCTCACTTGCTGTCATATTAAAAATAATGTCAACGCAAGCTTTGTCAAGTGCCACAGGATCGGTTGATGCAAGAATACCGTAATCGGCGATTTCCACACCTTCAGGATGAGCTACACAGTCGCAGTCAACCGACATATTATTCATCACATTGATATAGACTATGTTGTCACCGAAGAAATCTGCTACGCCTTGTGCAGCGGCTGCCATTGACTCAAGAAATACGTCTTGTTCGGCTATGTTATTCCATATCCCTTCCACCTTGTCGTGTTTACCCCCGGAATGGATATAGGCTTTTCCGTCGGCAGAAGCCACACCGATGCTGGCATTCTTCAGCACACCACCGTATCCGCCCATTGGATGTCCTTTAAAATGGGCAAGATTAATCATATAGTCATATCGTGGAAGGTGATTGCCCACAATGTCATATTTCAGGTGGCGTGTGTCGCGCACGGGAATATTCATCTGTCCCTCCTCGTCTAATAAATCTACCGGGGCTATTGAGTCAAAGCCATGCTCACGCACTGTTTCCCAATGCGCCTCAAATGTATTGCGCTTTCCACCGTAGGCTGTGTTACATTCCACTATCGTGCCATTCACACTGTTTACCAGATCGCCGATAAGTTCCGGTTTGAGATAATTCGGATTTCCTGCCTCACCAGTGCTTATCTTTACAGCTACCTTATGTCCGTCGGCAGGGCGTCCAAGTGCCTTATAAATCTTGACAAGAGATTCAGGCGAAATGTCGCGTGTCATATAAACCTTTGATTGGGCAAAGCAGCCAACCGACAGCCCTACGCCCAATAATAATGTAAGTAGTTTTTTCATTATGGGAATTTATTAAATGTATTGATTTCTCTTACAGATTTTAATGTAGTCTTTCTTCTATAAACGTTTGCACTGCCTATAAAATTATGTCTCGTTATCTGAAATCTGTTTTTCTCCTGCGGAGATTGACCGCAGATAGGACTCGGTTGATTCGGTAATACCCAATTTCTTTCTTAGATTATACTTTATTGTTTCCACAGTACGTACAGACCGGTTGATAATAGTGGCTATCTCCTTTGTAGTGCGGTTAAGCAGTATGAAGGCACACATTCTTATCTCGGCGTTTGTGAGATCCGGGTGGAGAACATGTAGACGGTCAAAGAAACTTTGATTTACTCCTTCAAAATATCCCATAAACGATTCCCATACTTCTCCGTCAGCTGATACGCCACGCAGCATTGATTGCACGGAGGCTACTATCTCTCCTTTCTTAGCCTTAGGATCTGAAACTGTTTCTTTCAGTTCCTCCATTTTTTCTGACATGTTGGCTAATTTCATCGCCATGGAAGCCATTTTCTGGTTACGTAGTTCCAAGGTAGTCTCCAAGTTGGTTTGACGCTCTCTCCAATTCTCTATCTCACTCCAATGAGCTTGTTCCTCTTCTTTACGTTTCTCTTCCTCCTTCAGTATTTCCAATTTCACCTTACGGTTTTTATATTCCATAAATACCAGACCAGATATAAGGAGTAATCCAATTCCACCAACTATCCATAGCCATGTATTCTTCTTTTGAGTATTCTTTTTCAATTCCTCAATTTCTAAATCTTTTTCTCGCATACTGATTTTTTGATATTCTCTTTCAATCTCCCTTATCTTTTCCGGTGGCATGATCTCATTCTTTATAGAGTCAGCCATTCGCTGAGCATATAGTGCTTCGCGATAATTCCCCTGATTCTCGTATGCCTCCGATTTCAATCCCCAAAGGGTGGCTTCATGAATTTCATTATTCCAATATTTTAAATCACTATCGTATTGATTAACAAAATTGAGCATTTTATCATATAGACCCATTTGTGCATAGCCAATTACCATATTGATAGCTGCTACAGCTCTAATTTCAGCATTCGAGGAAGAATATAGTGCTTCCATAAAATATTGTCTGGCTATGTCATATTGTTTTTGTGTACCAAATAACCCTCCCATACTCAGATTAATTATATCAGAAATGGGAGGGTAAATACGTTTAATTTCTGAATAAAGTTCAAATGCTTCAGTATATTTCTCCTCGGTATAATACATCAAAGAAGCTTTGCGCATCAATATACCACTCTTTATCCTCAAATAAAGTTCGGATGAGATTTTATTCCTTTCAGATTCTAACAACGTTAATCCTTTATTTATAGCAGAATTTAATTTTTCATCATCTTCAATATATGTGAAAATATCACATAGATTTTGATATGCTTTAACTTTATAATAGTTTAAAGAATCGGGAATAGGGTATGATAATAATTTTTCTGATAATCTTAATGCCTTAAGGGGGTCTCCCAATTTTATGTATAAGTCCCCTAATATATAAATATTTTCAAGATTTTCAGAAATGGTGTAAAAACTTTCCATATTACACATATCTTCATATAATTTTATTGCTGCTTTATTGTTTTCAGGAGTATTCATATTCCATAGTATTTTAGCTTTCCCAAGCAATAATTTTGGCTTTTCATTTGGTAATCTATACATAAGACTATCATAGTAAAGTAATCTCATTTCTGTAGAAATAAGATCGCTCTGTAACTGTTGCCTAAAATAGGCTGTTCGTGTGTCATCATATTTAGTTGAATTGCCATAAGACCATAATGGTAAAAATAGAATCACTACCATGAATATGATGGTAATAGGGTGAAATAGATAACCCATATTCTGTTTGGCAGTAACTTTAAATAGTAGTAGTCTTATCATTGTTAAAGCCGTTTGAATTGTTGGTATGGATGCGATACATATGATTATTCTGTTTAGTACTTCCATAATCTATATAAGGACAAAATTGAATATGAAATAAACTACCAATATAACGTAGGTTTAATGAGAATTGATGTAAAGAATGAGGAAATTCAAATAACTTTTATTATAAATTATTTTTATTATTAAATATCTAATAATTAAGTTATTAGTTTGGTTATACGTATAATATAAGTACTCTTATGATAGTCCCTGCCAACATTTTGAGTGACAATATAATAGGTGTACATATATAATAATTATAATTTTGTAGCATTAAACTTTAAAATTCAATTCTATGAGAAAAATTCTTTTTGCGAGTATGCTTATACTTGTATGTAGCCTCGCGGCAATGGCATTTACGCCAGTTGGACATAGTAAAAAAGCTATTTCCCAGTTTAAGTTCAATTCTGAACAGCTAAAGAAACTCTGTCGGGAATCAAAGTCTACACTCTTCAAAGATTTCAAATTTGAGACACAGCAAGACCATTTTGTCAAGAAAGGTACAAAAGTATTCCAATCCTTCGATGCCGTTACCAATGGAACTCAATGTACCATTCCAGTAAAAGCTAATATACAAGAAGGAGAGCAGACCGTTACACTTACTGTCAACCTAAGGTATGATAAAAATGAAGTATTTGAAGTTTTCAACTCCCGTGCTCTGTCAAATAATAATGGTAAAGTTTTTTGGAGCGAAGATAGTTGGGAATATACCCCAGAAAAATTGAAATTTATAGTTACCCCAGGTAATTATGATATAGAAGTTTTCATGGAGACATTGGCTACTGATTACATAGTTCTCACAGCCTCGGAGATAGAAGTTAATGACGACATAGAGATTTCTTTAGATGTAGCAGATGCAACAGTGGAGATAAAATGGAATCCCCTATTGCCCGATGGCACCGCTCCCATTAGCACATATTATGTGATTGATTCTACCACTAACGAAATCGTTGACAAGATTTCTGGTAATATGTTAGAAAGGGCTAACTATCTGGACATAGCCAATAAGAAGCATAATTGTAAAGGAACTACTATTACCTATCCAGTAATTTGGATTACAGATGACTCTGAGACAGAAACCGGTCTTGGTAACATAAGAATAACACCAAATAAAGACTATACTTTTTATTATAGAACCGGGGCTATAGGATATGATGGTGGCTATATTATTCCTTTAATGGCTACTGCACAGCATTCAGCTACTGTTACTAATGACCTTAGTAACTATGTAACTTTGGAACCTCAATTTGCTGCTAGTCGTTATAAACCCGAACCATTAATTTATGAAGATGAAGGAGTTAAAGTGGTCGAGGAATTTAATAGAAATAGGATTAATTATATGCAATTCTCAACAATCATAGATGGTGCTCTTTCCTTTCATTCTGGAATAGGAACCAGTGTTCAGAAAGGAGAACTAAAAAATTGTATTCATGTTTGTCAGGATCCTAAAGTGATCGAAGAATTCGCGATGTTGATTGAGCCTACTTCGGTGGAAGATTGGGATTATGATTACTCGGTTACAGCATTACCGATAAACATAGCGTCTGAATCGCCGTTTGTATTAGGTATAAATAATACCTCTATCTTCTCTCCATATAATGCTTTACCTGATGATTCGAAAACGTATATGTGGGAAGTAAATAACCCTTGGCTATCATTCAATATTAACAAGTCGCATTTATGGAATTATGGTTGCCCAACATTGGTTTTTACTTCTGATTCTAAGGAGCACTATTATACCTTTGCTTACATTGGTAGACTTGGGGAAAGACGTAGTGTAGATCTTCTTTCTACTATTGCCACTGTTGCTATAGATGATGCTATTCCATCAGACGAGGTAATGGAAAATCTACAAGAAGGCTATCTTCCTTCTAAAGGAAAAATAGACTTTGAATTTATGGATACTAATGTGGTAATTGAAGATATAGAAGGAAAAAATACTACTCGCATAGGCTTTGATATGTCGAGGGCTGACTGGTGTCCTCCCACCCTTCAAATTGTTCGGTTTGTGGATATTGAAGATAATTTTACTGACCGTTACAAAAAAGGAGAAGATGGTGTAATTGAATTCTATGGAGGTGACTTTACCCTGCATTATAATTCTGAGACTTACGCAAGCTGGTATACTGAGGAGCCGGCGGCAGAGGTAAAGGTGGAGTATGCGCCTTATGGCACTGAGTCTTTCTTGCCGCTTGAGGTGGAGAATATTCCGGAGAGGGACTTCATGCCGGGATTTGGCACTTACTATCGTGGCTCACTGGCTGGAGTAGATCGCAAGTCGGAGAATGGTTGGTTTGATGTGCGCATTACGCTTACAGACGCTGCAGGCAACTATCAGGAGCAGACTCTCTCACCGGCTTTCAAGATTGATGAAAACGTTGGTGTGGAGACGGTAGTGGCACCGGAGATAGCCGTGACAGTCGTAAATGGTCAGATAACAGTCTGTGGCTGTGAGAATCCTGATGTAGAGATCTACACTCCTGCTGGTATGCTGCTTAAGCGCTATGACGGTGTATCAAGCATTGACGCTTCCGAGTTTAATAATGGAGTATATCTTATCAATGTAATTGACGGTAGCCAACGTGTAGTGCGTAAATTCCGCATCTAATCCGGTCATCAAGTAGGGGCGATTACCTCCAAGGGACGTAACGAGCTTCGGCTACCCCAGGGATTATATGTAGTTTCGTCAGGCAGCAAGACAGTAAAGGTTCGTCTCTGAGACTGCTCAGACATTTATTATCAGCGGGAGATAAGGCATACAGCAGTCTTATCTCCTGCTTGTATTGCGAAAGCTAAATTATTAAAACGTAAATTTTATAGGTTAAATCTCTAAATCAGATGAAAGAATAGAACCAAATAATGGTTTATACATTTTTACTGTGGATACTGGTGTCCCTTCTCGTAATTGATTGAGATTGTTGATGTGACCGGCTTCCCTCTTTACAAATCCACATTTTTTTGTGGAATTTCACCGCACTGTATTTTGAAGTGTGTAAATCAGCTACACAAATAAACATTGTTGCAGAAAGCGTATCCGAACTTATTTTATTGACTATTGCATCTATGATTAATGATCCAATTCCATATCCCTTTTATTCCTCTTAACTGCCAGATAGTCTATTTCAATACTTGGGAAGGATTCACACTTCTGTCATTTCCAAATTACAGTAAATTTACGCCTCATTTCCTCAAGACGATTGACTCTACCTCAGCTTCGTTTGGCTTTAAGTAGAAAGAGAGAGTGACAAAATATCTTATTAAGAACTATAAAGACATCTGATAGTCAATGACTTGAAAATTGTCGCATCGTCTTCCTGATTTTGTCGCATAGAAAATAGCATTTCTTTAGCCTGGAAATGCTATTTTTGTGGACAACTGCGAACTGTGTTCAACCGGATAGCATGTCGCCAGGTAACATAATCTTTTAAATCATGAAACTATTTAATAAATATCTTTTTTCTGCAGGGGTCATGCTGGTTACAATGGTCTCTTGCACTCACGATGACCCTATATTTGATGAATCTACCGGAATTGTGGTAGACGAGGACGGGCAATCAATATCTGTATTCAATCTTACTGCCGATTCGGATTTGAATATAGGTGATGGTACTCACAAGGTGACCTTCCATGTCACCGCCCCCTCTCTTGACGAAGATTTCACTTTTGAGGGCAGTGTAAGTAAGGAGAATGGGGTAACTGTCAATGGTAGAAAAATCCGCTTGCTCTGCCGCCTGAATCTTGCCGATGTAAATGTACCTGACGGTGATTACTATATCACCCTATCGGGTGAGAATTTTCCCAATCTTGGTGTTTTCAAGATAAAATTCAGTAATCGCACTGTCACGCAGCTTTTACAAAACCCGCCGCAGTATAAAGGTCTTGAGGGGCAGGGCACTAAGGAGAATCCCTACAAGCTGGCATCCTCTCATGACCTCTCCCAGCTGATGTTGTGTCTCAATACCGACCCTGATCATGGCATGGGTCTATATTTCTCTCAGACCGCCTCTATCGCACTTGGGGATTCTTCGACCGATATCATCGGCATATCACCCTTTCAGGGTACATACGATGGCAACGGCTATTCCATTACTCAAATGTATTGGCATGCACCTGCCGAGGGTCAGAGTGCTACCGACATAGGACTCTTCAGCACGCTTTCCAACGCCACTATAAAAAATCTGGTGCTGGAAGATGTTAGATTCTCCAATATTGAGGAGCGTGGTGGCATGCTTGCCGGAAGTGCCGGCGGACGTACTACCATTACCAATGTAACGATATCCGGCAGCGTAGCCGGTAACGGACAGGCAATTGGTGGCTTGATAGGTGATGTGCAGGGTGGTGTAAGTATTGAGAATGTCACTTTTGAGAGAGGGGACATACGTGGTAAAGTCACCCATACCGGTGGAATATTCGGCTCAATGCGTCTCGGTGTCAATTCATCTCTAAGCAACGTAAAGATACTTAAGGATGTCATGGTGAAAGGAGAGGACAACACTGCCGGCATGTTCGGTTATGCGAGAATCCAAAAGATGCTATATCTAAACGATATTCAAGTGTTTGCTAATGTAGAGGGATCTGAAAGTGTAGGAGGATGCTTCGGCTATTTCAGTATGGTTGACAATAATGGCATGATTCAATTCGGGGGCGAGTCAAGCATCATTGGTTCGGAACTTATCGTTGGTAGAAAGTCGGTCGGCACTGTGGCGGGACATAGCCGAGGGGCTCACGGTCGCACTTTTGAATTCGCTTCCCCCACAAAGCTTAGTGCAACTCTGCGTGCCAAGGAGGATAATATCGGAGGGATTATCGGATATGCCACTGATATTGAAGGATTAATGCCTGGAAAGATCGTGACACCACTCGAGCAGTATGTCACAGCAGAAGGTAATAACGCCGGGGGTCTTATAGGCTACGCCGGGAATGTGAGCATCACTGACTCACACATGGTAGATCCTGAAAATCTCAATGTAATGTTAGGTCCATATGAAGAAACGGAATCGGCATACCGCAGCATTGTGAGAGCCGGAAGCAATGCAGGACAGATTATTGGATATGCCAACGCCGGAACCCTCATAGAAGGTTTTTTCGCCGCAGGTGAGGTGAGTGCCGTCAAGTCTGCTGCCGGAGGTATCTTAGGGGGTGGAAAAGACATAACCATAAAGAATTGCGAATTTCAAGGCAAAGTAAGCAATTCTGATATTATAGGAGGCGTTGTCGGGCATGTTGTAGGACCTATGGAGATGGATCTCTGCAATAGCACAATGAATATCCAGACTCCCAGCAGATGGCAAGGGGGCATAATCGGATTTATAGATCTCACCAATGCTAAGGATACTAAGGTCAAAGTCACCAATTCCTATTTTTGCGGAGGTATCTACCATGGTCACAACGCCGGAGGCATCTTAGCGGGTATTCATGCTGACAATTCATGCGAAATCAGAATTGAAAAATGCGGCAACCTGGGACATATAGGTGCCGGAGATGAAAATAATACCGACGGAACTTACTGGGGTGTAGGAGGAATAGTAGGAATAATAGATACTGCCTGCCCGGTGTGGGTGAAGTATTGCTTCAATGCCGGAGAGGTATTTGCAAAAAGCAAGATTGATGCATTAGGTGGGATTGTCGGTACCGCCGGAAAGGATTCCAGTGATGTGAATTATTCCACCGTTGAGAATTGTATCAATTTCAGCAGCGATCTTAACTGCACTGATTCCTCCACAAAGTTAGGAGGCATTATGGGTCATATGGTGCAAGATGGTTTCTTTATGACCCAATACAACAGATCGGTTATACATGGATGTGTCAATTGGGGTGAGATAAGTCCCGACACGAAGCATGACACCGGTGGTATTCTTGGGTTTGCAGCTGAGGATACCCTTACGGAATACTGTTACAATAGGGGTAAGGTGCTTCACGGCAACGCCATAATAGGCACCCACACTTCCGGTACGGTCATTTGGCATCAATATAACTATTTCCTTGCCGGCACAGGAGGCAGTTGGCCGGATTCGGTAAGTATCCCGGCAGATCAGGAGACTAATAAAGAGCTCTATAAGAAGTTTAAGTTCAATTCTTCTTTTTCAGCTTCCTCCGGTTTCGTAATGACTAATTACGGACCCCTTCCGGCAGGACTCCCGATTAATGTCAAGTCACGCTATACCAATCCCTGGCCCTCAGATCTGGAGATTCTGTAATTATTGACTTTAAACCGGGCATGGAGACAGCTTGACATAGGCATTCCATGCCCGGTCTCAACTATATTTTTAAATAGCCATTTTGTCTTTACTGCATTGGAGGTTGTGTGTTAGAACTGAATTTTGTAACTTTGTGGTGTAATGAAATTGCAAAAACGAGTATGAGCCGGGAAAATATGAAAGGGAAAACATGTCCGTCAAAGTTGCAAAAGGGTGATAAGATCGCGATAGTGTCACCTGCCACCGTTGTGAAGGAAGAGTATGTGGAGGGGGCTGCGGACTATTTCAGACAAGAAGGTTATCAGCCGATAGTAATGCCTTCGGCGAAGGGTCCTGCCTTTGGTTCCTATGCTGCCACCCATGCCGCGAGGCTCCGCGATCTGATAGATGCCATAGAAAATCCGGATATTGCTGCCATATTATGTGCACGTGGAGGATACGGTTGTGTCCATCTTCTTGCCGATCCCCGATTGCTTGCCGCTGTAAAGAGAAATCCGAAGTGGATTGTAGGTTTCTCGGATGTCTCGGCTCTTCATGCGTTATGGCTGAAAGCCGGTGTTATGTCAATTCATGGACCTATGGCTAAACATATCACTATTGAATCTTCAGATGACCCCTGCACAGAGTCGTTACTGAATCTATTAAGCCAAGACCCAATTATGGACTATTCTGTATCTCCGTCTCCCTTCAACAGAATAGGTAAAGCCAAGGGTGAGTTGAGAGGTGGTAACTTGGCTGTGCTTAACGGTCTTGCCTCGACTCCATTCGATATACTTTCTGTCAGTGAGAATGAGGAAGTAATACTGTTTATTGAAGATATATCCGAAGCTATCTATGCCGTGGAAAGAATGTTGATGAGGCTTTATCTTTCCGGAACTCTTTCCCGCATAAAGGGACTGATAATCGGGCAGTTTACTGAATATCGCCCCGATAAAAACTTTGTGAGTATAGAGGAGATGATAGATGCGCTGCTCACCCGGTTCGGTGTAAATGATATACCCGTGGCTTTCAATTTTCCCGTAGGTCATGTTTCCAATAATTTGCCGCTTGTTGAGGGATCATTAGTAGAATTGGAAGTGTTGCCGGACGGTGTGACCTTAAAAACGATTTCACTATGAATGATATTACGATAAAAGGAGCCCAGGAGATGGTTGATGATTGGATTCAAACCATTGGTAAACGATATTTTTCCGAATTGACCAATATGGCTCTGCTTACTGAGGAAGTAGGGGAGCTTGCCAGGGTTATTGCACGTACATACGGTGATCAGATAGCAAAGCCGGGAGACCTTAAGAAAAGTCTTGGGGAGGAAATGGCAGATGTGTTGTGGGTTTTGATATGTCTGGCAAATCAGACAGGCACAGATCTGACTGCTGCCTTTGAAGCATCGCTTGAAAAGAAAAGGACCCGTGACAAAGACCGGTTTAGGGATCTGAATTGATTATACTGCCGCTGCCATGAGACACTCTGACCCACCACCTATACTCGCTATAATTGTGCCTTGCTACATTGAGGCACCTGTATTGCCTGCAACTGATAAGGAATTGAGCGCGTTGCTTGAAAATCTGAAATCGGTGGGCAAGGTGGCGGAATGTAGCTATGTTGTCTACGTAGATGACCGCAGCGATGATAATACCTGGGAGGTGATATGTGGTCTTACCGGCAATCATTCTAAAGGGATAAGGCTCTCTCGCCATAGCGGGCATCAGGTGGCACTTATGGCAGGCATGGAGTATGCCTTGGATTCATTTGACTGCTGCATAACCATAGATGCTGATTTGCAAGATGATATATCAGTTATTCCGAATATGATTGATGCCTATAGGAGAGGAGCTGATATTGTGTATGGAGTGAGGACAAACCGAATGTGTGACAGCAGAACAAAGCGGATTACTGCTGCCGGATTCTACTCAACCATGCATAAGTTAGGAGTGGAATGTGTGTCAAATCATGCTGACTTCCGCCTGATGAGTTCCCGTGCGGTAGAGGATCTATTGGAATATAAGGAGCGTAATCTTTTCTTGCGTGGGATAGTGCCATTGCTTGGCTACGATCAGGAAATGGTATATTATAAGCGTAAGGAGCGCACAGCCGGAATCACTAAGTATCCTTTAAAAAAGATGCTTGATTTCGCTGCCGATGGGATCACATCGTTTTCAGTCACTCCGGTCAGAATGTTGCTTTGGCTTGGGTTGGCTGTCACTGCCATAGGTTTGGGAATTGGCATTTATACGCTTGTCCGTCACTTTATGGGTGAGACCATTGAGGGGTGGACTTCCCTAATGCTTTCCATATGGTTCTGCACGGGGGTGCTTCTTATCGGCTTAGGAATCATTGGGGAATACATTGGGAAGATATATATAGAGGTGAAGCAACGTCCCCGTTACAAAATCTCTGATAAAACCGAGTCTCCAAAATAATTATATCAATGATTAAGAGGGTGTATCAAAATTCCGAATCTTGATACACCCCCTAAAGTTATTATAAGGTTATTAAATCTTGAGCCTTATTATTTTATATTTATTTTAGAAGCCTTACCATTCTCCACACGGATATACATCCCTTTTTCAGGGTTTGCTATCTTTACACCCTGAATGGTGTAATAAGAGGCTTCCCCTTTCTCCATATTGTCAGTGGTAAGGTTGTCGATGCCCGAGCCTTGCGATTTTTCAAAACTGATTACATAGAATACGGGGGTTACATTTTCCTCTTCATCTATATCCACACGGGCAAAAACAAGGGTAACATTGTATGTGCCGGCAGGAACTGAAAAAATATTATATGTGTTACAGAAAGTTAATACTGTATCATCACATGTGCCGGTGAACAACGTGTCGTTGTATATACCGAACTCATCGTATGGTGTCCTTTCTGCAAACTCTACATTATTTATGACGAAGACATTGTTGACAAGGTCTATCATATTGACCGGGTCACTTGCTGCCACAGCAGACACAACAGCCGGTGTGAAGTCACCTCTTTTGGAAGAACTGGGTGAGGGACAATTCTGTGCATAGATCACAGGGAAAAATCCATTCTCAACTGAGAATGTACCAAGCCATTTGGCAGATATCAGGAAATTAGTTTCATAGCCTGTAGGACCAACTACTTTTATAAATCTTCCATCGCTGTCGGTAGCATAGATATTGTTGCCAAATGCGTATGCCGTTGTCATGTCAAAGTTAACAGACACCAGGTCGCCCGGGTTCACATCGTTTTCATATATGTCGGCGATAGAATTAATAACTACGTCCGGTCCATCACTTTTATCATTGAAATCAGTATCAGTCACTTCAATCTTTGAGAGCATAATATATTTCTCGGAAGAAGTGAAAGAAAATTCATGGCTTCCCTCAGCATTGGTGATAATCATTGAAAATGGGAGGTCGTTGGATGTATTTTCAATTATGTCGCCTTGAATCCATCCTTCAGCAACAGTGCCTTGGGCTACGTAGGTTGAGCTGGCACTGCCGTATGTAAAGCGCACCGCTTTCATTTCTATGTCGGGAGTGGTTATGGAAAGTTCACAATTATCTCGAAGACGAAGCGGAGAATTGCCCACTCCTGGTTTATAGGTGCTTGAGCGCGGATCCTTGGCTGTGACGATAGTGAAATCTGCGCCACGTATCACTGTCTCCAAGACAAACTGGTCATCAGAATTTTCTGTCCAGTTTGGTTGTTCTACCGAGGCATCAAACACTGTGTAGACCTTGGCATTTGCTGTAAATGCTACGGCGAGTACCCCGAGTGAAAGTAAAAATTTCTTCATAAAACGATGGGATTTAGAATATTAGGTTAACACATAATGTGTTAATTATAGGAATCATGAATAACCATCTGAACGAAATAAGCTCAATATGGAAATAATTTGATTGCAAAAATACAAAATATTTTAATTGCTGCAAACAAAAACTCTTTTTCTTTGAAAACTCTTTAAAAAATAAGGATGATGGCGTATCAAAATTCTGAATTTTGATACGCCATCATCCTTATTTTGTCTTATTATTTCTATAATCTCATAGCGGTTTATTTGCCTGTTTCGAGGATACAGATTGCAACGCGGTTCCAAGACTCTTCCTCAAACATCTCACCAATTCCGCAACCCTCAGCCTGAATTCTTGATGCCGGAATCTTGTAGCGCTTCATGAGGGCATCCTTAACTGAGTTGGCACGCTGGTTGGCAAGACGGATATTGAGCTCTTCCGGACCGTCTTTGGAGGCGTAACCCTTGATGACTACCTTGCTTCCGGGGTGATTGTTGAGGTAAGCCGCAATCATCTCAACGTTTGGCTGCTGGTCAGCACCGATCACTGATGAGCCGATCTTGAAGAAGACGTAGCGAACTGACTCAAGACTATTCTTGATCTGAACCTTGTCTACTACCTTCGGGGGCATGTTCTGGAGCTGCTCAACCTGTGCTGCGAGTCCTGCTGCGGTTGCTGTGAGGGCTGCATTCTCAGCTGCCTGTGCGTCCACTACCCCACGGAGTTCATTGATCTGACCGTTGAGGGCGTCTACCTCAGCCTGGTCGTAGGGTCTTACGGTCTTGAAGCCGTTGCCGCCGAAGTTGTATGCCACGCCGGCTGTGACGTTGAAGTTTGCGCGGTTTGCGTTGTAGGAGGCTGTGCTCTGCTCAACCGGGCTGCCTGTCATATTCCAAATCACTGAGGGGCTTACCGAGATTGTCACCTCGTCACTCACATTGAAGTTGAAGTTGAGCCCTGCCTTGGTACCGAAGTAGTTGATATCCTTTATGGCTGTCTCGAATCTGTGGCCCCATCCTGCACCTGCCTGTGCCTCGATCTCGAAGGGACGCACGTAACCGGGATAACCGCCGAAGAGGTTGAAGAGGTTGACAGCGCCGAATGCACCAACGTATGAGTCATCGAATGCCGTGCTGCTGTGAGGACCCCTCACGTTTGAAGTATTTATTGAGAACAGACCCTCAGCACCCACTCTGAAAGTCGGGGTAATTTTCTTATCGAGTTGGAGACCCACCACCGGACGCATGCTCTTGAAGAAGGGATCGTTGGTTAATGGGGTTGTGACACCGCCTTTGAGTCCTAATGACCAGTTGTCACCAAACTTAGGAGTTTCGATTGCCTGCTGGGCAAATGCTCCGGACACAGCACCTAATGTCAGAACGGAAGTAAGAATAGTCTTTTTCATAGTTTTATTGTTTAGTTTTGATTAATTGAAGCCGAGGCTCCAAAGCACGTTAATTATTATCAGTGTTTTTTCAATCTTGGGTTGGAGTAATGAAGCAATTGGATTGTTATTTTTGTCATTCTCGTTTATCAAGATTGTTGTTACGTCATTATAACATGAGTTAACAGAAAAAAGTTTTACTTATGTTAATAAATGTGATATAGATATATGTTATTTTTATTGTAATATGCTTATTATAAATATATTAATTCTTATAATTTTTTCTTTTAAAAATTTAAATATTTCTAATTTCGGGACATGATGATTTGGATTTTATGTAAAAAATATTTGTTCTAATCATCAATTAGGTATTCGGCGGCATGACGGCTCATTTCAACTGCATCATGACCTACGTTGGGGACATATACCCTTTGCCAGTTAAAATCCCAATTATTCTTTTCAGCCATAGATTTGAGCGTTTCAAAAAAATTATTACCACGCTCAAGTCTGTTCAATCCTTGCAGGTCAGCCTGATAGGTTTTGCGCAGAAAACTTTCACGAAGAGTGTCACCTTCCGCAAGCTGGAGAATTATGTTTTTGCCAACCATTTTACGTAATTGGTCAGCCTGAATCTCGTCGATATCTTTGATACCGTAAGAATAATCTTCATCTTTAGTAGGGAACGTGAACCAGCCGGGATTACCGATAATGGCTTTCTTTACAAACGGGGAGTCATTAAGGAGCATAAAACGGTGCACAAATTGTCCTCCTGCGGAGTGTCCATAAATGGTAGCAGCGGTGTCTTGGGTACCGGAATTAACTAAAATATTATTGATGAGGCTGTCTACTAATGCTGTGGTGCGATATTTGGGTGGTAATATGTTTCCTCCATCATCTTTCATGCCCACTTCCTGGTATCTTCTGGTCGGAAAACTTTCATGTGTAAACCAAGGAATGAAGAACATGAAGCCGTCTTTATCAGCATACTCTTTCCAAGTGTCGATCCAATAATCGCAATTGCGGTCATTGCCATGAAAGCCAATTATTACCGGCATTGTTGATCTGTCACGATTAGCGGGGATATGGTAGAAAACCTGTATAGTGTCAGTAATTTCTCTTGACGGCATAGTATATAGGAAGCTACCACTGCCGTCAACCAATTTCTCTGTGCCTAAGCATCCAAGGCTCGACCATACTATCAATAAAATATAAATCAGTTTTCTCATTATGTTACGATTATTGAATTTGGTTATATTAGCTTTGCAAAATTATAAAAAATTACCTAATTTTTGATGAGATCTATGGGATATGAAGAGTTTTGGCGCTAAAGTGCTCACACCGGGATTAAAAATTCTTGGAATTATAGATAATCTTGGGATGACGGATAATCCTCTATTCATTTTGCTTCAGCTTTATGAGGAGGGAATCAAGTAGGAGGTAAACACTGCTCATAGGTGTTTATCTCCTAATTTCGTGTTTACCGACCTCTAACACCACTATACGTGCCGTTCAGCATACGGCAGTTCATAACGTGGATGCAGTTTCTCGTAATATTCCGTAAGTATGGGATAGTGCGCACGTTTCAGTTTTTATGTTGATATGGCACGTGTCAGTATCGGGCTGTGAACCGTACGCCAGTACCCTTTGCGGATATTAGCCCACTACCATGCTTGACACTTGGCAATGCCATACCTCTCAGGTTCTTACAGCGTGTTCGCACTCGTTTCCAGCATTCCATATGCATAATTTTCATATACTCTTTCTGCTGCTCGCGGACTTTTGCAGAAGATGATGCAGTCATTGGCATAGCGTATAAACGAAAGTCCGCGCCTTTCAAGTTCGCGGTCAAGCTCCATCAGCATTATGTTCTAAGGATTTTTTTATTCAATAATCTTAGGTATCTCTAAATAAGAGATTTTAAAATCTATGTGCAAAATTATGAAAATTCTTTGAAATAAACACTATATACGCATTATTTTTTAATATTTTTTACCTAAAAAGCAGGTAAAATTACAAATTGTTTAGCAATTCAGAAATTTCACCTTTATAACCACCTGATTTTAAGTATATTATTTTTTTATCAAAATCTCTTATTTAGAGATGTTAATTATCTGAGTTTTTACAGCGCGATAAATAGTGGATAACTCCACACATAACAGCTACTTAGTGCCAACTACCCACGAAGTTGGCAACGCCGTAGGCATGCCGGAAGCACATTGGTTCATCGCGCGAATGGTGAGGAACAACACCGAAAAGAAGGCTGCACGGCTACTCTCAAAATTAGGCTATGACAACTACGTCGCAACCCAGCAGCAATTGCGGGAATGGAAGAACGGGCGACGTGTGAAGACCGATATCGTGGTAATACCCTCTGTGGTATTTGTTCATTGCACTGAGGCTGAGAGACGCAGAATAGTAACCCTGCCATTCATTTCCCGGTTCATGACCGACAGGGCAGCTGCAGCTCCCGAGGGTATGCACAAGCCCGTCGCCACCGTATCAGACAGCGAGATGGACCAACTCAAATTCATGCTCGGCGTCCCCGACGCAAGGGTATCCTTTGTTGACCATTTCGTGAAGGGGCAGAAAGTAAAAGTGGTACGCGGTCCATTCAAAAACCTGACCGGCGAAATCCTAAACGACCCTAACGGCAAGACATCCCGTCTTTACCTAAATATCGAATGTCTCGGGGCTGCCTATGTTGAGATAAATACCCTTGACGTAAAGCCATTATAATTTAACAGATGCAGCACATTACCCTGCCCCCGGCAAACAGTCTGGACTATTCCGACACTGACGAGGTCTGCGCATACCAGTCTCTCCTCTGCAAGCTCTTGGAGCAGGGGGACGGTTTAATGTATGCCCCCAAGCAGTCGCATGAAGTTCGCACTCTCCGCACGCAGGGACAAGACTGGCTTAAAAAAGTGGAGGCTGTCATAGCGGGGATACTCTCAGACCACCGTCCTGACGGCATCTCCCTCGCCGATCTCCCTCCCCTCCTCTCCTCCTACGATTTTTTGTACCGCGTCTGTAATGGCACCCCGTGTGAGACATACATACGCAAGGTCCGCCTTCAGGCTACTGACCGCTGGGCAAAAGGTGATAGGTCCATCTCTGAGACTGACCTCGTACTCATGCTCCTTGCAGAGGCTGACCGCGACATTCGCTCTCTCGACCCGAGATACTCCCGTTACGCTGTGACCATGCTCGGCAAATGGATGGATAAGATAACCCGCTTCGGCTCCTTTCCAACACTTCCGTCGGGAGAGTTATACCGCCGGCTGACATACCTCCTGCGTGCCAACCTGTTCGTCTACCTTGGAAGCCGTGATCAACACAGAATAAAGCAACAATGGGTCGACACTCACCTCCTCAAAGCCTCACCACCCCAAGCCTCCAA
>JAAVCP010000007.1 GCA_014802265.1 Bacteroides sp. | reverse complement strand
CAAAAATTTCTTCGGATTGTTACGTACCTCTGTGTATTTCATAGTCTGCTTTTATATTAAAACGTAAAAACTCGCGCGCACGTATAATATAAACATTAAATTTATTTAATCTCTAATATTTTTTGTTAAGTAAGTGTTCAAGTTAATAATACACTATTTGGTTATCCTCAAACGTTATATTCCTATAATAACTATAGGAAACACATATCATGGGGAAACAAAGAAATTAAACCTCACAGCCGAGCAGCGTACGGAGCTGGAGAAAGGACTGAAATTCGGCTCCTGCCACAGATACCGTATGCGCTGCCAGGGTGTGCTGCTCAAAGCCGATGGGATTGCCGCCATAGTCGGGGGAAGATCGCCGTATACAATTGGGTGAGACGGAAGGACGGTATCGCGAAAGGCTCGCGTGGACCGAAGCCATTGATGACATCAGCGGATACCGCGAAGGTAAAGGAAGCATCGGGAGAGTATAAAGACCGCAAAGGCGGTCTGACAGGAAGACACAAAAAGAGAGGTGAGCGACTTCACCTTCAGATGTTTTTTAGAATTGCCAGCGCAAGATATAAACGTATAAGGAAACTCCCTCGCCGCAGCTTGTTGAGCTCAAATACCATCAGCTGCAAGAACTTGTAGATCTTTGGCGTGCAGACTTCATACGTTTCTATTTTGGAGACGGGAGTCATGTCTGCAACAGTGGTTATATTCCTTACGGCTGGCAGTTCGGGGATGAGGATGTGTTTATCCCCTCCAAAAACAAGGATCGGCTGGACATCTTCGGAATTGTGTCCCCGGACTGTAAATACGAAGGGTTCGCTACTACAGATTCCATCACCGGCGACCGAATGGCTGGACGATTTCTCCGGAAGGATTGACAAGCCTACTTTCGTGGTGCTTGACAACGCCTCGATTCACCGTAAGGGAGAGGTTGCAAGGAAAATTCCCGAGTGGAGGAAAAGGGGACTCTACATATTCTACTTTCCTCCTTATTCTCCGCACCTCAAGATCGCTGAGACAGTCTGGAGATTCCCCAAGGGAAGGTGGCTCAAGCCTCACCATTACTGCAGCAGGAGCACACTCCATGAAGCTACCGGAGAAATTCTGGATGGTATCGGAAGTGAGTATGTCATTAATTTTTCTCATGCTGCTTAACAGTATATTTTTAATTTGACAGACTACTTATAATAATTTTTTGCTTGATTATCAATGAAACTATTATGAATGTGTGGAAATCTTACACATTTTATTTCTAAAAGTGAATTCATGGAACCCTTGTGTTCATACGGAGAGGCTTCCGGATATATAAATTTCTGTGATGATACTACAGATGCTTCCGGAAGCGAAATGAATATCTTGATATTCGAGAATAAAATATATGAATGTAATCTTTATGGTAATGTGTCAATTGAAGATATCACCTATATTGAGTCACCGTTATATCTTCCCATACTGAGCACATTGGTAATGTCAAGTCCTATTCCTACGGCTTCAATGCGAGGTGTATCAGATTCGTTAAGAAAGGATAATATTCCTTATCATTTAGCGGATATGGCAGAGAAGTTGCTCACCACTTATGATCTATTTAATGCGGATTATCATGCTCAAACTTATGCGTATCAGTTGGAGAGATCTATAATAGGAGGGGAGTTTGTGGTGGATAGTAAGACGAAACAAATGTCTTTTATTGATAATGAACATGAGATTCCAGTAGTTAGTGTTGCATCAGGAATAAAGTCATTCGGTATAATGCAGCGTCTTTTGAGAACAAATCAGATATCTACAGCTAAAATGTTAATATGGGATGAGCCTGAGATTCATCTTCATCCGGAATGGCAGGTTCTGTTCTGCCGCCTTATTGTTGAGTTGGTGGCAATAGGGATTCCAATTGTGATAAGTTCTCATAGTCCTTATTTTGTCCAGGGACTGCGTTATTTTGCATCTGCAAAAGGAATTGAAAAAGATGTTAAGTATTATATGACAGGATGAGTCAGAGGTAACGGATTTGGTACGTTTTAAAGAGGTAACGGAAGATTTGAACAAAGTCTTTACATTATTGGCTGCCCCATTGCGTGAAATAATGAATGTAGATGCAGTAAGGAATAAATTAAAATGACACCGACAGAGATTTATCCCATTGTGTTAGCATATATAGATGGTAAGCTGACTGTGATTTGTCGCTTGCATAGTGCTTGTTCTCCTAATAAGGATAGGTCTTACCGTTGTATTATAGTTGGCTCCAAATATGATGTTATTGATTTTGATGCTGTTAAAATAAAAATGGATATTGAGCGAAGGTTAGAGTCCAGAAAATCTGTTGATGCTTTGGCTCTTCCTCCAAATCAGTCAGCACTTTGTTTCGTAGAGCTTAAGAGTTGGGATCTTTTGCTATCTAATGGAGGAACGGAAAGCAAAGTAAGAAGACAAGCGTCTAAATATGCTTCCGATTTGCCTCAAAAATTAACTGACAGTCTATCCATTTGTCGAGATATAATAGGCGATGAAAATACATTGATGGTTGTAGAATAATATATATTTTGGTGACAGACATATCTGTAGAGAATAATGGACTTGATGCATTGAATGCTGACTTATCGGCTTTGGCAGGTATTTCATCAAATCTTATTTGTCTTTGCAATAAGCTATCAAGAGATATCATGAATTCAATTCCAAATATTGAGACTCGTTATTGGGAATGTCGGAATTTTGATGAAGAAATGACACGTTTGTAATTCTTAATTAAATCTTGTTCTAAATTAATTTGATTAGTATAAAATTGATTATTAAGATATTATATAGATATGTGTTACATAACACATATCTATAACTTGTAGAGTATTGTAAATATTATTAATTTTGCCAATAGATGCATAGAGTTGTATCTCTAAATATTTGTAATTTCTATGGAGCGTTTTTGCTTTATCCCGTAGCTTGAAATCGCCAAATTTTACTCTTAGGGATTGGCAGTCATGAAATACTCACGTTGGTCGTATATCCACTCCCGACCCGGGTTGCCTATATGACTAGGCGTGGGTGTGGAGTGGACTGTTTATTTAAGAGGAGGCGTTTGGCGATGCCCGAGCTACGATAAACTGAACAATCGCCCACGCTTCCTATTTAAATTTTAATGCCAAATTCGGGGTGATCAGGAGGTATATAATGTTTATCTGACTTATGCAGATTTTAAAGAATTGCGCAGTATGCGCATGCTTGGCGGTGGCAGCGTCGATCAATAGTTTGGCAGCTTCACCAACGTGTGTTCCACCAGTATTAAGTGACTCCCAATATGTCACCACAGAAGTTGGTCAATTGAGTGAAGATGCCCAAAAAGCCTGGCAAATCGCCCATCCGAGAATTGAGATTCCTAAAGCGAGAATCACCATACCTAAATCACCACAAGTTGTGGAAGAGGCGGATGAGGTTTATTATACCGTTACGCCGGTTATTCCCACATATCCAGAATATCTGCCTTCAATGTATATCTTTGCATTCTCAGTAGATGATCCTTCATTTTACTCTACCGCCTATAATTTTGGAGAAGATATGGTATTCCCATTCAATCTAAAGGGTGGGTTGTATGATTTCCTTTTCTATTTTCAAGGAGCTGATGGCATTCGTTTCATTGTAAAAGAAAATATAGAGGTATCGGGAGATATGGAAGTCACAGCCGAGCCTACAGAAGCCACTAACCATATAGCTTTCCGTCCTTTATTTTCAACTGGGGAGAGGATCAGCACAGACATATGGAAAATGAATTCTTCTGAAGAATTCATACTTGTTAAAGAAGGAAATACCTCGGATGCGGAACAGTATACCCAATTCGTTTACAACGATGTAAACATAATGTGTTTTGAGATAGGATTAGGAGATTCAATAAATGAAGAAGGGGATGTTGTCACGGGAAGTGTCTGGGGAGATGCATGGGTAACTCCTTCTGAAAAACTTTCTGTATATCAGAAGGTGATTGCAAATGAAAAAAATGAAGGTATCAGTATGATTGTTATTGGTGCTAATGGAACAAAAACTCAAGAAGTTAGCAATAACATTAAATATTATACTGAACCGGTGGAAGCAAATTATGTTGAAAGTTTGTATAAACCGGAGATAGAAGAAAATCCATTTGGAATAGATCCCTATTCAGGAGGATGCATGGGATATTATACTAATATAAACGGTGTGATGCAACGTGCAAATTTCTCATTTCAAAATCCTTGCTCCTGGGAGACAAATAAATACCGTAGTTGCCTGGATCCTGTTTATACTCTCGAGGTTGATTTAATGCCACAATTCACTGACATACAGTTTTGGGATTTCCCAAATGGACATTATGGTATAGTTGCACCGTTATATTCATTCACTGAAAATAAATGGGTAGCCATTCATCCAATTTATGGTATCACTTATGACAGTATTTTGGAAACGAGCGGCGCATTACCAGACGGGAGCTTGTCAATGATTCCTAATCAGGCTTTAAGTTTCACATCTAATGAAAGTATAATATTTGGTAACAATACACCAATAACCACATTCCTAAAACCATCAAATTATTTTTGTTATAGTTTTGTTGGAAGATACGGGGAGATTCGTACGATAGACCTTCTTAACCATAATCTTAGGATAACGTTGAATGGCGAGGAAGTATGTAACGCATATGATGACCTTAATATGTTTTTTAATAGTGACCTTGCTTTAGAGAATGGCGAATGGAGATATTATATTGAAAATTCTAATATGAAGGTAGGAGGCTTGCAAGGGAAGAATAGCTGTGAGATGTATTTCCCGCAAGGTTCTTCAGGGATTTCTCCAACAATTATGCAACTTCAAATGAGAAATTCTGAAGGTAAGGTAACGGATCAATTTGATAATAAAGAAGATGCTATCATAACTTTTGCCGCCGGAGGATTTAAAGAAATATTTAATCCTGACACCTTTATAAGTTGGTTTGATTATGAGCCATTGGAAGAGGTAACTCTTGAATATGCTCCTTATGGTAGTGAAAACTATTTATTCCTTGAGGTGGTGGAGGATCCGGAAAAGTTCTTTATGCCTGGCTATGGTGCTTACTATTATAGTCCGCTTTCCCGGATTGATTGTCAAAGTGAAACTGGATGGTATGATGTGCGTATATCGCTAAAGGATGTTCAGGGTGATACACAGGTGCAGACAATATCACCCGCGTTTCGTATAGACTCCTCAACAAGTGTTAATTCTGTAGTTGCCAAAAATAATACTGTTCGGGTAGAAGGTAATGACATAGTTGCTCCAGAAGACGCGATTGTCTTCAATACTTCCGGACAACGGAGTGGAACTCATAATCTTGTTCCGGGAGTTTACATTGTACATACGACTGCTGGGGTCACAAAGTGTGTCATAAAATAAATTTCAAATAAAAGGAATAGGCTCTTATCTTATTCCTTATAAAATTTTTAAAAGATGTAAAAGAGTACGTGTGATAGTTGATAGCGAAGGAAACTTATTTTCAGTAGACTTTGAAATCAAGCTAATCATTAAATTAATGAGATTATCCAAAAGTTATCAACTGATTAAGATTAATGAGTGATTAGGTGAATGTAGGAAGAATCTCTCGTTGGAGGGTATTAACTTTTATACCAATAGCATTTTAGATACTACTTAAAACATCTTATCAGTAAATTTATCAAAGTAATAGTATACAAGGGATAATAAATTTGGGTTGTAATTTTAAGTAAAGATACCTATAAACGGTTGATTTCTTTCCAAAAGTGGGTTAAAATTATCACTTTTGGAAAGGAATCAATTAAGTATGGTAAATTTTGAATTGGATAGGAAGTTATATCCAGCCGTATCTTTTCTTGAGCTTTGGTGAATATTGGTCAGAGTCGTGAAGCTGAGTTTTACTTGTCGAGACTCTTCCATTACATGCTGAATCTTCATGAGAAATGGCTGATACCTTATTAGATTCCATGTCTTTGAATTCGGTTATAAATCGGTCAAGACATCTTATTTCCGATAAAGACAATTCATCCAAATCAGCCTGTTGAGCTGATTTTATAATTTGGCATTTGGGATTAATCTCTATATCTATTCCATTACCAAATAATTCAAAATCAGGAGAAAGTTTTTTGATAATTCCTTTAATTTTAAACCTTTACGAATAAAGCCAGAGACGGGTCCAAATTGACGGGCTTGAAAAGTGTCATCAAAAATAGTTCGATCATATTCCACTAAATGTTGGCGTTGAGTAAAATACAGAATCTTAAATAGTTTTATGTAGTCCACTCCTTTTTGGGAAAGCATTAAGCACATATAATACAGTAGCTCTAATTTTGAGTATCTGATCAGTAGTTTTCATAGTGCAAAGTTAATTAAATTATGCAAATATAACAAGTTATAAGTTTGTAAAGTTATGATTTGAAAAAATGATTAGTAGTTAAGTCAAGTATAGGTAGGAGGGTTGGTTGTATCTAACCAATATACAAAAAGATTATTGTGAGATTTGTTTAAGTTTCGTCTATTAAAAGATGGGATTATAAGTGATGATAAAACAGAGAGTTAAGGGCGAGTTTTCTTTGTAAAGAAAATAATTTGGCATATTCCTTTCTTTGTAAAGAAAATATTTGTAACTTTGTGAAAATTTGAATGATATGGAGCGAATATATGAAATATCGGCACGTCTGACAGAGGATCTCAATACACCATTCCGACGTTACTTATATGATATTATTGCATGGAGTGACAGACTGATCATGATTAAGGGAGCACGTGGTGTAGGTAAGACAACGATGTTGAAACAGCGATGTAAGGAAAATGGAGAGAAGGGAGTTTACGCCTCGCTCGATCAGCTTTTTTTCAATGATCACACCATTGTGGAGCTTGCGGATTATCACTATAAGCACGGAGGAACACACCTTTATCTTGATGAGGTGCATCTGTATCCGCGTCCAAATTGGGAACAAGAGTTGAAAAATATTTATGATAGTTATCCCAGCTTATATATAGTGTTCACGGGTTCATCGTTACTCCATCTGAATAGTAAGGTTGCGGATCTCTCACGTCGTGTTGCAATTTATGATTTGCGTGGTCTGTCGTTCCGTGAATACCTGAATTTTACCGGTAACTATGAATTGAATCCTATCAGTCTTTCGGATATTATTAGCAATCATCGTTATTTGGCATCTAATATAATCTCCAATATTCGAGTAATAGGGGAATTTGAGAAATACCTGAAGAAAGGTTATTATCCTTTCTTTATGGAGAGTTCGGAGATAACTTATGCCCAGAGGGTAGAGAGGCTCGTATTATCGGTGATTGATATTGACATACCGGCGATTACCTCTATTGAATATGAGACGCAGCTGAAACTTAAGAAATTGCTTGTAGTGCTTGCCGAGCAGGTACCTTTTGTACCCAATATGACAACCTTATCAAGAGATGTCGGGGTAACCAGGAATCAACTGATGAAGTTCTTCACATTATTAAATGACGGGGCAATACTCCGAACCCTTATGGATTCCACTACCCAACCAAAACGAGCATCCAAGCCAGAGAAAATACTCTTTGATAACCCATCTGTGATGCAGGCACTCGGTATTATTAACAAAGCCGGGACGGTAAGAGAAAGCTTTGTTGCCTCAATGCTTAGTTTTGTAGGTCAATTATTTGCTGCCAAGGAGGGAGACTTTCTACTTGACCGTAATTATTTGTTTGAGGTTGGTGGTAAAGGAAAAGGGTTTTCCCAGATTGCAGATAAGCCAAACAGCTATGTTATTGCTGACAATATTGAGACCGGGATTGGTAACAAGATTCCAATGTGGCTTCTTGGATTTCTATATTAAGTAATCTTCAAAATTTGCGGGAGAGGAAATAATTGATTAAATTCGCTTCCAAAATATAAAATTATAAATTATAGACCATGAAAAGGATTTTTCTGTCGGCAATTATAGGTGTAGCTGGGCTGTACGCATTTGCTGATGCACCGAAAAACGGTGGGATTGACAATGCTATGATGAGCCGTCTGCGTGCTTCATTTAAGAACGATGCCAATGACAAGGCTCTGCGTAACGCATTGAACAGCACGGATATTGATGTGCTTGCCACAAGTGCTGAAAATAAGAACTTATATGATGATAATTTCTCTCACCGTGTTAAAAGTAAGGGTATTACCAATCAGAAATCGTCAGGGCGGTGCTGGCTTTTTACCGGTCTAAACGTACTGCGTGCTCAAATGATGGCAGAGCATGATATTCCTCAACTTGAGCTGTCGCAAAACTATAATTTCTTTTATGATCAGCTCGAGAAGGCAAATCTTTTTCTTCAGGCGGTGATTGATACGTCAAATCTTCCGTATGATGACAAGAAGGTGGAATGGCTGTTTCAGCATCCTTTGAGTGACGGAGGACAGTATACCGGACTTGCGGACAACCTGACTAAATATGGAATTGTGCCAAAGAGTGCAATGGTTGAGACATATTCAAGTTCTAATTCTGCAAAAATGGGTCGTATGGTTAGCAGAAAACTGCGTGAGGGTGGTCTCAAACTTCGCCGTATGCAGGCAGAGGGTGCCTCGGCTGCAGCTATTGCTCAGGAGAAGGAGTCTGTTTTGGCTGATGTATACCGTATTTTGTCACTGACTCTTGGTGTGCCTCCAACTGAATTTATCTGGACACGTAAGGATAAAGACGGAAAAGTGGTGAGCACAAAGACCTATACTCCGCAGGAATTTTATAAAGAATTCGCGGGCAATGATCTTAAGAACGGTTATGTGATGCTTATGAATGATCCTACTCGCGAATATTATAAGCTTTATGAGATAGACTATGACCGCCACACATACGACGGTGAGAATTGGACCTATATCAATCTTCCTGTTGAGGATATAAAGAAGATGGCGATTGAGAGTATTAAGGGTGACGAGATGATGTATTTCTCTTGTGATGTGGGTAAGTTCCTTGACCGTGATCGCGGCTTGCTTGACCCGGGTAATTATGACTATAATTCGCTTTTCGGTGTGAATTTCGGGATGGATAAAGCTGACCGTATCCGAACCTTCGACAGCGCATCGTCTCACGCTATGACACTTGTGGCTGTTGATATTGATGAAAATGGTAAGCCGACCAAATGGATGGTTGAAAACAGTTGGGGACCGGGTGCTAATGACGGGCATCTGATTCTGACCGATAAATGGTTTGACGAGTATATGTTCCGATTGGTGGTCAATAAAAAATACGTGCCTGCTGACATTCTTAAGATACTGAAGCAAACCCCCGAATTACTTCCCGCTTGGGATCCTATGTTTGCTCCGGAAAACTAATGTTGTGAAAACGGCTGCCATTATTCGTCAGTCATGCAACTCACGGAGTAGTGAGCCTGTGGGTTCACTCACAGAATGCGAGAGGGAGGTATAATATATAGAGGATAAGGATTTAGGCAGAAGGGATATGTGATAATGAGTGTGCAGCAAAATTCGGAATTTTGCTGCACACTCATTATCATGATTTAAGGGAGGCTTTCCCAGGGTGGGAATAACTATTTGTTGGGGTTGATGGAAATAGTTTCTCCGGCTTTAAGGGAAATCGGGATGGATTTTCCATTGAAATATACCTCTGTTGCTCCACCGGTAGAGGAGGTGAGGGTTGCTTCAGTGACCTTCCCATCTTTCCAAGCCATATTCACAGTGAAGCCTCCTCTTGCACGGAGTCCGCTTACGTTGCCGTCTTTCCAGGCAAACGGTAATGCCGGGAGAAGGGTAACTTTTTCCGGAGTAGACTGAATTAACATCTCAGCTACACCGGCAGCCCCACCGAAATTACCATCAATCTGAAATGGTGCATGTGCGTCAAGGAGATTGGGATAGGTGCCACCTCCACGTCTGGCATCGTCACCTTTATAGTCGTCGGGACTGATATACTTTAGTAATTTGCGATAGGTTGCATACGCCATTTCAGAATCTTTCAGACGTGAGTATAGGTTTACGCGCCACCCTGTGCTCCACCCGGTTGATTCCGGACCACGCAACTCAAGTGTCTTATGAGCCGCGTCAGCAATCTCCGGTGTAGATTCTAAAGAGATATGATGCCCCGGATACAGACCGAAAAGATGTGACTGATGACGATGGTGAGGGTCTTGTTCGTCCCAGTCGATATACCATTCCTGCAGACCTCCGTTTTTCCCAATTTTATAAGGCGGAAGGCGGTCTAATACTCCTTCAGCCCGTTTGACAAACGCCTCGTCTTTTCCCAATATATTGGCAGCTTTTATGGCATCTTCAAGACATTCCCTAATCATGGCATTATCGGAGGTAGTGCCATAACCTGTGGCAAGCTCATATCCTTCGGGTGTCCTGAAACGGTTTTCAGGAGATGTGCCGGGAGAGGTCATAAGATATCCGTCTTTTTCCACAAGCCAGTCCATGGAGAATTCAGCTGCCCTTTTGAGAAGGTCATAATTATCCGCCAGGAAATCTTTATCCTGATTGAAGGTATACCTGTCCCAGATGTGGGTGACAACCCAAGCTCCGCCCATATTCCAATTTGCCCACATTGGGTCTCCTTCATTAAGACCTACAGGGCAGCTCATTGCCCATATATCAGTGTTATGTCCGAGCATCCATCCTCTGTTGATTCCATAAAGTTGTTTAGCTGTCTTTTCTCCATTGACGGAGAGATTTCTGATGAAATTGATCAAAGATTCATGCATTTCCGGGAGATTGGTGTTCTCAGCGAGCCAATAATTTTCTTCCAAATTTATGTTTGTAGTGTAGTTGCTGCTCCACGGTGGTAAAATCTTTTCATTCCATAGACCTTGCAGGTTAGCAGGAACACCCGGTGTACGGGAGCATGAGATCAACAGGTAGCGACCATATTGGAAATACAATTCCTCCAGGTCAGGGTTAGATTGATTCTCGTCAGTATATAGACGCAGCTGTATGTCGGTAGGTAAAACCTTAATTTCAGGAGCAGTCTCACCCAAGTCTATTGATACACGGTCAAAGAAATAGCGGTGGTCGGCGATATGTCTTTCTTTGAGTTCATCGTAAGCCTTTGCCTCTGCTTTCTCAATATTGCGATATACAATATTTTGATAATCTTTCCCTTCTTTCACTGGCTCTTTGTCAAAGCCGTTGAAACTTGTCTCATTTGAAATTAAAATAATTGCTTCTTTACCACCTGTTACGCTTATTGTTCCGTCAGCATCAGTCAGTTCGCTGTCAGGTGCCGACACACGCACAATAGTTCGGAAATGTATGCCACGGTTCTTGTCATAAACAAGTCTCTCATCAATTGGTTTGCTATTTAAATAGCCCGGATAGGAATGCCATGCACTATACCCGTCTATTATTATTTCATTGCCGTCTGCATTCACTTCAGTTGGCAAAAGTGAATTATAAGAGAGATTGAAATCTAAACCCTTGGGTGAAGTTATTTTGACTACTATTACAGAGTCAGGAGAAGATACGAAATATTCGCGCAACTCTTTTGTTCCTTCAATATCAAAATTTGCAGATGCTATTGCATCACTGATGTCGAGTTGGCGATAGAAATTTTCAGCTCTGCCGCTATTATTGTAATTGATTATGAGATTACCGAGTGGCTGGTAATTTTCTGAGTAGTGACCTTGCAGTTTTTTATTTGCTTGCTCGGCTCCCTTATAGTCATTCTTATCAAGCAACTCTCTTACAATCTTAAGATCCCGGGTACCGTCGGCAAGGGTTATGGTGTCAGGTTCTCCAGTCCATAGGGTAATGTCGTTAAGGGAAAGACGGTCGCTGTTGATGCCACTGTATACTGTGGCTCCTAACTTACCATTGCCGATTACTAACGCCTCTTCAAAAAATTCAGGTGGGCGATCATAATGCAGAATGAGGTTTTCTGCTGACATGGCAGCAGTGTAGGCAAATGCTATTGTGCCGATTAATACATATCTTAGTTTCATGAATATGGGTATTGATTTTCTACTATGATTACTTGTGGTAAAGTTACAACATTTTATTGAGGTTTCGGCAATTTCATATAAATTTATAGGGTAATTGTTATTTTTATTTGCCGGAAACAGATATTATTATTAATTTTGCAGGCAAAATAAATGAAATGATAACATTGTCAATTAGTGGAATATCATTTGTTATGCAGGCAAAGCAGTCTATGCAAAACGGAAGCCTCCGCCTCCGGAATCTTCCGTTTTCCCAAGATATTAAGGGCAACTCATTGGTGAGTTGCCTTTTTTTATACCCTTAGCCAAGCTTCTATCCCCTGAATTAATGACTATTTAATTGACAAGAAAAATAAAATAAATCTCATGGACAACAATAACACTCAATCTATTGCCAATTCCATTCCGACCGATGAATATATGGCAACTATTGACCACAGAAATGAGCCAATGCAGATATTTACCGGAGCCAATGTGTGGATCAACGGAGAGTTTAAAAAAATGGATGTAGCCATAAATAAAGGAAAAGTTACAGACATTAGCAATGTTATCACTCCTTCGGATATGGGCTCTACTATTATTAATAAAGTTGACGAGTGTTACCTGATACCCGGTCTGGTGGATATGCACGTACATTTTCGTGAACCGGGCTATTCATATAAGGAGACAATTGCCACAGGTAGCCGCGCAGCTGCAATGGGTGGATTCACCACTGTCTGCACAATGCCAAACCTTAACCCTGCACCTGATTCTCTTGAAAATTTGCAAAAGCAACTTGATATTATAGACAGAGATGCCGTTGTTCAGGTTATTCCCTACGCTACCATCACAAAGAAAAGAATGGGTAATGAACTTGTAGATTATTTTGCTCTCGCCCCATTCGTAGCAGGTTTCTCGGATGATGGTAGTGGGGTACAAGACGAAGAAGTGATGCGTGAGGCAATGAAGGGAATTGCCAAGACCGGAAAAATCCTTGCTGCACATTGCGAGGTGAATTCTTTGCTGAAGGGGGGATATATTCATGACGGAGAATATGCACGTATGCATAACCACCGTGGAATATGCTCTGAATCAGAATGGAGAGAGGTGGAACGCGACATTCGGCTTTCGGAAGAGACAGGGTGCAGGTTGCATGTGTGCCATATTTCTACTAAAGAGAGCGTTGACCTTATCCGCAAGGCAAAGGCAAGGGGAGTAAATGTTACTTGTGAGACGGGTCCGCATTATCTTGTATTCTGTGACGAAGACCTTCAGGAAGACGGTCGCTTCAAAATGAATCCCCCTTTGCGGAGCCGTGCCGATATGGAAGCCCTTATCGAGGGTATCGCAGATGGCACAATAGATGTGATCGCCACTGATCATGCACCCCATTCCAAAGAGGAAAAGTCGAAGGGGCTTGAGAAAAGTGCCATGGGAGTTGTCGGGCTCGAAACTGCTTTCCCAGCTGTCTATACCCACCTTGTGAAAACGGGTATCATCTCATTGGAAAGAATGGTGGAACTGATGTCAATTAATCCCCGTAAGATTTTAGGACTTCCTGCTACATCTGGCATCACTGTCGGAATGAAGGGAGATCTTACAGTTCTTGATCTAAGACCTGAGCGTAAAGTTGTCGGGGAGAACTTCTGTTCCTTGGGTTCAGCCACCCCCTTCGAGGGGATGAATCTCTATGGCAGTCCTGTTCTCACATTCTGTGACGGAAGAGGTCCGCTACACTTTTACAAAAAATGAAATGAAGTTTAAATAGCTTCAATGGTAATTTTCTACAGGATGAAAGCATATACCAAAAAACTTGTGCTTGAAGACGGACGCGAATTTCCAGGGTTCGGATTCGCGTCAGATATTGAGAAAGTTGGAGAATTAGTGTTCAATACATCAATGGTGGGTTATCAGGAAATTCTATCTGACCCCTCATATGCCGGTCAGATTATTGTCATGACCTATCCACTCATCGGTAATTATGGAATCACTGATGAGGATTATGAGACAAAGTTCCCTTCTGTCGGGGGAATGATAGTAAAGGAAAACAATGATTCTCCTTCTAATTTCCGCTATACAAAAACTCTTGCGGAAGTGCTTGATGAGAACAACATTCCTGCCATCAGTGGTATTGATACCAGAATGCTTACGCGCATTTTGCGAGATTCCCAAGGAATGAGAGCAATCATCACTGACATTGACACGCCGGTAGAAGAGGCGGTGGCAAAAATCAATGCCACGATGCGTCCTACAGATCTTGTAAGCCGTGTCAGCTGCAAGAAACGTTGGTTTGCCCGGACACCTAATTATAAGTATGACATTGTGGCAATTGACTGCGGCATGAAATATAACATGGTGCGTAGCTTGAATGCACAGAACTGTAATGTCACTGTGGTGCCTTGGAATACCTCGGCTGAACAGATTATGCAGTTTAACCCTGATGGGGTTCTTATCTCAAACGGACCCGGCTCACCGGAAGATGTTCCTGAAGTGGTGGAGACTATCCGACAGCTCAGAGGTAAAGTGCCTATGTTTGGCATCTGTCTCGGTCATCAGCTCATAGGGCTTGCATACGGTGCTAAAATCGGGCAGATTAATCCGGGGCACCGTGGTGGTAATCACCCTGTGAAAGAACTTGAGACGGGCAGAGTGCTCATAACGGCACAAAACCACGGATATGCCGTAGAGAAAGATTCCCTTTCAAACACTCCACTTAAAGTCACTCATATAAATCTTCTTGACGGCACTGTGGAGGGTACCGAATGCAAGGAAGACAATGTGATCTCAGTACAGTTTCACCCTGAAAGTGCTCCCGGTCCAACTGATTCTATCTATCTGTTTGAAAAATTTATTAGTTTGGTGAAAAATGCCTAAACGTAAAGATATAAAGAAAGTGATGGTGATCGGCTCAGGTCCCATCGTAGTGGGTCAGGCAGCAGAATTTGACTATGCCGGCACCCAGGCGTGCACAGCCTTGAAAGAGGAAGGTTATGAGGTGGTGCTGGTCAACTCTAACCCTGCCACAATTATGACCGATCCTGAAATAGCGCATAAGGTCTACATGGAGCCTCTTACTCTTGAATATTTGGCTAAGATAGTGCGTTATGAACGCCCCGATGCCATTGTGCCGGGACTTGGTGGGCAGACCGGATTGAACCTTGCAGTTCAACTTGCCAAGAAGGGGGTGCTTGAAGAATGTGGGGTGGAAATACTTGGAACCTCATTTGAGAGTATTGAAAGGGCTGAAGACCGTGAGTTATTTAAGGAACTATGTGAAAGTATCGGTGAACCGGTGCTGCCAAGTGATGTGGCAACGAGCATAGAGCATGGTGCTGAAATTGCAAAAAAGATAGGTTATCCGGTTATCTTGCGTCCGGCTTTCACCCTTGGGGGAACCGGAGGCGGATTTGCAGATAACGAAGAGGAACTGCGTGAACTCATGCGCACTGCCCTTGATCTCTCACCTGTTCATCAGGTTCTTGTTGAGAAAAGTATCAAAGGATTTAAGGAGATTGAGTTTGAAGTGATGCGTGATGCAAATGACACCGTGATTGCCATTTGCTCTATGGAGAATCTTGATCCGGTAGGAGTGCATACCGGTGATTCAATAGTGGTGGCGCCGGCTCAGACACTCACGAATAAGGAATATCAGTTGCTCCGCGACAGTGCCCTGCGTCTTATCCGGGCTTTGAAAATTGAGGGGGGATGTAATGTGCAGTTTGCCCTTGATCCTCTTTCATTCGACTATTATCTGATTGAGGTGAACCCGCGTGTGTCTCGTTCTTCCGCACTTGCATCAAAAGCCTCAGGCTACCCTATTGCAAGGGTCAGTGCAAAGATTGCCGTAGGATTGCATCTTGATGAAATTGACCTCGGACATATTCCGGCAAGTTTTGAGCCTACGCTTGACTACGTGGTGACAAAGATTGCCCGTTTCCCATTTGATAAGTTTGCAGATGCCTCCAATCAGCTTGGCACCCAGATGAAAGCCACAGGTGAGGTGATGAGCATAGGGCGTACAATGGAGGAATCGATGCTGAAGGCTGTGAGATCGCTTGAGACAGGCGTATGTCATATCTATCACAAGAAATTTGACGATATGACCACCGAGAATATACTCGACTATATAGCCACCCCTACTGATGACCGTATATATGCGCTCGCGGAACTGATGAGACGCGATGTGGATAACGGGCTTATATACAACCGAACTAAAATCGATATGTTTTTTCTTGATAAAATCAAGAATATCGTTGATTTCGAGCAGGTCGTAAGAAAGAATCCTATGAATAAATCCGTGCTTCATGATGCAAAAATCATGGGATTCAGTGATAAGTATATCGGGCAGCTATGGAAAAAGACTGAGTCCGAGATATATCTCTTACGCAAGAAATATGGTATACGCCCTGTGTATAAGATGATTGATTCATGTGGCTCGGAGTTTCATGCTACCACTAATTATTTCTATTCCACTTATGATTGGGAAAATGAATCATTCCCTTCCGACAGGAAAAAGATTGTGGTGCTTGGTTCCGGTCCTATCCGTATCGGACAAGGTGTAGAGTTTGACTATTCCACCGTCCATGCCATATGGTCAATCCGTAACGCCGGGTATGAAGCAATAATTATCAATAATAATCCGGAAACTGTCTCTACTGACCATACTACAAGCGACAAACTATATTTTGACCCGCTGACAGTGGAAGACGTAATGAACGTACTTGACCTTGAAAAGCCAATGGGTGTTATAGTGTCGCTGGGTGGACAGACTGCCATTAACCTTGCTGAACCTTTGGCAGCCCTCGGCGCACCGATAATCGGCACCGATATAGAGGCGATCCGCAATGCGGAAGACAGAGGCTGCTTTGAGGCAATTATGGAGAAGCTTCAAATCCCACAACCAGAGGGTGTGGCTGTCACTGATATAGAAGCCGGGGTGAAAGCTGCTGAAAAGATAGGTTATCCGGTACTGGTGCGCCCGAGTTATGTGCTTGGAGGCAGAGCGATGCAAATCGTAAGCAACGAAGAACAGCTCCGCCATTATCTTCACAATGCCGTTGAGATTAATGTTGAGCATCCTGTATTGGTTGATAAATATATCATGGGCAAAGAGCTTGAGGTGGATGCAGTGTGTGACGGTGAAGATGTGTTCATTCCGGGAATTATGGAACATGTTGAGCATACGGGAGTGCATTCTGGCGACTCAATCAGTGTGTATCCAACGTTCAGTGTAAGTCAGGCAGTAAAAGATAAGATCCTTGACTACACGGTAAAACTCGGTAAGGAAATAGGAATAAAAGGACTTTATAACATTCAGTTTATCGCCGATTCGAAAGATGATGTATATGTGATTGAGGTCAACCCACGCTCGTCACGAACAGTGCCTTTTCTTTCAAAAGCCACCGGCGTGCCAATGGCACATATCGCCACTCAGGTGATGCTCGGACATTCACTTAAAGATCAAGGGATAACGGAGCTATACCCGACAGAAAAGAAACGCTGGTTTGTGAAGACACCTGCGTTCTCATTCTCCAAATTACGCGGCATGGACTCTTATCTTTCTCCGGAAATGAAGTCTACAGGCGAGGCAATAGGGTATGACAAGTCGCTTAAACGTGCCCTTTACAAATCACTTCAAGCTTCTGGAATGACTGTGGCAAACTATGGTACTGTGTTTGTGACCATAGGAGACAGCGACAAACCTCGTGCCCTCCCTCTTATAAGGCGTTTTTATCAGCTTGGCTTCAATATTGAAGCTACCAAGGGTACTGCCGAATTTCTGCGTTCCAACGGCATACGTACGCGTCTTCTTCACAAACTCAGTGAAGGGAGCGACGACATCACAAAATCTCTCCGGCAAGGTCACGTAAACTATGTTATTAATACGATGGAACTTAGTGCCGATCATTCCCACCGTGACGGATATTATATAAGACGCACAGCTGTTGATAATAATATAACAGTATTTACTTCTCTTGAGACGGTGGAGGTGCTCCTTGATGTGCTTGACGACATAACGATGAAAGTGTCTACCATTGACGATGACAATTAATCAGAAATTAATAATTAGAAATTAGTAAGGATTATTGGGAATTGGCAATTAAAGTAATCCTTTTACGTTCAAATATTAAGGGTAACTGTAATTCCTAATTGCTAAGTCCCGATTGCTAATTTATATAACAAGATGACACGAAACGAATATCGAATCATCAGCAACCGGAAGTTGTCTCATAAGACATGGGTGATGACCCTCTCAGGCGAAACCGGTTGCATAGAGGGTCCCGGACAATTTGTAAATGTTGCTATACCGGGAAAATACCTTCGTCGCCCAATATCCATCTGCGATTATAATCATGAGCGGGGAGAGGTGGTTTTACTGTATGATGTGGTAGGTGAAGGAACCGACATTATGAGCAAGATGTGCCACGGTGATAAGGTAGACATGCTCAATGGTCTGGGCAGGGGATTTTCTACTGATATTGAATGCCGCCGTCCACTTTTGTTGGGAGGAGGCATAGGATGTGCTCCCTTAATGAATCTTGCACGCTGTCTGATAAGACAAGGTAAAAGCCCGGTAGCGATATTAGGTTACAATACTGCCGCTGATGGATTTGGAATGGAGAAATGGTTTGAGGAAATTGGCATGGAAGCATACATAGCCACCGTTGACGGCTCCGCAGGCACAAAAGGGTTTGTGACTGACGTGATACGTGAAAAAAATATTGACGGTGATTATTTTTATGGCTGTGGTCCGCTTCCGATGCTTCGTGCGTTGTGCCTCGGTCTGGAAATTCCGGGTGAAGTAAGCATGGAGGCAAGAATGGGATGCGGGTTCGGTGCCTGTATGTGCTGTAGTCTTGAGACAACCGTTGGAAGTAAAAGAATCTGTAAGGAGGGCCCCGTGTTCAGAAAGGAGGAACTTATATGGAAATGACCGATATGAATAAAAAACTTTCTGTGACTCTCAGTGGAGTGACTTTGCAGAATCCTGTAGTGCCTGCTTCAGGCTGTTTTGGCTTTGGATATGGGATGGCAGAGTATTATGACATTGATATTCTTGGGTCTATATCTTTCAAGGGGACTACGCGTGATGCCCGTTTTGGCAATCCACTTCCCCGTGTGGCTGAATGCCCTGCCGGAATGATTAATTCCGTAGGTTTACAGAATCCCGGGATTGACGCTGTGATTGCTGAGGAATTGCCACGTATGAGGGAGGTGTTTCATCAGCCTATCATAGCCAACATAAGCGGATTCTCAATTGACGAATATGTGGAATGTTGTGAGAAAATCGACAAGGAAGGGCAGGTGGCAATCATTGAGCTTAATGTGAGTTGCCCTAATGTGCATGGTGGTGGCATGAGCTTCGGCACTTGTCCAGGTTCTATAGAGGAAGTGGTAAAGGAAGTTAAGAAAGTTATTACGAAACCACTTTATGTAAAGCTTACCCCCAATGTCACCAATATTGTTGAGATGGGGCAGGCTGCTGTCAATGCTGGGGCGGATGGTCTGTGTCTCATAAATACTCTGCTTGGGATGCGTATTGATGTAAAGACACGTCGTCCTGTGATTGCTAACCGTATGGGAGGTTTCTCCGGACCTGCTGTTTTCCCTGTTGCAGTCAGAATGGTAAATCAGGTTGCCCACTCATGTGGTGTGCCCGTAATTGGGTGTGGCGGTGTCACGACGGCTACAGATGTGATTGAGATGATGATGGCAGGTGCCACGGCAGTTGAAGTTGGTGCGGCTAATCTTGTAAATCCTTACGCTTGTAAAGAAATAATTGAAGCTCTCCCGTCTGAAATGGACAGGCTCGGCATCGATGCCCTTTCTGACATTGTGGGAATAGTATAAGTGGATGTGGGATTTGTCTGTAATAAATAAATTCCGTATCTTTGTCAAAGAATCAAACCAATAGTAGATTATGAATGCAAAAGATGTAATAATAGCCTGTGACTTCGGGTCAGCCGAAGCATGCCTCGCTTTCCTTGACAAGTTTAAAGACGAGGAAAGGAAACCGTTTCTTAAAATCGGCATGGAACTTTATTATGCGGCTGGTCCTGAGATTGTAAAGGAGCTTAAAAAGCGTGGCTTCAAGATTTTCCTTGACCTTAAGCTTCATGACATACCCAACACTGTGAAGAAAGCCATGAAGGTGCTCTCCAATCTTGATGTGGATATGGTCAATGTGCATGCTGCCGGCACCATTGAAATGATGAAAGCTGCCAAAGAAGGGCTCACCCGTGAAGACGGCACACGCCCGTTGCTGATTGCCGTGACTCAGCTTACTTCTACTTCCGAGCAGGCTATGCGTGAACAGCTTCTCATTGATGCCACAATCAATGACACTATCGCAAAATACGCACAGAATGCAAAAGAAGCGGGGCTTGACGGAGTAGTATGCTCCCCGCTTGAGGCAGAACTCGTAAAGAAGACTTGTGGGAATGATTTCATGACCGTTACACCGGGCATTCGTTTTGCCGATTCTTCTAAAGATGATCAGGTGCGTATCACTGATCCAGCTCGTGCACGTGAGATCGGTTCTGACTATATAGTTGTGGGCAGACCCATCACGGCTGCTACTGATCCGGTAGCTGCCTACAAGCGTTGTGTTCGTGATTTCTTAAATCTCTAATGTTAAGAGTTGAATGCTCAAAATCCCACAACTCCACACAAAAAATTCAAAACCTTAAATAATAATGACAACAGCAAAATTAGTAGCTGCCGAGTTGCTCGGTATCAAGGCTGTGTTTCTCAGCCCTGCAAAACCATTTACATGGGCAAGCGGAATAAAGAGTCCAATTTATTGCGACAACCGTCTTATCCTTACTTCACCTAAGGCACGCAGGGTGGTTGAGAATGCCATAGCTGACACAGTGCGTGAGAAATTTCCGGAGGCTGAGGTACTGATGGGCACCAGCACTGCCGGCATTGCACATGCTGCCATCGCTGCCTGGATTCTTGACATGCCCATGGGATATGTACGCGGCGGTAATAAAGACCACGGCAGAGGCAACCGTATTGAAGGTAAACTGGAGCCGGGTCAGAAAGTAGTGGTCATAGAAGACCTTATCTCCACAGCCGGAAGCTGTATTGAAGTGGTTGAAGCGCTGCGGGAGGCAGGTGCCGACGTGCTCGGTGTGGTCAGCATCTTTACATATGGAATGCAGAAAGGTCTCGACCGTCTTGCTGCTGCTAATGTGACAAATTACTCACTCTCTAATTTCGACACTCTTTGTGAAGTGGCGGTTGAGGAGAAATATATTACCCCTGAAGAGGAAGTACGTCTGAAGAAATTTATGGCGAACCCCTCTGATGAATCATGGATGAAATGAAACATTTGATTGATCCTACTGACCTTTCCAAGGAAGAACTTGAAGAGGTGATTGATCTCGCACTCGATATTATCGACAACCGGGAAAAATATGCAGAGGTGTGCAAGGGTAAGAAGCTTGCTACTCTTTTCTATGAACCGTCAACCCGTACCCGTCTGAGTTTCACGGCAGCAATGATGGAGCTTGGTGGTAATGTGCTCGGCTTCTCAGATGCCAAGAATTCATCTGTCAGCAAGGGTGAGACATGTGCCGACACCACTAAAGTTATCAACTGCTTTGCCGACATCATTGCGATGCGTCATTTTGAGGAGGGTGCTGCCACTGTGTCGGCTATGAACTCAAAGATTCCGGTGATTAATGCCGGTGATGGCAGTCATAGCCATCCAACTCAGACACTTACCGATTTACTTACAATCAAGCGGGAGATAGGCAGATTCGATAACATAACGATAGGTTTCTGCGGCGATTTGAAATTCGGACGTACCGTGCATTCCTTGATTAAGGCATTGTCTCGCTATAAGGGAGTGAAGGTTGTTCTTATCGCACCCGAACAACTTCGCCTGCCTGATTATATGAAGCAAGAGGTGTGTGAGATGAACGGAGTCCCATATATTGAGGTTGATACTCTTGATGAAGTTATGGGTGATCTTGATGTGCTTTATATGACCCGAGTGCAGAAGGAGCGTTTCCTTGATGAAGATGAGTATGACCGTGTGAAAGATTTCTTTGTGCTTGATGCGGAGAAGTTAAAGACAGCTCGTCCGGAAATGAGGATACTCCATCCGCTTCCTCGAGTAAATGAAATAAGCACAGATGTTGATGCCGATCCTCGTGCCGCATATTTCCGTCAGGTGGAGAATGGTAAGTTTGTGCGTATGGCACTCATCGTTAAATTGCTCGAATGGGCGAAAGATCCCACTAAGCATACAGAGTTAGTGCCTAAAGATGCCGTTAGAGGTAAGTTTATCTGCCGCAATCGCCGTTGCATTTCCAATATGGAAGTGGGTGTGGAAAGTCTGTTCCGTCCCGCTCACGACAATTCCGGAGAATATCGCTGCGTCTATTGCGAGTCAAAACCGAAGTAACTGTCACTTAGAGTTATTATGAGGATGTATCAAAATTCGGAATTTTGATACATCCTCTCTCTTTATCCTGATCTTCAGTATAGAGCCTCAGCCTGTATTATAGTTCCATCTTGCATTCTGTGACCCAACGGGGTCATTTCATTTCTATCTTGACTATAAGAGACGAACTTTTACTACAATTATAAAAAAGATCGTCTTGCCAAATTGACAAGACGACCATGTTCTTTTGTCCAAAGGAGAATTAGCCCTCTGTGATTGCATCGTTAGGACAAACCTGTGCGCAGCTACCGCAGCTGATGCAAGTGTCGGGATCGATGTGATAGATATCGCCCTCAGAGATAGCGTCTACGGGGCAAACAGACATGCAAGTTCCGCATGCGATGCAGTTATCGCCAATTACGTATGCCATAATAGTATAAGTTTTAGTTTTTAGTTATTAGAGTTATTTTCTTTATTTTTATGTCACAAAATTAAGGTATATTCGTCGAATAAACAACTTTTACCCGATTAATCTTACTAATTTGGAATGAATCCAAATAGTAATTCATAAATTTTATTGCTTCTCTGTGAGCTAAATTCTTATTAGAATGCTATTTTACGAAGCCGTAATGATGAAGATTGATAAGGAAATTGAATAGTAAGGGTTTCTCCTTCACCTTTTTGTGCTTTGATGTCTTTGTTGAGGGGTAATCCTTCTGAGTCGATCCACGTAACATTATAAATATCAGGAAATAGATCAGGGGTAAGATACCCCTTGACCATACCGGCTTGCCATTTCGGAGCGTTTATTCTTGCACCATCAAGATAAATAATCAAATACTTGTCTGCTTCTTTTACTATGGCAAACCGATAGTCACCACCAAGCTGAAGAAGTGATTCCTCAAGAGAACGGTCAAACACGGTCCAATATCCTTCCAACGGATCTTTCGTGTTTTGCAGATGATTCGGATTTGACCATGATGTCATTGGCAGGAGATTAAATGTGGAGTTGTCTGTGAAGGTTATTCCGGTAATATCTAGACATGCTCCGGGATAAGCAGTGAACCCAAATCCGGTTATTTTTTCAAACGGTGTCCGTATTTTTAGCACTTCTGCCATGGAGTGATTCCCACATGAGAGAGTTGCCATTCTGTCATTTGCCGTGAGTTGCCAGTTATTGAAATCTATGTAGCAATCGATGCCTTCTTTTATAGTTGTCTCCACGCTCTCTGCGGGGAGAGATGAATTATGGATTTTTACATGTACACGCGCTTCCGATGACAATGCATCTGCCAATTCCTTAGTCTGGATTTTTACAATTAATGAATCGCCATTATTCCCTTTTACGAAGAATCCCCAGGCAGGATACCCGACTTTCCTCTTTGAACCATTTGAGCTAAAATAAGAATAAGTTTTGGAAGGATGATTGTGAAGATTGGCAGCTGTGAAACGTAATGTGAAGTCTGAAGACTGAGAGCTGAGACTGTAAGAGTCATTAAGTGGGGTAGCAAGAGTATCATTAATGACTATGGCGTCAGGGGTAGCATAATGAAAAGGCGCAAACCCTCGTGACTTGTTCCAATTAAGCCTGTTGCCGGTTGGGAGAGTCTGTGGTAGAGTAGGAGGGCACCAGGCTGCCAACAGACAAAACAGAACATAACAACGTGTTGCCATCAGTTGAAGATATGGGTTATACTTGTGATTATTCCCACAAGGGCAAAAATTAAAATTACTACACCGATAATCCTGTTGATCAACCACATTGAACGCAGATTAAAATGAGCACGCACCTTATCTATGGAAAAAGTCACAATCCACCACCAACCCAAAGCTCCGGCAATAATACCGGCAAACCCGATAATGTAATGATAGAATCTTATTTCCGGTATCAGAAAATTGAAGCGGGCGAAAAGTCCGATTATCAAAAAGAGAATCAAAGGATTGGAGAAGGTGAAGAGAAATCCTGTTAATATGTTTTTACGAGAGGAAAACTCTTCAGGGGCAATGGGCTTGCGTAATGATGAAGCTGGATTTTTTTTGAATAGATACAGACCGAAACCTATCAATACAGTACTTCCGACAAGCTGGATAATATTCTGATTGTGCTCAATAAATTCTCTAATAAAGGAGAGTCCGAATCCAGTGAGCAGACAGTAGAAAAGATCAGATAAGGCAGCTCCCACTCCAGTGTAGAATCCCGTGCGCCTACCTTTTTCAAGGGTGCGCTGGATACATAATATCCCTACCGGCCCCATTGGTGCCGAAATTAGTATTCCGATGGCGATTCCACGCCATATCATGTAGAAAAGACTTTCAATCAAGCCCATGTCATATAGTCGTTTCTCGTTAGTCTGTTAGTTTTCTGAGGTTAGCGATTATTTGTTGGTGATTATATATCCTCCGGAGCCGGAAGGATAACAGGAGTATTGTCGGAGACCATATTTATGATCGCCGGAGGCGGCAGGTCCAGAGAGGGGTGCCCCGCCACCCATTGTGACATCATATTTTGATCCACATACCGGGCATACTGCATTGAATAATTCCCCCTCTACTTCTACCCTGATTGTTGATTTCATTTCCACAGGGCAGGCAAGGTCGTATGCAAGCGGCACGTCGGTAACGGTGGTATAGGGATCCATACCGCTGATAAGCAATACTCCTCCGAATCCAGTGGCGCTTGTGGTTGTGTATGGAAATCCCGATGGTTCACGCAAGTTCTGTGTAAGAATAAACCGACGGTTGCTGCCAAATCCAGCCACTCCGTAAGTGTTCCACGAGCCTGCATTGGAAAGCACGATATTGACCGGCAGGTTTGGTATGCGATCGCTGTCTACACTGTTGCAGCCGGGCAACATAATTGTGCCGGCTGCTACTGTAAGTGCTATCAGAAACTTCGCAATTGTGTTCATGAGAAGGGGATTGCTTTCAAAACCTGGCTGAATTGGTCTGCCATCTGTTGAATTGGTCCGCTCACCATAGGCTTAAGCATTGCCGGGATAGCTATGTCTATCTCCACCTGAGCGCGTGAGTACTCACTCCCATCAGGCGCGACATGCATGGAAAGATTTAATGCCACAGGTGAGCCCTCTCCCTCAAGTTTTATCAGGGATGGGGCAATTCTTTCCTTTACCCTGAATGTAAGGCTACCTACAGGTCCTCCAGGTACCGTTATTGTGTCAGGGGTAATTGTGATGCTTTCAAACATCTGTCGTTTATCCTCTGGAATCTGGTCAGCCGGAACTTTATCAAGCAAGCTACGCAGGTTTTCCAGGTTTGAAAGTTTTGCAAAGACGGTATCTGCCGGTGCGTGCAGCGATACCTCTCCACTCTTGAATATTGCCATTTTATGTTCTAATTAATCGGGTTATATAGTGAAGACTGAAACTTCACATAAATTTGATTATTCTTTTATTTCAGGCATCCATGCCGCAGGGTCTTCCCTCCATTCCTTTATGGCTGCTGCTTCTGAAGGGCTTATATAATTGGTCTTCACTGCCACATCGAGCATGTCAGTGTAGTCACAAAGCGACACAAGATCTACGTTCATTTCATGGAAGCGCTTGATTGCCATTGGGAACTGATAGTTGAACAGGCACGCCATGCCCACAACCTCTGTGCCATAATTACGCAGGATTTCTACTGTCTTTAGCGCACTTCCCCCAGTAGAGACAAGATCTTCTATCACCACGACCTTTTTCCCGGGCTTAAGGTTGCCTTCAATAAGGTTTTCCAACCCATGATCCTTAGGTGTGGCGCGTACATAGACGTATGGTAAGCCGAGAGTATCGGCAACTATAGCTCCGATTGCGATAGCTCCGGTGGCAACACTTGCGATAGCTTCTACATCGGGGAAGTGTTCAAGTATTACACGAGCAAACTCCACCTTTACGAAGTTACGTATGTCAGGATAGGATAATATCCTGCGGTTGTCGTTGTAGATAGGCGAATTCCATCCGGAAGCCCACACAAAAGGATTTTGTGGTTGAAGCTTGATGGCGCTTATCTGGAGGAGTTTCTCGGCAAGAATTCTTTCAGGTTTTTTCATAATATGTTCGTTTTTAATTTGAAGGCATGGTGCGATAGCCTGTGGAGGCTCCTCACTTCAGTCTTCGTTAAAGTGCAAAGTTACACTTATCTCTAAAAATTTCCAAATTATAAACATATTTTAGCACAAAAAATCCTTTTGAAATGTCATTATTTTATGTAAAATAGTGTTAATAAAGTTTAGAAAGTTACCCCAATGGTCATTAATGTCAGGCGGCATGAAGGATTTGAGCTAATAGTTGCTTCGGCAGCCGAGCGAAGGGTTGAACCGGTGGTGCAGATGTCATCAACCAGCAAAACGCCTTTCCCGTTGAGTTCCTCCGGTTGCTGTAGCTCGAAAAGTCCGGCGGTATTAGTGAGGCGTTGTTCAGCAGTCATGGCTGTCTGAGTTTTATGTGGACGTATAGCTTTCAAATTAAGACATACGGGTATACCTGTGGCTGTGGATATCCCTGCTGCTATGTGATGGGTCTGGTTATACCCACGCTTCATTTGTTTCCAAAAATGCATTGGCACGGGCATAATGTAGTCAATATCGTTGAAGAATCCGGTTGAGAAAAGTTCTGATGCAGCAATTGACCCCAGCATATTCCCAATATCAGGGAAACGTCGGTATTTCATATCTTGGATAAGCGTGGAGAGGGCGGAGTCACGTGTATAGAAGAAATGCCCCGTGGCTCTGACAAACGGGAACTGACCTGCAAACCGTTCCTCCATAGGATTCATATTGCGTCGGTGATAACCCGTGCGGGGGAGTTGACTGATACAATGGGAACAAGCAAACCGCTCATGTGGCGCAAGTTTTGAGCCACACGCATGACATACGGGTGGAAACAGCACATTCAGAAAATCATTTACCCACTTATTCATTTGGCTTTGTGGCTGAGATAAATTCCTTTGTGACTGTTTTTGCCATATCAGGACTAAAGCCTCTTGAAATAATATGGCGGTAAAGCTTCATTCTGTCATCTTTTGCAGTTTCACCGTGCAGATTCAGACTTCGTTCCTTTACCTTTGCCACCTTGCGGGCAGCCTCCATTATTTCCTCCGCTTCAAGTCCGTTTAATGCCTGAGTAATATCACTGCCTGAAATACGCTTGCCACTTAATGCCAGTCTTATTTTGTAAGGACCCCATGAAGAAAAACGGCATTTGTCACGTGCATAGCTTTGGGCAAATCTCTTATTATCAATAAATTTATTTTCAGTAAGATAGTTGATGGTATCAGATATGGTATCGGCAGATAACCCTGTTTTATGTAGCTTTTGCCTGATATCATGTTCACACTGCTCTGATCTTGCGCAGAGATCTGCCATTCGAATCCGGGCAGCTTCCGGAGTTATAGGTCTTTTTAGTGCCATTTTGAGTCTGATTTCTTGGAGGCAGTTATAAATCGCTCTTTGTCAAAAGAATCTTTGATTATCTCCACATCAGAGAAATCCATACCACTGAGATAGCTGCTTAAAGAATCTGCATGACGTGGGTTGATTTCAAAATAAAGTTTTCCGCCGGGATTGAGGGCATCTTTTGCGATACTGGCAATCCTCTTGTAGAAAATCAAAGGATTAGAGTCAGGTACGAATAAAGCTTGCGCCGGTTCATATTTCAGAACGTTGTCATCCATGCCGTTCTTCTCACTTTCGTCGATATAAGGTGGATTGCTGACAATCATGTCAAATGTATTGGCAGGAGTCCACTTAAAAATATCAGCCTCAACATATTTTACTTTTGCCTTAAGAGCCGTAGAATTTTCACGTGCCACCTCCAATGCAGCCGAAGAAATGTCAACTGCTGTGATTGAGGGAAACTTCAGACTGCGTGCAAGAGCAACTGCAATGCAACCGGAACCTGTGCAGACATCGAGAACCTGAAGATCTTCCTTATTGTCGGCGTTGTCTACGATAATGTCAACAAGCTCGGCTGTCTCCGGACGTGGAATCAACACGTCCGGAGTAACTTTCAGTTGAAGACCATGGAAACGTGCCTCACCTGTAATATACTGAATCGGTTCATGTTTTAGTAACCTGCCAAGTATTTTATTCACCTCCTCCTGCAAGAATCCTGACGCAGGATCCTGTTCATGCACAAGCAAGTCAACAGTGTTCCAACCCTTTAGGTAATGGAAAATGATACGTATAATGGCTTCCGTTTCGCCATTACCATATATCGGACGCAACGCGTCGCGTAATTTCTTCAGAAGAGCTCTCATAAAATTTATTTAAAAATCATATATCATAACATGTCGTCACCTAATTATCTTAGTATGAGCATTAAAATAATATACATCCAACCTTAATAACCGTAATACAACACATCATTTCAAGACAAAATTAACATTAAAACCACAAAAAAGCAAAAAATATTTGGATAATAAAAAAAATAGTTGTAACTTTGCACTCGCAAACACGAAGAGTCGCACTTTAGTCCCTCAAACGTGTAAAGCGGGGTCCCATAGCTCAGTTGGTTAGAGCACCTGACTCATAATCAGGGAGTCCTTGGTTCAAGCCCAAGTGGGACCACAAATAATTAAAACCCTGATTTTAAGACAAATAAATCTTAAAATCAGGGTTTTTCCTTTTGTATTTGCCGTATATATGGCTTAAAAAAAGGAAAATCTTGCACAAAAATAGTGATTATTGCACATCATTGCACAAGTATCATTGCACATATCATTGCACATTTTTGCGCTGGTTTTCCGCCCTTTTAAGTTATGGCAAGCATCAAATTCTATTTTGACGACCGCCGGGCGAAACCCGACAAGCCGGTAATCCTTAAACTGGCAGTGGCTCACAAGAGCAAGACCTCCTATGTGTCTCTTGACATTAAACTTCTTCCCTCTCAATGGGACGAAAGAGGCTGTAAGGTAAAGAACCATCCCGACAAAGTGGCTTACAACGCCTTCATTTCCGATGAACGTAGAAAAGCTGAGGCAGAATTGGCAGAACTCGCAAAGAATGGATCTCTGGCCACAATGTCCATATTTGAACTGAGAGACCATATAAAGGAGACGTTGCATCCTACTAAGGCCGAAGAACCGGATCCGGAAGTACCTGTGTCCCTGTTTCTCCCCAGAGTCCTTACTTTCATTGCGCCGAAGAAAGAAAGCACTAAGGAAATCTACGAGCATACTCTAAACCGTATCAAGGCTTACATTGGAGAAGAAGAGCTCAAAAATCTTAAATTTGAGGACATTACACTTGACTGGCTCAATGAGTTCAACGCTTTCATGGCTAAGACCTCCCCCAGCCCCAATGCAAGGAACGTACATTTCAGAAATCTACGGGCTGTATTCAACAATGCCATCGAGAACGAGGTCACCACGCATTATCCATTCCGTAAGTTCAAGATAAAGGCTGTCGAGACTGCAAAACGGTCTCTGACAGTGGAGGAACTTAGACGCCTGTTCTTCTTTCCTTGTGAGGAGCATCAGGTAAAGTATCTTGATATGTTCAAGCTGATGTTCTATCTAATGGGTGTCAATATGATCGACCTTGCCAAGCTCACTGAAATCAACAATGGGAGACTGGACTTCAACCGTTCTAAGACCGGACACCTCTATTCTATGAAAGTAGAGCCGGAAGCGATGGCTTTGTTTGAGAAGCATAAGGGGACTGATCATCTTCTCTTTATTCTTGACCGCTGGGTAAATGACGAGTTCTTCAGACGAAAGATGAACAAGGAACTACAGAAGATCGGGCCGATGCACAAGAGGCCCGGACGTGGAGGAAAGAAACTCTATGAACCTATGTTTCCGGAGATAACCGCCTACTGGGCACGTCACTCATGGGCTACCATAGCGTCAGACATCGACATTCCCGACCGTATCATCGCCGAGGCTTTGGGCCATGAGTATGGAAACAGGATCACCAACATCTACATCAACTTCAATATCAAGAAGGTAGACGCAGCAAACCGTAAGGTTCTCGACTGGGTACTGTACGGAAAAATAGATGGCGAAGAAGTCGTAAGACCCGGTTCACCTGAGTTTTTTGGACTTGATCTTGATAAAACCAAAGAGTTAGGACTCTATATCCCTTCAGTCAAAGACAGTCAAAAGACAGAGGTTAATAAAGCTTGTCGGAGAGGTAAGAAACCGGCGTAAACTCCGACAGGTAAATCAATGGTATAAAAAGGGGTAAGTTTTGTAGTCAGAAGCCGTTCAGTCGTAAAAGCCGACATACAACGTAACTCGTTGTATGTCGGCTTATTTCACAAAACACAAAGTGGTCTAATCTGGGGTCTACTTTGAGGTCTAATCTAGGGTCTGATTTGAGGTCTAATTTAGGGTCTAATCTGGGGTCTGATTTGGGGTCTAATCTGAGGTCTACTTTGGGGTCTAATCTAGGGTCTACTTCGAGGTCTAATTTTGGGTACTGTTCGGGGTCTAATCCTGACGGTCTGACTTGAAGCCTTAATCCATACATTCTCTTTTCGAGTAACCAATTTATTAGCCTCCCCAGCCTCTCAACTTTATGACACCCCCAGTATCTATAAATTCTGACACAAGGGAACATACCAAACATTCCTTCCATTACTCTGACACTTTCCATACCAGAGATACTGACAATCGCAATCAACTCATCTCATAGTTCGTGATAGCGTTGTACTCGCATCTTCTATTATAAAGACACAGGTCTCCGACTATTCCATATCTTACGAAGCAATCGCAATGTCAATATACATGACCACCCCACCATCTTACCGAGTAATCTCAATACACGTATCAGCAGGAAACAACAGAACCGAAGAAGCAATTTTGCTATAAAAGCAGCCACACATATAAGGATTATAAAGGGTGAAAGTATCAGGAGCACGACAATCTCAAAAGGTAGAAACATAGGGCAACAGATTTATCAAGTTATACTATATGGGTAGTTTCCTCTCTTAAAATTACAAAAAAATTCTGACATATGCAAATTTTATAACACTTATTTTCAGTAGTTTAGTTAAATATTTTCAATGTTTTTATATGCCAATATTCAAGAATTTTCAGTATCTCATTAGCTTGTCTTTACTTCTCTGGATACCTGTCAGCAATGTCTTCTTTATATTCGGGTAGGATAATCTCAGTATGCCAGCTTTATTCTACATCAAGGTGATTGTTTAAGCCATCCCGTCGACTGCGTTTATCTGAGATGACAGTCCTATATTTCATCCCATGACAATCCTCAAGTACCTTAATCGTCGGGGCAGGAAAACCAAGAATCTCAGATAACGGAGGTCTCGGTTATTGAGGTTTGATGTTGCAAATTTCGTCTCACGCCGGAGATAAAAGGTAACTTTGGATTAAAAATCACCCGGGAGGACATCGAACTGCGTTACAGGTTTTACTAAGCAAGTTGTACTTTTGTCATGACAAAAGTGACTTGCCGACTGCTGCGCGTCGGGGCAGCTCCGCCGCTGTTTCGCTTTGCGAAAGAGTGTCCGTGAATACCGGAACTTAAAATCATCAGGTATTATGAAACAACGAACCCAATTCATTCAGATTCGAGTTACCGAAGAAGAAGCCAGACTAATCAGAGAAAAATCAACAGCTTATTTTTCCATCAGCCATTTTGTGCGCTCAGCTATCTCAGAATTTTCCAACATTGATGTTAAACAGAAACTCCGATTACTGGAAGAGCTGAGTAACTTCTATCGAGAATCAAGGACAGACTTAGCTCACATAGGAGGGAATCTCAATCAGTCAGTCAAGAGAGTAAATGAACTCGCAATAGCCGGATTACTCAGTAGTAGCTACATCTCTCAGGTACTTTTTCCGGAGATTGAGAAAACGAGGAAGGCTCTTGACTCATTTCATCGGCTACTTCTATCCCTGACAAAAAAAGCCTCATCTATCTGAAACCTTCAAACCGACAATCCCTATCATGATAGCAACTATATTACCGGGTAGCACGAACTTCCATGCCGTGGGGTATAATGAACATAAGGTATCAAAAGGCGTGGCACGACTTATCGAGATTCTGAATTTCGGCAGCATCGGAATATATGGAACGCCAACTTCAGAAGAACTGGTTAAACATCTTACAAGATACTCATCCCGGAACGACAGGATAAAGAAACCTCAGTTTCATGTGGCTATCTCCTGCAAGGGGCATGAACTGACGGAGCAACAGCTTTTGGATTTCGCACATCAGTATCTTAAGGAAATGGGATATATGGAACCCGGACACCCGATTCTCGTATATTCTCATTATGATACGTCCAACACACATCTACATATCGTGACTTCTCGTGTCGGGCCTGACGGTCGCAAGATAGACCATAACAATGAGCGCCGTCGTTCTCAGGAGGTCATCAACAAAATTCTTGGTGAGGACAGCAAGAAGAAAGTCGATCTGGATTTTGAAAGAGCAAAAAAATATAAGTTCAAATCTTTCGCTCAGTTCAAAGCTGTGATGCTCTCTTTGGGATATGAAGTATTCAAGAAAAATGATACCGTATTCTTCAAGAGGGGCGGTAAAATACAGAAAACAATGTCACTCGGAGATATATACGAACTGTACTACCAAGGAAAACCGGACACAACAGGGGCTCGTCAACTCCGAAGCATCCTGAAAAAATACCGGGATACGTGTGCCGATAAGGAGGAGCTGAAAAAGGAGTTGAAGAAAAAATTCGGAGTAGATATAGTGTTCTTCGGCAAGAAAGATGAGCCATACGGATATATTCTTGTAGACCACTCCACGAAGGAGGTGTTTCATGGTGCAAGAATCCTTGCGGTTGATGAGCTGCTTGACTTCTCCACCCCTCAGGAGCGCTTCCAACGTATCGAGGATTTCATTGACCGGCTCTTTACACTCAATCCGAAGATTACCCAAGGTGAAATCTTCGATAAATTGCGCAGGCATAAGGCATATATAAAGAAAGGTGTAATCTATTTCGAAGATCAGAGCAAACCATTGAAGCAGTTTATGGTTGACGCACTTGCAAGGAATAACCGTATCCAATGGATCGAGAGCTTCAATCCCATGACCGATGTCGAGAGGGATATACTGTGCAAGATGGGGAAAGGCACACCTTCTGATCTCATCACCTTGTCACCACGGCGTTACAATAGTTACTCGACTTCTTTAGCAAGACTTCATGATATTTTTGATGACCCGAATGTGACTGATGTCCGTAAAGAACTCCGGAACGAGGGTTTCATTGTCATGAAAGACGGTGACAACACTTTCGCCATAGATTTCAACCGCCATATAATAATCAATCTGACCGCCGAAGGCTTTAACCTTTCACGTCTCCAATCTCAGCGGCAGAATCAGCCAACTCAGAGGAAGACCCCCGTCCGTATTAGACCACTGCGTGATGTCGGAGCCGGTCACGGAGAGAACCGTGAGTGGGAGGTAGGATACAAAGGGAACTATGACAGAATCGATGACGGAAGTAGCCTGAAACGATAGCGGCAACTTCTATCCCTTACTTTTTTGGCCCTTTTGAACCGGATATTTCGGGAAATAACTTCCCGATTATCCGGATTTTCAGTTTTTCAGGAAGTTTGATGTTGCACATTTCGTTTTTCACTAACCTCGGATTATAATTTTGTAAAGAATTTAATAACTCACACACCCATATGATGCAGACTCCGGTCATAGTGACTTTCGCAAACCAGAAAGGAGGCGTTGGAAAAACAACGCTCTGTGTCACCTTCGCCAACTACTTGGTGACGAAGGGTGTCCGTGTCATTATTGTAGATTGTGACTTCCAGCACTCCATCGTCAAATGCCGTAAGAGTGACATTACTAAATACGGAGCAGATACGGTACCCTACGACGTAGTTTCAGCTGACTCAAATAACAGAGCCTCAATGATCGAGCTTATCGAGAGGCTGCACAATGAGCCAATCATCGAGGTGGCTCTTATGGATTCTCCGGGACACCTGCTGGCTGACGGTCTCCCTACACTGTTTGCAAACTCTGATATAATTGTCGTTCCGTTCCGTTATGATGATACCACCATGTTCTCAACCAAGAGTTTCCTCTACTTTATCGACAGGCTGAGAAATGCGATGGGAGGCCGAATGAAAACAAGACTCTTCCTTGTGCCGAATCTCACTGATGCCCGTGTCGGCAAACGAGCAGAGCTTCTTAAATGGGAGGAAGATCGGGAAGAATTAACGAAATTTGGAGAAGTGACAAGAAAAATGCACAAAAGGGCAGATATGGAAAGATTCAGCTCCATCGCATCTCTCGATATGCAGAATACGATCGTCAGTCCGGTTTTTGACAGAATCTATGCCGCCATTTTCGATACAATTGAACCGCTTAGGCAAAACACACTCTCCGGCATACAGCTGCATGAGAATGTAGAGCCTAAGAGTAAAAGGAAATCAAAGACAGGTACTGGAGCTGATCCTCCTGCGGTTAAAACTCAGGATAACGCTAATCATTAAAATATCTTTAAATAACTCAATCACTCCATGACAAAGGATATTCCCGAAATCAATGAACTCCTTCAGGGTATCAACGACTCTGATGACTTTATGGAGAGTACATCTCCGACTGTCCCCGAATGTGAGGAGACAGAGGAAAAAGAGTTGTCTCAGCAGGAACACCTCGGGACAACTCCCGAAGACAAGTGCTGGAACCGCTTTATGGCTCATCTTAATCAGACAGCCGACAGCGGTGAGCGTGATGACCGGCTCGTGTGCAAAATTGACCGTGACCTTGCAGATTCCCTTGATGACTGCGATATCGGCAACCGCTGTCGCTCGGACTTGGTGAACGCTATCATCAGGGCATTCTTCGAAACCTATATAACAAGGCTTCTTAAATTCCGGCGTGAGAAGAAATCGCTTTTTAGAAAATTCAAGACCGACTGACATGAAGGCAATCGGATGGACGCAGGAAATGATCGAAATCCTTACTGAGACATATCCGGTGGAATCAACAAAATATACCTCGCAACTTCTCGGCATTTCAGTCAATGCCGTAAAGAAGAAGGCTTCTGAGCTTGGACTTGTCAAGTATAAGAAATCGAAGTGGCTGGAAAGAGCCAACTTTATCAGACAACATTTCCATAATATGTCTTTTGACTCCATGGCAAAAGAACTCGGTATTGCACTTATAAGTGTCAGACGTATAGCGGCTGCCATAGGACTGAAACGTTCTGAGCCCGACAGGTTCGCCATGATCTCGAAGGCACGCTCTGAGCTTATAAGCAGGGAACGGCGCCGTGTGGTTTTCGGTTTCGATCCTGTCTCACATATAAAGGTTGTCACCAACCGTCAGCGCATTCACCTGAGAGCTAAGATGAAGGCCAAAGGCTATGTAGTGGCAGAAGAGCGCAATATCTTGTACTATCCCGCTGACATTAAAAGATGTACCGAGCGTGAGAAAAACGGCATCGGTCTGGGTCTCCGCTTCATGCCACTGCCCATATCTGAAGAATTATTAACCGCTGTAATGTAAACGCAAATGTACGGACAAATCATTTCATTTCTATTCGTGCTGCTCATCCTCTACTATGTTGTGATGATTCTGCTCGACTTCCGGAAAGCAAAGACTGCAAAGGGCGCCGAAATAGAGAAGAATAGTGAGGAGGAGATTGATATTTCAGATGAGGCGAATACTTTCAGGCCTATATTAATAATACGAGAGGATCCGAACAAATCTCGGACTCTGGTCTCGACAGGTGATGACGAGGCAAAAACCGAAAACGATTCCGAAAAATCAGTGGACTCTGGGAACAGTGAGAAGAGTATAGAGGTCAATAAAGCCTCAGAAAATGAATCTACTGAAACTGAACAACGTAAAAAATCTGAGTCTGACAAGCATACACTGGAGTCACCGGAAGTTGCTGACTTTCCGGGAAACAAGAATCAGAGAGTAAACCATTCCGCTTTACAGGAACCGGAATATACTGAAAAAAGGTCTGACGAAAAAACATTCTGCAGAGAGGGCTACCGAGAACCTCTTATGACAGACGGCCTTGAAGTAGGACGTTTTCTGGAAGAAGCCGAGACTCTTGCCGCGACAGGAAAGGGTTCTTTGGAAAACACTATCTACGAAATTCATAAATAGATCCAGGGATTTCATTATTCACTATATTGACTATAATTATCTGATTAGCATAGATTAAATTTGGTTATATGCTTGATCTCTGCCTCTGAAACCCACACCTATTCTTTAGTGACATCTGTTCCTTTAGCGATATCTGTTCCTTTGGCGATTTTGAACCTTCAACATCTATTTCAAAATGCAGAAAATCAAGAACAAATGTCTGCGTGCCGTTGCACGCATCAAGAACTCGGCCTTCGTCCGTAAAGCAATCCTCGCCGCAGTAACCATTACAGTGGCAACCGGAAACGCTATGGCGACAAGCAAGGGTGCCGCTGGCTTCACCAAGGCGACTCAGGAGGTCAGTTCCTATCAGACACCCGTTTCCAACCTTATGAAAGCAATCGCAGCGGTCATCGTCCTCGTTGGCGCCTTCAATGTCTATTTCAAGATGCAAAACGGCGACCAGGACGTGAAAAAGACTATCATGCTGACGATTGGCGGCTGTATCGCCTTCATTGCACTGTCCGAGGCACTCCCCCTTTTCTTCAACTGATCACTGGCAAGCACAGACAGACATGGCGATGAACGAAGACGGCTATCCGGTTTTCAAAGGGTTACAGAAACCTCTGGAGTTCATGGGTATACGGGGACGTTTCCTCACTCTGGCCGCAGGTGCCATAGGGGTTTCCTTCGTAGGTTTCATAGTATTCTCCATCGCACTCGGCAAGCTCGCCGGCTTCATCGCCATGCTTGTGCTGGCCGTCGCGGGTCTTGTGACAATCTATGTCAAACAAAGCGGAGGGCTTCACAACAAGAAGCGCCACCATGGAATATTCATCTACAACAATCTTTTCAAAAACTGATACATGGCAAAACCGCTGAAAAAGATATTTGACGGAATCTACGCGCAGCTGGAGGAGACGGACGGCAATGTTGTCCTTTTCTCCGCCAAGGGTGAGCCGTCTGTCATTTTCCAGATGACCAATCCGGTGCAGCAGCTCTGCACAGACGCGGAGCAGTACGTCCTGTTTCAGGACGTTCTTGCCAATATCGTGCAGACTCTCGGTGAGGGATATGCCTTGCAGAAGCAGGATATACTCTGCCGTCAGTCCTACCGATACGATGTGCCGGAGGACGCGGAGTTTCTTACACGAAGCTATTTCCGATACTTCGAGGGAAGGGAATTTACAGAGATTCGCACTTTCCTCATCATCACTCAGGAGGCGCAGCGAAGTCAGTTCGTTCAATACGACCCGAAGAAATGGCTTGATTTCCATGCTAAGATTTCAAAGGTCAACGACATCCTTACAGAGAAAGGCATCCGTCACCGTAAGCTGTCCAAGCCGGAGGTCTACGAATACTGCCACCGGTTCATGGCGTTTCAGTTCCGTCACGGCTCCTTCTCCATGACCAACTTCAAGTCATCCGACGAGTATCTGAAAATCGGCGACCGTGTGGTTCGGTCTTATCCTCTTGTGGATATTGACGAAATCAATCTACCTTCAGTCATCAAGCCATACACAGAGACGAACATCAACGGCTATGCCATAGCGACCGACCTTTTATCGTTCCTTACAAGTGTGCCTTTCGCTGACTGCGTTGTTTTCAACCAGGTGGTCCAGATACCCAACCAGCGCAAGCTTCTCAGGAAGTTGCAGGGCAAAGCCAAGCGTCACGGCTCGATGCCTGACCCGAGCAACAAGATTGCAAAGGCGGACATCGAGGAAGTGCTTAACCGTCTGGCTGTGGATTCGAGCCTTCTTGTGAACACCAACTTCAATATCATAGTGAGCTGTCCGGCGGACAAGGTCACGCCTGTCACCTCTTATCTGGAGACCAAACTATATGAGTGCGGCATAATGCCGTCACGTTCCGCTTACAATCAGCTGGAACTTTTCGTTGACTCCTTCCCCGGAAACTCCTATGCTTTCAATCCCGATTATGACCTCTTTTTGACATTGAGCGACGCTGCCTTGTGCTTCTTCTTCAAGGAACACCTGAAGGAATCGGAGATTACCCCCCTGACCACTTTCTATACAGATCGTCAGGGTCTTCCGGTCTGTATAGATATAACAGGCAAGGAAGGACGTAACAAACTGACTGACAACTCAAACTTCTTTTGTATAGGTCCAAGCGGAAGTGGAAAGTCGTTTCATATGAACAGTGTCGTGCGTCAGCTTCTTGAACAGAATACTGATGTTGTTATGGTCGATACGGGTGATTCCTACGAAGGTATCTGCGGCTATTTCGGAGGTGCTTACATTTCCTACTCCAAGGAAAAGCCCATATCCATGAATCCCTTTAAGGTTACACGCGAGGAATATGACCTTAACTTCGGCGAGAAGAAGAACTTCCTCAAATCATTGATATTCTTGATATTCAAAGGGAATGAGGAGCCCTCAAAGATTGAGGATATGCTTGTCAACCAGACTATCGTGGAATATTACGAGGCATACTTCCACCCGTTTGATAAGTATTCAGACCAGGAGCGTGAGAACCTGCGTCAGGAACTTCTTGTGGCATATAAGATGGAGGACGATTACGAGGCTTACGCCCACGATATGGAGGACATCGAGGAACAGATAAACCATGAGCCTCCAAAGCTGGAAAAGCACGCCCTGATACTCCCTTCCGAGGAAAGGCGTAACCGCATACTTCGGCAGTGCAGGACGTTCCGGGCAATGCTGACTGATAAGGGCACAACCGATGCGGAGAAAGAAAAGGCAGCACGTCAGCTTGAACGGTATAAGAAGGAGCTTCACGAGAACTCAATGCTTATCAAGATTGACAAGCAGATAGACCACATGGAGGAACAGAAACGCCGCCTCAAAGTCAGCGAACTATCTTTCAATAGCTACTATGAGTTTGCTCTTGAACGTATCCCTCAAATTACCTCTCTTGAAAAGGTACATTTCGACATACGCGATTTCGCGGCTATTCTGAAACAGTTCTACCGTGGAGGTGAGTTGGAACATACCCTTAATTCCGACCTTGACATCAATCTCTTTGACGAGAAGTTCATTGTATTTGAAATCGACAAGATTAAGGACGACCCTGTTCTCTTTCCGATTGTCGTGCTCATAATCATGGATGTGTTCCTGCAAAAGATGAGGATAAAAAAGGGACGTAAGGCCCTGATCATCGAGGAGGCTTGGAAAGCCATTGCATCACCCACTATGGCTGAGTACATCAAGTATCTCTATAAAACCGTGAGAAAGTTTCACGGTATCGCCGGCGTCGTGACGCAAGAGTTGAATGACGTTATTGACTCGCCCATTGTCAAGGAGGCGATCATAAACAATTCAGACATCAAGATACTTCTCGACCAAACAAAGTTCAAGGACAGGTACGAGGACATTGCAGCCATTCTCGGTCTGACTCCCATTCAGCGTCAGCAGATCTTCACCATAAATGCCCTGAACAATCACGACAACCGCAATTACTTCAAGGAGGTCTGGATATGCCGGGGTCAGAACTCGGACGTGTATGGTGTGGAGGAACCACCGGAATGCTACTGGGCCTACACTACAGAGCGATCCGAAAAGGAAGCCCTCAAAATCTATCTCCGTCACTATGGCACGATGCAGGAGGCCATAACACACATCGAGATAGACAGGAAGAAAGTCGGTATCGGCAAGTATCTTGATTTTGCAGTAAAGATAAATCAGAAACAGAAAGTAATGGAACTATGGTAAGACTCCGATCACTCCTATATATTTATATTATAGGTATGCTCACGGCAATGTCGGCCGTGGCGCAATACCGCGTTGTCATGGATCCGTACTGCCTGAAGGCGGTCAGCACTAATATGGCGACACAAAAGGCAATCGAGGACGAGCATAACAAACGGCTCGACTCCATATCATCAAAGCAGAGCAAGCTGGAGCAGTACACGGTCAGTATGGCTACCATCAAGGAACTCTACAAACTGACCATGGAGAATGTCTCCGGCTTCGGGACCGAAAGCAGGTATTATATCGAGATTGGCAGCTGTGCCCTGGACATCATAAAGGATGTGCCGGAACTTGTCAAGGTTGTCAACAAGGCAAAGTTCGCAAACAAGCTTCTCTGCCTTAACGAGCTTGCCAACGTGGTAACTCAGACTCAGCAGCTTGTGGGTGACTTCGTTAACATCGTCAACAACTCCAAGGTGGAGAACCCGCTCAAAGGTGAGGCTACGTCTGATAAGAAATCGGACGGGTACAATCTTCTTGACCGTTATGCCCGGCTGACTCTCGCCAACCGCATCTACTCAGACCTTATGGGTATACGGTATAAGATTCAGGGAATGATGGCTATGGCTCAGTATGCCACCATGAACGACCTGTTCTTTGCGATTGACCCGGAGGGCTGGGCTAATGTGATGGTGATGAAGAATCAGGTTAACGGACTTGTGCTGTCTTGGAACGGTCTTATGTCTGTTCAGTGGGAAAGTGTGAAGATTGATCCTGATATGTGTATTGACCTTTTCAAATGGGGACAATGAAAGCCAGGATTCTTTTGATATTGTGTTTTCTCATAATTACAAGTCAGGTTAAGGCTTTCGACCTACCGAAAGACCTGCCGACATTTGAGGCACTTATGGCGCTTCACAAATGCGTGAAGAAGGACGAGGACGCTGCCCTGCAACGTGTGGCAACCAGTTTCGGGGAGCAGTCGCTTGTGACGACAGGGGCTAAGAAGTTCAATGAAGTCCGCTCCACTCTCGATACCAAGCTCAACAACGCCTACTCTTATGTCGTGCTTGCCGGAGCAATATCGTCCACTGCCAATTCCTTATATCTTCTCACAAAGGAGTATGCCGACTTTACTGAGAACACCTATCAGACTGTACTGAAGAAACCGTTTGTCGCATGGTACTACACGGAAGCCAAAGTAGCCATCGCAAGGGAGATAAAACACTGCTACACCCTTTATGCAGCTGTCGCAGCCTCAGGAATCAATGTGATGAAGGCATCAATGGATGAGAAACTTAACCTCGTTATGACGCTGAAAACCTCCATTGACCGGGCAAGATACATCATTGACAACGCGAACCTATACTGCTATATGATAACCGAATGTGGATGGAAACCAGACTACATCTGGGAAATCCTGACCTCCGACGTGAAGGACGAGATAGCAAAAATAGTAATCAATAACTGGAATAAAGGATATGACAACTAAACTTTTAGCTTCATTTTTCTTAGGTATTGCTTTGGCATCAATGCCATTATCCTTAATGTCTAAGACACCCTCAATTCACGATGACCAAAAAGAGAAGCAATGGATTTCAATGGAGAACGGCCCCTGGGACTTCGCGCCCGACTGGTACTATTATTTCCTGCACAAGAATTATTCCGGAGCTGAGATGTATTGGAAATGGGCTGGTTTCAAATCCGGATACAGGGTCAGGTTCAAGGAAGAGAAATCCAACGTTAAGCGGATTATGCCTGTGCGTGTTACGGCGGAGGAAACCCAGCGCCAGAAGCTATCCGAGGTGGAAAAGGAACGCATCCATGTCGAGGAACTTTACAAGGAAGAACTTCTGCGCGAGGCTGACCGAACGGTAGATCTGACATACGCGACATACAAGGACGAGTTCAACCGTATGCAGGACTGCATTTCCGACGGACTTCTATACTGCCTTCACAAGAGCGACGGCAAGCTCCAGTATCAGGTTGACGAGATCTCGCGTGTCAATGAGGTTCTTTGCACCGACATCGAATATATCCACAAGACCGGCCCAGGCTATGAACTGGAGAACGCCAAGCGTCAGCAGGCGTATGAGGACGCGAAGAAACGCATGGGAGAGCTGGTAAGCCGGACGGCACGGCTATGTGCCGTGGCTGCAACCCACTTCTGACAGATTGTCACTAACCACTGACTTACATATCACATATTTTTAACTTATATGTTGTCAACCACTATCTTACAAATTCTCAACCGCTAACTTACAATCTTTTTCAGACAATGACTTTATTAAGCATACTATGCACTATGGGTCTCCCTGCCATCGACGAGAGCCTTGACAAGCTGCTTGTGGCGATGGAGACCTTCCCCAATGTCGCGGTACTGGGCGATGCCGTGGGTCTCGCCCGTATCATCGGCCTGTGCCTTGCACTCTGTGTCGGATCTTATGAATGCTGGATGATGATGATCGGACGAAGGGGCATGGACGTTATGAAGCTTCTCCGTATCATCGGCATTTCAATCTGCATATCATCTTCCTCTTGGATATGTTCCGCCTTGCAGACTCCCGGAAAGGGTCTGGAGTCCGCGACAAAGGCTATGGCCCAGGCAAAGAACAAGGAGGTGGCCGCTTTTGAGTTGAAGGTGGCAGAGAAGCAGGGTGAATATCTTGACCGCCTGAGAGCCGTTCAGGATTCCATAGCTACCGCACAGCAGGTAGCCGAGATCGGAGAGGACGCACATTGGTGGGACAAACTTATCTATAACGTCGAGAACCTTGGCAACACGATCAACAACTACGCCCAACGCGCAGCCGTGGCTGCAGAGACAAAGGTCAGCGAGTGGATCAACGATGTCATACGCTTCGTAGGCGAGCTTGTGTTCCAGATGTCGTATTACGGCATACTTGTGGCTCAGAGGATTTTCCTTGCCATTATGATGATTTTCTGTCCGATAATGTTCGCACTGTCGCTCGCGCCACCATGGAACTCGGCTTGGAGCCAATGGATGTCGAAATACCTTTCCCTTACGTTGTGGGGATTCGTAACCTATATGTGCCTTTACTACATCGACTTCATTCTCCTTTATAACCTCCAGCAGGATATGACCGCCTATCAGCATCTTCTCTCCGGCTCAGTCAACTCATGGTCTCAGATCGGTGTCCTCGGACTTCAGGGAATCGGCTCGAACTGCATGTACGCTATGGGTATGCTCGTTGGTGCATACATCGTCCGTTTCGTGCCCGAGGTTTCCTCTTGGCTCATCCCAGGCGGTGTAAGCAGTGGCGCTGCGGCTCCGGCAGGTGCCTTCGCTATGGGTGTGGCTCAGACGGGAGCTTCCGTTGCTGCCGCTCCGGTAAAGGCTATGCTGTAACCAACATCTTCAATAACACGATATGCTTATACAATCTTTAGCACAGAAGACGAGACTCGCTTTGATGACGGTGCTTGCCGCTGTAGGCGGCTGTGCCCTCATCTGCGGGTTCACCGTCTGGCGTTGCCTCTCGCTTGTCAGTGAGGAACGGCAGCAGATCTACGTCCTCGACGGCGACATTCCCTTCCTTGCCGACCGTGCGAGGCTTGAAGCCAACTTCCTTATGGAAGCCCGGGCGCACATTCAGCTCTTCCACCAGTATTTCTTCAACCTCCCTCCCGACAACGACTACATCAAGTGGACTGTCGGTAAGGCGATGTATATGGCGGACGGCACGGCATTGAAGCAGAAGCAGGCCCTCGATGAGAACGGCTTTTACTCCGACATCATTTCATCTTCGGCTGTCTGCACCATAATGTGCGACTCCATCAATTTCGACGAGCACCAGCGTAAGTTCACCTACTACGGCACCCAGCTCATCAAGCGCAGGACACGTGACCTGAAACGCTCAATGGTGACCACCGGCTATATTGAGAACGTACCCCGTACCCAGAACAATCCGCACGGACTTATGATCACGGGTTGGCGGACCATTGAGAATAAAGACCTTGACTACTGATCGCAGGAAGTTATGAAGAATTTGAAGAAAACAATATCGGACAGCCGATTGAGGACTTCCAATCAGATCAAGTCGTGGTTGCAGCCTAAGATGGAGGCAATAGGCACCCGTTACCGCTTAGGCGCGAGAATCCGTATCGCCAACCGTTGGGCGACACAGCACCCGAAACGTACTTTCGGCTATGTGGTCGGTTCTCTCCTTATGGTTCTTGTATGTGACGTGATGGTTGCCGGAATGAAAGTGGAGATGAAAGAACCGGACGTGAACATGATCGCGAATGTGGAGCCGGTTTTCAACGGTTTCCGTACCATACAGGCCAACAAGGACACACACCGCAGGACTGTACTTGAAATGACCACGAAAGGTCAGACGCTTAAACATGAGCTTGACTCGCTCATAGTCATTCCCCGTAAGTCGCACGCCGATTCCATCGGTATCATCAGGCGTTACGGTCAGCTGGAGAATTTAGTGAAAACCCTAAAACAGAACGATAATGACTAAAATCAATTTCAAACAGCCGAAGTACATTTTCCCGGTGGTCATATTCGTGCCGCTCTGCGCACTGGTGTACTTCGTGATGCAGACCTTCGGGGGCGGAGGGGACGATGAGAAGAAAGTCGCCACAGACCGCATCAACATGGAGCTTCCACAGGCCAACGCGGAGGAAGCCGGAGACAAGCTTTTCGAGATGTCACGCCGGTTCGGTGACGAGGACGCCTTCACTGCCGTCAGCAAGCTCGGTGAGGAAATGACCGAGGATGAGTATCTGGAGCACGGTTACTCGGAGGAGGAGCTTAACCGCATCGACGCGGCCGAAGCGGAGCGTATCCGTCAGCAGCAGGAGCTTGAGGAGCTTGAACGCTCTCTTGCTGAGTCACGCCGACATATCAATTCCTATTCATACGGAGGAACCAACGACTTCTCCAATGCCTACGGCAACGATCCACGCGGTGAGTATGCCCGAGAGATGGAGGAGATACAACGACGTAGCTATGAGAGACAGAAGGCAATCGAGGCCGGACTTGGTATCGGTCAGTCAACTCAGGAGGAAATCTTACAGAAACAGCGTGCCGACTCCATAGCAAAGGCAAAGGAGATGGAACGGGAGAAGAACCGTCCGATGCTTGTTCTCAAATCCCAGAACACAAATGCCGAGAAGTTCAACACTGTTGGCAGTGATATGGCCTCCGATGACTCACCACTTATCCGGGCTATGATAGATCAGACCACAAAGGCGCATGAGGGAACACGGCTACGATTCAAGTTGCTCGATGATGTCACCATCAGGGATGTGAGACTTCCCAAAGGGACTTATCTCTATGGAACAGTCGCCGGATTCGGTCAGCAGCGTGTCAGGGCAACCATCACCAGTATTCTTGTTGGAAGCAGGTTCCTGAAGGTAAACCTCTCTGTATTCGACAATGACGGTATGGAAGGCTTCTATGTCCCTGAATCAGCTTTCCGCGACTTCATGAAGGAAGCCGGGTCAAGCACAGTACAACAGAACATCAGTTTTGAGTCCGAGAGTGGTTACGGTTCGGGCATATCAGGTGAGGCAATAGCACTTCAGGCATTGCAGAATATGTATAATTCCGCTACATCAGCCTTATCTGCCAACATCCGTAAGAACAAGGCGAAAATCAAGTATAATACAATCGTTTATCTCATCAATTCAGACGAGGCGAGATAAGAATGTAAATAGGTAAACTATATTATGAATAATCTAACTTACTAATCTACAAGATTACAAAGAAGGTAATTTACAAATCAGCAAATCCACATAATATGAAATCAAGAGTTCTTTTAGCCGCCCTGTGTGCAATCGGCATTGCAGGGAGTGCGACCGCAAAGGAAAAGATCTATGTCAACAGCGAGGTGACAACCCACATCGTGATGCCGGAGAACATCAAGATGGTTGATATATCGACAACCAAGCTCATCGGCAACCAGTGTGCTGACAACATCGTGCGCATCAAGCCATACGTCGAGACTGACCCGGAGGCTCCGACGACGGAGTACAGCGAGGGTGAGCTTATGGCTACCCTGACTCTAATCGGTGAGCGCCACATGGCGCAGTACGATATAATCTTCACCGCGCTTCCCCGGCTTGCAGCCTCAATCCATCACGTCCCTTACCGTGACATGGAATCTTACGTCAACCCGGAGGTCTCCATGCCGGAGTCGGAGATGGCGCGTTATGCCTGGGCTGTCTATGGAAGCAACCGTAAATTTAATCAGATAGTCTCCAATGCCAACGGCATGAAGGCAGTTGTTAACAATATCTATTCAATCGGCGATTATTTCTTTATCGACTATTCTCTTAAAAACAAGACGAAAATAGCATACGATATCGCGGAACTGCGTGTGAAACTGACCGACAAGAAGGAGGTCAAGGCCACTAACTCCCAAACCATTGAGCTTACGCCTGCCTTCTCTCTCAATCTCGCCAAGAAGTTCAGGAAGAACTACCGGAATGTGCTTGTTATTCCGAAGCTCACTTTCCCTGACGAGAAGGTGCTACGCCTTGAAATCTCGGAGAACCAGATAAGCGGCCGCGTCATCACGCTCACCATCGAGTACGAGGATATACTCAATGCCGATGGTTTCGATGCTGACATCCTCAAAAAAATACCGTATCACTATAACCTCCATCTTTACAAGTAAGCCATGAAGAAATTTCTTATCGCACTGGTTTGTGCCGTCGTAACTCTCGGAGCGTCGGCTCAGGGAAAGCTCACTGTAAATGCCGGTTTCCTATTCCCTTCGACCCTCAACGCCACAGTTGGCTATGAACAATCACTTTCATACGGCAAGGCAGTCGAGATTTTCGGAGAGGTCGGAGACCACTGGAAATCCGGGGATGGTCAGTTCTGGAAAGGTTATTACTGGGACGGAGGTGTCCTTTACAAGCACCGTCTTGTGCGCTACAAGAACGGTATGCTCCGCTTTCGTTTCGGCCCGGAGTTCGGTGCCGTAGAGCGCAGGTTCTTCCTCGGCATCGAGGGAGGGTTTGAATACAATTATATCTTTCAGAACGGCTGGGAGTTCTCGCTGGTTCAGAAGAACAACGTCAACTTCCTTCACGGTGATACTTTCCGGAATGGACTGCTTATCGGCCTCAAAATACCATTCTGACGTTTTCAACACTTAAACCGGTATATCATAATGAGTAAGAAATATGATTTCACCACCATGCCCGATGAGAGCGTCAAGGAGGTGTACCACGGGCTGAACAGGGTTCTTTCCATTTTCTCCGGACACTATCAGTCTATAGTTTTCAACCCATCATCTGACGTGTATTGGGTAGGTTGCGCCATCGAGAAGTTCCGGGAGATAATCAAGGAGGCGTCTGACGAGATAGAGAGCCGTGAACCGAAGGCCGTCATGCCTCCCTCGGAGATTCACTACTAACACCTTACCGCTATGGCTTTTGAGGAAACAAAGGAACAGCAGCAGATGTATAACTACTTCCGAAGTTGCATCTACTTCTTCCTGATTATCGAGATCGTGATGAACCTGCCGATTACGGCTGATAATAAGATCACCCAGTTCATCCTTGACCTTTTCGCACGTTTCAAGGTGTTCAACTCCGTGGCAGGCTGCAAGGTATGTGAACTGATCTGCATCTGTGTGGTAGCTATCGGCACCAAGGCGAAGAAGGCTTTGAAGTTCAATCTGAAGACAATGGTGATATACCCGGCTCTTGCCGGAGTCACACTTGTCGGACTATGTTTCATCTTTCACGGAATGGACTGGGGCATGAGCTGGCTGGGATTTCCGGCAAACCGCATCCTATATGCTTTTTGCTCGGTTGTAGGCACAATGCTCTTCCATCAGGGACTTGACGGTATCGCCAAGTATTACAATCACAAGGTCGGTGAGGATCGCTTCAATTTTGAGAACGAGAGTTTTGAGCAATCTGAAAAGAAGATTGAGACACCATATTCAGTTAACATTCCAATGTTGTACTACTGGAAACGCCGTCTACACAACGGCTTTATAAATATCGGGAATCCGTTCCGAGGCACGATCGTGCTCGGCACACCGGGTTCGGGTAAGTCTTTCGGTATAATAGATCCCTTTATCCGGCAGCACTCTGCNAAGGGCTTTGCCATGATGGTGTATGACTATAAGTTTCCGACACTTGCCAAGACGCTTTTCTATCAGTTCTGTAAGAATCGTAAGAACGGTAAGTTACCGAAAGACTGTGGATTCCGTATCGTAAACTTCACTGATGTGGAATACTCCAACCGCATCAATCCTATTCAGCGCAAGTACATACCTGACCTTGCGGCAGCTTCGGAGACAGCAGCCACTCTCCTCGCCTCGCTCAATAAAGGNGGCGGTGAAAAGAAAGGTGGCTCGGAGGCGTTCTTTACCAACTCTGCTGAGAACTTCCTTGCTGCAATCATCTACTTCTTTGTAAATTTCCATCCGACNGGATTCAGGAATGGCAGGAAGTTGAGACGGTATATCTCACATAAAGGGAGGAAGCTGGANTTGNTTATTCGCCATTGGGACGAGTTCAANGCNCTCGATNAGAANGGTGANGTGNTNCTNGANTTCGTTGACAGCACNGGCANGGACGTATCAACCGATGAAGACCATATGTTCGTTGACCTCAATGGCTTCTCATATCTTGACCGCGCAGGAAACAGAATCCTCATTGAGCGCTGCTGGTATGAAGATGAAGCCGGGAACGAGGTTGAACCCGACACCATTACCGGCGAGTTTTCGGATATGCCTCATGTCCTCTCATTCTTGGGGCGCAAATATTCGGAAGTATTCGACATCCTGATGATGGACGATAAGATTTCCTCCCTGATGGCTCCCTTCAAGAGCGCATACGAGAACAAGGCCAACGACCAGTTGGAAGGTATGGTGGGTACACTCCGTGTCAATGCTGCCCGTCTTGTATCTCCGGAAGCATTCTGGGTATTCACAGGCGATGACTTTGACTTGAAGATTTCTGACCCTAAGGCACCGAGTTATCTCGTGATAGCCAANGACCCCGAAAAGGAACAGGTTATAGGCTCGCTTAACGCTCTTGTGCTCAACCGACTTATCACCCGTGTCAACTCAAAGGGAAACCTTCCTGTCAGCATCATAGTGGATGAGCTTCCCACTCTGTATTTCCACAAGATTGACCGACTCATTGGAACAGTACGAAGCAACAAGGTGGCCGTTACCCTCGGTTTTCAGGAATTGCCTCAGTTGGAGGCAGACTACGGAAAAGTCGGTATGCAGAAAATAATAACAACCTGTGGCAATATCTTCATGGGGGCTGCCCGTAACAAGGAGACTCTGGAGTGGGCGCAGAATGACGTGTTTGGAAAGGCAAAGCAGACTTCCACCTCTATCACAATTAATGATTCCAAGATTTCCACCTCCATATCCGAGAAGCTCGACTATCTCGTTCCGGCAGCTAAGATTGCCGATATGGCAACAGGCTGGCTGGCAGGTCAGGCGGCTCGTGACTTCACCGCCACGGACAAGAAAATACTGTCGAGCTTCGATATAGAGAGTTCGGAAGAGTTCAAAACCACAAAGTACTTCTGCAAGACCAACTTCGACATGAAGAAAATCAAAGATGAGGAAAACCATTATGTTGATCTTCCCAAAATCTATGAGTTCCGCGATGACCGTGAGAAGGAGATAATGCTTAACCGTAACTTCAAGCGTGTCAATCAGGAGATAGAGTCAATGGTCAAGGAACTGCTCGGCATAGCTTAATGAATCAAGCTTATGGATAATATTCTCACCACAACCTCAAAATCGTTTTCAGTGCCACTTTCGCTCCGTCTGAGCGGAAGCACACTGAAGATTATCGCTGTGTTGTCGATGGTAGCCGACCATTGCGCTTACTTCCTGTTGGAGCCGGACACTCCTCTATATGATTCCATGCGCTGCTTCGGACGCATCGCTTTTCCTGTGTTCGCATTCCTTATAGCGGAAGGATTTGCCTACACCCGCAGCCGGACAAGATATTTCCTTACACTGCTTGGATTCGCCATCATCAGCGAAGTACCATGGTACCTGCTCAATGGAAACAACGGCACGCATAACGTGATGTTCACGCTCTTTCTCGGAGTGGCGGCTCTTGCGGTTTTCGACCGATTGCGAGCACGGGCCACTGTGCTGCTTTTCGATACTTATATTGTGTTGTCTCGCATGGAGGTCTGGCATAGACTATGATTGGCTCGGTATACTGATGATTGTCATATTCTATATGCTCCGTCGTCAGACAATCAATCCGTGGCTCTGCCGCAACAGCATCTCTTTTCCCTCTCAGGCAATCATTCAGATTCTCTTCACATTCCCCTTGATGATGCACTATGGCATAGCCGGTGCAATACTCGCCTCTGTGGTCATCTTCCTATACGACGGCTCACGCGGACACATCAAAGGCGCAGTCGCCAAATACAGCTTCTACGCCTTCTATCCGCTACATCTACTATTGATTTTTTGTTTAATAGTAGGATTATACCGAAGTTGTTTCTACTAATTTATAAAAGTTAAATATGATGTAAAATAATTAAAATACAGCGCATTCAGCAAAAGATGCACTATATTATGTCGCCAAACCGTAATATATTGAACCAATGCCAGAATACGCTGTACCCGACAAAGATACAATAAAAAATCGGATTATGCCCTGTCTCAGTGTAGCAAGACGTGGATACGCCAGCCAATTCAACCTTGTTGAAGTGGTCAATGCCATTCTTTATAAACTTAAGACTGGCTGCCAGTGGCGTCTGCTCCCGGTGCGACATCTTTTTAGCGGCGATCCCCCGTCTTTCATCACCGTTTTCAAACATTACCGGAAATGGTGTAAGGAAGGAGACTGGGAGAGTGCCTTCAATCAGAATGTAAAGGAAAACAAAGAAACAGTTGATCTGTCCCTTTCCCATATGGACGGTTCCCATACACCGGCATACAGAGGTGGTGAAAAGGTTGAATATCAAGGCAGGAAGAAGCGCCCCACTACAAACGCGCTCTGTTTTGTAGACAGGCAGGGAATGCCGTTGGCTATGTCCGAGCCTCAGAGCGGCAACCACTCCGACCTTTTTGAAATAAACGACCGGATTGATGAGATTGCAGACCGACTGGCGGCATCCGGCATTGTCGTTGACGGACTTTTCTCCAATCTTGACGCAGGCTTTGACGGAGATAATCTCCGGGCAGCACTGGATTCGCACGGAATCATATCCAACGTCTGTCCAAACAGAAGAAACGGGGCTGATTCCAGTGAGATGTATTTGTTTGATGAGGAAATGTATAAGGAACGCTGGGTTGTTGAGCGCACTAATGCTTGGATGGATGCTTTCAAAGCAGTGCTTGTCCGATTCGACACCACAATATCCAGTTGGAAAGGTTGGAACTTCCTTGCTTTCCTTGTTATATTCCTTAAAAAAATTCACAATTCAAAAAAGTAGAAACAACTTCAATAGGTAATCTATTCTAAAAACGACATAAATTGACGTTTTCGTTTATTAACTTTGCACCATGAATCAGAACATGGGGCGGTTGATCCGTTATATACTTATCATACAGAAACTATCAGGGAAGAAGAAATTCATCCCTGCCGACGAGCTTATCTCATATCTAAATCTCCAGATTGAGCTTCGTGGATATGAAGTAGGTCTCAGTCTCCGTACTCTCCAGAGAGATATTGCGGAGATAGAAGGTATGTTTGAGATTGAAATCAAGAACCGCCGAGGAGAAGGTTACTTCATATCCGATAGATATGAGAATACTGAGATCAGATATGATGAACTGCTCCTTAATTTCGATTTGCTTACATCGTTCAACCATTCGGCAGACGTGTCCGGATTCATTATACCTGAACATCATCGACCGAAAGGAGCGGAGAGTGTTCCGGCACTTATCCATGCCATCAAGAATGCTTATGTCGTAAAGTTTGACTACAAACTCATTCGTAAAGAGAACAGGATTATTTCAAAAACTGTCAATCCCCACTTTCTAAAGGAATCATTGGGATTATGGTATGTCGTTGCCATAGACGATAAGGGGAATCTTCGTAACTATGCGGTTGACAGGATAAGCAATCTGGAGATTCTGCCAACCCGGTTCAAGAGAGACGAGTCACTTGATCCGAACAATATGTTTCAGAACAGTTATGGCATCTGGGATGATGATACTATTCCGATTGAGGAAGTCGAGCTGTCCTATTCTCCATTGGACGGCCACTTCCTCAAAGCGACACCGCTCCATACATCACAGGAGATTCTTGTCGATAATGACGAGGAGTTCCGTATCAGGCTGACAATCCGGATTACCAATGATTTTGTAATGGCACTATTGGCCCGGAGCAATTCTCTGACGGTTGTTAGACCTCAGTCGCTACGCGAGAAAATCAATGAGATTTATCAACAGGCATTAAAACGAAATCAGTTATGAGAAGTCTAGGTTCATTGTTTCACGACGCCCTATATCCAAGGACAAGAGTATATCAGGATTCTGACGGCGATTTCATGGGAACGAGTACAGACGTAACTCCCTGGCATCTCATAATTGGTCGGCTATGGGGATATTCGTTATGGCTCTACCTCATTTTGTTGCCATTGCTGGCTCCAGTTTATTTTGTTTTTGCACATTGGTATTGCAGAAGGTATGATGCGGAGAATATGGCGGAAGACCCCAAAGGCTGGCCGCAGGAAAAAAGACAGATTCTAAATAATCATAGGCATATCCTCATACGCTGGATAATGTTCATTCTGTTAGGATGGTTCACCGACTGGGGACAGACAGGCTTCTCCACAAAGCATGAGCCTACATATCAAACTCACCGGCTCCTTGGGGGGCTCACGATTACGTTGACCCCTACAAACAATATAAAGAAACCCATAATATCAGATAATCATGGCTGAGAGAAATTCAAAAACCATCTTCTCAGGAGATGAGTTAAAACGGATAATATCCTTAGTGAGGGAGCTTGAAGCAACAGACAGCTCAAAGCAGAAAGGCATCAGAGCAAAAATCCGTCGTATAGGTCTTTACTGGTCAGAAGTCGCTCCCGGATTGGATTACACTGTCGCAAATCTCCAAAGACTATTCGAGAACGGAACCTTGAAACTTATGGATTTGGAGAAAATTGATGTTAAGCCATCAACGCCCAAAAGTGTAGTTGACCAGCAGTCTCCAAAACCTATCCGGCAGATAAAAATCTCCACTGACACTGAAATAAGTCAGTATATGGCAGACGGATTTGAGGGATTTATTCGGGCTGCGGAGCTAAGAGACAGCTCGTTTCTCCTTCCGAAAGAAGCCGGAGTCTATGTTGTCTTACGTTCCTCTCAGGCAGAGCCTCGATTCCTTGAAAAAGGCACAGGTGGATTTTTCAAAGGTAAGAATCCAAATGTCTCGATAGCGGAACTGACTGAAAACTATGTATACGACACAAAGACACTATACATCGGTAAGGCAGCGAGTCTCCGTAAGCGTGTCGGGCAGTTGCTTCGCTTCGGTGAAGGTGCAGCCGTAGGACATTGGGGAGGACGTTACTTGTGGCAGTTGGCTGACTCCGCGAACCTCATGATAGCGTGGAAATCGACTCCAGACTGTGATCCACGAACAGTAGAAGCCCGGATGATACAGAGCTTTATTTCACTTCATGGGAAACATCCATTTGCAAACCTTAAAGACTAAAACTAAATAATAGAGATTAAATAAATTTAATGTTTATATTATACGTGCGCGCGAGTTTTTACGTTTTAATATAAAAGCAGACTATGAAATACACAGAGGTACGTAACAATCCGAAGAAATTTTTG
>JAAVCP010000006.1 GCA_014802265.1 Bacteroides sp. | reverse complement strand
TCAGGGAGAGTATGAGAAAGCGGAAGCACTGTATGAAAAGAGCCTGCGGATAAGGGAAAAGATACTGGGAGAAGAACATTCGGATACAGCCATAAGCTATAATAATCTTGCGGCGGTGTATGAGTCTCAGGGAGAGTATGAGAAAGCGGAAGCACTGTATGAAAAGAGCCTGCAGATAAGGGAAAAGGTACTGGGAGAAGAACATCCGGATACAGCCATAAGCTATAATAATCTTGCAGGGGTGTATGAGTCTCAGGGAGAGTATGAGAAAGCGGAAGCATTGTATGAAAAGAGCCTGCNGATAAGGGAAANGNTNCTGGGAGAAGANCANCCGNNTANAGCCATAAGCTATAATAATCTTGCAGGGGTGTATGACACTCAGGGAGAGTACAAAAAAGCAATGACACTTTATTTTAAAGCATATAATATTTTTATGGTTGTGTTAGGAACAGATCATCCAAATACGCAAATTGTTTTAGAAAATATGAAGATAACGTATTATAGGTGGAATCCAGAAGGCAAATTTAACCAGTGGCTAGAAGAAAAAATGAAAAAGAAGCAATAGCAGCGGGTAGACAATTACATAGTCAGCATAAAGGCATATGCAGGTAGCACATGCCTTTTACTTTTATGTCATAGTAATAAATTCCCTTATTATGCAGGGTGAGGGCATAATTGAAAAAGGGAATGATCCGTGATATGATATTTAATGAAAAGGCAGGTGATTTGATGGACGTGGAAAACCAGAAGGAATTAAAAAGGAAAGAAACATTAGAAGCAATAGGGAAATTAAATCTTTTAGACGATAATCTGATGACACTGGTGTTTGACAGGAATACCGAAGCTACAGAATTATTGCTGAATGTTATCCTTCAGCGAAATGATTTAAAGGTTCTGGAAGTGGTTGCACAGAGAGAGTATAAAAATCCAATGCCGGGAGGACACTCTATAACAATAGACATTTATGCAAAGGATGGGGATGATAAAGTCTATGATGTCGAGATACAGCGCGCCTCGGCTGGGGCAGATGTCCACAGGGCGAGGTTCCATAGTAGTATGATCGATACAAAAATGTTGAAGGCTGGACAGGAATTTAAAGAAATTCATGATTCTTATGTGATATTCATAACGGCAAGTGACGTTATGGGTGAAGGGTGTTCGTTGTACCATATTGACCGGGTGATTGAAGAGACAGGCACATATTTTGGGGATGGTTCTCATATCATATACGTGAATGGCAGTTATAAAGATGACAATGATCCAGTTGGAAAGTTGATGCATGACTTTAGATGTTTGAGTCCGGCTGATATGTTTTATTCAGCATTGGCAAAACAGGTAAAATATTTCAAAGAGACGGAAGGAGGTCAAGATATTATGTGTCAGGTATTTGAGGATTTGGCAGAGAAAAGGGTTACGGAGGAGAAAAAGGCTTTTGCCCGCCGTCTGATTGCAAGAGGAAAGCAGACATTTGAAGAGATTGCAGAAGATACGGGTTTATCGCTTGAAGAAGTTAAAGAATTGGCTGGATTACAATTAGTATAGATTTTTCTGGTTCTATTTTGCCCCTTTGGTTCTGTTTTGGTTCTATAAGCAGTTGAAATGACCTAGCAACTGTGTATTTTATTAGCTATTAGAGGTGAAAGGGCAAAAGAGAATGGAATATAGGGAAAAGACTCTTATGTGAGACGAAACGGAGTCAGAACGGGTAATCAAATAAAGCACAGATGATAGTTGAACTTAGGCAGAAAGAAGGAATTGAAGATAAAATTATCATCGAAAGATTGCAGACAAAAGTAGGACTGTCTTTAGAAAAAGCAATAGATTATTTAAGGCAGTATGGAGAATAGTTTGTGTAAGTTTATGAACTGATTGTAATAACAAAAGGATTTTAGTAAAGGGAAGTATTTCTGCTAAAGATACTTTCCTTTTTTTCTGTGGAAAGGAGAGTTCCAATGTAAAAAACCATTACAACATAAGAACTATTTAACAAGATGAAAGGTATCTTGAAGGAAAAGGTAAGCTGCCCGACATTCTGGATTATGGCATGGAAACAATCAATCCGATTCCGATCAGAACTTATTATTTTGATTGGAAAAATAATCTTGCAGATGAAGAATGCGAAGGGATTTATCATGATTTGGGGATGGAATACTTCTTCAATAGTGAGAAGTGTGCAAACGGCATAGGCACTTTCAAAACATTAGATACAGGTAATGAGGCGATGCATACCATGGCAAACCATACGTTTGAAACTGCTGAAGATTGCCGCAAAAGTTGTACGTTCAGCAAGATATCTATATTTATACTTTGCAGCAGCTGTCCATATGGGGTTAAATTTTATGAAACATTGGAAAACATCCGGAATCTACAGCTGAAGCTGGAATAACATCGGACATGAACCTTGGCAACAGAATAACCCATAAAAGATTCCATAGGTATTTTGTACCCTTTTTAAGGCATCTGATAAGGAATATGGCGGCTAAGTGGTTCAGCGACAAGAAAACGGAATTTTTTTGTTAGGATTTTACTGGTATGAATAATTCGGGAAAAATTTTGGGGGAAGAAGAAAGGCAGGGAAAATGAATAGCATCCCTATAATAATTTGTCAGTCAATTTTTATAATGACAATCATTTTTGGGGATGCTATAATTATACTGTTTCCAACTTCTATGACAAAATTAGTTGACTGTGTTTAAATAAAGTTATGTAAAAGTAGAAACATAGGTGTGGTCACAAATGCCCATCCAATGTAGGTAAAGATTTTTAATACAATAGGAGAATGATATGCCACACTGTAACAAAAAGATGATTTCTTTCTTTTTAACAACGAGATGCAACTTATGTTGTCGATACTGTTATAATGCGCAAGAGCGGAACTCCATTATGGAGTACACCCTTCCATTTGAAATAGCGAAAGCAGGTATAGATTGGTACTTTGCAAACAATGAAAGTCGTCATGTTCGATTTTATGGTCCTGGAGAACCTACACAAGAATTTGAAAGAATGCAGCAAATTACACGATATGCTAAATCGCATGCCAATGGCGGTGACAGGGTAACGGTTGAAATCCAAACTAATGGTGTTTTTACAGAGTCAGTACGTAATTGGGCCTTGGACAATATTAACATCATGTGGATGTCGTTTGATGGAATGAAAGATATACAAAACTATAATCGTCCTTTAAATCCTCAATATAATAAATTTTTCCACGGAAAGACATCAGCTGAGGTATTAGAAGAAAATGTACGATGGCTGATTCAAAACAAAGGTACTCGAAATTTAATGGTTGGTGCTCGAACGACTATTACTGATAAAAGTAGCTCTATGCAGATGGAAATGGTTGATTATTTCTATAGCCTCGGAATTCGCTATGTTTGGACAGATCCACTGTTTTATACGGTTGGGAAAGTACCCATTTGTAAAGATTGTAAAAAGAGTAACGCTTATCATTTTGATATGAATGCTTATTTAGACGACTACCTAAAAGCCTATCATTACGCAAAAGGAAAAGGGGTGTTCTGGGGGAGCTTCCTCGCCGTAAATTTTGATGGAGAATCTCCGTATCATTGTAGGTGTTGTACGCCATTAAGTGCACCCCATTTTACACCGGATGGTTATATTTCCTCCTGTGACATGGTGTTACTGGGAGCAGAGCCCTATCATATGAGTCCATTTATTGTTGGACAGTGGGAACCCCTAACAAAGAACTTCATCTTTGATTACCAAAAAATTGATGCTTTAAGTGCTCGAAAATCAACGGAAATGGAGCATTGTAAGGATTGCCCAGTAAAATTTCACTGTGGTGGATATTGCCTTGGCGAAACTCTTAATGAAATGGGAGAGCTTTGCGGGCAAAATCGTATAAAATGCGATGCTATCGAGAAACTTTTTAGAGCACTTGGACCTGTTGAGTCGTATAAATATTTGCATCCCTAATAGGGAGACTGGAGGAGGTGCGCCATTATGTGTAAAAGAGTTCTAGTTACTGGAGTTGCACGGGGAATAGGTCGAGCTATTGCCGAACGTTTTTTACAAGAAGGATATATGCTCTTTGGAACTTATTACGCTAGTAAAGAAAAGGCATATGAGTTGGAAAAACAGTTTGGCGCGGATAGAGTACATCTGTTTGGACCATATGATTTTACTGATTTGGATAAGGTGAAAAGTTTACTGGCCGTTCTAAAATCATACAAGTACGATGTGATCATTTGCAATGCTGGAATGTTCTCTGAAAATGATGACTTTAATAATTTTAATTTATATGATTTTAACAGGACGATGAATTGCAATTTCTATACACCACTCCTTATTACAACGGAACTGAGAAACAATATTAACAGGAACGTATTGTAATTATGTCAAGTAATGAAGCTTATTTTGGAGCATTTTCAAGTATGTCGTATTCTATCAGTAATTCAGCCTTGTTAAGCTTAGTGAAATGTTTAAGCATCAATTATGGTGAAAAGAATGTACGGGTGAATTCTGTTGCTCCAGGCGTAATTGATACCGATATGAATACCATCGAAAATACAGTTCTTACACCTTACTTTACACCAATTCCTCGTTCTGGTAAGCCATCAGATGTAGCAAGTGTCGTTTATTTCCTTGCATCTGATGAGGCGGGGTTTATTAGCGGTGAAAATATCACGATTGATGGGGGTACTGCAATGTCAGTGTTCTTTTGAAAAGTGAAGCTACCCCAGCATTTAGTTGTAATCTCCAGAGGTTTGTTCACGATAAATCATAAATAGAATGGAGCGAACTTTTATGCCAAAGAAGTTAAAAGTGCAACGAATTTCCACCACGGTACTGTTAACAGTTGTGTTAAACGCAATAATTTTATATGTTGGTTACATAATGGATCTCTTTCCTATATTAGCAACTACAATTAAAGAGGACGGGACATTTACCTATACTGTTAGTAATTCAAATTTGATGATTGTTATGACGCAGGTAATCTTCAGTGTTGTAATAATTTATCACAGTATTATAAGTTGTGTAATTAGTGAAGTCAAAGAAGGAGTAAAAAAGGTCGAGGTTCACCTCATCAATTATAGAAGTGACTCGATTAAATTTGAATATCTTTCTGCAATTGAACATGAGGTTGGTACACATAATCAAAATATTCACAATGAAATATGGATATTGACAGATAATTTTGAAGAAAATGAGGATTCGAACGAAGGAAAGGAATTGCGGGCCGCAATTCTTGCTAACTTGAAAACAAATGTTGATTATTACTATATAGTGCCAGAGTCATGCATTCAGAGCATAAGGGTACTTGGCGAAAAACTGCAATCTGAGAAAGGTTCAAGAAAACTCACTGGAAAGTTTCGCTATATTGTCGATAATACGTTAAATTTTATCCCGATGCCCTATTATGACATCATTATGTATTTAAAGATTGGTCTAGGGCAATCTGGGCATGCAGAAACTAGTTCGCAGATTTATTATTGTTTTTCTAGGAGCACAGAATCAGAAGATTGTCTTTACCTAAAAATTGACAGGGATAAAGATGAAGATACCTGGAATAAATTAACGGAATATGTAAAAGAATACAAAAAGGAGAAAAAATCCAAATTTCAGTTACTTCTCTGAAATAATCCCATAGTTTGTTGCCAATGGATTTTAAGAGCCTATCCGCAAATAAAGAGATAAGATAAAATAACCACCAAGGGAGGTGGAAAAGAGGATTTATAAATCATGGACAATATCGGATGAATTGTGGGAATACATCAAAGAGAAGATTACAAAGTGCAGTTTGGAGAAGCACAAAGTGTATAAGCGAAAGTCGGGTTTTGGAAGAGATATTCTACGTCTTGTGAACGGGTTGTTAGTGGAAAGCAGTACTCAAGGAATGTGGAGCGGGGAGCAGTATCCATAAGTATTTCCAAGAATGGGCGACAACAGGATTTTTGTAAAAACATGGGTTAAAGGTCTGGAGCAAACCACAAATTGGAAGGAATCGGCTGGGAACGGCAAAGTATGGGTGGGAGCATGTCCAAAGCGTCGTTAACTTTGGAAACAGCCGGCCGTAACCCAACCGAGCGAGGAAAGAATGGGGACAAAACGAAGCATTCTGACGGATGAAAAGTGACTGTTGCTGTCTGTTGTGTTATCTGGAACTTATGCACGATGCCAAACTTTTGAAAACGACTTTGGATGGAATTGTTGTGTTTCATCCCGGAGTACTCCCGCTCTCGATATCGTTGAAAAATCTTTTCATTTTGCTTTAAGGCTGATGTTATTGACTTCATAGTGGGTTTATCCTTTATATTTTGATAAAAAGGGTTCTTTCGCTTCACATCTCAAAACATCAGTCGTTACAAAGGAGTGCACATTATGGAAGACTTACGTTCGCAAACCTTGCCCATGTGTGTCAAACTCGGCTATGGAATGGGTCAGTTTAGTGAGGGAATAGCCTATAATTTTTACTATTATTTCTACACATTCTTCCTGATCCAAGTGGTCGAACTGTCTCCTGCCGCAGCAGGAATCATTTCGGGGTTATCTGTACTTTGGGATGCCATCAGCGATCCAATTATTGGATGTCTGTCGGATTGCTCTCTTAGTCCGTTAGGCCGCAGGCGCAGCTTTATCGGAAAGGCCGCAGTTCCTCTCGGTGTTATTGTTGTTGTCTTATATATAAAGCCCCCTCTGAGTGGAGCCGCATTGGTTGGCTGGATTTGTATCGTCAATTTTATCTTCTGGCTTTTTTTTACGATTTGTGATGTTCCATGGCTCATTTTGGGAAATGAGCTAACAGACAAATTTGACGAAAAAACGCAGCTGCGTACAATTTCAACCGTGCTTCTTTTTTTAGGACAAACCGCAGCTGCTGGCTTAACTCTACCGGTTATCAGCTTTTTTTCTGTTCAGCTTGATTCAGAATGGAAAGGCTGGGCAGCGTGGGGCGTTATCATCGGTCTGATTACTACTATGGGGTTCTACATCTCTTTCAGGGCAACTAAGGGCAGGGACATGATTCTATCTAAATCAGCCACTCCAGAACAAGTTCCTTTGCAGTTTTCTTTCCACCATTGGGTAAAAGAGCTTGCTACTACCGTAAAGGAGCTTTGTTGGGTAAAAGGGTTTCTGAGCCTTTTTTTAATTGGTGTTTTAGCTACTGCGGCTGTCGGCGTATTTGCCAGCGGATCTGTTTTTGTTTTGACAGATACGTATGGAGCAGACGAATTACACATTACACTCTGTAACATCCTATCTTCGCTTTGGGCGATCCTTATGACACAATTGTTGGGAAAACTTGCTACTAAAACAGATAAAAAAGCTGTCTTGGTCATCGTATTCTCTACGGTTGCTTCTAGTCTGTTCCTCATTTGGATTCTGCCTGATAACATTTGGACTTTCTATTTGTCTGTCGCGCTGTTTTTTATCGGAGATGCAGGTTTTTGGACCCTTATGTTCTCCATGGCAGGTGATATGACCGAATTGGATGAGTATCAACACAAAAAGAAACGGGAGGGTCTTATTACCTCTTTCCTTTGTTTCAGCACAAAAGCCGGTTGTGCTGCCGGTATGTGGCTGTTTGGAACAGAATTGGATTTCATTGGCTATAGTAGCGAATCGGTATCCATGAATGTATCATTAGCTAGCAATATCCGCTCTGCGTTTTTCCTCCCGATCATTGTATGTTATGTAGGTTGCTTCTTACTTGCGTGTAAATACCCATATTCTCGTAAAGAGTATGAAAATATTAAAGCTCATCTTTAGTGTACAGATATATAGGATTTATGTAATTGATAGGAGAAATTCGTGCATATAATAAAAGTCGAACACGTTGCATCTTTCTAGACCGGGCTACGCTTGTCCTATGGAACTTGCATAGATTATCGACGTAAGCGTCAAATCTGACGCTTACGTTATGACACAGGATAACCGTTTTGAAGATGTATATAGTCCTGATATGGAAAGGAGAGCAATGACTATGTGTAAAGTATTGGACCGTGTAGAGAACAGGGAAATACAAAAAGGAATTATTTGAGCAGAAAACACAATTTTTTTGATAAATTACTTATTGAGCAATAATTGAGCTGAAGATACAAAGAAAGCGACAGAGGATAAGATATATAGAAATAAGTTTCTCTTAGAAGTTTATGGAGATAGACTATAAGTTCAAAAGTTCTGGTTCTATTCTACCCTTTTGGTTCTAACCTGGTTCTAAAAGAAGATGAAACGATATAGAAAAGGTATATTTTTAGTAGATTTTGTATACAAAAAGAGCGGAAAAGGCTGAAATATAGAGAATAAGACTGTGATATGAAATGAGTTCGAATAGTAAACATATCCCGAGGCACACCCGAATATCCTGTGAGGGCAAAATGGGGTAGTCCCAAAAAGAGAATAGAGAGCGAAATAACGGCCTTGTAGAGAGGAATAATCCTTTCTATGAGGTCGTTTCTATTTGAAGAGATAGGAGAAAAAAGCCTTGAAAATAAAGGAATTTTATGGATTCAGGTGTAAATCCAGTATGACTTTAGGGGTAGAAAATCCTTTTTTATATATCCCAGTTTGATTTTTGGGAGAAATTGGGAGAGGATAGGGAAGTTTGCCCTTTGAGGATAATCGGGGTTGCCCCTGAACAGAAATGAACATTAAGAACCTAGTATTTATGCGGGATGCAAGCAAATTTATTTAAGCGCTAGCAACGATTTGGCAACATTTATAACATCATGCACTAAATAATTACATCAATGGCATAAAGAAAACCTTGCTGATTTTCAGATATGGAAACTGAATATCGGCAAGGTCTTTTTATGCTCATTTCTNTTTTTTCTTTTTAGNTGTTTTCTTTTCTTCTTTCTCGATTTTCTGAAATTCTTCCATGAGCATATCACTGACCGCCTGTGAGGGCACTTTCGCCCAATGCTTTGAGGTGTCCAGTTCTGGGTACTTATATCGCCATTGGTCGTATTCCTCTTTGGTAATTTCGCCCTGTTCTAATTTAGCGGCTTGTTCCTGCCATGCGTGGAACATATCGAACATGGAAGTATAAGTAGAGTAGTCTGATTTATCCAAACGCAGACAGATTTCCCTGTCAATCTCTCCGATTTTCAGTCCGTACATATCTTCCAGCGCAAAGAGTGTGTGCATAAGTCCAATATAGGTATCAATATTCGGCACAGTGAGGGCGTGGGTGCTTACATCAAAAATATGCGCCATTTCTTTTACAAGGTCGTGCTTCGGTGTTCTTGCTTCTGATTCGTACTGTGCCATACGGACATCAGAGGTTTTTCCGAGAAAACCTAGGATTTCGCCTAGCTGTTTCTGTGTCATGCCTTTTCGGTTGCGGAAAAAGCGGATACGTTTGCCGATTGCCATAGTAATCTCCATTCCGCCGCCTTTTAGTTGGCGGCACAAATAGTAATGAAAGTCTTCAAATTCTCCACGTTATTGCTAAAATAATTCTTAAAGAAGCTATACTACAAAGCACGGGGAGGTGAGTCGTAAAGACTTTCTTCAGTTTTAGACAGCATAGTAATCAGTGTAAGTTTCATCTTTCAAGCACAAATAAGTGGATCTATAAGACCGTACAGTAAGAATTGTTTTAACTTCTCTGTTAATTGTGTGATGGATCAGTCAATGGCTTCTTTATCCTATTTTGAAAGGAGTTTCTGACCATGAAAGTTGTTTATCAAACCTGTTGCGGCGTCGATGTTCACAAATCTTTTCTCGTTGCCACAATCATTAAAACGACTTCCGGCGTTCAGCCGTCGTATCAAAAAAAGCGTTTCTCCACTTTTAACAATTCTATCCTGCAATTCAAAGACTGGCTTATCAAAAACGAATGCCGTGATGTCTGTATGGAATCTACCGGTAAATACTGGGTTCCTGTTTTTAACCTTTTGGAGGATGAAATTAATGTCACAATCGCTAATCCAAAATGGGTAAAAGCTGTTAAAGGTAATAAGGACGATACCAAGGATTCCAAGTGGATCGGTGATTTATTTCGATTAGGTCTGGTCCCGGGAAGTTATATTCCCTGCAAATCGATCCGTATCCTGCGTGAATTTATAAGATACCGTTACAAGCTCACTTCCTCCCGCTCCAGCGAAAAGAACAGATATCAGAATGCTCTTACTGTCTGTAATGTCGCATTAGATTCGGTTGTTTCCGATATATTCGGAAAATCAGCCACTTCTGTTATTGATTACCTAATCGGGCAACCTGACAATTCCATCAACCACGAAGAAATAGCTTCCAGACTGCTTCGTTCCCTAAAGAAGAAGTCTGACAGTGTCATTGAATCCATCGAAGGCTATCAGATGACTGATTCCCAAAAATATCGTATGCGCCTCGTCCGCGCACATATGGATTATATCACATCTACGATAAATGATATAGACACTATGCTTGATTCTCTGATTGCTCCTTATGAAAATGCTGTCCAGCTGCTTTGTACCATTCCGGGTGTTGACCGTAACAGTGCAATCACTGTTATCTCCGAAATTGGTACTGATATGACTCCCTTTTCCAATTCCAGACGCTTATGCTGCTGGGCGGGATTAACCCCCGGCAACAATGAATCCGCTGGTAAGAAAAAATCTGTCAGAATAACACGTGCCGGTGTCTACCTCAAACCTGCATTGGTACAAGCTGCCCATGCAGCCGTGAAATCTGATAAATCGCCTTACTACAGGCAGAAATATGAACGCATTATGAAGCGCCGTGGCAAAAAACGAGCCATTATTGCAATCGCCCGGATGATCCTTGCTGCCATTTACCCGATGCTATTTACTGGTGAAGTATGGAATCCGACCGATTTATACAAGATTGATATGCCTGAACCTTTAAAAGAAAAGCAGAAGGAAAAGGCTCTCAAGCAGGCTAAGAAGCTGCTTATCAGCGAAGGGATCCTTTCCGAATCCCGGCTGGCTTCTTAGTTCTCTAAAACAATACTTTTTCAAAGGCTGCCATGAGACAGCTTGTTAAAGTATGCCATTTATCGGCTGTCCTCTACTTTCTTTCACAGTAAAACCTCCGTTATTGTGAAGTGGGGTAAAGTCATACCAGCTCGATTACGCTGCGCGTTACTTAAACAAATCTGTTGAAGTCAGTATAACATGTTGCAATAGAAATAGCAAGAATAACTTAAATAAAAAAAGTTAAGATTTTTTTGAAAGCCACTTGACTTAACGGAATTTATTTAGTATCATATTGGTGCTGGTTAAACAAAAATGGTTAAGAAAAGAAAGGAGAGGGTAACTGAATGGAAGAAAAGTCATTTATGACGGTGGAGGAAGTGGCTGCGGAACTGCGAGTGTCAAAGTCAAAAGCCTATCAGATTGTGAGGGAACTGAACGCAGAAATGCAGAAGCAGGGCTATCTGACNGTGGCAGGACGTTTGAACGCTACATTTTTTCATAAAAAGGTATGTTACAGCGAATAGAAGGGAAATGATGGAATGGCTGTATACAAAGACAATGCTACAGGGACGTGGCGTGTGATCTACCGCTTTACCAACTGGAAAGGGGAGCGGAAACAGACACAAAAGAGAGGTTTTGCAACAAAGAGAGAAGCGCAGGCGTGGGAACATGAAGCCATGCTCAAACAGGGCGCAAAACTGGATACGACTTTCGGCAGTTTCTTTGAAGTGTATGAAGCCGATAAGAAACAGCGTGTCAAGGAAAGCACTTGGGAGCCCAAAAGCCATGTGATACGGACAAAGATTTTACCGTATTTTGAAAATCGCAAAATCGCAGAGATTGAAGCAAAGGATGTGATAGCGTGGCAGAATGAATTGATGGCATACTGGGACGAGAAAGGAAAGTCTTATTCAGTGGATTACCTGCGGACGATACACGCACAGCTTACAGCGATATTTAACCATGCAGTAAACTTATATAACCTGCCCTACAATCCGGCAAGGCGGGCGGGACCGATTGGGAGCGAAGCTGTTAAGGAAATGGACTTCTGGACAAAGGAAGAATATCTGAAATTCTCCGAAGCCATGATGGATAAGCCACGTTCCTATTATGCGTTTGAAATGCTCTAATGGTGCGGTATGCGATCCGGCAAACTTCTTGCCCTAACGCCCGCCGATTTCGATTTTGAGAAACAGACAATCACAATCAGCAAGACTTTTCACCGTTCCAAAGGACGGGATATTATTACAAGTCCTAAGACGAAAAAGAGTAACCGCACAATTAAAATGCCGTCGTTTTTGTGTGAGGAAACGCAGGAGTACATCAAAATGTTTTATGACATTAAGCCGGACGAGCGTTTATTTACGGTTACAAAATCCTATCTCAATCACGAAATGGAGCGAGGGCGAAACAGTCGGGCGTTAAGAAAATCCGTATCCATGATATTCGTCACAGTGCGGTTTCACTGTTAATCAACATGGGATTTTCAGCATTGGCGATTGGGGAGCGCATGGGGCATGAAGCGGAGAAGATTACTTACCGATATGCTCACTTGTTCCCCACGGTTCAGACAGAAATGGCGGAGAAGCTGGAAATGGAGAGAATGACAAAGGAGGACTAAGAGAATGGAAAAATCACTTGATTATAAGGGAAGATGGCGCAATCATACGGTGGCATTCAGGGTATCGGACGAAGAAGCAAAGTTGCTGAATGATTTGGTGGCATTGTCGGGGCTGACGAAGCAGGATTATATTACAAGACAGCTTTTGTGCAGGGACGTTGTGGTGCAGGGCAATCCGAGGGTGTACAAGGCTTTGAAAAACCAGATGTCGGCAATCCATGAGGAATTGAAACGGTTGGAAAGCATAAGCCCGGACAATGACTAACTGCTCTACACGTTGCAGGTAATAGCAATCACGTTGGACGGTTTGAAAGGAGAAGATGAATGACAGGAAAAAGAAAAACGACTGTTTTCGTATCATCTGTTGGCGCAGATGGGAAACAGCCGAATGTTAAAAAAGACACTGAAATTATAGCAAATGAAACAATGCAAATCAATCTGCAAGCCACAAATAACTGCAAAAGCCCGGAGAAATCCGCGTGCAGTTTGCAAGCTATTTCCATGACAGAATTGTATGATACGCTTTACCCGCCGAGGACGCCTGTTGTAGATGATTTCCTGTATGGCGGTACTTATCTTTTCGTAGGTGCACCAAAGGTAGGGAAGTCCTTTTTTATGGGACAACTTGCTTATCACATAGCGATGGGGATTCCCCTGTGGGATTATCCTGTCCGTAAAGGAACCGTTCTGTATCTGGCTCTGGAAGATGATTATGCAAGGCTTCAGCGGAGGCTTTCACAAATGTTTGGGGTAGAAAGTGCAGACAATTTATATTTTGCAACACGGGCAAAGACATTGGAGGAAGGCTTGGATGGTGAATTAGAGGAGTTTGTGAAACAGCATACAGACGCAAGGTTGATTATCATTGACACGCTGCAAAAAGTGCGGGAAGCTGGCGGGGAAACATATAGCTACTCTAACGATTATGAGATTGTTACAAAGCTAAAAGTGTTCAGTGATAAACATGGTACCTGTCTGTTAGTGGTTCATCATACCCGCAAGATGGAATCCGGTGATAGTTTTGATATGATTTCCGGCACAAACGGATTGCTTGGGGCGGCTGATGGGGCATTTATCATGCAGAAGAAAAAACGGACAGACAACACAGCTCTTTTGGACATTGTGGGGCGTGACCAGCCGGATCAGGAACTGACAATAGAGTTTGACCGGGAACGCTGCATATGGAAGTTTAAAAAAGGCAGAAACAGAACTTTGGAAGCAGCCGCCTAACCCTCTTTTGGAAGCAATCAACGAACTTCTGGCAGAGGATAAGCTGGAATGGGAGGGGACAGCGACAGAACTTCTGAAACAGTTGCCAGATATGCAATTATCAGCAAATGTGCTTTCCCGTAAATTGAATGTGGTGAATAGCCAGTTACTTAATGATTATGGCATTTTCTATGACAATAAACGTGCGCATGAGAGAAGAATTATTTTGAAGCGGCTGGAACGGAAAGAGTAAAGCGACGATATGCGTCGATTGCGACGGTATTTTAGACAATGGGACGGTATAGAAAATATCGACGCTATCGACGCAAACCGACGCAGAAAGGGCAGATATATAATGAAAAATGTACAGATACCATATGAGCTGTTTGTGGAACTTCTCCGTTATCATCTGGTGGAAGATACTTCCTGTGCTGGTGAAATCCGGCGAGGGTTGGAAAAGAAACTGGCTTCTATGGTGTGCCATGAACTGTATTCAAAATATAAGACAGCACCAACAGGAGAAGAAAGGGAAAAAGCCAGGAAAGAATATCTGGATAAGCGGGGAGTGCTGGACTGCTTCCGCTGGTAATTTTTCCTTCAAGGATAATCAACAGGGGCGTGTCACGCCTCCTGTGAATGGCAGATAAGAAAAAATGACGGATTGCCGCATGGGATAAAATGCCGGGAGATGTGGTGCTGACAGCGGTAGCAAAAAAGGCTGGAACAGCCGTACCGTCCGTAGGACGGTATGCTATCCGAAGGATAGCATACCCCCCCTCCCCCGGCAGGGCGCAAAACCTGCTTGCAGGTTGCATTTTTGATAGGTTCGCCTGTCAAAAGTGCTTTTGCGTTACTTTCGGCGAAAGTAACAAAGCTTATGTGCCATATCCGGCATTGATTGCCCCAGATAGGGAGAAAGGACAGATTGATTGAAACGAAGCTTTATTAAAGGAAAAGGTTCGATTAACCATAACAGCAGAAAATTTCATACAAACAATACAGATCCGGAACATAGCCATCTAAATATAGAATATCTCAATGAAAATATCAAGGACGTATATCACGAATTATTTGATGAAGCCCTTGCCCGGTACAATGAGAAGCAAACCCGGAATGACCGTCGGATTGATAATTATTTCGAGAAACTATTATACAGCAAGCAGGAAAAGCCATTTTATGAGATTATCGTGCAGATAGGAGATAAAGATAACATGGGAGCAAGGACTGCAGAAGGACAGCTTGCTGCAAAGATACTGGACGAATATATGAAGGGATTTCAGCAGCGTAACCCAACACTGAGGGTATTCAGTGCCTATCTGCATATGGACGAAGCAACACCACATCTGCATATAGATTTTATTCCTTATGTTACTGGAAGCAGGCGGGGCTTGAAACAAGGGTATCTTTGAAAAAAGCTCTGGAGGTGCTTGGATTTAAGGGCGGTACAAGAAGTGAAACAGAACGGAATCAGTGGTATGCATATGAAAAGAAACAGCTTTCTGCTATTATGCTGAATTATGGAATCGAATGGGAGAAAAAAGGAACTCATGAAAAACATTTGTCTGTACTGGAATTTAATAAAGAAGGAACGGGCAAAGGAAGTCGAAGAACTGGAAACAAAGAAATCTAAATTGCAATCAGAGAATAAATCCTATCAGGAAATTAGTGAAAATCTGAAAGAGCAGTTGACAGAATTAGATGATGAAGTCCGTTCCATACAAAGCGGCATGGAGAAATCAAGAAAAGAAGCAGAAAGCGCAAGAAAACAGGCAGACAAGTATCAGAAGCGCATGCAGGAACTTGCCCCGATGGTGAAGGATATGGAACATCTGGCAGCAAAATTTTCAGATGATCCGGATCAGGTACTTCCAGAAGCTGGGAACATAGAAAGCGGTAGGGCATACCGTGAGAAAAAGGCGAAGCCGCTGATAGAGAAGATTGTGAAGGTATTGCGTTCCGTTTAGGCGTCTTATCTAGATGTTTCCAGAAAGTTTGACAAGCTGCAACTGTCCTATAACCGGGCTGTGGAGAAGGCGAATAATCTTTCTAACCGTTTCCATGAAGTTTATACGGAAAATCAGAAATTGAAAGAAATTGTCTGTGATTATGAATGTGTAAAAACAGTTCTTGGAAGTGAAAAAGTATCTGGTATTGTGCAGATGGAGAAACAGAAGGAACAACTAATGAAGGAACAAAAACGGGCGGAAAAAAGGGATCAAAATAGAGAAGTCCGGTAATAGCCGGAGGGCTGCTTAAAGTCCTCTTGGATGTTATACAGCGAAGCCCTGCCAGCCCGCCAAGGGCAGCGATAGCCGTTCGTTTACCCTTGACAGACTGGTTGGGTTTTGCTATTTAGCGGAAGGTTCATTTTCTCTGATACATAAATCGCCTTGGAAAATATCAATCATAATTCTTGCGCCCAATCGAAAACCATCGATAAACATTTCTGAAAATTCATAAGGAATTTCGTCAAGCTGTTCGTCCATGATTTCAATGAATCTCTTATCCAGAGGTGGGGTTGATTTGCTTAATGCTTCAATGAAGTCTTCATAGTGTCGGTAATGCTCATGGTGGATTTTCCGGTATTCTTCACTTTTTGGAGAATATTGCTCGGCAGGAAAAATTTTGCCTTCATATAGTGCTGATAGTATACTTTTCATAAATGCTGCTCCTTTTACTGAAATATATTATTTGACATTTAGTGAGTGCCAATTCTTCTATAGTTTAGCATATAATATAGGAAATGACAATCACTAAATGTCAAATAGGAGAGAATTTTATGTATAAGAATAAGACGGTAAATGGTGAAAATAATATATGCGGGCAGAAAGTAAAGGAAATTCGGGAGCAGCTTCCAGAGAAAACTTCACAGAGGAAGCTGGCAGACATGTTGCAAATGGCAGGGTTGGATGTAGATAAAAATGCTGTGCAGAGGATTGAGAGTGGCAAAAGGTTTGTGACGGATATTGAACTGAAGGTTATTGCAAAGGTATTGGGAGTGAGCTATCAAGAATTACTGGATAACTGATAATTGGTATATAGTTATACAATAGGCTCTTTGAAAGCCTGATTTTATAAGGTCTTTAGACTGCAGAAATCGTATGGACAGTACTTGATGTCTATAGCCCGGAAAATGGATTTCTAATGTGTAACATTTGAAAAATTGGTTGTTCAGAATAAATTGAAATTTTATGTCTTAAAAAAATTTTTGATTATACATTGCAATCTTACTGATTTTTGATATTTTTTATAGTAAACGTCATAACTATTTTTACTTTGCCCCGAAGCCGGAATTGTAGCAGCAATCAGTATAATGCGTCAAAGTAGAGATATTAAAGTCGTTTACTATAGTTTAAATATCAAGGGAAGTTTATTTTATACAATTACCGCTATTTTACAAAAGATGAAGTCATTGAAATATTTGTATAATGATGAAATTTAATGAGTGTGAACAGGGCGGTTAGCGATGCTGGAGTGTCAAGTCGAGAGGGTCAAACCGTCCAAAGGATGGAGCAGTAGACAGTACCATAGGAGATTTGAGGCGTGATCTGAAATTTAACCGACGTAATGCGCAGATATGAAACCAGCGTTATGAGGAGTTGAAAGAGAAAACGAAGGATTTCCTTGCTATCATTAAGAATGCGCCAGAATGGGTAAGGGGCGTTTATCTCAAAGGTTCTCCATAGTGAACGGATTGAGCATCCAACGGTATATCAGTGTAAAGAACTCTCAGTTGAACGGTAAAAATATGGTGGTGGCAAAATGCCACCATCATATTTCTTGCATATTCGACTTTTTCCCTCAAATAGGCTTGATGTGCCTAAACAAATGTGATATATTACTATAAAAGCAGTAGAGACTATGTGACGTTTAAGTTATGGACGTTGATGGCACAATAAGGTTATAAAAATTTATCCTCCGCACTAATGGAGTATTTTTTCATTTATTGCTGTATATGCAAGATTGGAGAGAGTACTAGATAGAGAGAGTTGGATTAATCTGTAACATTTATTATTTAGGGGGTATGATTGGTGTAAAAGTCACAAGTTTCAGGCATTTTGTGCATTGTTTTTTAAATTCTACCATCCCTATTTAGGAATGTGTAAATTTAATAAAATAGCTCATAACTATAAAATGGCAAATTTGAAATTGTACAAAATTCTCTTATTTATTTAACTCAACTTTCCCAGCAGATATTTCCAAACAAAGCCTGTATAAATGCGGCCTGAGAGTTCATCCATTCGGTCACTTTACTTTTAATGCAGGCTGTGATATCTGCTGATAAAGCAGAT
>JAAVCP010000005.1 GCA_014802265.1 Bacteroides sp. | reverse complement strand
AAGGATATATCTTAAATCAAGATTTAAGGTTATGTCACCATCTAAGAACTCTGGATCCTTGTTATAAATTTAATAAAAAGGATTTATGTCAAGAATTTTGTAACTTACTCTTAAATGAACTGAATAATATTTATAAAAAATATATACACTTCCATACTATATAAATAAGGAGTATATAAATCTCCACTAATAATGCTTAGGATTAACATAAGTTGCAAATAAAATACTATAACTGTTTTCCTCAACTTTGCAGTCTCCAAATCAAACGGACAGCTGCCCTCTGACAATAACCGTTATGTGTTGAAAGTTCGGGCGACCATAGTATGATCGCCCGATTTATTATCTCTTCAATTCTTTGAGATTTTTTACTATTCTTATCACAGACTCACACTAATATGTGAAAGGTAAGCAAAACAACCTCAGTTATCAAAACTGGATAGTCGCTGAAGCAGTGAAATATATAGCTTCATAATGTTATAATACAACAATTCGTATTACCCATTGATATCTTAAAAATTACTTTTTCTTTCTTAAGTCTCCTATTATTTTACCTGCTACCTTTATTAACTCTATTACATCTCCAACATTCACATCTGCTAGTGCTCTATTTCCTGTGATGGGCAACTTTGTTTTTTTACTCATGTTATCTTTATTTAGTTAATGTTAAATCTTGTCTCTATTTTTAGCTATAATATGTTATATCAGTAAATATATGCTGAAATCATACTAATTTTTGAATCAAATTCTACCATGTTTTTCAACATTGTCATACGATATAAAATCATTGATGTATATCAGTAACTTATGACACGGAATTCACGATTATCGACTCAAAAATAAGAACATAGAACTGAACACCCTAATGATTATTTGTTTTTACCCATTAAGTCAACAATTACTTTACCTACTGTAAGTATTGTACCTATAGCTCCACAAATCTTACTTACATTTTCTACTTTCTCCATTTTCTTTCCCGTATTTCTTAGTTTTGTGGCACCCCTCACTGATGCCGGATTATAAAAACGCAAAAGACGTGAGACCTATCTGCGTCACGTCCTTCAATTTCCGGTATCGCCAAACACCTAACAAATAAGACTGAAGAAATAGTCCCCACGTCTATATTCTGTAAGGTATAGGTCCAACCAGACACTACCTTATTTTGTCAGAATATAGATAGTGGGCATTCTTCCTTGAGAGTCCATCTGTCATTCTACTATTTGGCGATTTCGAAATTGAGAACTTTCAGCAAGATGCCTTTTGCGTGGACTCGTTTTCATCCGAAACTCTTTCCGGAAGACCTGCACAACAGGCACAGGCTACGAATCCAATTGCAAATTTAGCATTTTATTTTGAAGAATGCCCACTGACAAGCTACTTTTCTTCAATAAAAAAAGTATGTTGTAAAACATATTTATGCTTTTCGTTCCTCTGAACAGATACTTTAGGAGCAAAATTACACATGTAATGTGTCAGATGACGGCAGAAGATTAACATTTATATAAATAATTCTTAATTTTGCATACAGTAGTCCCACATCACCTGATATTATATTACTTTTTAATATTAAAAAAACGCAACAATAATTGACATTTATTTGTGAATTTACATTTTTATCATTACTTTTGTCCGGTAATTACATTATTCATTTAATCGTATAATCAATATTCATGAACAACTTTTTACTATCAGCAGCCTTGGTAGCTGCCAACACGCTGACTCTCTCGGCAGCCGTTGATCCCAGCCCACTTCCGTCATCGGTTATGGCTGTCAATCCCTCACAAGGTGTCGTTGACACTTCTCCAAATGCAAATCCTCTTGGTCTTGGGGAAATTTCCATCACTTTCAACACTGACCCTGTAGTTAATCCATCAGCTACCGGAGTGGCATATTGCTATAAAGAAGGTGAACTTGACCCTGTAGCCACAGCCACTGTGGATAATGCTTACATCGATCTCATGGGTTTACCTGTGGGTGCTGTTTCCTTCAAACAGAAAATTCTTTCTCCGGGAGAATACACAGTATCCATTCCCGAGGGATTCTGGTTACTCGATGGCGACCTGTCTCCTGCAATAGAACTCCGGTATGAGATACTTGATCTCTACCATATCTCTCCCCGCGCAGGAGTAGTCAGCGGACTGGAAGAAATACGTATCACTTGCCCTGAGGCTGATGAGGTAGTCCGCAACACAAGCATCACACCTGAATTCTATGCCAACAATTACGATGCCGACTATCAACTTGTCTATGGTTATGCACCAGGTGAAAAGCAGAACGAGCTAATTATCAGCTTCTCACAAAATGGTATTGCCATACCTGAGATCCTTACTCCCGGCACCTACCTACTCTTTGCTCCCGAAGGTGCCTTTACTGTGCGCACCTACGGTCCGAACTATGCCGAGGATCCGACCGATGTTACTGAAATTACAACTCCCGAAATACGTATGCAATATCAGGTGCCCTCATTCCCCGCGCCTGCGATTGTGCCGGAAGAGGGTTTAGTGAAAGAATTTGACTCATTCACCCTTACTGTAACTGATGAAATGGAGCTGTGGATGGTAGACGACATGGCAGGAAACTACATTTATGAGCTTTTGCCTGACGGCAATCTTGCCGATAACCCTGTATGCCGTCTGAAAGCTACACGTGTACCCGATACCAATCAATTTACCCTGACTATGGTTGGTGAATCACCCGTGATTCCGGCTGACGGCGAATATATCCTGCGTCTTGCCAACGGTCTGTTCAGCGGTCTGCTCAATAATGAGTTTACAAGCTCTGTTGCCTATGAATACTGGTATGAGGTAAAAAATACTGTTGGAGTAGAGACAATCGACAATACAGTCTCAGAAAGTAACACCGTCTACACTTTCAGTGGCATCAGAGTGCTTGAAGGTGCAAGTGCCAATAAAGTGAAATCACTCCCCGCAGGCTTCTACATTGTCAACGGCAAAGAGGTAGTTATTCGCTGATCATAATTTCGTGTATCACCCCGGCTGACACACGAATAATACATACACAGTCGTTCCTTCTATGAGATATGATATAGAAGGAACGACTTTTATATCATCACCATTTTGCGCTCTCCCAAAAATTTTGTTAATTTTGCGGCATGTTTGGAAATTATAGAAATGGTTTTTGGGCATCAATCCCGCCCGTAACCAAAAATTTGATTATTATCAATGTATTAATCTGGCTCGTTGAGGCTCTGTTCTCCGGGTTTGCAGATACTATCGTGCGTGTCTTGGGGCTACATCTCGTGGGAGCTTCAAATTTCAATCCCGTTCAGGTGGTGACATATATGTTTGTCCACTCCCCCTCAAGCCCTTTCCATGTGCTTTTTAACATGTTCACGCTATGGATGTTCGGCTCTACTCTTGAGCAAATATGGGGCTCAAAGAGATTTCTGGTGTTCTATCTCGTCTGTGGCATAGGTGCGGCAATAGTGCAGGAAATTGTTTGGGTATTGAGCTGGAACCATGAATATGTGTCCGGCATTGCCCGCCTTAACGGTCTTACTTACGACCACATGAAAGCCGTGGTGGATTCTGCCATCGCCAAAGGCGATTCCAACTTTCTCTCGGCAATTGCTCAGTTTAAGAACCAAATGGTGACTATTGGCGCATCAGGTGCCGTGTTTGGTCTGTTGCTCGGTTTTGCCTTCGTTTTTCCCAACCGTCCGCTCTATCTCTTCTTCATTCCGGTGCCCATCAAAGCAAAATATATGATGATTGGGTATGGGGTGATTGAATTTTTCCTTGGGGTCGGGGCTAACGACATGATTGCACATTTTGCTCACCTGGGAGGAATGATTTTTGGTCTGATTATTCTTCTTTATTGGAAAAAGAAAGGAATCTTGCGAGGTGACAACTTTTATTAATAAGTTCCAACGGATATGCGATTCCCGTGCCTTGGCATGGCTGATTTCCCTCAACTGCATAATTTTCGTTATCCTGTGGATAATTATCCTCTCGGGAAACGCAATGGGGATGGAGGGCAATTTCACCATGCAATGGCTGTGTGTTCCTTCATCACCCTCCATGTTTTTGGGAAGATGCTGGACTGCCCTCACATACATGGTGACCCACTATGGCATTCTCCACCTGCTTTTTAATATGCTGTGGCTTTTCTGGTTTGGACGGCTGCTGATGACCACCCTCTCCGACCGCCATTTGCTTTGGCTCTACATAGGGGGAGGTGCTTTCGGAGCCTTAATCTACATAGCCGGGCAAGCCACTTTCCCGGCTGTGACCGGATCGGCATACCTGTGCGGGGCATCAGCCTCTGTGCTATCAGTGATGACAGCCACAGCCATACGCACACCAAACCTGACAATGACCCTATTCCTATTCGGTGAGGTAAAACTGAAATGGATAGCCGTTGCATGCATACTGCTCACATTTGCCGGCGTAGGCGGCGGCAACACAGGCGGACAGGCTGCCCATGTCGGCGGCGTGTTGTTTGGAGCCGCTTTCATTCTGGCAATCAAGAGAGGTTATGACATATCCAAAAAATTCTCAGAAAAGCCCCGTCAAAAAATGGCAAAGCCAAGGGTTAATGTTAAAAGAGACGGCAAAGCGGTGGCAGAAGCCGCTTCCGGCAGGCTCGGAGACCCTGCACGCCTTGACGAGCTTCTCGATAAAATCCGTATGTCCGGCTATCAGTCGCTCACCGCCGCAGAACGACGCGAACTGACAGCTCTTTCTCAAAGACTGAAAGGCAACTGATTAATCCACATAATTACATATTATCAATTTTATTAAGGCATGTTTTCTATTCCGATAATAAATCCGATATTCAGAATGGTGATGAGAATCATCTCTGTCATTGTGTTTTTGCTTACCCTCATTTCTGCTTATGGGGGAAGAGTTAATCCGGAATATCTCTCCATCCCGGCTGTGCTATGTCTTGCACTCCCATATTTTGCAATTGCCACTGTGCTGCTTATATTATTCTGGATTATTTCTCACAAAATGATTTTCACAATTTTGGGGATACTCACCATAGTGGCTTGTTCAGGTCCCATAAGTTTGGCAATTCCTTTTGGCTCAAGTAAAAAGCCACAGCCCGGACAGCAGACCTTTAAGATTATCTCCTGGAATGTGCTGCATACGGATGACCTCGGACAACCGGACTATCAGGGAAACCGCGCTGTAGAATTCATGATTAATTCCGGCGCAGATGTGATATGCCTTGCCGAACTTAATAATTTCAGCCCTCAGGAGCTGAAGAAAGCCTCTCCTGCCTTAATCGACAGTCTTATAAGGGTCTATCCCTACCGAGCCGGTAACACTTCCACCGATATAAAAATCATGTCGAAATATCCTGTGTCAAGAGAAGGGCACTCGTATATAGCTGACACCGGTCACCACCGTTTTGACTTCTTCAAAGTCAATTTCCCGGGGGCAAAAGTGCTTAACATAGGCATGGTTCATCTCTATTCTTATGATCTCACGGAAGAAGAACGCCAGATAATAAAAGAGATGAAATCAGTGAACGGTGCAAAATCAAGCGTAAAGGAACTGAAAGGCTCCATTCGCTCCAAACTGCGCAATGCCTTCAGGCAAAGAGCCCAGAATGCGGAATTGCTCAGAGAAGCCATTGATGAAATAAGACCCGGCGCACCATTGATAGTGTGTGGTGACTTCAACGATGTGCCGGCATCATGGGCTTATAACCTTATTAAAGGTGAAGACATGCGCGATGCTTATGTCGAGACTAATCTCGGTTTCACCTGGACCTATAATAAACATCTATTCCTTTTCCATATTGACCAGATGCTTTATCGCGGAAATATTGAGGCTTTGAGCCTTAAGGTTGGGAAAATTAATACTTCCGACCATTATCCGCTGATAGGGGAATTTGCATTTACCAACAACAAAATAACCAACCAATGAGAAAACCCTTTTTTAAACTTGCGGCGATTTCACTCCTTCTCGCCGCATCATCACCAACAGTCATGGCAGTGGAACACACGAACCCTTTCCTGACTCCCTACACTACGAAATATCAGATTCCGCCGTTTGAGCAGATTCAGATTTCAGACTTTATTCCCGCCATCAAGGCAGGCATCGAGGAGCAGAAGCAAAACATGTTTGCAATCACAGCCAACAGAGCTGTGCCTGATTTCGACAATACAATTCTTCCCTTGGAAAATCTCTCTCCTATTCTTGAAAGAGTGGCAGGCGTGTTCTATCATTATGACAGTGCCCTTTCCACTGATGAATTTGCAGCAATGGCTGAGGAGGCTATTCCTCTGCTGAACGAAGCTTCCAACCAGCTTAACTTAAATGAACAGCTGTTTCAGAAGATACAGGACGTCTACAATCGTCGTGACAAACTGGGGTTGACACCGGTGCAGAAACGTGTGGTGGAAAAATATTATAAATCTTTCACCGAACAGGGTGCCGCATTGCCCGCAGATAAGAAGGAACAGCTTATCAAAGTCAACGATGAGTTGTCTAAACTTTTTATCCAATATAATAAGAACCTTCTCAATGCCACAAATTCTTTCTTTGTGACAGTGTATGATGAAAATGACCTCGCAGGTCTTCCCGAATCATCAATAGCTGTGGCTGCCGAGGAAGCAAAAAGCCGTGGGCTTGACGGGCTGTGGGTATTCACGCTCCATGCACCCAGTCGTCTTCCCGTGCTTCAGTCCTCTGAAAACCGTGGGCTGCGTGAGGCTATCTATAAAGGCTATACCTCTCTCGCCTCCTATGGTGACAACAACAACTATCCCGTGATTGAAAAGATCGTGAAGCTACGTGCTGAGAAAGCTAAGATTATGGGCTTTGACAATTTTGCCCAGATGATGACTTCTCGCGTCATGGCAAAGACTCCAGAGGCTGCCATTAATCTTCTGACTCAAGTGTTTGAGCCGGCTGTGAAGAGAAGCCATGAGGAAGTGGCAGACATGCAGGCAATTGTAGACTCCGAAAACGGTGGTTTCAAAATTGCTCCCTGGGATTATTACTACTATGCCGACAAAGTAAAGAAGCAGAAATATGACATTGATGAGAATGAGGTGCGCCAGTATTTCTCTCTCGACAATGTGCTCAACGGACTCTTCTCAGCTGCCGAGCGTCTTTATGGAATAAAGATGGTGGAGATGCCCGATGCTCCTAAATATATGGATCAGGTGACTGTGTATGATGTAGTCGACTCCAAGACAGGCGAACATATCGCTGTCTTCATGACTGACTATTTCCCTCGTGCATCAAAGCGTCAGGGTGCATGGATGGAGCAGCTTCAGAGCTGTGGTCTGTTTGAAGACGGTGAGCGTCGTCCTATTGTCTACAACGTCGGTAACTTTACCCCCGCTGCGGGTGACACACCTGCCCTACTCACAATTGACGAAGTAGAAACCACTTTCCATGAGTTCGGGCATGCTCTTCAGGCAATTCTCTCCCGCGCTCCTTATAAGTCTATTGCAGGCACTAATGTTGACCGTGACTATGTTGAACTTTGCTCTCAGATGAACGAGCATTGGGCATTCTCTCCGGAGTTGCTCAAGACTTATGCCCGCCACTATAAGACCGGTGAGGTTATTCCCGATGAACTAATCAATAAACTTGAAAAATCATCTAAGTTTAACCAAGGATTTGCAACTACCGAGCTTGCCGGGGCTGCCCTCCTTGACCTTAAATGGGGAATGACTGACGGCTCTGACATCAATGTGCCCGCATTTGAGGGACAAGTGGCTACTGAAATCGGCATGCCTGAGGAAATCACCTTCCGCTACCGTTCACCTTATTTCAAGCATATTTTCGGTGACGACGGTTATGCTTCCGGCTACTACACTTATCTCTGGAGCCAGGTGCTTGAGGCTGACGCATGGGAACTTTTCCAGAAAAACGGAATCTTCGATAAGAAGACTGCCGATTCATTCAAGAAGAATATCCTCGAGAGTGGCGACACTGAAGACGCTATGGTGCTCTTCAAGCGTTTCAGAGGTCATGAGCCTGATACCCACGCTCTTCTGCGTCTGCGCGGTTTCGAATAATCCTCTCTGTCTTAATTAATCAGAATCTACAATCGGCGCGGCATGTCTGGGGCATGCCGCGCCTCTAAAATAACTATATATGGAGAATCATATCAATGACAAATATATGCGTCGCGCACTTCAACTGGCTCGTGGCGGTGAGGGAAGAGTGGCACCAAATCCTATGGTGGGAGCCGTGGTGGTAGCCGACGGAAAAATTATTGGCGAAGGATTCCACGCCACTTATGGAGGACCACACGCTGAGGTCAATGCAATTGCATCTGTTAAGAAATCTGACCGCCATCTGCTTGCAAAATCCACTATCTACGTTACTCTCGAACCCTGTTCACATTATGGCAAGACCCCGCCATGCGCAAAACTTATCATAGAAACCGGAATCCCGAAAGTGGTTACAGGTGCCCCCGACCCCAATCCGCTTGTCAGCGGCAGGGGAATAAAAATGCTTCGGGAAGCGGGAATAGCGGTCACTGAGGGATGTCTGCTTAAAGAATGTCTCGATATAAATGTCAGGTTTATGACTGCACAGACCTATAATCGCCCCTGGGTTCAGCTTAAATGGGCACAAAGCTCTGACGGATTTATGGCAGGAATTGACAGCAAAGGCAATTATCAACCTATAAAATTCTCCTCTCCGTTATCTTCTGTATGGATGCACAGGGAACGTGCAGCAGCGCAAGCCATAATGGTCGGCTCAAATACTCTTGCCATTGATAAGCCACGCCTCGACGTAAGATTATGGGCAGGTAAAAATCCCCTTAAAGTGGAATGCCCGCACAATGCCGATCTGCCGGCATTGTTGGAATCCCTCAAACAAAAAGGAATCAACTCTCTCATGGTGGAGGGAGGTGCAAAATTGCTAAGAAGTTTTATATCCCTCGGGCTATATGATGAGATCAGAATAGAAGAATCACCGCTTAGTCTAAGCTGTGGACTTGCTGCTCCCTCTGTTCCGCCTCACATGACCTTAAAGGATAGAACCATCTGCCGAAATAACATAATTTCCGTTTTCAGACGTTAAAAAGACCTAAAAATAATTTATTTATTAAAATCATCACATTTTAGGCTTATTATTTTCACAAGAAATATTAATTTTGCAAATTGTAAACAACGCAAAGAAACTTCGGGCAATTTTTCCGATATTTTCAGAGCCTTATAAATATGTCATTAATTGTGAAAAAGTCACACAATCTTATGCGGTCGCTTATACTGCCTGCCCTGCTCCTGTTGGGCTTCGCATCGGCATGCAACAAAAGTACGGAGAACGGGGAGGAAGTCATCGTCGTGACTCCTGCCACTGTCGCGGTCAATAATTTTTACCTTCAGGCAGACTCAAAAGTTTTAGACGACCTTGATTCCGTATTCTTTTCAATAGACCTCAACAAGGGAATAATTTTTAATGCTGATTCCCTTCCAAAAGGTACCTCCGTGAAAAAGTTAATCCCGGTGATCACCTTTGCCAACACTATGAGTGTAGCCGAGTTGGTCTACACTGATGAAAGCGGAACGCGAAAGACTGTGGACTATCTGGAAACAAAGACAGACTCAATTGACTTCTCTAATGACGTGCTCCTGAATGTCACGGCTGCTGACAATGTTAACACATACACATATACTATCAAAGTCAATGTGCATAAAGAGGAGCCGGATTCATTAATGTGGGATAAGATTGCCATCGCTGATCTTCCGGCACGCGGCAGTCAACCGCTACGCCAGAAGACCGTGATGAAAGATGCCTCTGTCTTCACTCTCATTGAGGAAAGCGATAATTCTTTCACTCTTGCAGAAACTGAAAATCTCGAACAGGGATATGCCTCTGCAAAAGAAATTTCGCTCCCCTTCGTCCCTGACATGGAGTCGCTGGTGGCTACGACTGAGGCATTTTATATGCTTGACACTGACGGCATGCTCTTTTCGTCAGATGACATGGAGAACTGGACTGCCACCGGCGAAGTGTGGACTTCAATAGTAGGTGGGTATCTTAATTGCGTATTGGGAATAAAAGATACCGACAACGGGCTTATGCACGTCCATTATCCCGCCTCGGATATTATCAAAGATGCCCCCGTGGAAGCTGACTTCCCGTTGACCGGACGTTCTGCCACTGTAACCCTATCCAACAAATGGAGTCCGGAACCAACTGTATTCTTTATAGGGGGCAAGACTGCTGATGGCTCTCTGTCCGAACATACCTGGGGATTCGACGGCTCGTTATGGACTACTATCGACAACACTCCGCTGCCAGCTATGGAAGGGGCAATGCTTGTAAAATATGTGATTTATCGCACCACAGGGCATGCCTTTAGTGAGGTGGCATACGATGCATGGTTCGCTATTGGGGGAAGATTTGAAAATGGTTCTTACTCCCGCAACATCTATATGTCTTTAGACAATGGCGTCAATTGGAAAAAGGCTTCTGAGCTTATGCAGCTACCCGACTATATCCCGGCAATATATGCAGCAGACGCTTTAGTCCTTTCTTCTGAACTCAATGCCGATCTTTCCGATATATGGATGCCTACGCCCGCGAAGAAACCTGCAAGATGGCTTACACGCGCTGTGGAAATTGACGGCAACGACATTACATGGGACTGCCCCTACATCTATCTCATAGGTGGCTCTCTCCCTGGCGGGAAGCTCTCTGATAAGATTTGGCGAGGGGTGCTTACCCGACTTACCTTTACTCCCATCATCTGATAATTTAATTCATTGACATTGAAGAAACTTATTCTGACAATATTCACCATCATTACGCTTGCCTCGGCTTCTGCCCTGCCTGCGTATTCTCAGGAAGACTTCCGATTTGATGCCGGGGGTGGAATTGGCATGACCGGCTATCTCGGCGATGCCAACACTGCCAATATGTGGTCAAGCCCCTCCTGGGATGTGGAATTGTTGTTTCGATACATACTCAACCCGCGCTGGGGGTTGAAGACAAATTTCTACATTGGTGGACTTAAAGGCGACTCATCAAAAATGACCAACGTCTTCCCTACTGGTGAGGCATATAAATTTTCTACAACTTTCTATGAAATCGGGGAAGTGGCAGAATTTAACTTCTTCAACTACGGCATGGGTGAAACCTACCGCAAACTAAAGAAGTTTACTCCTTACATAGCTGCGGGGATAGGTATGACCATGTGGAGCGTCGACGGTTCTTTCGGAGCCGGCATGACAATCCCTTTGGGAATAGGGTTTAAATATAAACCAAGCCTACGCCTGAATTTTGGCGTGGAGTTTCTAATGAAGAAAGTGTTTGCCGACCGTCTTGACGGGAAACAGCTTGAAGACCCATTGGGGATTAAGAGCTCTTTCATGAAGAACACTGACTGGTATTCCACACTTACATTCACTGTAAGTTATGAATTTAGCAAACGTTGCGCAGTATGCAATTATAAAGACTGACACATCATGGATCAACTGCAAGAAAAAATATCATCACTTGACAAAAGCCGTATGCCGGTGCATGTGGCAATGATAATGGATGGCAACGGCAGGTGGGCAAAGAAGCAAGGCTTTGTCCGCAGCGAAGGACACGCCGAAGGTGTGTCCACAGTGCATAGGGTCACTAAATTGTCTTCCGATCTCGGCATAAAATATCTGACCCTGTATGCCTTCTCTACCGAAAACTGGAACCGTCCCAGCGAAGAGGTGGCAACCCTGATGTATCTTATCGGGTGGGCGATTGAACGAGAATTGCCCGAACTGCTACGCAACAATGTGCGTATACATCTTCTCGGAGACATAGAACGCATACCGGAGGAACCTCGTAAAAAACTGTTTTTCGCCCGCGATGCCACTGCCCACTGCACAGGATTGCAGCTTAACATGTGTCTGAGCTATTCATCACGTTGGGAAATAACCTATGCTGCCCGTAAGTTGGCTAAAATGGTGGTAAACGGAGAAATATCTGTTGATGCAATAGATGAAAAAATGTTTGCTGATAATCTCACCACAGCGGGAATGCCTGATCCGGATCTCCTGATCCGTACCGGCGGTGAAGAACGCATCTCAAACTATCTGTTGTGGCAGATTGCATATAGCGAACTTTACTTCACACCGGTATTGTGGCCCGACTTTTCCGATGAGGAATATGTCGATGCCATAATCGATTTCCAAAACCGAGAGCGTCGCTATGGGAAAACCAGCGAGCAAGTGCAGAATAACGAATAACCTACTCAAGAATGAATAATCTGCTGAAGAGTTCAATTGTAGCCCTGTCGCTGACAGCCGCAGCTTCTGCCTTAGCGCAGACACCTGCATTGGCATTAGAAGGCGACACCATATTTAATCCCGACATAATCTACTCACCTATTCCAAAGGTCTATGAAATTGCCGGAATCAAAGTGGAGGGCATTAACCATGTCGATGATTATCTTATCATCGCTAACTCCGGGCTGTCAATCGGTGAAACCGTTGAAGTTCCCGGCGACGCACTGACCCGGGCTACAAAACGCCTTTGGCGTCAGGGTCTTTATTCAAGTGTAAAAATCACAGCCGAGAAGATACACGGCAATAAAATCTGGCTCATCATTTCGCTGAAACAGCAACCCAGAATGTCAGAAATGAGATTCAATGGTGCCAAGAATGGTGAGAAGAAAGATATCCTTGAACGCCTCCAGATGGTGGAGGGGCAGCAGATTACACCCAACATCGTGGCACGTGCCACCAAGATTATCAAAGACTATTACGGAGCCAAGGGATTTAAGAATGCCGTGGTGGAAATAAAACAAGTACCCGACATCTCAAAGGAAAACCAGGTCTTTCTTGACGTTTATGTTGACCGTCACAACAAAGTGAAGGTTCATAAAATCTATGTCGAGGGCAATGACATCCTTTCCGACAGAAAGGTGAAAGGGGCTATGAAAAAGACCAATGAAAACGGTAATATTCTTAATCTGTTCAAACAAAAGAAATTTGTTGATTCAGATTATAAGGACGATAAAGCCCGCATTATCCAGAAATACAACGAACTCGGCTTCCGCGACGCTCGAATTGTAAAAGATAGCGTCGTGAAATATGACGACAAGGAAGTAGATGTCTTCATTGAAGTAGAGGAAGGGAAGAAATACTATATCAGTGATATCAACTGGGTAGGCAACACTGTCTATCCCACTGACGTGCTCAACAATATTCTTGGTATATACCCCGGCGATGTATATAACCAGGTACTCCTTGAAAAACGTATAAGCACTGACGATGATGCCGTAAGCAACATATATCTTGACAACGGCTATCTGTTTTTCAATCTTATCCCCATTGAGGAGAATATCAACGGCGACAGCATAGCACTTCAGATGAGAATCCTCGAGGGACCGCAAGCCCGAATCAATCGTGTCATCATTAATGGCAACGATCAGTTGTTTGAAAAGGTGATCCGACGTGACCTTCGTGTTCGCCCGGGAGAACTCTTCTCTAAGCGCGACCTGATCAATTCTGCCCGCGAAATCATGGCTTCCGGTCACTTCAATCCGGAAACCATCAATCCTCACCCGGAGCCTAATGAAGATGACGGCACTGTTGACATTGTGTTTGACCTTGAGTCAAAAGCCAACGACAAGGTTCAGCTCTCTTTCGGCTGGGGACAGACCGGCGTAACAGGACAGGTGTCACTCTCATTCTCCAACTTCTCGATAAAGAATCTGTTTAATCCCGGCAGCTACCGAGGCATTATCCCACGCGGTGATGGTCAGACTTTCTCCATATCCGCTCAGACCAATGCAAAATATTATCAGAGCTACAGTATCTCTTTCTTTGATCCGTGGTTCGGAGGCAAGCGTCCAAATTCGTTGTCAGTCAGCCTTGACTATAGCCGCTCCACAGGTATTAACTCCAGCTTCTACAATAATACCTTCCTATACAGCGGACTTAATTCCATCTACAACTATGGCAATGCCTTTAATAACTACAACTCAAGTTATTATTACCAAAATGCCTACGACCCCAATAAGGTCCTCCAGATGGCTGGTGTAAGCCTTGGATTCGGTACACGTCTGTCATGGCCCGACGACTATTTCCAATTCCAGGCATCTCTCTCTTACCGTTGGTATTATCTTAAGAACTGGGAGTATCTGTATTACATGAACAACGGTGTGTCAAATTCAATTATGCTTGGTCTCGCTTTGTCACGCACAAGTGTTGACCAACCGATCTACCCGCGCCGTGGCTCACAATTTGACCTCTCAGTGACTCTAACTCCTCCCGCTTCACTCTTCTCAAAACATAAAAATTGGGAACAGCTTGCAAGACTGGCATCACGCTCCAACACCAACACAGATAGTCGTGAAGCGGCTGCTAAGGAGGCATACAAATGGATTGAATACTGGAAGGTGAAATTCCGCAGCAAAACCTATACTCCCCTCACAGACCCGGAGGGACAGTGGACCCTCGTGTTGATGACACGTGCCGACTTCGGTTTGCTCGGTTCTTGGAATAAATATATTAAAACTCCTTTCGAGACATTCTATTTTGGCGGTGACGGTATGTCGGGCAGTTATACCTACGCTACGGAGACCATAGCGATGCGTGGTTATGAGAACGGTCAGTTTACACCCTTCGGTTATGAGGGTTATGCTTACGGTCGCTTCGGCATGGAGCTTCACTTCCCATTCATGTTACAGCCTTCCACCACAATCTATGCTCTTGCTTTTGCTGAGGCAGGTAACTGTTGGACCTCCGTGGAGCAATTCTCACCGTTTAACCTGAAGAGAAGTGCCGGCGTAGGTGTGCGCCTCTATCTGTCAATGCTTGGTTTCCTCGGTATAGACTGGGGATATGGTTTCGACAAAGTTTGGGGAACTCGCGGCGGAAGTCAGCTCCACTTTGTGCTCGGTCAGGAATTCTAAACATCCTGTGCTGTGTATCGTTTAAACTTATAGGTCATTATGATGTCCTATAATCAAAAATGGTACACTTTAGTTAATTTAGTTTAATAGTAATGAAGATGAAAAGAATACTATTCGCCCTATTGACAGTATTTATGGCTGCAGGCATGGCGTCAGCCCAGAAATTCGCTCTAATTGATATGGATTATATCCTCCGGAATGTCCCGGCATACGAAATGGCTAACGAACAGCTTAACCAAGTCTCACAGCGTTGGGAAAAGGAAGTCAACGAGCTTTCAAAGGAGGCAGAGACCATGTATAAGAACTATCAGAGTGACATGGTGTTTCTGACCGATGACCAGAAAAAAAAGCGTGAGGAAGAGATTGTGGCTAAAGAAAAGGAAGTGACCGACACACGCTACAAGTATTTCGGACCCGAGGGTGAACTTTACAAGAAGCGTCAATCTCTAATGAAGCCAATTCAGGAAGATGTCTACAATGCGGTCAAGGCAGTGGCTGAAGAGAAGGGTTATCAGACAATTTTTGACCGTGCTTCCTCCCAAAGCATCGTTTTTGCATCGCCAAGAATAGATGTCAGCAACGAAGTGCTTGCAAAATTGGGTTATTCCAAATAATTTCAGTAACTTTGCAGCCTGAAAACGGTTTCGATTCACACAGCTTTGTTCTAAGGAATCGAAGTCATAAAATTTAAAATCAGAAATCAAAAAAATAACAATCAACACAAATGTTAAAGAAACTTTTGTTAGTGGCAGCCGTGCTGTTTCCGATGCTCGCTTCCGCACAGACTCTAAAAATCGGTATCGTTGACACTCAGGAGCTAATCGCCAAAATGCCCGACACAGCAGCAGCTCAGAAGCAGCTTGAAGAGGTGTCAAAGAAATATCAGGACGAGTACACCAAACTTGGTGAGGAAATGAAGAGAATGGTAGATGAATACCAGAATATGAAGGAAGATGAACTGCCTGCCATCAGAGAGCGTAAGACTCGTGAGCTTTCTGATTATCAGCAGAAAATCCAGCAGTTTGAGCAGACTGCTGATCAGGATCTCCAGAAAATGCAATATGATCTCATGTCACCGGTGCTCCAGAAAATCCGCACTGCTATCGAAGCTGTAGGCAAAGAGGGTGGTTATTCTCTCGTTCAGAACAAAGACGCTCAGATCATTCTCTATTATGACAGCCCGGTAGTTGACATCACAAATGACGTTAAAGCTAAACTCGGCATCAACTAATTTGAAAAGACCATAAGATTCCCGAATGCTGAAAAGCTTGACAAATAAGGATAATTTAAAAGCGGAGCCTTAATTGCTCCGCTTTTAAATTATTACACACTTCCCCTCAACTCACATAAATCAACGATTAATGATTAAATCTAAATAATCAGTTAATCTTTTTATCTTTAATCCCTTAACTCTTAACCCACAAAATGCCAATAGGAATTTTTGATTCAGGTTATGGCGGACTGACAATCCTTCGTGAGATTCGCCGCCGGCTACCGCAATATGATTATGTATATTTAGGCGATAATGCTCGTGCGCCCTATGGCACACGCTCTTTCGAACTTGTATATGGCTTCACTCTTGAGGCTGTGAAAGCACTTTTTGAAAGAGGGTGCAACCTCGTGATTTTTGCATGTAACACAGCTTCGGCAAAAGCCCTGCGTTCCATTCAGCAGAACGACCTGCCTCAGATAGACCCGTCAAGAAGAGTGCTGGGAGTGATCCGCCCCACTGTCGAGTCACTGGCAGGCATATCTAAAACAGGACATATCGGAGTGCTTGGCACCCCCGGCACAGTTGCAAGCCATTCTTATGCGCTTGAGCTTGAGAAATCAGCACCCGACATGAAAATAACTGAATATGCTTGCCCTATGTGGGTTCCCCTCGTGGAAAATAATGAGGCTGCCTCTCCGGGTGCTGATTATTTTGTGGCAGAATATATCGACGGGCTTTTAGAGAAAGATCCGGAAATCGACACCATAGTGTTGGGCTGTACTCATTTCCCGATGCTGATCGATAAAATCAGAAATTATGTGGGTGATAAGATGAAAATCATTGCCCAAGGAGGAATAGTAGCCGAAAGTCTTGCTGATTACCTTATGCGTCATCCTGAGATAGATGAGAAATGTGAGAAAAACGGCTCAATACAATATCTCACCACTGAAAACCCGGAGAAATTTAATTCCATTGCATCAATGTTCATGCAAGAAGATATAGAGGCAAGCCGCGTGATTCTTCCTATTCAGTCACTTGATACTATCAGGGAGTTTATGCCGGCAGAAGCCCTACCGCTGTTAGATTCCTATATAGCCCTTCATCCTAACGATGACGAGGGTTATCGGATAAGGGGTATTAAACATTGGGCTCTCGGACAACGGTCGTCTGCCATTAACGATTATCTGGCTGCAATTCGTATCAATCCCGACAGCAAGGCAAAAATGGCATTACGCACCACATACGATATCCTTAACTATTATAATAAGGATCTGCTCAATCCATAATAATTCGGAAGGCATCAATTGGCAATGAGCATCAGCGGACGTTGCTGACTCCACCCCCGGCTTTTATTGCGGATATAAAGTGTGGCAAGCCCGCGAAGTCCCCGGGTGACATCCCTCAGCTCTCCGAGAAGTTCCGTCATGTCGGCTACGCGGTTGATCATAAACTCTACTACCGTTCTTCCTCCCATTGTAAGCCGGGCGAAGATTGTGTCACCAAATTCTATTTTATTTCGTTGAATTTTCATAACCAGCATAATTTTTATGCAAAATTACAAGCAATTACTGCCAATAATTTGCAGCAAAATGTTAAAATATATTTAATCTATAAATTAATGGCTCAATTGTTTTAAAATAAGATAGAAAAACGCTAACTTTGCCGTGTCAAAACAGCCACATCACGCTGTTGAATGAGGGCAGGAATGGTGGAATGGTAGACACGAAGGACTTAAAATCCTTTGGCCTTTACCGGCTGTGTGGGTTCGAGTCCCACTTCCTGTACTTTTTTCAGCTCCATTGCTCGTTATCAATTAGCAATGGAGTTTTATTTTGTAATAAATGATCCTCAACATATAACACATGATTTCACCTGCCAATTCCCTCCTTGAGCAACGTCGCCTCCTTCAGTTGGAATATGATGAAGAGAAGAAGGCATTTGCAAATATATCTGAACGAATCGGCATAACACGCCTCGTGGAGCGTGGGGCTGCATGGTTTCCTATCGACATAAGACAAGTGCATTATAATTCGCTTAACCAAAAAGTGGTGGAAATAGTACGCCGTGAAGGGGGCGAGATTGATCATTCTTTTGAATATGGCAAACCGGTGGCATTTTTTACCGAAACCACGGGAGGGAAATTCTCTTATCCTTTCACCGGGACAGTAAGTTATGTTGATGGTGACCGTATGGTGGTGGCAATACCGGAATCTGCCGATCCTAACCGTCTCACAGGAGCCAATAACGGACTTATTCTATCGTTTGATGAGACTACATATAGGACAATGTTTGAAGCCATTGACCGTACTCTGAAAGCAAAAGGGCGACTTGGAGAATTGCGTGACCTGTTTTATTCTAAAAAGAAAGTTGCTGAACTTACGCTACCTCCCATGCGCTTTCCCTATCTCAATGCCACACAGGAAAAAGGTGTCAATAAGGTTCTCGCGGCAAAAGACGTGGCAATTCTCCACGGTCCTCCGGGAACCGGCAAGACCACTACCCTTGTTGAGACTATCCACGAAACATTACGCCGTGAAAGTCAGGTGCTCGTCTGCGCACAAAGCAACATGGCAGTAGACTGGATCTCAGAAAAGTTGTCAGACCGTGGCATAAATGTGTTGCGTCTCGGTAATCCGTCTCGAGTGACCGATAAAATGCTCTCATTTACATACGAGCGCCGCTTCGAGTCACACCCTGACTACCCAACCCTCTGGAGTATCCGTAAATCTATACGTGAACTGCAAGGTGGACGACGTCATGCCACTGAACAATGGCATCAGAAGATGGATCGCCTACGCAGCCGTGCCACAGAGTTGGAAATACGCATTAATAATGACTTATTCGACAGCGCACACGTAATTGCCTGCACACTGACCGGAAGCGCAAGTCATCTCCTTGACGGTAAAAAGTTTTCAACTCTTTTTATCGATGAGGCAGCGCAGGCACTTGAGGCGGCTGCCTGGATACCCATGCGTCGTGCAGGAAGGGTTATTCTTGCCGGCGACCATTGTCAGCTCCCACCGGTAGTGAAATGCTACGAGGCTCTTAAAGGGGGATTAGGCAAATCACTGATGGAACGAATTGTGGAAAATCATCCCGAAGCTGTTACACTTCTTTCAATGCAATACCGCATGAATGAGGAAATAATGCAATTCTCCAACGATTGGTTCTACGCCGGTGGCATTCAGGCTGCCCCGGAGGTGCGTTATCGTGGAATTCTTGACTATGATACACCAATCGAGTGGATTGACACTTCTCAGATCCAGCTTAATTCCTCGTCTGAGGCTCTTGAAGGGGATAAAGAATTCTCTTTTAAAGAGACATTAGCCGGAGAAAGCAATGGAAGGCTTAATAAAGATGAAGCCCTGCTGACTTTGTTGACACTTCAGAATTATATTGAAAGAATCGGTAAGGAACGATTCCTTGAAGAACGCATAGACGTGGGAGTGATTTCTCCCTACAGGGCACAAGTTCACTATCTGCGCCGCCTACTGATGCGTACACCTTTCTTTAAGCCGTTCCGATCTCAGATTGCAGTTAACACTGTTGATGGATTTCAGGGACAGGAACGCGACGTGATTGTAATTTCTCTTGTTCGCAGCAATGATGAGGGACAGATAGGATTCCTGCGTGATCTCCGCCGCATGAATGTGGCAATGACCCGTGCCCGAATGAAACTCATAATAATCGGTGATGCACCTACCCTATCCCACAATCCCTTCTTCCGCAACCTCTATTCCTATATTCACTCCATATCTCCCAGTTGAGGACTACATTACCAATCATGCAACAATACCTATTCCATATTATTCTTCTCTGCATTTGCATTTTGTCAGTGCCTGCATTGGCAGTAACAGTGACAGCACGTGGGAAGTTTAACCCCTATGACCATGAGTCTTTTTCCGGAATTCCCTCTGAGACTCTGTTCGAAAAAGGTTCTGACTATCTTGACTTGGCACTGACAGAACCCGACAGTGCAATGATGTGCTTCTCAATCATTGCCAACAGATATGAAGATACTCCAACGCACACTGACGCCTCCATCGCTGTCTCTTCGCTTATCAATATCAGTTACCTCTGGCGAGAGTCATACTATGATTATGCCCGTGCTTATAATGCACTACTTAAGGCCCTAAAAATCGCTGAAGATAATAATCTTGAAAGCTACCTCCCCTATATATATATGGGAATGGGATCAGTGTTGCAATATGTTGACATCGGCGATTCTCCACTTGAATCTTCTTTCGAATTACTTAGCAAAGCTCTCCAAAGGGCCATCGCTACAAACAACAGTAGTCTGATGGAATATGCTATTATTAATCTTTGTGAGATGGCAGTTACCCAAGGATTAACTGAGGCTGTTACACATGATTTAAATCTAATCAAAAACTATAGCTTCACAGACTCTACCGCCAATATGGACTATATCAATTGTTTCCTTAACGCCATAGAACTTTTAAAAACCAATGATTATAATGGAATGATTCAAGAGTTTAACCGCGCCATTACGCTGACTCCTTCTAATAAGGCAACTGACGATAAGCTCACTCTGCTCGCCCTAAAAATGAAAATCAACACTATGAAACTGGCACAACAAACTGACAGCATACCCATAATTCTTAATTCAATGCTCTCCTTTGCCAACACCCAACACTATCAGGAATACATACTCTATGCTCTTAGAGAATTGCGTGACTACTATGCCTCAATAGGAAATCAGAAAGCAGCCCATGAGTATGACTACCGCTACCTCCACATCAATGACTCGCTACAACGTCAAAACAACCTAAGCCGTGTGAAAGACGTTGCCTTCATCTCAAATCTTGAGGAGGCACAGGAAAACGTAAGACGCTTAACAGCCCGGAAACAACAAAACGAAATTATCGCCATCTGCGGAGGGATTGTGGCGATTATTGTAATAATTGCTCTCTTAATGCATATAAGAAGTCAAAAAAAATTGCATGAAGCCAACCTTGCTCTTTTTGACAGATTCCAAAATGAATTGAATAGACCGACTCTTACTATGTGCGCACCTGATACTATTAATGCAGAGAAAACAGTGCCCCACTCTATCACCGAATCTGTGGAAAAGGAAATCAACAACACACCGGCATCCGGCGTATCACCTGAACACGCTGCTGAAATTTTCTCAAAAGTAAAAAATGTTTTGGAATCATCTCGTGAAATATATTCAGATGATTTCTCAATACGTAGTCTTGCCAACCTAATCAATGAGCCATCTTATGCAGTATCGGCAGCAATTAACTATTGTTCCGGTTCTAACTTCAAGACACTACTTCTTGACTATCGTCTGCGTGAGGCATGCCGACGACTTTCCGACAACACTAATTACAGCAATCAGACAATCGAATCGGTTGCCTCAGGACTCGGCTTCAAGTCAAGGACCTATTTTATTTCTGTCTTTAAAAAACATACCGGACTTACCCCCGCCGTCTATATGAAAATTGCCCACACTAAGCAAGAGACTAAAGCCGATAGCGATCAAAATGCTGTATGATAACAGCAAATTAGCTCAAAACAATGTATTATTTTATAAAATCAGACAAATCAAGACATAAAAATCTTGATTTAGCTAAATTTTGTAAATAATTTTGCCGCCATAATAATCAACGCGATTCCTTATAATCGCTCATAATAACCAACTAATAACTGTTATCAAATGAATTGCAGTCTACTAAAAAAATCCATCACGGCAGCGGCAGCTTTGGTGGTCATCTCTTCGGGAGCAACCCCGAAATTGGAAGTAGCGGCAGCTTTGCCCCAAAAGTCAATAAAGACTAACCGTTCCCTTTCCTCAAGATCCGGAGTATTTGCATCCCAATCTAAGTCACAGAAGAAAGCCACAGCAAAAACTGACGAATTGACACAAGTGCTCGTGGAAGAGGATTTCAGCCTTTGGACTGAAGGCACTCAGGAAGAACCAATATACATCGGCGAAATAGAAGGATTCTTCATCGATGATATGCAGTATGACATAAACCCCGACAGAATGCAAAACGGTAAGACATGGGGTGGTAAGTATACATGCACTGCGGGAGGCATATGCGCACTTACCTACCCAGGTCTGGGTGGAATGATACAAACGTCAGAAGGTCAGTACTCTGGTGATCTCCATATTACTGCAAAAGTAAAGATGCTTGAAAACCAATCAATTGAAGAGGGATACCTCAATGGAGCTGTCTGTTATTCTTGGATGAGTCCCAGACCGGTACCAACAGAAGGAGGAAGTCCATACAATTACATATCTGTACCCAATGATGGTGAATGGCATAATATTGACTGGAGATTTACCAATACTTATGGTGGCGACGACTGCTTCATTCAGTTTAACACCAATAATATGATTCTAATTGATGATATCAAGGTCACGGCAGACTACTCCACTCTTGCCAATCCTCAACCCCTCCCTGCAACAGACTTCACCATTGATGGTTTCACGGCAAACTGGCGACCTGTTAATATGGCTACCGATTATCTTCTCACTTGCTGGAGAGATGTACCATTTTCGGATGAAGCCGGACAAATGGTATGCAATTTTGATGACATCAACAACACTGATGGCATAATCAATATGGAAGACCCCAACTTCCCCGAAGGATGGGAATTTGATTTCAACGGTGCAACCCCACGTCTTATTCCCCCTACCGACGGCGTAGACTCATACGGATTTCTATTTGACACTAATGGTCAGTCAATCACTTCTCCTTCAACCGGATCTCCTATCGTAGGAGCGGCTCTAAAACTTCAGGTGATCGGAGAGGAAATAGATAACCCTTATGGTTACTATCCCGGAAGACTCTCTATAGAAGGGTGGGATGGCTATAATTGGCAAAACATTGGTGGCCTTTACTTTGATTCCGATTTCTATGGAGATTATTATCTTTTTGACGAAATCGGTATGGCTATAGAAATGTATGGTGGCAGCTACTATAACTTAAGATTCAGCATTAACTATCTGGAAAACGGTTATGCCATTGCAGTCGATGATATTGAAATCACCACTCTGCCACCTACTGAAAAAGAATTTGCCTTTACAAATCTACCGGTAGAAGGAACGTCATATGTCGTTACCGGTCTGGATCCTTACAGCGATTACTATTATCAGGTATCAGCACGCAACACTGAGCTTGGCCTTGATTCAGGTGAACCTACTGCCTGCACCTTTGCATTCGGTCTTCCTGCTCCAACGCCTCTTTCTGCTTCTGACATTGATGCTGAAAACTACTCCTTCACTGCCAACTGGGAATCAACTCCAAAAGCTCAGCAATATCTTGTCAATAACTTCCTGGCATTTACAGCCCCTGAAGCTACTGAGAATTATCCTGTACTCGAGGAATACTTTGAAAAAGCTGATGTTGCTTACACAACTGATGACCCATACGCATTCAATAACTTTGAGTTCATTAACCTTGACACTTTCTGTGATAATCCAGGTTGGATAGGTTATCTGTGTGGTCTTGCCGAGTTTGCAATCGGCGGTGTAGGAATACCCGCTTACGGATATGGTGGTCAATTACAGACACCATGGCTCTCACTTGGTAACAATGACGGCAAATTTAAGATGCTTATATCTGCTTGCGGAACTCCCGGCGACTATCTTTGTGTGGAGAATTCCAATGGTGAAGAATTCCAGATGCCTCTGACTGATGAGTATACTGATTATGAGCTTGAGTTTACAACAGGCACTGACTTCGACTGCCTCACTTTCTACACATATTACAAGTATAACTTCTTCATCAACTATGTCGAGGTGACTCAGGATCTAAAGAAAGGCGACAACGTGCTCCATCAGCGCAATGAATACATCACTGCTGACACTTCTTGGCGCTTTACTAACCTTGAAAAGCCTGAAGACAACTATACATATGCCTACACCGTGACCGGCATTCATTCAAATCACTCCGGTGTAGTTTACTCTGACTTCTCTACCCCGTCTCATGTGGAATTTAAGTCAACCGGAATTGGTAATGTTGAAGCATCACACAACATCAATGCAAGAGCTGCTAAGGGCACAATTATGGTTGTTGCTCCTGAAGATGCCAACATAAACATCGTGGCTACTAACGGCATAAAGATTGCTTCATTTACAGGTTCCAAGACAGTCAATGTACCTGCCGGAATGTATTTCGTAAAAGCTGCCGACAAGACATTCAAACTCATCGTCAAATAAATAATATAGATTTATTCAGCTCAACAAGAAATCCGGACATAACTGGGAGATTCACTACTATGTTTATGCCCGGATCTCTTTTAATCCAAAAATCGAGAGAGCATAAGTCCTATTATCAGCTCACATAATATAGAGGTTTAAATCACCTTTAATTTACGCATAAGGCTCTTACATAACTTTTTACACATATTTTATTCTCATAATATATCATTAGTTTGGATTATAGCAGATTTATAGTTAATTTTGTGGCATTAAATGTTATAAAATTTAAGATTATGAAACTCGCAGAAGCCTTGGCAATACGTGCCGATCTCGTGCAGAAAGTGCAACAGATCAAAACCAGACTTTATGACTGTGTTAAAGTGCAGGAAGGTGATGAGCCGTCTGAAACTGCGGAACAAGTCATTAATGATCTTGACGCGGCGCTCGCTCAACTCAAGAAGATAATATACCGCATCAACATGACCAACTCTGCCACCGTGACAACTGACGGGGATAATCTAACATCACTGCTCGCAAGACGTGATGTATTAAAAATGAAAGTAAAAGCCCTAAAAGAAGGACTCGACAGACTTACTGCCCAGGAAAACAGATATGGCAGGAATGAAATCAAATATGTCCGAACTGTAGATGTAAACCATTACCGCCATCTATATGATACCGTTGCCGGCGAGCTGCGCAAACTTGATCTTACTATACAGGAGCTGGGCTGGACAACCGAACTAATATGATATCCAGGATATTTTGTCAAAACGATGACGGTGGCGATACAAAAACAATCCATACTATTTTGAGGTAATAGATTCCACTCCGCCCTACGGATATATTTCACAGCGCAAGGGCGACTATCGTGCATAATAGCATCGTGCATACCTGAAAAGGAAACGCATAATACACTACCACGTATCGACCGACAACTTTTTGACAAAATATCCTCTTTTCCTACATCTCCATCTGAAAAAGCCGGTAATTAAAAGATTTTATCAAATAATGTAAAAAAAGGTGAAAAAATTAAGGGAAAAGCGTGAACTTTGTCAACCTTGCCATCGTTATATATACAGAACAAGCATTTAAACAAATTAATGATGACAAGATGATAATTTAAGCCATTAAAGTTAATTTGTAGATGCAAAATTAAAAAGTAAAATTCTTAATTATACAGAAAAGATTATGGAAACAGCACCTTTAAAAGGTATTAAAGTAGTAGACTTTACAGAAGTTCAATCAGGTCCCTCATGTACTCAGATGCTTGCATGGCTCGGAGCAGACGTTATAAAGATCGAGCGTCCCGGTGTGGGTGACGCAACCCGTAAGGAGCTCCAATTCAACCCCGACCTCCCAAGCTATTACTATCTCCAGCTCAACAGCGACAAGAAATCTCTTACGCTTGATGCCAAAACTCCCGACGGAAAAGAAATTCTTACCAAACTTATCAAGGAATGTGACATCTTCGTTGAGAATCTTCACCCGGGTGCAATGGATAAGCTCGGTTTCAGTTGGGAAGTTGTCCATCAGCTCAACCCGAGATGTATCTACGGAACAATCAAGGGTTTCCCCTTATCATCAAAATACAAAGACCTCAAGGCATACGAGCCTATTGCTCAGGTAACAGCCGCTGCAGCTTCTACAACCGGCTGGTTTGATGGCGAATATAATATTCCTACTCAATCAGGTGCCGCTCTTGGTGACTCCAATACAGGCATGCACCTCCTCATTGGTCTGCTCGCAGCCCTTCAGCAGCGTAACAACACAGGCGAAGGTTGCTATGTCTACCAGTCAATGCACAATGCTTGCCTTAACCTCTGCCGTATTAAGACTCGTGACCAGCTCACCCTCGACAAGATCGGTTATCTGACACAGTTCCCGCAGTATCCTAATGGTAAGTTTGGTGATTGCGTACCACGTAGCGGTAACATCGAAGGTGGTGGCGTACTCGGTTGGACCTATAAGTGTAAACCTGCCGGTGGTCTTGACTCTGAAGCAGATGCTAACAACTATGTTTACATCATTCTCCAGCGTGGTGCAAAAGACTTTGAGTTAGCTTGCAAGGCAATGGGATTCGAAGACTGGCTGACAAATCCTGACTTCAACACAGCCGATGCACGTGACCGTCATAAACAAGAAATTTACCAGCGTATCGGTGCCTGGACTGCCGACAAGACAAAATTTGAGGTAACTGAAATCCTTGGTAAGGCAGGTGTACCTGTTGGTCCGGTGCTTTCCACTAAGGAAATCATGACCGATGAAACCCTCTATGATGGCAACACTCTCGTCAAGATCAACCAAGGTGGTGAAATCGGTGAATTCGTAACTGTTGGATGTCCGTTTACCTTGAGTAACTTCCAGCCTACTTACGGTCCCGCTCCTTCTCTCGGTGGCAATAACGAAGAGATTCTTACTGCTCTCGGTTACACTAAAGAACAACAGGCTCAATTCGCTGCCAACGGCACTACAGAACCGGTTAACGGTAAAATGTAATTTCTCTTTCTGAGTTATTTAAATCTATTAAACAGAGCCTATAAGATTTATAAACCTTATATGACTTATAAATCTTATAGGCTCTTTATATTAACAACCCCTTAGCTAATTATCAAAAACACTATGGATAATTCCACTACAGCTCCAAAATTTCCGGAGCAAGTAACCGGCATGTATATTCTTGCCGAATCTCTCAAACGCCTTGGACTTATGGATGTTTACGGTCTTGTAGGCATCCCGGTAACAGAAGTTGCTTACGCCATGCAGAAAGTTGGTATGAATTATTATGGATTCCGCTTCGAACAGCAGGCAGGTATGGCTGCCGCTACCCACGGCTATCTTACCAAACAACCAGGCGTGCTTCTGACAGTTTCTTCACTCGGATTTCTCAACGGCTTGACAGCTACTACTAATGCCACTGTCAACTGCTATCCGATGATTCAGATTTCAGGTGCCAGTGATCCTACTATGGTAGATATGAATATGGGCACATACGAGCAGCTTGACCAGCTCAACACAGCCCGTCCTCTTGTAAAGGCTGCTTTCCGTTGCAGCTATGCTAAAGATATTCCGTCAGCCGTGGCTCGCGCATATCGTGCTGCCGTTTCAGGTCGTCCCGGTGGCGTTTATATTGATATGACCACTCCGGCTCTTGCTGAGGTAATGAACCGTGAAGATGCCGAGAAACTTTTCTATTCTCCGGTTGATCTTTATTCTCCCGTAATGCCAAACAAGGAAGCCATCGACCGTGCAGTAGAGATTCTTACATCAGCAAAACGTCCGGCAATCCTCTTAGGCAAGGGTGCAGCTTATGCTCAGGTTGATGACAAAATTAAGGAACTCATTGAGACTTATAAGATTCCTTATCTCGCAATGTCAATGGCAAAGGGTCTTATGCCTGACAATGGACCTCTCAGTGCACTCTCTTGCAGAAGCACAATTATGGAGAAGGCTGATGTGGTGATGGTAATTGGTGCCAGAATCAACTGGATGCTTTCATTCGGCAGAGGGAAATGGAACCCTGAAATGAAATTTATTCAGCTTGATGTAGAGCCGCAAGAAATTGACAGGAACGTGCCAATCGCTGCCCCTGTAGTAGGTGATATGGGACTCGCACTCGATGCAATACTTGAAGAGATGAAAGGTAAGACTATGGCAGCTGACCCGACATGGCTCACATCTCTGCAGTCAGAGGCAAAAGTTAAGAATGCCAAGTTTGCAGAAAGACTTAAGGTCAATGCTACTGCATCTCCAATGAACCACTGGACAGCAATCGGTGCCATCAAACCTGTACTCGAAGGCAACCCCGACGTAATCCTCATCAACGAAGGTGCAAACACTCTTGACGATACCCGCGATGCCGTAGACATGTCATTGCCTCGCCACCGTGTTGACTGTGCCACATGGTCAATCATGGGTATGGGCATGGGTTCTACAATTGGTGCCGCAGTCGCAACAGGTAAGTCTGTTGTCGCTGTCGAGGGTGACTCCGCATTCGGATTCTCAGGCATGGACTTCGCAACCATCTGCCGCTATAAACTCCCTTGCACCGTTGTTATTTTCAACAATGGCGGTATATATAACGGTATTGGCGTTAATCCCGGTGGTGGTGATGCTCCCGCACCTACTACTCTTGATATCCATGCACGTTATGATAAGTTGGGTGATGCATTTGGAGCAAAGACCTACTACGTCACTACCCCTGAGGAGCTTACTAATGCTCTGACCGAAGCTATCGCCTCCAAACAGCCTTGTCTTATCGATGTTCAGCTTGCTGCTGATTCCGGTAAGGAGAGCGGTCACATTGGTTATCTTAACCCGACTCCACTTATTGATTACACTGTATAATCTTTTTTATAATGTTTATGGTTTAAGGCTTAGGGATGGAGTGCCACCCCACTCCATCCCTTTGACCTCAAACCTTTTCTTTTACCCTTAATCTCAAAAACAATTTACTATGTTACACGTCATATTATACGCCATAGTCCCTATTGTAGTGGTGATGCTCGCCGGCTACATTTCAGGGAAAAAGGGAGCTTTTTCGGGTGAGGATGCCAAGAAATTCAACAAGGTTGTGCTCGACTATGCATTGCCGGCTGCCTTATTTGTATCCATAGTTCAGGCAAGTCGCGAAGATCTTCAGAAAGACCTTAAGCTGACCCTCGTCTCCCTCATAGGCATCATGGGATGCTTTATGCTCGTCTATTTTATTTTCCGCTATTGTTTCAAGAAAAACACCGGTGCTGATGCTGCCGTATCTGCCTTGATCAGCGGATCACCTACAATCGGATTCCTTGGTTTTGCGGTGCTCGAACCTATATTCGGAACCACCCCGGCGGTAGCCCTCGTAGTTGCCATCGTTGGCATTGTGGTCAACGCCATAGGTATTCCTGTAGGATTATCCCTTATGAACGCATCTCTTGAAAAGCAACCGGCAAAGATGGTCAATGGTAAGCCGGTGGCTGTCAAGAAAGAGAGTGCATGGAAGCCGGTGCTTCACGCTTTGGCTCAACCGGTTGCCTGGGCACCGATTCTTGCAGTGGTGCTCGTGCTGTGTGGTCTGAGATGGCCCGCTTACCTCAGCCCTTCATTCGACCTTATCGCAAAGGCTAATGCCTCAATGGCAGTATTCTCTGCCGGTATAACCCTTTCTGCCATTAAGATTGATATCAATTGGCAAGCTGTACTTGGTTCAATCATGAAGATGATTGTGATGCCTTTGGTAGTTTTGATTCTCGGTATGCTGTTCCACATGGACGCAATGAATCTTAAGATGCTCGTTGTGGCTGCTGCCCTTCCGCCGGCATTCTCAGGCATTATTATCGCCGACGAATACAACACTTATGTTGCCACCGGTACTTCTTCACTTACCCTCAGTGTGATCCTTTTCGTTGGTTTCTGCCCGCTTTGGATATGGCTCACTGACGTGGCTCTTAAGATGGCTTAATCAATAGCAATAATTATCAATACACACTGCACCGGATTCCCGATGCAGTTTTTTATTGTATACTTGGAAGTAACGTAATTGTAAGGGATTGAGCTGACCCTCAATATTTGTCAGCCGCTTAATCCGGATAAGAATTTATGAAGGGTTTCTCCGGCAGGCACATCAAGTTTCTTTGCCAACCTGTATTTCATTGTCTCCACAGAACGTGGGACACGGCTGGTAATCTTTGCAATCTCTTTGGTAGTAAGATTCATAAGCACAAAAGCACACATCCTGATCTCTTTTTGTGTGAGGTCAGGACATTTTTCACGAAGATTGTTTATGAAGGCAGGCTGCGTAAGTTCAAAATAAATTCTGAATGTTTCCCAAATATCTTTATCTGTTTTAAATTCTCTCAATGCCACTTTTATAGCATTTAATTTTTCTTGTGCTTCGGTCGTAGAATCAGCTATTATCTCATTTAATTGAGCCACTACCCCACTCATTCTTGCCACTTCCAGACCACGACCCACAAGTTCACGTTGTTGTCCGGCAATCTTCTCATTTGAGGCTTCAAGTTTCTCTTGATTTTTGACAAGGATAGCATTAAGAGTGGCGTCAGTTTCATCAACACGTTTCTTATATCTCATAATTTTCCTGACACACATAAACAGTGCAGCTATGATAAGCAGACATATAACCACGGTTATAATAAGTGCGATTGAAAAATTATGGGCACGTCTTTTTTCACTTTCTAATTTATCGCTCACCTTAAGCTGTTCTATTCCGAAAAGTGCATCACCCTGCCTTTCTTGTGCATTAATTGAATCTGTCATCGTCCGATACAGATCCATACATCTGTAGGCTTCTTCATAACGCTTCAAGGCTCCAAGAGCCTTCCCCCTGATAGCGATAAACTCAACATAGGAGGGATGCTTTTTCATCCATTCCGGTAGGTTATAATTATTGTCTATCAAACTTAAAGCTTCATCAGGTCTGTCATATTTCAATAAGAAACTTGCATAGTTTTTTATGTTGGCAAGTCGTATGTCAGGACTCGCAGGCTTTGCCAAAGTCTTCACATATAAATTTTCAGCATAATCCTTTTGTCCCATGCCGTCATACGCGATGGGAAGACACATATCTAAAAAATCTTCTATTGATGATTCTTCACCTATTGACCTAACACTGTCTACATACATTAGTATCCTATTGAAATTTCCGCTATGTATAGAATAAATTATATCACCCTTCAAAAGCTGACGGTAGGCATACGCAACATTCTCGGGGGAATTTTTCTTCTCTTTCAAACTTTCACACACACTTCGCGCCTCTTCAAGATATTTTGAAGCCACACCCTTCTGATGTGACACTACAGCCACATTCATCATAAACATTCTTATCGGTAGTTCAAGATATAATAATGAGTCAGGAAACCGTTGTGTCAGATATTCATGGGCATTCAGTATTACTGATGAATAGCGTCCAACAGACTGTAATAAATACAACTGATCTATCTCCATTCTTAACTTTCGCGAAATATCAATTTTGATTTCTGGATTTCTAAGAATCTCTTCATAAAGATCAACCGCTGCCACCATATCACCCTTCTCTTTAAGAAGATTGATTTTAGTTGTCAATAAGTCAATATCATTTGGAGTACGCACTAAAAGAGAATCTGCAGCGGTGATTCTCAAATCTTTATTTTCTAAAGAATCTGATAATATGGTTTTCCACCACACGGTTGACTCAAATTCACCATTATTCTTTTGTTGTGAGGATTTAGTATTTTCTGACGCTCCAAACACTTGAAGAGTTGCCGGAAAAATAATATATAAAAACAAACATAATATTCGTATGGTGAGAGTAGACACGCGTGACTTTGAATAATTCATTTTGACATATTTATTAAATCTTTTAAACGACTTCATTATGAATGACCAAATTTACAAAAAAATTTATGATTAATATAATTCTGAAAATAAAAATTCACTCCTAATTGATTTTTATTATTCCATAATTTCCTAATATACCCTTTCAAATTATCACCATTATTCAGTTTTAACTTACAGTAGACATGTTTAGTGAACTACGTCATCTACGAAATTTTCTACTTTAACCCATTTATAAACATCTATCTATTAATAATTTACAAAATGACGTAATTATGAATAATACGTCATTTGCTCATAACGTATCTATGTCGTAAGCTTTTATTTTGACACAACACGTATAACTCTTAATTTTGCGACAATTATCATTTAAACGATTTCTTATGATTAAACTCAGACCCATGATTGTCATTGCCGCTTATGCGACATTTTTGACAGGATTCCCGGCTATCACCGGAAATGAAATAATGGAGTTTTCTCCAAGTCTTAAGCCTGAAGGCTCACGCAGGCATATAGAGAATTTTAAAGATAGTCAAAATCCTTATTCTAATGGAAAGTCGACATTGAAAAAAAACACCTCACGTGAAGCTATTCCGGGAATTATTACAGACCTCCCGAAAGAGGCTGTATATTTTGACTATGACCGTGACGGTATAGGATTTTATTATAACTATGGAAGTGTTTACAGCGAATACCTTGTAGCACGTCAAAGTGAGATCTATGTCTGCGGTTCCGATGTATATTTAAAAAATCCTATCATAGACTATCCCACCGATACTTATATCAAAGGTGAGATAAATGAAAAAGGAATGATATTTAATCTTCCTCAACCCATCAGTGCTTATGAATGGAATGGTGACTATTATTACACGTATGCCTCAATGCTCGAATTGACGGAAAATCCGGAGACAGGAAATCTTACCTATGTCGCCCCTGATGAAAATACCCTAAATCAACTCGTTTTCTATCGTGATGAAGAAAATGAGAATAAATTCGTAATGGAGAACGAAGATGGAGAAGACCGTATTCTGGGAACTATTGATGATTATATGAGCTGGACCGGATATGGAGAATATAATGTTGTATATACACCTTTTAACACGCCACTCATCACTCCACCTGCCGACATAGAGATTGAACACTATATTATTGCATGGAAAACAGCAAGTGCACGAATGGTAAATATAGGCATTTCAGGTTCCGACTGCTATATACAGGGACTTTCTACTTATGCTCCTGAAGGATGGATCAAAGGCTCTTATTCTGATGGTAAAATCACTCTGAAATCAAATCAATATGTAGGTATCAATTATGATTGGGACATGCGTTCCCGTCTTTTCTTTAAAGCTGCCCATTTAGAAGCAGTGTGGAATGAATGGTATCAAGACTATTACGACATGCCCGTTGCAGATGAAGAAATGGTACTCACCTATGACCCCGAGACCCGTAGTTACTCATCTGACAGTATTATTGGATTCACAACAGGTGATGCCGCTAATGCACAGTTCTATGAATATTATGCTAATCCTGTATTACGTTTCCAACCTGATGATATTTCGCTTGTCCCGGCAAAACCAATCTTTAAAGAATACTATCCTCTCGAATCAATACAAGATGCCCAATGTATCCATTTTATTATTCCGGATTTGAATGTAGACGGATATCTACTGCCTCACGATAACCTTTACTACAGAGTATTGGTAAATGGAGAGCCATACGTATGGGAACGCACGGAATATCCAACTATTCCGGAAGAGACAATGGAATGGATGCCCGTTGACCAAGATGACTGGTGGGATTTCATGACTCACGATGACTATATTTCTATTGTGGTATATGTTGCCGGAATGTCAACTCTTGGCGTGCAGTCTTGTTTCTATGATGGCGAAAATCGTTATGAGTCTGAAGTAATGTCTTTTGGAGTAGACGATCCTCTTTATGTTGAAGAAATCAAAAATCATGGCGAAATAAAATATGTGAAGTATTTTGATCTGTCAGGATATGAAATCGCTCAACCTTCCAAAGGTATATACATTAAGAAAGCAGTTTTTGATGACGGCACAGAGAAAACCTCAAAGATTGCTGTAAGGTAATACTAAATCTTTCTCGTGAAGCAGCTGAGGGTTTCCCTCAGGCTGCCTCACGGATTAATCTCAAATTTTTAATTCACAATTATGAAAATATACAATATCTTAGCTACTTTAGTTCTTGCGACATGTACGGTAACAGGTCACGCTAATGAGGTGGAATACTCTTATGCTAACCTTGAAGGAGAATTTATAGCCTATGGAAATCCAAAGGCAGATAACTACGATGTAGCAGTAAAAATGACTAATCTCGGATTCAGCAATGCCAGTGTAAAAGGGATTAAAGTCATGTTTCCGGAGTCTTCTGACATTTCTGAGTGCAAAGCATGGTTATCTACCGAGCTTAAAATAGAAAACAACAAAAACGTAGCCAATCTCACCACTGTAGATGCCATAGTGAAAGATGGCTACTTAACAGCTACATTTCCTGACGGTTTTGTTATCCCTGAAGAAGGTATCTTTGTTGGTTACTCATTTAGTGTAACCCAATATAATGATGAGACCCGTGGACCTGTCATCTTAGGAAATGGTAATAATCCTGATGGATTCTACATGCATACCTCAAGAAAATATTATGATTGGGTTAACATGTATGATAGGACCAGTCTTGTATCTGCCATGCAGATTGTCCTATCAGGGGATTTCCCAAACAATAACGGCACTATCAGCTTAGATACAGATCTTAATTTTACAGTATCGCAAGATGAGTTTGAGATTCCTTTAACCTTCACTAATTTTGGTTCACTTCCAATTGAATCCATGGAATTCTCCTACTCATTCAACGGCACTGACACATACACCTCGACTTCCACATTCGATCCAGCTCTACAACTTCAGTTTACCGGTACTATTCCTCTGACAGTATATATCGACAACAAAGCAGAAGCAGGGAAAAATGATTTTGAGATAAGTTTGTCAAAAATCAATGGTGAAGAAGTTTCAAATTCTGAAGCCACAATTAAAGCTCTACTGTATGCATTTGCCAATGTTCCCAAACGCAGAGTTCTTGTTGAGGAATACACCGGCTTATGGTGTGGATATTGTCCAAGAGGATATGCGGCTATGGAATATATGGCTACCAATTATCCTGACGATTATGTGGGAATTTCATACCATTCTAATGATGCAATGGAAACAGTCCCCTACACTGATTATCCCTGGTTTGTTACTGCATTCCCGGTGTCAACCATTGATCGTCAAGAACAAGGAGACCCATTCTACTGGAATGATTTTTCAGGATTTGGATTCCTTACCGCATGGGAAAAACAACTCCAAAAATTCACTCCTGCATCTATTGATCTCTCCCAGGTCGAGTTTAATGCAGAAAGCAATAAAGTTACTTTGGCTGCCGATGTATCATTTATCAAACAGCCGGAAAACGATTGTCGGATTTTCTATATCCTAACTGCCAACGGACTTTCCGATAATAGCTGGATTCAGACAAATTATCTTTCAGGGGAAAGCTTTGACAGCTACGGTATTGAGGAAATCAGAGAATTTATAGAAGGACCTGCCGCTATTCCGGGATTAATTTTCAATGATATTCCTGTAAAATGGAGTGAGCTTAACGGTATTGAGGGTAGCCTTCCGGAAGCATCTGCTATTGTAGCTGATAAAATCTACAACAATTCTATTGAATTCGATCTTAACAATGCATCAAGTGCCCAAGGACTTGATATGATTGGCAAAGCTTCTTCCATTAGAGCCATTGCCGGAGTGGTTGACTGTGTTACTGGAGAAGTCCTTAACTGTGCAGTTGCAATGGTCAGCGACATAACAGGTGTAACTGTCATTGATGAGACTGAACCTGATATAGTCTACTATGATTTAAATGGCATAAGAATAAATCAAGTTACCAATCCCGGTATCTACCTACGTCGTATTGGAAATAAGACTGAGAAAATATTCATAAAGTAAAGTTAATATATGTCTTGCATGCCAATTTAAATAAATAGTTAAATTTAAGATGACTATTTGTTAGGTTAAAAATGTGCAGTGCACATACAATAAGTCAATAAAACAGGTTCCACTGAAATGAAGTGAAGCCTGTTTTATTAATGTATATACTTTATTTAATGACTATTATATAAACCTTCACTTATACCAATTGTTTTTTATACAAAAAAATTGCTAACATTTACAGCCTGTTTTATAAATTTTTATTACCTTTGCCAAGAATACTAACCAAATTATTTTACAATGGCTAAAATCTACACCAATTTATTTGCAGCCGGTGCATTGATTTTATCATGCAACATCGCGGCAAATGCAGAACGCAGTAATTCTCCTGTCGTTCTTGCGGCAGAAGAAGGCGAGGAGACTACTCCACAAAAGCCTTATGGTCCTGACATCAATTTGAGATTTCTCATCAGCGACAACGAGGGATATGTAGAGGGCACACTCGTTGCTCCTACTGAGCTTATGGGCGACTGGTATGAAGGCACGTCCGATGTACCTATCAGCGGCACTATGACAATCAGACTTGTAAAATCATGCTATGATTTGGAAGAAGAGGATGTATTTGTTGCTGAATGGGAGAATGTTAACCCCGGAGAAGAAATTAGCTTCACCGACAAGGACATCGTTATCGGACAATCTTGGAACTACCGTGGTATTGCCATAGTTGACGGCGTGGAATCTGAATCATGGTATGGCTCACTCGGTGTCTATACCGGTATTCGCCCATTATCTGTGGAAAACTTCACAGGCACATCTGACAAAGGGCAAGCTCCGGTCACTCTGTCTTTGACTGTGCCTGACGGTGTTCGCGATAGCGAAGAATATCCCGACATAAAATATACGCCCTCACGTGTATATGTAACCCGTAAATATCGTCCACTTGACTCTTACGAAACTGTCAATCAGGGGATTGTATGGGAACAGGAGAATCCTGCTCTTAACACTCCCTATGAATTTGTTGATGACAACAATAGCGAACCGATGCAAGAAGGTTATTATTTCTATGATGCATTGGTAGAATGGCAATGGGGTGAAAGTTTCGAAGAATCTCGTACCGTGGGTCTCTTCCTTGATGCTCCCGCAACTCCTGAAAATATTGTGCCGACACCGGTAGAAGGGGGTGTGCTTGTAACATGGGATGCTGTTGACCAGCCAAATGGAGTAGGTTATCTTGATCCGGAATCAGTCATATATGATGTATATCGTTATTACGGCTATGCCAACACAGAACTCATTGCCGAGAATATCAAAGAAAATCAATATCTTGACAATCTTGAAGGCATAGACACTCAAGTCTCTATGGCATATCAGATTATCGCTAAAAATGATGTCGGTTCTTCAAGCGAATGGTATGGAATGTCTGAATATATCATTGTAGGGCCTGCTTGTAAGTTGCCATTTGTTGAGACATTCAGCAGTATTGGAGAATGGGATATGCTTGATGCCGATATGTTGTGGACCAGTAAGTCTTACGATGGCACAGCAGGTTGGACTGTAGGTCGCAATGCTACTTATATGGCTCCCGACTACAGCTCACTCTATATCTATCCAAGTGACAACTCACACGGACTTGCTTACACCTCATTTGCTTCTTATCAGCCTACAGGTGACATCGCTTATGTTTCAGGTGACATTGACTTCGCCGGCTATGATAAGGGTCTTGTGACTTTCAGATATTACGGACATCCTGATGGTCTTGTAAAACTATCTGTAGAAATCGTACGCTATGAGCTTCCTGAAGGTGAAGAAGTAAGCGAATCTGAGGAGGCTCCTTACGAAGTTGCATGGAGCGGTTCTATCAAGGCTGAAGAAGAAGGTTGGATTGAAGTAGAGGCTCCTTTCGAGGGATTTGCTTCAAGCGATAAGATCAACCTGCGTCTGCGTGCAGTAAGCGATGAGATTCCGGAGGATCAAATATTCATTCCTGCTGCTGTTGAATATATCAAGGTAGAGGCTGACAACAACAGTAAGGTTGAATCTGTTTCTGCATCGGAGGTACTTTCAGTTGAATACTATGATCTTCAGGGCATGCGTCTCTCTGCTCCTGTTAAGGGTCAGCCGGTTATCCGTAAGAGCGTGATGAGCAACGGCTCTGTAAGCACTTCAAAGGTAATCTTAAAATAATTATGAATAGTTGTCCTGTTCTTATGATTATAAAAACAGGACAACCACATTACCATTAAAACAAAAATCAGGCGACTCTAAAAAGTCGCCTGATTTTTGTTTTAATTCACTTTTTAATCACCTCTTTATACTTTACGGCTGCTTCCTCAACGGGGAGACAATTCAGATAGTTTTTGATATAGACATCAAACCCTGCCACATCTTCTGGAGTTGGGGAAATGCTCGTGCCTGTATTGCCTTCAAACACCTCCATCTCAAGATAATCGGCAAGATTGCGGTCATTCTTGTTATTTACAAGATACCCTGCAAGAAGAGCCATTCCCCAGGCACCACCCTCTCCGGCTGTCTCCATTACGGAAATGGGTGAATTAAGAGCAGCAGCAAGAATGCGCTGACCCACACCCGGAGTCTTAAACAGACCCCCGTGACCGGTGATACGGTCTACCTTTACCTTCTCCTCGTTGAAAAGAATATCGTTGCCGATCTTCAGACACGCCACAGCAGCATTAAGATTCGCACGCATAAAATTGGCAAGATTAAAACGGTCACCAACGGTGCGCACGAACAATGGACGCCCCTCTGTAAGACCAGTTACCGGCTCACCGGAGAAATAATTGTAAGACATCAAACCGCCACAATCGGGATCACCCTTGAGAGCATTATTGTAAAGATTACCGAAAATCTTATCCATATCGACAGGCATACCCATCAACTCAGTATACTCTTTGAATATCCCTACCCAGGCATTCAGGTCGGAAGTGCAATTATTGCAATGCACCATGGCAACCAGGCTTCCGTCAGGAGTAGTGACCATATCTATCATCTCATGAGGCTTGCTAAGATCTTTTTCAAGCACAATCATGGAGAAAGAAGATGTCCCGGCAGACACATTTCCCGTGCGCTGCTTCACGGCATTGGTTGCCACCATACCTGTCCCGGCATCACCTTCTGGAGGACATAAAGGTACCCCTCCTTTAAGGTTGCCGGAAATATCAAGATGCTTGGCACCCTCATCAGTCAACACACCCGCCTTTTCACCTGCCAAAAGTATTTTCGGGAGAATATCCTGAAGTTTGAAGTCATAACCCTTTTCTTCAATCAGATGATTGAATTTCTCAATCATCTGAGCGGAATAATTCTTAGTCTCAGGATCAACAGGAAGCATTCCGGAACCATCACCAATTCCAATCACCTTCTCCCCTGTAAGTTTCCAATGGATATATCCGGCAAGGGTGGTGATGAAAGCTATATCTTTTACATGCGGCTCATCATTGAGCATAGCCTGATAGAGATGGGAAATGCTCCAGCGCAAAGGGATATTATAGCCAAAGAGATCTGAAAGAATAGCGGCTGCCTCCCCTGTATTGGTATTTCTCCATGTGCGGAACGGCGCAAGCATGTTGCCATCTTTATCAAAAGGCATGTAGCCATGCATCATTGCACTCACTCCAATAGCTGCAAGGTTAGTTATTTCCACCCCATACTTAGTCCTCACATCCTCACGAAGAGAACGATAGCAGTCTTGCACACCAAACCAGATTGCTTCCGTGTTATATGTCCACAAGCCGTTGACAAGCTGATTTTCCCATTCGTGGCTCCCTTGAGCTATAGGGTTATTATCCTCATCAATGAGAACAGCCTTGATTCGGGTAGAGCCAAACTCTATACCGAGCACGGCTCTCCCCTCTTCAATAGTGGCTTTTGCTTTTTCAGTCATAACGCAAATGATTAGCAAAGTGACTTGTTAAGCATATAATATACCTCATTCCAGCGTAGACTGTCCTTAAACGCGGGTATTGTGGTGTGGGCATTGATATGCGCCATCTCTATGCCTGCTATCTCTGCATAGTCTTCCCAATATTCGGGAGTCAAGACGTAAGAGAAGCATGAGTGGTGTGTGCCGCCGGCAAGAATCCATGCTGCTGCTCCGGTCTCAAAGTTAGGCATAGGAATCCAGAGAGCTGAAGCCACGGGCAGATTAGGCATTGGCTGTGGTTTGATGCACTCTACATCGTTTACGATCAAACGGAAACGGTTGCCGAGGTCAACCACGGTAGAGGTTATGCCGGGAGCTGCCTTAGAGGTGAACACGAGACGTGCTGTAAGGCTCTTACGTATGCCGATTCCAAGATAATGGACCTCAAGTTTGGGCTTCTCATCAGCAATAAGCGGACAGATCTCAAGCATGTGAGCCTGAAGAAGTGAGCTGTCTTTGCCGTCAAAATTGATGGTATAATCCTCAAGGAATGAGCAAGCCTTACCCTCAGACATCATCCACACTGTGCGGTAGAGAGCGGCACTCTTCCAGTCACCTTCTGCGCCGAAGCCATAGCCCTCAGCCATCAGACGCTGTGAGGCAAGACCTGGAATCTGGTCGAAACCAACAAAGTTCGGATCATTGATGTCGTTTGTGCCGAGGTCATCGAAGTTAGTTGTGAAGCCTTTTGCACCCTTTTCCTTAAGAATTGCACGCAGTGCAAGTTCAGCGGCAGCAGCATTCCATGTCTTCTTATAGGCTTCCGTGCTTTTGTCTTCAAGCTCAGGTGCATGGTCATAAAGTTTGAAATACTCTTCCACAAGGGCATCTACATCTTCATCTTTCACCTGCTTGTAGTATTCCATCAACTCGCTTACCGGGCAATAATCCACATGATAGCCAAGACGCTGTTCTGCCTCAACCTTATCACCGTCGGTCACTGCCACATTATTCATTTGGTCGCCGAAACGGATGATAAGCATATCCTGAGAATCAGCCCATGCGGCAGCCACACGCTCCCATACGGCTATCTTTCTCTGCGCCTCCGGATCTGTCCAGTGACCTACAACCACTTTTCGGCGGATACGCATACGGGTGCAGATGTGACCAAACTCACGGTCACCGTGTGCGCTCTGGTTGAGGTTCATGAAGTCCATGTCAATATCCTTCCAAGGAATCTCGGCATTATACTGAGTGTGGAAATGGAGGAGCGGCTTATTAAGAAGCTGCAGACCATGAATCCACATCTTTGCGGGTGAGAAAGTATGCATCCAGGTGATGACGCCGGCACATTTCGGGTCATTGTTGGCAGCGCGCATAATGTCGCTTACCTCCTTTGAAGAGTTGGCTGTGCCTTTATAGACCACCTTAACAGGAAGATTGCCTGAATTGTTAAGACCATCTACCATCTCACGTGAATGAGAATCCACTTTCACTACGGCATCGCCTCCGTAAAGAAGCTGGGCGCCGGTTACCCACCATATTTCATAATTTTCAAACATGATATTTTATTTTTTAATTGTTTTTATGTTGTGAATTTGTGAAGTTATGAAGTTGTCTAGTTTTGACCATAATAGGCATTTGGACCATGCTTGCGGTTGAAATGCTTTTCTACAAGGAGACGGTTCATGCTCAATGACGGGTTAACAGAGAACGCTATGAATGCCATCTTTGCCACTTGCTCCAACACCACAGCATTATGTACAGCATCATGCGGATCTTTCCCCCATGTGAATGGACCGTGATTGGATACCAGTACTCCGGGTGTATGCATCGGGTTGATGCCCTCGAATGTCTCCACAATGACATTACCTGTCTCAAGCTCATAATCACCCATCACCTCTTCCTCTGTCATTCTTCGGGTTGAAGGGATAGCGTCATGAAAATAATCGGCATGAGTAGTGCCTATATTAGGTAGATCAACCCCTGCCTGTGCCCATGCAGTGGCGTAGGTGGAATGTGTGTGAACCACACCCCCGATCTCAGGGAAGGCGCGATAAAGAGCAAGGTGCGTAGGGGTGTCTGATGAAGGTTTAAGATTTCCTTCAACCACAACACCAGTCTGCAGATCCACCACCACCATGTCTTCTGCCTTCATATTGTCATAGCTCACACCGGAAGGTTTTATCACAACCAGGCCTTTCTCACGGTCAATGCCGGAGACATTACCCCAGGTGAATATGACAAGCCCATGGGCAACCAAATCAAGATTTGCCTTGCAAACCTCTTCCTTTAATTTTTCAAGCATATTAATATTCTTAGTAGCTATTTAAAATATAACACAATTACCTGCCTTAATATATATGCAAAGATGTTAAATATTACTTATATGACTGCCGCTCACCTATAAACCGGTAAAGACGCGCACCACGCCGTGAAGACTCCTTGTCAATATATTCAGTGGCAACGATTTCAGTATTCTCCATTATCCGCTTGCGGAAGTTACGCTTATCAAGTGGGCGCCCCATCACTTTCTCCACCAGATTTTGAAGTTGAGTCAGAGTGAACAGTTCAGGTAGAAGATTAAACACAAGATGACCTGAAAGAATTTTTTTGCGCATTTGCTCCATGGCATTTTGAATCATCACAGGGTGGTCAAACCCCAATGCAGGAAGCCGGTCTACGTCTACCCACTCCCCTTTCAGACTTTTCACCTCTTCCTGATTGATCTCAGCATAATTCAATAAGGAAAAATATGCCACTGAAATAACTCTTGCGCCCGGGTCGCGGTTAATTTCTCCGAATGCCCCTAATTGCCTGATAAAACCATTAGTGATGCCGGTAAGCTCATACAGCACTCTCTTCGCTGCCTGGTCAACGCTCTCGTTTTCATTAACAAAGCCACCGATAAGTGACCATTTCCCTTTCTCCGGCTCAAAGTCTCTTCTTACAAGCAGCAGGTTAAGACGATCACCAATCACTGTAAAGATGATGCAGTCAACGCCAACGTGAAATCGGGGTATACCCGAATAGGGTGTTGTCTCTATAGTCATATATATCTTGGAAGATCTGTCGGTAGAGGTATGGGAAACACCTCCACCGACAGAGATGTCACAGGATTTTTACCAGAAATAGATGTAGAATGCCACTGTGATTGCAAGAATCATAATTGTGTGGAAAATATCCCAGGCATTCCAACTCTGACGGGTAGCCATACGTTGCTCGGGCGTAGATGTTCCGAACACCAAGCCTTTGATCTTATTTTCGTCAGGAGCTTTTGTGCACATGCTGACAACAAACACCACAGCAAGACAGAAAAGAAGCATCCAGCCGCAGAAGAATAGCCAGTTGCAATCGTAGAACATAAACTGGAACCAGCCCGGCTCAGTACCCGGGATAATGTCGGCATTGCTGTAGTAGATCTTTGCGCCCAGACGTGTGCAGCCGATCACAAGACCTGTAATAAGACCCCACATACCACCTTGGGCGGAAGTGCGTTTCCATACAATACCCATCAGGAACGCCGCAGCGATACCCGGTGCCAGTACCGACTGAACATCTTGCAGATACAGGTAAAGCACATCACCTACTGAACGCATCACCGGAATCCAGAGAATACCGAGAATAACAATCACAACAGTGGCAGCCTGTCCAATGGCAACAAGTTTCTTCTGAGGAGTCTGTGGTTTGAATCTCTGATAGAAGTCAATGGTAAAGAGAGCGGCTGAGGAGTTGAAGAGTGAGGCAAGCGAGCTCATAAGGGCTGCAAGAATACCGCAAACAATCAAACCCTTAACACCGGCGGGAAGCAGTTTGGCAACGAGAGTCGGAAAGGCTGCGTCGCTGTTAGGCATTCCATTCTCAAGCATAGGGAGGAATGAACCCAATTTCTGATGAAGGGCAAATGCAATCATGCCGGGAATCAAAAACAGGAATACAGGAAGCAACTTCAGATATGCACCGAAGATTGTGCCTCGGCGTGACTCTTTCTCATTCTTGCCTGAAAGCACACGCTGAACAATAAACTGGTCGGTACACCAATACCAGAAACCAATCACGGCAGACCCAATCAAGGCTCCCAGCCAGGGATATTGAGCATCATTATTATTACGGATAAGATTGGTCATGGTGTCGCCATATTCGTTCACCTCAACGGCTGAGCATATACGCATCATCTCCTCCCAGCCACCGAGTTCCTTCAAGCCGAGCACAAGGATAATGACTGAGCCGAGAAGAAGAATCGGAGTCTGAAGTACTGAGGTATAAAGCACGGATTTCATACCCCCGACAATTGTGTAGATAGCGGTTATGACAACAAGCCCGACAGCTGCAATCCAGAAGAAGTCGATACCCCACAGTTTGTCGATACCGAAAACCTGCTGGAACACAAGACCACCGGCATAAACCGTTACGGCTACTTTTGTCAGCACGTAGCTGATAAGAGAGATAACCGAAAGGATTGTTCTTGAAGCTGAGTTATATCGGCGTTCAAGAAACTCCGGCATGGTGATTACCATGGAACGGGTGTAGAAAGGCACGAACACCCAGCCGAGGATAAGGATCATCCATCCTTGGATCTCCCAATGTGCCATTGCCATGCCACTGGAGGCTCCTGAGCCGGCAAGACCGATAAGGTGTTCTGAACCGATGTTTGATGCAAAGATTGATGCACCGATGGCAATCCAAGTTGCGTCTTTGCCTCCGAGGAAGTAATCAGAAGCATTATTCTGCTTCTGACGCATAACCCAGACTACGATTCCAATTAGGGCAACCGCGAATATCGCGATTACTAACCAGTCTAACGTTTGCATAATGTTAGTTTTAAATTAATTATTTTACAGAAAATTTATAGATACATTCTGAGTTATAGGTTTCTCCGGGATTCAACACAACCGAGGGCCAGTTCGGTTTATTGGGTGAGTCGGGATAGTGTTGTGTCTCCAGGCAGATACCGGCATGTTGATTGTATACAATACCATTTTTACCTGTAACGCTGCCGTCAAGGAAGTTGCCGGAATATACCTGCACACCCGGTTCTGTGGTAAACATTACCATCTCAATGCCCGAGTCAGGACTATATAGCACGGCTGAGGGCTTTGTGATGTCACCCTTGGTGTCGAGCACGAAGTTATGATCATAGCCATTGCCGTTTTTAATCTGCTTATTTTTGAAATCCTTGATATTCTCCCCTATGGCTCGCGGACTGCGGAAATCAAATGGGGTTCCCTCCACAGGTGCAATCTCCCCGGTAGTCATGAAAGTTTGGTCCACGGGAGTGTAGCCGGAGGCATTCACTTGAAGGATATTGTCAGTGATTGCATGGGTAGGATCGCCTGAAAGGTTAAAATATGAATGATTGGTCAGATTGACTATGGTGGGTTTGTCAGTAGTGGCAGTATAGGCTATGTCAAGTTCGTTGCCATTCCGGAGCGTGTATGTCACTTGCGCCGTCATGTTGCCGGGGAAGTGATTGTCGCCGTCAGGCGATTGAATAGTGAGCACCAAAGTAGAGTCATTTGGCTGCTGCGCATTATAGACACGGTATTGCCAGCCGAGATCACCCATCTCTCCGCCGCCATGCAGACAATGACCGAAATTATTCTGTGGAAGCTGAATGGTATCTCTGTTGATCACAAAACGTCCCTGATTGATACGATTGGCATAGCGTCCTACTGATGCACCGAAATCTGAGAGGTTATTTTCGGGGAAATATGCCTGAACACTGTCAAATCCAAGCACGACATCTCTCATATTCCCATTTTTATCAGGCACCATCATTGATACAAGGCGCCCGCCAAAGTTCGTGATACATGCCTCGGCTCCGTCTGCATTCACAAGAGTGTAGAGAGCGGTCGGCTCTCCCTTAAACTCACTTTTGAATTTTTCAGGATCCAAACCGGATTTAGTTAACTGCGCATTTTCAGAATGGCTGCTGCAAGCACCTAATGCCAGCATCGAACCGATGGCTGCCACATTTAGAAATTGTCTCATGTATATGGGTATTAAAGAGTTTTATTATTGGTGTAAAATTAACACTCATTATTCGTATCATCAAGACTTGATTACATGTTGTAAAACATGTTTCTTATTGATACACACAAATTGACCAACAAAGCGTAAAATTGACCAAAATTTAACTCCCAAAATAGACAATAACACCGCAAATTGCTATGTAGACAAGCGCATACGGAATCGCCTTGCGAAGTATCGCGTCATCTGCCCCCTTCATGTCGCAGGCGGCTGTGGCTATCGCTATGCTCTGTGGCGAAATCATCTTGCCTCCGGTTGCCCCGGCAGTATTGGAGGCTGCCAGCCAGTCGGCTTCAGATCCTGTAAATCCGCACACTGAGGTCGTGCCGTTCATGCCAAGCTGCCCTGCCACATTTGCCTGCAACTTGCCGAACAATATATTCGATGAGGTGTCACTACCGGTTACAAATGTACCAATGGCACCGATCAATGGAGCAAAGAACGGATAAAAACTACCTGAAACGGCAACTAATCCTCCTGCAATCGCAGCAATCATGCCGCTATAGTTCATTATAGATGCAAGTGAGATAAGTGAAATAATCGTAATCACAGTAAAACGAAGGTTTACTATGGTCTTCGCCATGACTACCGTAAGTTGTCGCCAGCCAAGACCCTGCACAAGTCCTCCGAATACACTTCCGAGAAACAACATCAACCCGGCATTGCTTATCCAGCCAAATTTAAATGTAGAACCAATTACCGGCAGAGGAAGCGCAGTAACTAAATGAGATTTAAGAAAATTATTGACAGGTGGGCACAATGCACCGCTGACAAGTATGAACACAAGAATAAACAGATATACGCTCCATGCCCTCAGAGTCTCTCCGACAGTAAATTTTTCAGTTTTCTCTGATTTTTTCTTTCGGGGAAGAAATAGGCGGTCATAGGCTATGATGGCAAGTATCGCGGCAATTGAACCTAAGATGGCAGGTGTCTCTGCTCCTAAGAATGAAGCACACACCAATTGCACTGCCAACGACACCCCTCCGACCCATATTGCCACACATATATTTTTCACCCATGCCTTGCGGTCGGTTAGCGTTAATATGATAAACGGAATCAGGATAAACAGGGGTGACAGTTGGATAACAGAGAAAGTCGACACCTCACACACAGTCTGTGCCGATGCGCTTCCTCCTGCAGAAATCTCATTACACAGAGTGGTCACAGGCACACCCACCGCACCGAAACCGGTTGCCACAGTGTTGCCAAGCAATGCCACTAATGCTGAAAACATAGGTTTGAAACCTAAGCCTATCAATATGGCAGCCGGAATAGCCACTGCCGTTCCGAAGCCTGCCATACCCTCAAGCAATCCTCCGAAACCCCATACCATCATCAGCACCAACACCCCCTTATCATCAGTGAGGGCTGTAAACTGCTTCTTTATAACCTCTATTGCCTTAGACTCCACTATCACATTATAGCTGTAGATTGCCATTAATATTATAATAAGAATCGGGAAGACAGCTTTAAGAACTCCCTCTGCAAAGCTCCACCACACTAAGGAACAGACCGACTCACCTGCGAATTTTTCCGGGATTATTCCCATTGCAGGGGCTGCCCATAATGCCAGGGCAGCCGTAATAAGCATTGTCAGAAGGGCACTTTTCCAGCCTGTCACCTTCAGACCAAGCATCAACACGAAAAGTATAACTACGGGAAGTATGGATATCAGAGCAGTCATGGGAGTAAAAGATTAAAGATTAGAGATTAAACAAGAATCAGAGTCATGCTGCGTGCTGCCTGTGCCCCAAGCACAAGCACCTGCGCTATGTCGGCTGTCTTTGAAGGTCCGGCGATAAAGACTCCATAACCGTAGTCATTAAAACTGACCTCCCCGTATGCCTCATGCATATTGCTTACAGCATGCCTTGGCATTACTGCCACAAGATTTTCAGAGATAAAGCATACGTCGCGTTCCTTTACTTTCTGCATCACCCAGACACTACCGTTTTCAGCAACCCCGAATTCTGCCCTCACAACACCGACATCTACGCCATTCAATGCCTGTGCGTCAGCAACCGTATCAGGATTAAGCATTGCGCTTTTCACGTAGGGCAGACTGCTCGCCACTATCTTTGCATCGGGGTAAACCTTTTTTATGATAGTGTCAACTTCGTCTGTAGATTTTGCCAATTCCACCGTGCAGCCTATATTTTTTGCCTGCTCTATAAATTTCTCAAGGGGATTATCGTATGTGGTGGGATTGAGGTCAGCTAATGTAGGGCGTTCCAGTCGCTCCCTGATGCTTGCCTTGCATCTGTCTATTATATCTTTCTTCGTACTCATACTCTCTATCTTCTTGACTAATTACTAAATCCTTATCACTAATCACCACTTTTATCAAGTTCTTCAAATTGCTTATGGAATGGCTTCTTCGGGAATTTCATCATCTTGTGAGCGTATGCCCAAGGGTTAAGTCCATTGTTGACAAGCGGTTCCATTCCATTAAGAAAATGTGCACATGCCGTTGCAGCATTATATAGCGAAGGGTGATCATATATCAGGTCCATCCCTTTCACCATCATTTTCTTCTCTTTATTTGCTACTCCATAGCTGTCAAGCACCTGACGCCATTTATAAATCTGGGTACCTAAATCTACCTTTGCCGGACAAACACACTGACAACTGAGACAAAGTGTGCAGGCACTGACATTACCGGAATATTTCTTGGGGTCTCTGAGCATTCCAAGATTTATGCCAATTGGTCCCGGTATAAAATAGCTGTAGGAATATCCACCAGACCAACGGTAGACCGGGCAAGTGTTCATACATGACCCACAACGTATACACTTCAGGCTCTCCCAATGCTCGGGGTCTCCAAGCCACTTGCTCCTTCCATTATCAACTATGACTATGTGCATCTTCTCAGCACCCGGACGTGCCTTACGGAAATGACTCGTGTAGACAGTCGAAGGCTGACCCGTGGCGGAACGTGCCAAAAGTCTAACAAACACTGACAATGCCTCATAGTCGGGTATAATCTTTTCAAGTCCGATAGCAGCGATCTGAAGTTTTGGAACCGATGTTGACATATCGGCATTACCCTCGTTTGTACACACCACTATGTCTCCCGTGGCAGCTATGCCGAAATTAGCTCCCGTCATGCCTGCATCAGCAGTCAGAAACTCATTGCGCAGACTCAGACGCGCCATGTAAGTAAGGTATGTGGGATCATGATTCCCCTTTTCCGTGCCTAATTCCCGCTCAAATATCTTTCCGACATCATCATGGCTCAGGTGGGTAGCCGGCATAACAATATGGCTCGGGGCTTGATGGTCAAGCTGAAGAATGCGTTCCCCGAGATCAGTCTCAACCACCTCTATGCCGCGTGCCTCCAGATAGGGATTCATTTGGCATTCTTCGGTAAGCATCGATTTCGACTTTACGAGCTTTTTAGCGTTATGCGATTTTAATATGTCATATACAATCTCATTAAACTCCTCCGCGTCTTTCGCCCAATGCACCTCTACCCCATTCTTTTCTGCTGCATCTGAAAACATTTCCAGATATTTGTCAATGTTAGTGAGAGTGTGCTTCTTTATTTCAGAAGCCTTATCGCGCAAGCGTTCCCATTCCGGAAGGTCAAAAGCCATCTTGTCTCTCTTCTCCCTTACACCCCAAAATGTTTTGTCGTGCCATGTTGCATATTTCTGGTTCTCCAGAAATTTCTTGGCGGCTATGCTGTGTGATGTGCTCATGTGATTCAAAATTTAATTAAAGGTTATTGGCAAGGATTTCCACTACATGTTTGAATTGAATGTCCGGGTACTTTCTTTCCTTGGCATTTATGCCTGCCATGTGCATAAGGCATGAGCAGTCAGCCCCGGTAATATATTCAGCTCCGGTGGCAGCATGTCTCATCAGTTTCTGCTCACCCATCTGTTTGCTCACGGCAACTTCCTCGACACTAAACATACCTCCGAAGCCGCAACACTCATCTTCACGTTCCGGTTCTACCACCTCTATACCTTCCACAAGGTTAAGAAGGTCTTTTATCTTGTTAAACTTCGGCACAACCATTTCTGAAGGTGAGGAAAGATGAAGCTCTCGCACTCCATGACAAGAGTTATGAAGGCTTACCTTATGAGGGAACCTACCCAAAGGACCTTTCACCTTAACCACATCATGCAGAAACTCCACAATATCCATAGTGTGTGAAGCTATCTCACATTTATGATTGGCATCTCTAAGGATATTTGGATACTGGAGACGGATAAAAGCCGTGCAAGAAACTGAGGGAGCCACTACATAATCAAACCCATCAAACATTGAGTTGTATTTTTCAGCTAAATGAGTGGCATCTTTCGCATAACCGGCATTAGCCATCGGCTGACCGCAACATGTCTGCCCCTTAGGATAAGTAACGTCAATTCCAAGGTGTCGCAAAAGTTTGTATGATGCCATTCCGACCTCCGGAAAAACAGCATCTACATAGCATGGTATAAATAGTCCTACTTTCATGGCATAGAATGGTTTTTATTGTGTAAACATATTATAATCTGCAATAGTTTCACATCGTAATCATTTTTCCGAAATTACCTGCCCCTTTATCCTATTTAACACAATTATATTCCCAAAAGACCAATCTAATATCCTAATTTTGATTAACTGTGGTCTGAACCTACTATAAATTGACTTGATTTAAATTACTCGGATTTTTAATTTACTGAACATAATATCTTACCTTATAATTTCGTCTATATATTATCTTTTCCCATGAATTTAATTATTTCTGCATTTGCAAAATAACATTCAAGCGAGCAAAGGCAGACAATGAAAATATTGGGTATGATATTCTATACCATTGTCAAACATACCTTCACTGTTGGCAAATCAGCAGGAGAAAGTTTAATATTTTAATTAGATTGAAAAATTATATAAATAATGGAAAGATCTGATTTTATAGAGAACAGAGTAGACGTTGTTAAAAATATCTATACGCTTTATTCTTATGCCAAGAGTAATGTGGCAGAGGATAAGGAGTGGGCGTTGGAACGGTTTGAAAAAGGTAAATGGTATGTCGTAGAACCTTTTGGAGATACCTTGATATTTGCTCCAAGTCGTTTTGTTGGTTATAAAAATAATACTAAACAAAAACACACTCAGAATCATGGTGATGGTACTCAAACTAATAAAAATTTTCTAAAATTGGGACTATACTGGAAGAGTACGAAAAAGAGTATGGAAGAGAGTCTGTTGGATAAATTTAGGATATTTATGACTACTCTTGGTAAAGAAAAAATTAAGGCGAATTTTCTTATTCCAGCTACACTTAATGTTGCTGAATTAGAAAACAAACATAGATGCCATTTTATTACTCCGGCTCAAAATAAGAATTGTGAAGAAGCTGCCTGGAAATATTTTCTAAACAATAATACAATTAGAATAAAAGAAGATGATACACGTAATAAAGTGGTTTCGAATATACAAGACTATGATTTGATAACCCAGATAACAGAAGGGGATATAGTCTGTTGTAAAAATGGAAGTCTTGGATTATGGGGTATTGGGATTACCATATCCTACTATAAAGCAAGAAATTATAATAAAGATCCACAATTTGCAAAGATTGCAGGAGACAATATACAAACACAATATCATTATTTTGATGTAGCTTGGTTATGTTTTAATGATATAGGTTACATCCCTATATCTGATTTGAATATCCAGTTTCCTGAGACAAAATGGAAGTCTGATAGTATAAGTATTCAATCAACGGGAGTTCCTAAGTATATATCTGATTACTTACTAAATAGGAGTAATGTAGATAGCAATAAAAATGATAACAATAAGTATATGGAAGTGAATAAAAAATACGAGAAATATGTAAAGTTATTGGAAGCTAATAAAAACCTTATATTGACCGGTGCTCCCGGAACAGGGAAAACCTATATGGCAAGAGAGATAGCAAAAGCTATGGGGGCGAAATCTGAATTTGTTCAATTTCATCCATCGTATGATTATACTGATTTTGTAGAAGGGCTACGTCCTGTCAAATCTAAAGATAGTGAATCTATTGGATTTGAAAGGAAAGATGGTGTATTAAAAAAATTCTGTAATGAGGCAATAAAATCTAATAAACTTACCCTCTCTTTTCTTAAGGTGCCAGATGCGTTGCAGTTATTTAAAGAAGATTTGAAAAAAAATGGAAGTATAAATATTTCGAGTATTAAGAGCAATACGTTCACTACTTTAGTTAAAATAAAATTATCAGATAACAATCTCATATCAATTCCTAATAAATCAGGATGGAGCGTAGATGATGCTACCATACTACACTACATATATGGGGATAGAGTTGAGGATTATAATGAGTATACTACGTTGATTGGTGAATATATAAAACAACACTATTTAGAGAAAGCAACTCATAATTATGTCACTTCTGATAAATTTGTATTTATAATTGATGAAATTAATCGTGGAGAAATTTCCAAGATATTTGGTGAACTATTCTTCAGTATTGATCCCGGTTATCGTGGAGCAAAGGATTTAAGAGTGAAAACCCAATATCAGAATCTGATTACTGATGAGTCAGATCCTTTTTATGAAGGTTTCTATGTTCCTGATAACGTCTATATCATCGGCACTATGAATGATATAGACAGAAGTGTAGAAAGTATGGATTTTGCCATGCGCCGACGCTTTGCTTGGGAGGAGGTAAAGGCAGATGAAAACACCGGAATGCTTGATAACCTTGAGGATATGAAAGATGATGTGGTGGCTGTGATGCAACGGCTGAATGCAGCTATATGGGACGAGAATACCAATAGCGGAATAGAGGGATTAAGCACAGCGTATCACATCGGCGGTGCTTATTTCAGTAAATTGGCTCTGTATCTTAATGATGACCATTCCAATAAGGAGGAGGCATACACTCATTTATGGAATAACCACCTGAAAGGACTGCTTTTTGAGTATCTGAGAGGTACTCCTGATGCAATGGTAAAGCTGAAATCATTGGAAGACAGATACTATAACAGGAACGGCAATGATACTGAGTGATAATTCAACACGCTCTTCAACCCCGGATAATATTGAGGAATTTCTTAAACTTCAGAATATAGCAAATCGTAAAATATCCGAATTATTAGATGATCAAGGTAATAATTTGTTTATCTACCCTCATTCCTTTCAAAAATGTGACGATGGCACAGACAAGCAAATTCTGTTCTCATTACAAACCACATGGAGTGGCGACACATGTAAGAAAGCTGTTTTAGAGACAGGCAATATAGCCGGGTTTATAGGAGTTAACGGTTTATCAGTGGCGATACATTCACGTTTTTCTAAAGATGGAGAGGAAGATTTCTTTTTGCATTATATGCTTGAGAAAGTGCTTGGTATCAATATGGTCAATCTTTCACATGGCACAAATGACGAAGCGGTATTTGATTTCCTGATATATCTCTTTCCTCAACTATTAAATGAAGCATTATCTCAGGGTGTCTATAAAGAATATAGAAGGAACGATTATAATGACGCGAATGTAAAAGGTCCTATTGGAATAAACAGGCACCTTAAATTTAATATGCCATTTAATGGCAGAATAGCATACAGTACACGGGAATTCAGTTATGATAATCATGTGACCCAACTGATACGCCATACAATTGAATATATCGGCAGAACCAAATTGGGAAAGACCGTATTGGAGAAGGATGCCGAGATGCGTTCAAATGTTGGTCGGATTGTATCAGCAACTTCACAATATAATCCGCGTGAGAGGGAAAAAGTAATCAAGAGTAATCTAAAGATTATCAGTCATCCTTATTATTCCCGATATACGGATCTTCAAAAATTATGTCTACGGATATTGAGACATGAGAGAATAAAGTATGGGGTTAATGAGGATAAAATAAGCGGCATATTGTTTGATGTCTCTTACTTATGGGAGGAGTATTTGGCAACCATCTTGGCAGAGCAGGGATTTGTGCATCCCAATAATAAGAAAGGAACTGGAAGCATCTATCTTGCTAAACAATTCTTGCCAAACGTATGTAACAGATATCCCCGTTACCCTGATTATTATCGAGAGACAGACAAGGTGATAGTTGACGCAAAATATAAAAATGGGATCGACACAAGAGATGATATTAAACAAATGATCACCTATATATATCGATTAAAAGGTCAAAAAGGAATTTTTATTCTCCCCACTTTCAAGGCTCCTGAGTATGAAATATGCAAGCTATTGGGATACGGGTTGGAAAATAGTGCTGAAATAGAAATTTACCAATGTCATATTCCGCAGGCGATGAGTGATTACAGTAGTTTTAGATTGGCAATGGCAGATATGGAACAAGCTATGGCTACTAAATTTAACTGTATAATAACAATTTGATTTTTTGAATTTTAACGCTACTTAGCACGATTTTACAAATTTGGTTAGGATATGTCAGGAATATTTTGTAATTTTGCACTCTAAATTTCCCTGCTCGTTCCGTGAGCCAAGACGTAACTATACTTGAATGACTACAGGTGAAGTCTACATACAATCTGCCAGACGAAAGTCCGGCATAATGCCGAACTTTTCAAGTGTGCGACTACATCATTCCGAATCCGGAATGAAAATTCGCGTGGGGAAATTGTGCCGACTTACATTCGGACAAATCAAACGTGTAAAACTTATAACAATATAACATGAGTGGACGCCATGAAAAATCATTGGCGCCCACTCCTTTTTAAACTTGTTCTAAAGCAGTGAAAATAGGTGTTGTTATGGGCTCCACCAGCGATTGGGGAGTCATGAAAGGAGCCACTGAGACTCTTGCTCAGTTTGGCGTTGAATTTGAAACAAAAGTGCTGAGCGCACACCGTACGCCCGCCGAACTTGAAAAATGGGTGAGCAGCCTGCGCGACCGTGGTTTCGCTGCCGTCATAGCGGCTGCCGGAGGAGCGGCTCACCTCGCCGGAGTGGTGGCTGCATTCACCACCCTCCCGGTAATCGGTGTGCCTATCAAGGCGCGTGCACTCGAAGGAATCGACTCCCTTCTATCAATGGTGCAGATGCCATCTGGCATACCGGTGGCTGTAGTGGCTATCGACGGTGCTAAAAACGCAGCTCTCCTTGCCATTGAAATGATGGCTATCACTAATCCTCAACTTAAGGATAAGATGGACGCTTTCCGCAAGCAACAAGCAGATAAGGTCCTCGCCTCCACACTTGACTAATCAACCGAAAATGACACCATACAGAATTTTCGTAGAGAAACGTGAGCAATACCGTGTGGAGGCAGACAGCCTTCGCAATGAGCTAAACTCCAATCTCGGACTAAACATAAAAGATCTACGTCTACTTTGTGTATATGATCTTTTTGGCTTTACTCCGGAACTTGTAGAAAAAAGCAGCTACAAAGTTTTTGGTGAGCCTGCAACCGACACCGTAAGCAAAGAGGTAGACTTTGAAGGCAAGCCATATCTTGCAATAGAATCGCTTCCGGGTCAGTTTGACCAACGTGCCGCAGCCGCAGAGGAATGCGTGAAACTACTCCAACCTGATGCCGACATTGAAATCCGCAGTGCAAAACTGCTGATATTTGATAACAGCGTTGGTGAGGAGGAGATGAAGAAGATTGCCCACTACACCATTAATGCCGTGGAGTCAAGAGAGAAAGATCTCTCTATTCTGGCAGCTCCTGAGCGTGCCGCCGCAAAGCCGGTGCCTGTGCTTGACGGTTTCCGTGAAATTACAGCCGATAAAGCTGCCGCCTATTGCAAGGAGAAAGGATTGGCAATGAACGGCGACGACCTTATGGAAGTTGTGGCATATTTCACAAAAGAAGGACGTGACCCCAATGAAACAGAATTAAGGATCCTCGACACATATTGGAGCGACCATTGCCGCCACACTACATTTACCACCGAACTTACCGACATAAAGGTTGACGACTCATTTGCAACCGCCGACTTGGAGGAGAGCCTCAAGCAATGGCATGAAATACGCAAGGAACTCGGCAGGGAAAATAAACCCCTCTGCCTGATGGATCTTGCCACCATTGGTGCCCGCTACCTGCGCAAACAAGGTCTGCTCAACGATCTTGAGCAGAGTGAAGAAAACAATGCTTGCAGTATCTATGTAGACGTTGACGTTGACGGAAAGACAGAGCGTTGGCTCCTCCAGTTTAAGAACGAGACCCATAATCACCCCACAGAGATTGAGCCTTTCGGCGGCGCATCTACTTGCCTTGGAGGTGCAATCCGTGACCCGTTGAGCGGACGAAGCTATGTATACCAGGCAATGCGCGTGACCGGTGCGGGCGACATCTACAAACCCGTCTCTGAGACTATGGAAGGGAAATTGCCGCAACGTGTCATTTCACTACGCGCAGCAGCAGGATACTCATCATACGGTAATCAGATAGGACTTGCCACTACCCATGTGCGTGAAATCTATCACCCTGACTATGTTGCAAAGCGTCTTGAGGTCGGTGCGGTTGTCGGTGCGGTAAAAGCTTCCGACGTACGTCGTGAAAGCCCGGCTGAAGGCGACGTTGTACTTATGTTCGGCGGCAGGACAGGACGCGATGGTATCGGAGGAGCAACCGGTTCTTCGAAGGAGCACACAACTTCCTCTCTTGAGGAATGTGGCAGCGAGGTGCAGAAAGGCAATGCACCCGAGGAAAGAAAGATTGCACGTCTGTTCCGTCGTCCTGAGGTGACAAGACTCATTAAGAAATCAAACGACTTCGGAGCAGGAGGAGTAAGCGTGGCTATCGGAGAACTTACCGACGGGCTTGACATATATCTTGACCGTGTGCCCACAAAATATTCCGGTCTTAATGCCACCGAACTTGCAATCAGCGAGAGCCAGGAACGTATGTCAGTTGTGGTAGAGGCTAAAGACATGGAGGAATTCATGCGCTACTGCCACGAGGAAAACTTAGAGGTGACCCATGTGGCAGACGTGACTTCTACAGGAAGAATGCGCATGTTCTATGGAGACAAGACAGTGGCAGACCTCAGCCGTGAGTTTATCGACTCAGCAGGTGCCCGCCATTTCGCCGAGGCAACTATCGGCACCATCGAACCACGTGATCCGTTTGAGCGTGAGCTAAAGGGTAACTCTGTTAAGGAGAAATTCCTTAACTTGCTTGCAGATGATAATGTGACCTCACAAAAGGGACTTATCGAGCATTTTGACTCTTCAATAGGTAAATCTACCGTGTTGATGCCGTTTGGTGGCAAGACACAGCGCACCGAGGCACAAGTATCTGTGCAGAAACTTCCTGTTGGAAACCATCACACCGACACTGCGTCAATGATGGCATTCGGATTTAATCCCTATCTCACAAGTTGGAGTCCATATCATGGGGCTGCCTACTCAGTCATCGAAGCTGTGAGCAAGGCTGTGGCTGCGTGCGCAGAATATGAGAAAATGCGTTTCTCATATCAGGAATATTTCGAGAGAATGCACTCACGCGAATCATGGGGCAAACCCTTGGCTGCACTGCTCGGCACCCTGAGAATGCAAACAGAGCTTGGGCTCGCCTCTATCGGCGGTAAAGACTCCATGAGCGGCACTTTCGCACATATAAGTGTACCTCCAACTCTTATAGCCTTTGGCGTAGCCCCCGTCAGCAGCAAGCATGTCATAAGCCCGGAATTTAAGGCTCCCGAGAATTTCATATATCTCGTGCGCCACACACCGCTCCCCTCTCTCATGCCTGACACTGAAAGCCTCAAGAGAAACTATAAATTGCTTGAGCGTCTTATCGCAGAAGGCACTGTCATATCCGGCTATGCACTCGGCTTCGGCGGACTTGCTGAGGCTCTTGCAAAGATGAGCTTCGGCAATAGAATCGGTGTAGACGTTATTGCCAAGGAGTCTGACCTATTCAATTATGGCAACGGCTCAATAGTAGTGGAAAGCAAGGAGATTCTTGAGCTCCCGGGCTTCGACTTAATAGGCAAGACCACCAGTGATGAGAAATTGAAGATAAACAACACTGAGACAACCATAGAGGAGGCATTTGAGACAAATCGCAAGCGTTTCACAGCCGTTTATCCCGACCGTACAGAAGTGCGCGGTAAAGTTGAGAATGCTGTCTCCGGAGAAAATACCACGGTATATAAAGGTGAGGCAAAGGAACACCCGGTGGTGTATCTACCCGTCTTCCCCGGCACCAACTGTGACTATGACATGACTGCCGCTTTCGCAAAAGAAGGTGCAGTAGTGACTTCTTCTGTATTCTGCAACCTGACTCCGGAAGACACAGAGAAATCAACCACCGACATGGCTGCCCATATTGATGCCTGTGACATTCTCGCCTTCTCCGGCGGTTTCTCCGAGGGTGATGAACCTGACGGCAGCGGTAAGTTTATCGCCAGCGTCATTATGAATGATAAGGTGAAAGCAGCAATTGAGCGTCTGCTTCAAAGAGGTGGTCTGGTGCTTGGTATCTGCAATGGTTTCCAGGCTCTTGTGAAGTCAGGTCTTCTCCCCTTCGGAAAGATAGGCGAGCTGACACCCGATTCACCCACCCTTTTCCATAATGACATCAACCGACATATCTCACAGATAGTGTCTACCCGTGTAGGCTCAGTGGCATCTCCTTGGCTCGCAGGCTTTGAGCTGGGTGAACTCCACTCCGTGGCAGCTTCACACGGTGAGGGTAAGTTTGTGGCAAATGCAGAACTTGCTGCCACTCTCCGCAAAAACGGTCAGATCGCCTTCCAATATGCCGACAGCGAAGGGAATGCCACAATGGATTCTCCGGCAAACCCCAACGGTTCCACAGAGGCGATTGAGGGCATAATCTCTCCCGACGGTCAAATCCTCGGTAAGATGGCACACTCTGAGCGTTGGTCTGAGGGACTGATGAAGAATATCGCCGGCAACAAGAGCCAAAACCTCTTTGCCAATGCCGTGAGATACTTCCGTAAAAAGTAAAAATAATATAATCCGTAAAGTTTTTATAAGTCTTGTAAGATTTATGAAATTATAGGTTTTCCAAGACTTATAAAAACCACATGGCTAAAGATACAAAATAAAGAAATGGCAAAAAGTTATGAAGCCTCCGGCGTAAATCTCGAAGCCGGTTATGAGGTGGTAAGCCGCATTAAGAAGCATGTGGCTTCTACCAATCGCATGGGTTGCATGGGCAACATTGGCGCATTTGGCGGCATGTTTGACCTTGGATCTCTCAATTACAAGCACCCAATTCTCGTGAGCGGCACTGACGGTGTAGGCACAAAGCTTAAAATCGCCTTCGCCATGGACAAACACGACACTATCGGCATTGATGCCGTTGCAATGTGTGTCAACGATGTGCTTGCACAGGGTGCCGAACCACTCATTTTCCTTGACTATGTTGCCGTAGGCAAAAACCACCCAGAAGTGGTAGAGGCAATTGTGGCAGGCGTGGCTGAAGGATGCCGTCAGGCAGGGTGTGCCCTCGTAGGTGGAGAAACTGCTGAAATGCCGGGGATGTATGGCGAAGATGATTACGATATCGCCGGATTCACAGTGGGTGCCGTGGAAAAAGATAAGCTCATTGACTGCTCAAAGGTTAAGCCTGGCGACATGCTGGTAGGCATAGCTTCATCAGGTGTCCATTCCAATGGATTTAGCCTCGTGCGCAAGATATTGAGAGACAACTATCTTGACCTCAATAAAAAATATGAGGGCACCGGCGACCAGACTCTTGGTGAAATGCTCCTTACCCCTACTAAAATTTATGTAAAACAGGTGCATAAGGTGCTTAAAGAGGTTGATGTTCATGGCATCGCTCATATCACCGGTGGTGGCTTCGATGAAAATATTCCCCGCATTCTTGGTGAAGGTCAGGGTATAGAGGTGACAGAGGGAAGTTGGGAAATCCTTCCGGTTTTCCGTCTGCTGGAAAAATATGGCAACATACCTCACCGCGAGATGTTTAATATCTTCAATATGGGTATCGGCATGGTGCTTGCTGTCGCTCCGGAAGATGTGGCAAAGACCATAGAGATTCTCACCAATGCAGGTGAGAAAGCTTCCTTGATTGGAAAGGTGGTTGAAGGAAGCGGTGTTACCATAAAATAATCCGTAAAAGATGAAAAGTAAACTGGCAGTGTTTGCAAGCGGCAACGGTTCCAACTTTGAAGCGATTGCGCAGGCATGTGAAGATGGCAGGATTGACGCTGAAGTAGTGTTGTGCGTGACCGATAAACCCGGTGCATACGTCACCCAAAGGGCAAAAAAATTCGGTGTGCCGGTTTTGGAATTCCGTCCGAAAGACTATCCTTCCAAGGCTGCTTTCGAGACAATGCTCGTAGATGCCCTTTCTGATAAGGAAGTAGACCTTATATGTCTTGCGGGCTACATGCGTATAGTGGGTGAAGTGTTATTGAGTGCCTATGAAAACCGCATCATCAACATACACCCTGCCCTGCTCCCTGCCTTTAAAGGAGCACATGCCATAAAAGATGCTTTTGAATATGGTGTAAAAGTGTATGGAGTGACCATTCATTATGTTGATTCATCGCTCGACGGGGGCAAAATAATTTCACAGGCAGCTGTGCCGTATGAGGGGAATGACATTGACGAACTGGAATCTCTGATTCATGCACAGGAACATATCCTTTATCCTTCAACGATCCAAAAATTACTAAAATAGCAAAAACAATATATGAGAGCTTTAATCAGTGTAAGTGATAAGACAGGAGTGGTGGAATTTGCCACTGCTCTCAGCAATCTCGGTTGGGGACTGATTGCCACCGGGGGAACCCTGAAGGTGCTTCGTGGTGCCGGACTTGAGGTTGCCGACATTCAAGATGTCACCGGGTTTCCTGAAATCTGTGAGGGACGTGTAAAGACACTTCACCCCAAGGTGCATGGCGGATTGTTGGCTCGCCGTGACAGCGAAGACCACATGGCTCAGCTTGCTGAAAACGGAATCAGCACAATCGAGATGGTTTGTGTAAACCTATATCCTTTTGAGGCAACAATTGCAAAAGAGGGTGTGACAATGGAAGATGCCGTTGAGAATATCGACATAGGCGGTCCCTCAATGTTGAGAAGTGCTGCTAAAAACTTCAGAGATGTGACGGTTGTCTGCGACCCTTCTGACTATTCCANTGTGATTGAAGAAATTGCTACCAATGGCAACACTCTTCCCGAGACACGCCTAAAGCTCTCCGCAAAGGCTTATACCCACACTGCCCTCTACGACAGCCATATTGCCACCTTTATGCGTAAGGCTGCCGGACTTAATGAAAAGCTGTTTCTCGCCTTTGATGCAGTCCAGACTCTCCGCTATGGTGAAAACCCCCATCAAGCTGCCACTTTCTATCGCAGCAAAGATGAAGTTTCTTACTCCGTGGCACATGCCCGTCAGCTTGGCGGCAAGGAACTGAGCTACAATAATATTCAGGACGCAAACGCCGCTCTTAACATTGTGAGGGAGTTCACAGAGCCATTCTGTGTGGCACTCAAGCACATGAATCCTTGTGGTGCCGGCGTGGGTAAAGACCTTCTCGAAGCTTGGACACGTGCATACGAGGCAGACAAAGTAAGTATCTATGGCGGAATCGTGGCTATGAACCGCCCTTTGACTGCAGAAGTGGCTCGCCTGATGAAGCCTATCTTCCTTGAAATAGTCATGGCTCCCTCTTTTGAGCCGGAAGCACTTGAGGTGCTCGCTTCCAAAAAAAATCTCCGCCTTCTTGAGGTGAAGATGGATAATGTCAAGCAGCCCCAGAAGCAATATGTCGGTGTTAACGGAGGCATGTTGGTTCAAGATGCCGACGTTGAATGCAAGGAAGTGACTGCTGACATGTGTGTCACCGAGCGCAAGCCCACAGAGAAGGAACTTGCCGAAATGAACTTCGGTTGGAAAATCGTGAAGCATGTGAAGAGTAACGCAATAGTCGTGGTGAAAGATCACGCCACAGCAGGTGTGGGTGCCGGACAGATGAACCGTGTAGGGTCTGCCGAGATTGCCCTTGAGCAGGCAAAGGCAGCCGGAATCACTGAAGGACTCGTGCTTGCATCTGACGGATTCCTCCCATTCGGCGACACCGTGGAACTGGCTTCCAAATATGGAGTGACAGCCATTGTTCAGCCAGGCGGAAGTATTCGCGATGAAGACTCCATAAAAGTTGCCAATGAGAAAGGCATCACAATGCTCTTCACCGGAATGCGTCATTTCAAACATTGATTAATCATGGATAGAGATAATAAAGTGCTTGTAGTGGGCAGTGGAGGCAGATGCCACGCCATAGTGAAAGCTCTGAAACGCTCCCCCCGCGTCGGTAAAATCTACTGTGCTCCGGGTAATGCCGGTATTGCTGAAGATGCAGAATGTGTGGCAATCGGCGTGGAAGATGTTGAGGCGCTTGTGAGGTTTGCAAAAGACAATGCCATCGACATGACAGTTGTCGGTCCGGAGGCAGCCCTCGCCGCCGGACTCGTTGACGCGCTTGAAGCTGAGGGATTGAAGGCTTTTGGTCCGACAAAAGCTGCCACAAGAATTGAAAGCAGCAAGGAATTTGCCAAGCAGATAATGACAAAATATAATGTTCCCACAGCAGCATATGAGGCTTTTGATGACTTCGACAAAGCTTGGGAATATGTGAAAAACCGTCCGTTGCCTGCCGTCATTAAATATGACGGCTTGGCAGCCGGAAAAGGTGTGGTTGTGGCTCTCACTTATGAAGAGGCGGAAGCTGCCCTTCGCGACATGCTCCTTGACGAAACTTTCGGTAAGGGTCGCGTGGTGGTTGAGGACTTCCTTGACGGTCCCGAATTCTCTTTTATGTGTGTCGTATCCGGTAACAAGCTCTACCCTCTCGCTATGGCTCAGGATCACAAACGTGCCTTCGACGGCGACAAGGGTCCCAACACCGGAGGAATGGGTGCCTATTCACCGGTGCCTTTCATCACAGATGAAATCCGTGAAATAGCCCTTAAAGAGATCATGCAGCGCACAGCCGACGGAATGGTGGCTGAAGGAGTGCCGTTTAAAGGTGTGCTCTATGGAGGACTAATTTTCACCAAGGAGGGTCCGAAAGTAATTGAGTTTAACGCACGTTTTGGCGACCCGGAGACTGAAGTGGTGCTCCCGCGTCTCGAAAGTGATTTTTACGATCTCGTAGAGGCTGCCGTTGAGGGTAAAGATTGTGACACGAAATGGAGTGACGATGCATATCTTGGCATAGTCCTTGCCTCTGAAGGCTATCCCGGCTCTTATCAGAAAGGGATTGAAATTAAAGGACTTGATAACGTTAATACCGAAGTTTACCACATGGGCACGAAATTTGCTGACGGTAAATTAGTGACTGCTGGCGGCAGAGTGCTTATGGTGGTAGGGAAAGGCGCAACTGTCGGTGATGCCAATGAGAATGCAAAGGCTGAGATTAAGAAAATCGACTGCCCCTCCCTTTTCCACCGTACAGATATAGGGAAAGCCGCACTAACCGAAAAATAATAAAACAACCACAATGATAATTAGCGGAACAACATTAGCTAAGGAACTTAAGCAAGACGTAGCCCGCAGGGTTGTCGAAGCAAAGGAGAAATATGGCAGAGAGCCTCACCTTGTAGTGATCCTCGTGGGTGAAGACCCGGCAAGCCAGTCATACGTTAAAGGTAAAGGACGCGATGCAGAGGAAGTGGGATTCAAAAGCACTACTATTCGCCGTCCTGAGACCATAACAGAAGAAGAACTGCTCACTATCATCAGCGACTTAAATGCTGATGACACTGTTGACGGTATTCTCGTACAGCTTCCACTTCCCCGCCATATTGACGAAGACAAAGTAATCGAAGCTATTGCCAAGGAAAAGGATGTTGACGGATTCCATCCAGGGAATGTGGCTGCCCTTTGGCAAAAACTTCCATGTACTCATCCTTGTACTCCGGAGGGAATCATCAAACTTCTTGATAAGGCAGGGATTCAGATAGAAGGGAAAAAAGCTGTAGTGATAGGCAGGAGCAATATCGTCGGACTCCCCGCAGCCAAACTGTTATTAGACCGTAATGCTACCGTGACCATAGCCCACAGCCGTACAAAAGATCTTCCCAAGGTGGCTTCTGAGGCTGAAATACTTGTGGTAGCTATTGGCAGACCGAAGTTTGTCACAGCCGATATGGTCGGTGAAGGAGCTGCCGTGATCGACGTGGGTGTCAATCGTGACCCTGAAACCGGCAAACTTTGTGGCGACGTTGACTTTGAGGCTGTCAAAGATAAAGCATCAGTGATCACACCCGTGCCGGGTGGCGTCGGACCAATGACACGTGCCTGCCTTATGGAGAACACTCTCGAGTGCTTCCTCCGCAAAATGGAAAAATAAACATCAAAAACTGCATAAGATCTATATAATAAAATGATAGAGAGATACGGAAGAGACGTGATGCGTCAGGTCTGGACTGAGGAAAATAAGTTTAATGCTTATCTCAAGGTGGAGCTTCTCGCTGCCGAGGCATGGCGTGAATTAGGTGTTGTGCCTCCCGAAGATGTGGAGAAACTTAACGCCAATGCCACCTTCAACATCGACCGCATTAAGGAGATAGAACTTCAGACACGTCATGACATCGTGGCATTCACACGCACTGTCAGCGAAAGTCTCGGCGAGGAACGTAAGTGGGTCCACTACGGACTGACCTCCACTGACGTGGTTGATACTGCCAACGGCTATCTCTTCAAGCAGGCAAATGAAATCCTGCTTAAAGATATTGAGGAGTTTATCGACATGCTGGCAAAGCAGGCAATACGCTTCAAGAATCTTCCTTGCATAGGCCGCACCCACGGCATTCATGCTGACATCACTTCCTTCGGGTTAAAGTGGGTGCTTTGGCTGGCTGAGATGCGTCGCAACCTTGAGCGCTTCAAGGCAGCTGCACGTGGCGTTGAGGTAGGAAAAATCAGTGGCGCAGTAGGCAATTTCGCCAATATCCCACCTTTTGTGCAGGATTACGTATGCGAAAAGCTTGGCATCGCCAGCTCTGACATCAGTACTCAGGTGATTCAGCGTGACCGCCACGCTTATTACATGGCGACCCTCGCCCTCATCGGCGCAAGCCTCGAGCAGATGGCTCTTGAGGTGCGTAACCTGCAGCGCACAGAGGTACACGAGGTAGAAGAGGCTTTTGGCAAAGGTCAGAAAGGTTCTTCAGCCATGCCCCATAAGCGCAATCCGGTGAGCAGTGAAAATATCTGCGGCTGCGCGAGAGTGTTGCGCGGATATATGGCAACTGCCTACGAAAACGTTGCCCTCTGGCATGAGCGTGACATATCTCACTCTGCCACTGAGCGCATCATCATGCCCGACGCTACAATTCTTCTTGATTATATGCTCAACCGCATGAAAGGCATTTTGGAGAATCTCGTAGTATTTGAAGATCAGATGAAGGCTAACATCTATCGCACTAATGGTGTGATTTTCGCTCAAAGAGTGATGAATGCCCTTATCGACAAGGGATTTGTCCGTGAGAAAGCTTACGACACCGTACAGCCTATCGCAATGAAGGCAATGGCTCTCGGAGCTTCTTACCAGGAGCTGCTGAAGCAAGACCCGACAGTAATGGGAGTGCTCACAGAGGAAGAGCTTGACAACTGCTTCACTCTCGATTACTATTTCAAGAATATCGACTATATTTACAAACGTAATAAATTAGAGGAATAATGTCGGAAAGATTAGTTGTCATAGGCTCCCAGTGGGGCGATGAAGGTAAAGGAAAAATTACCGACTATTTTGCATGCCGTGCCGATATGGTTGTGCGCTATCAGGGGGGTAACAATGCCGGACACAGTGTAATGTTTAACGGACATAAGTATTCCCTGCAGAGCATCCCGTCAGGTATCTTTAATCCAAAGACTGTAAACGTAATGGGCAATGGCATGGTAGTGAATCCTGAGTCTGTGATTGTAGAGCTTGAGAAGCTCCACAATCAGGGTATCACTGACTATCAGCTCTACATCTCCGACCGCGCAGCAATGGTAATGCCTTGGCATTCTGCTCTTGACGGTGCCTATGAGAATCTTAAAGGCGGAAAACTGATTGGCACCACCAAGAAAGGCATAGGTCCGGCTTACAGCGATAAGTATAGCCGCGTCGGACTCCGCATGGGCGACCTCCTGGAACCGGAATATTTCGCCGAGCGTCTTAAGGCTGCCCTCGAAGAGAAAAATATGGAGTTGAAGATGTTGGGTCTCCCTACATACGACTTTCAAGAGGTGTATGACCGCTACATGGAGATTGCCAAAATTCTCGGACCCCGCATCGTTGACACTTCCGACCTCATCAACAAAGCACTTCGCAGCGACAAGAAAATTCTTTTTGAAGGTGCACAGGGCATGATGCTCTGTATCGATCATGGCACATATCCCTTCGTCACCTCTTCCACTCCATCTTCAGCAAGTGTGCCCGTTGGAGCCGGTATATCTCCCAAATGGATTGACAACGTAGTGGGCGTGGCTAAGGCTTATTGTACTCGTGTGGGCGAAGGACCTTTCCCAACTGAACTGCATGACGAGATTGCACACGAAATTCGTGAACGCGGGCATGAGTATGGCACGGTGACAGGTCGCCCGCGTCGTGTGGGTTGGTTTGACGCAGTTGTTGCACGCTACACAAGCCGCCTTGCCGGTATTGATAACTGGGCGTTGATGCTGTTCGACGTGCTCTCAGGGCTTGACAAGGTAAGAATCTGCACACATTATGAGCTTGACGGAAAGATTATCGACACTCCTCCGTCAACCATTTCAAAACTTGCCCGCTGCAAGCCGGTATATATTGAGCTTGATGGCTGGAAGGAAGATATAACGGGCGTGAAATCTTATGATGATCTTCCAGAAGCTGCTAAAAAGTATGTGAAGAAGATCGAAGAGCTGACAGAGGTGCCCGTTGGTGTGATTTCAGTAGGTCCCGACCGCACTCAGACCATCATCATCTCCGAGAAACTTAAAAATTTCTGAGTTAACCCTAAATCAATGATTAATGATAAAAGATTAATGATTAATCAATATTTTATCTTTAATATTTAATCTTTTATCATTAATCCCTCAACTCTAAACCTAAATTAGAATGTCATTTTTAAAAGATAAAGTAAATGAGGAAGGGATGACATTTGACGATGTCCTTCTTGTTCCGGCTTATTCTGAAGTCACACCCAACATGGTTGACGTCAAGACCCGTTTCTCCCGCAACATCACTCTTAATATCCCTGTGGTGTCTGCTGCGATGGACACTGTGACCGAGGCTGCTATGGCAATTGCTATAGCTCGTCAGGGTGGTATTGGCGTAATCCACAAGAATATGTCAATTGAGGCGCAGGCTGCTCAAGTCAGAAAAGTGAAGCGTGCAGAAAGCGGAATGATCTTCGATCCTGTGACAATCACTCCGCAGCAGACTGTGGGGGATGCCCTTAAAATGATGCACGACAATCATATCGGTGGCATTCCTGTGGTTGACGAAAACGAAAAACTCGTCGGCATCGTCACCAACCGCGATCTTCGTTTCCAGACAGACAACACCCTCCCCATTTCTGAGGTGATGACTAAAGATAACATTGTCACCACCACAAATCCTGATCTCTCAGAGGCATCTCAGATTCTGCTCCGCCATAAGATTGAGAAGCTACCTGTGGTTGATGCCGACAACAAGCTCGTGGGTCTCATCACCTATCGTGACATCACTAAAATTAAAGATTATCCCAACGCATGTAAAGACAGCAAGGGTCGTCTCCGCGTGGCTGCCGGTGTCGGCGTGACAAGCGACACTCTTAAAAGAGTGGAGGCACTTGTCAATTCAGGCGTTGATGCAGTCGTAATTGACACTGCCCACGGTCATTCTGCCAACGTAGTTAACACTCTTAAAGAGGTTAAGAAGAACTTCCCGCAGATTGACGTGCTTGTAGGCAATATCGCCACTGCCGAGGCTGCCGAGTATCTTATTGCCAACGGTGCCGATGGTATCAAGGTGGGTATTGGTCCCGGCTCTATCTGCACCACCCGTATTGTTGCCGGAGTAGGTGTGCCTCAGCTCAGTGCAATCTATAACTGCTCTCAGGTGGCAGTAAAACACGGTATTCCTGTGATTGGTGATGGCGGTCTCCGTTACTCTGGCGACGTTGTTAAGGCAATTGCTGCCGGTGCCGACTGTGTGATGATGGGTTCAATGCTTGCAGGCACTGAGGAATCTCCCGGTGAGACTATCATCTACAACGGACGCAAGTTTAAGTCATATCGTGGCATGGGTTCTATCGAGGCTATGGAAGCCGGATCAAAAGACCGTTACTTCCAGAGTGAAACCAAAGACTCCAGCAAGTTTGTACCGGAGGGCATCGTGGCACGTGTACCTTATAAGGGTACTCTTTACGAGACAATATATCAACTTCTCGGTGGTCTGCGCTCCGGCATGGGCTACTGTGGTGCTAAAGACATTGACGCTCTCCATAATGCCCGCTTCGTGCGCATCACCTCAGCAGGTGTGATCGAAAATCACCCGCACGATGTGACCATTACCAAAGAGGCTCCCAACTATTCTCGTGCAGAATAACCTCACAACCTCAAAACTTCAAAACAAATGGAAAAGATACTGATTCTGGATTTCGGATCCCAATACACTCAGCTCATCGCACGCCGTGTGCGTGAACTGAATGTATATTGCGAGATTCATCCATTCAATAAGATTCCGGAACTTGATGCCGATGTCAAAGGCGTTATCCTTTCCGGAAGCCCTTCATCTGTAAGAGATGCCGATGCCCCGAAGCCTGATCTCTCAGCAATAAAGGAGAAATTACCGCTCCTTGGAGTTTGCTACGGCGCACAGCTCCTTGCTGCCGAATATGGCGGTGAAGTTGAAGGCGCGCCCTCTCGTGAATACGGACGAGCAATGCTCACAGTGGTTGACAAAATCGACCCTCTGATGCTAAATGTGCCCTCCCCCACTCAGGTATGGATGTCGCATGGTGACACAATAACCCGTCTCCCCGAAAACTATCATATAATTGGCTCTACTGAAAATGTAAAAGCTGCTGCCTATCATATTGAAGGGGAGAAGACATGGGGTATTCAATTCCACCCTGAGGTGTATCATTCTACAGATGGCACTCAAATTCTTGGCAACTTCGTGCTTGGCATCTGCGGCTGCTCAGGTACCTGGAGCCCTGACTCCTTTATCGAGACCACAGTTGCCGAACTTAAGGAAAAACTGGGTGATGACAGAGTTATTCTCGGATTGTCAGGCGGTGTTGACTCTTCAGTAGCTGCAATGTTGCTTCACAAAGCAATCGGCAAGAACCTTACCTGCATCTTTGTCAACAACGGTCTGCTCCGTAAAAATGAGTTTAACGACGTGCTCGAGTCTTATAAAGATATGGGTCTTAACGTAATTGGCGTAGATGCTTCAGAACGCTTCTATAACGATCTCAAAGGCATCACTGATCCTGAGCAGAAGCGCAAGATTATCGGCAGAGATTTCGTAGAAGTATTTAATGCTGAAGCAAAGAAAATTGAAGGGGCAAGCTGGCTTGCTCAGGGCACAATCTATCCTGACGTGATTGAAAGCTGCTCCGTGAAAGGTCCATCTGCCACAATCAAGAGCCATCACAATGTTGGCGGTCTGCCAAAGGAGATGAACCTTAAGATTGTTGAGCCGCTGCGTCTGCTGTTTAAAGACGAGGTTCGACGTGTTGGCAAAGCAATGAATATGCCTCCTCATCTTCTCGGTCGTCATCCTTTCCCGGGTCCGGGTCTTGGTATCCGTATCCTTGGTGAGGTTACGCCTGAGAAAGTACGTGTGCTTCAAGAGGCTGATGCCATCTTCATCAATGGTTTGCGTGAAGCCGGGCTTTACGACTCCGTGTGGCAGGCAGGCGTAATGTTACTTCCGGTGCAAAGTGTCGGCGTAATGGGTGATGAGCGCACTTACGAAAGCTGCGTAGCCCTCCGTGCAGTAATCTCCACCGATGGTATGACTGCCGACTGGGTACATCTCCCCTACGAGTTCCTTGCCAAGACCAGCAATGAAATTATCAACAAGGTTCGTGGTGTAAATCGCGTAGTCTACGATATCTCCTCCAAGCCACCAGCCACAATCGAGTGGGAATAAACCTATTACGGTGTTATAGTTTTTCTATTGTAACCATTGGGCTTATAAGTTAAGTTTATCTAATAACGCAAGTTCGGAATAAGCAATATACCCAAAAAGATGAATCGGCAGCTTGAAAAAGTTGCCGATTCTTTTGGTAAATATCAATGCTTTTTAGCAATTTAGAGATGCTTAACACTAAAATACATATCAATATCCCGAAGTCGCGTTACAACGAAAATATTCCATTCTCAAAATCACTATCTCCGGCACTTGTGGGCTTTGTCAGGTTAAAGTATCAGATGACTGCAAAATAGCACACGAATTTACTGCACAAATCAATAACTTCACGGGCTACAAGGATTTCTACGGACATCACTTCAACCACTCCATCGGAAAACAAAGTTTAGAACTCAGATTAACACGACTCCGTGCTATTACGCGACTGATATTTGACCCGATCAGCCTTTATGGACTGCATGTTGCTTTTTGCCCACTCATATAGCTCGACAATTATCGGAATCAGGGATGCGCCCCTTGCCGACAAGGTGTATTCTACTTTCGGCGGTACTATGGCGTAGGCTTTTCGTATAATCAACCCATCCTCCTCAAGCACTTTAAGCTCTTTCGACAGGACTTTTGTTGAGATTTCAGGCAGTCTTACTATGATGTCGCGGAATCGTATGGTTCCTTCTTCATACATGATGTAAAGTATCAGCATTGCCCATTTATTACCGAAACGGGCTACTATATTTCTCATCGGGCAGTTTTCAGCCGTAGGAAATTCTATATTTTTTTCAAAATTTTTAACCATTGTATTCTGTTGAATTTGAGCATTACCAACCAAATGGTAACAAATATTCCGTTTGGTAACTACTTGTTTATCAAGTAAACAAATGCGAATTTTGCAGTGTTAAAAAGGAAGTATATTCTAAATGCAAAGTTAGGAATATATTTTCAAACTTCAAAATTGTATAAAGTATGAAAGCAGAAAAGGTAATTTTGACCAGTTTCACCGACCCTCTATGCACTTGGTGCTGGGGAATGGAGCCGACAATGCGTAAACTTGAAACGCATTTTGGCTCACAGATTGAGATAAGGTATGTGATGGGAGGTATGGTCAAAGACATTAATGAAATTGCCTCTCAGAATCAAAAGGATATCGATAGTATTAATAAAGAGATTGAAGAGCATTGGATTGAAGCAACTTCCAGACACGGCATGCCCGTAAAAGGATTCGGATTCAGTCTTTTCTCTAAGGAAAAGCCGTCAACCTATCCTCAGAATATTGCATATAAAGCTGCTCTCCTTACAGATTCATCCAAAGCTCGTAGATTTCTTCATCGTCTTCGTGAAGCATCGGCTGCCGATTATCTTATTACGTCGGATAAGACAGTGCTGGAGCAAATAGCTCGGGAATCGGGTCTTGATACGTGTACATTCCTTAGGTATTACACTGATGACACAGCTGAAAAAGAATTCCGAAAGGATCTTGAATATACGGCAAAAATGGAAGTGGGAGGTTTCCCTACTACATTCATAAGCTATGAAAGTCGGGAAGAAGTGATATTCGGCTATTCTTCCTACGATAGATATGTAAGAGCAATTGAAAGGGTGTCAGCCAGAAAGGTAAGACCTTCTGCCGGTAATTTCGTAACGGATGAATCCAAATTGCAATTTATTTCAGAGTTGGGAAGCATGGCTTTGGCTGAGATAAGGGAGGCTTTTGATTATAACTCTGACAAAGACACTGAGGAATGGATTATGAAAATGGAACAATTAAATCGTCTGAATATACGTAAGGCGGGAAACAGTTATATTGTTACCACATATGATAGCCCTCAATTGTGTGACATGTCTACCGGAAAATGTTTATAACTAAAATGAATTTAATATGAACACTGATAATTTTAAGAAAATAGAGGCAACAGAGATTAAGGATAATCCTATTGAGATGTTTGCCAAAGACTTTGCTGTCATAGCAGCCGGCGATAGCGATAAATTCAATGAATTGCTTGTGTCATGGGGTGCGCTCGGAACTTCCTGGGGTAATGGCTTACCACTCGCCATAGTGTTTGTCAGCCCCGACAGATATACACATGAGTTTATCGAAAGTCATCCCTCTTTCTCCATAAATATATTCCCTCCCGAACTCAAAAAAGATATTATGTTTTTCGGCACTCACACAGGCAGGGAAATAGATAAAGTGGCTCAAACAGGACTATTGACCGATTTTACCGAGTCTGGAACCCCTGTGTTTCCACAAGCCCGACTTATTCTTGAGTGTAAGAAACTGTATTCTCACGACCTTGATAAAAGTCGGTTTGGGGAAGTCCTTGAAAACTGCTATAACAATCCTATCCTTAAAGGGCAAACTCCGCACACCGTATATTTCGCAGAAATCATAAATTGCTGGGAGAAAAAATAATATTACTATCCGATTAAAATTTTTAGTGCAATACAAAATTAGGACTGATTCCACTTGCAGGAGTCAGTCCTTTTGGTTATTTTGTTTTCGCTAAAAAATATTGCTGTCAGATAAAACTCAGACAGCAATATTTTTCTTTTATGCAGCTAATCAATTAGTTGTTGATAAGTGTGGCAATATCATTTTCCACAGTAGAAATAGTACCGATATTGAATTTCTCCTGAAGCACTTTCAGAATATCGGGAGTAAAGAAAGCCGGAAGTGTCGGACCCGTATGTATATTCTGAACGCCGAGTGAGAGGAGAGCAAGCAGCACTATGACAGCTTTCTGTTCATACCATGCAATATTGAACACTATCGGCAAATCGTTGATGCTTTCAACTTTAAAGGCATCTTTAAGTGCAAGAGCTATGCGCACAAGTGAATAGCTGTCGTTGCATTGACCTGCATCAAGCACACGCGGAACGCCCTCAATATCCCCGAGCGGTAACTTATTATAACGATATTTTGCACATCCGGCAGTCAGTATGACACAATCACCAGGCAATGCCTCTGCAAATTTTGTGTAATAGTCACGTGACGGGAAACGTCCGTCGCAACCTGCCATCACAACAAATTTACGTATTTTGCCCCGATTGATAAGATCTATGATTTTGGGTGCAAGCTCAATAACCTGATGATGAGCGAATCCACCCACAATTTCACCGTGTTCTATCTCTGTCGGTGGCGGACATTTCTGTGCATGTGCAATCAACTCTGAAAAATCGGTTGGCTGACCATTTTTACCCGGTTCAATATGATGTGTGCCAGGCATACCAACTACTCCGGTAGTGTAAACCCGGTCAAGATATGTGCAATTCTTGCGTGGAGGGACAATACAGTTAGAAGTAAACAAGAAAACTCCATTGAATTTCTCAAATTCATCTGTCTGCTTCCACCAGGCATTACCATAGTTACCTGCAAAATGCGGATATTTTTTAAACGCAGGGTAATACTGACCGGGAAGCATCTCTGAATGGGTATAGACATCTACTCCTTTATCTTTTGTCTGTTCCAAAAGATCTTCAAGATCTTTCAGGTCATGACCACTAATCAGAATGCCCGGACGATTGCCCACACCAATATTTACCTTTGTAATCTCAGGATTACCGTATGATTCTGTATTGGCTTTATCAAGGAGTGCCATTGCACTTACTCCTGCCTCACCAACCTTCAACACCAATGGAAGAAGTTCATCAACGCCCATATCAGTACGTGCTGTCTCTGCCATTGCATTTTCAATAGCGGCATAGACTTCCTCGTCTTCGAACCCAAGATTTGCAGCATGGCGGCCATAGGCTGCCATGCCCTTACACCCATATATTGCAAGCTGCTTGAGCCCACGGATATCTTCATTCGGCTCGGCAAGCACTCCTGTGATATGCTCATATTTCTGTGCCTCTTCAGGAGTGGCGACAAACTCTATCTGCGGTAGTTCCGGAAGATTTATGCCATTCTCCTTTGCCTTAGCAACCAATTCTGCTTTCACTTCAAATGCACGACGAATGAAATCATCAAGTGAGGCATCATCAAAATTTGCATTTGTTATGGTAGTAAACAGGGCATCAATCACTTCATGACTTGCTTCGCGTGAAGCAAGCCCATTCTTGCGAAGTTCTCGGTTGATTGCAGAAATACCTCTCACAGCATAAAGCAACAGATCCATTCGAGCAGATGTCTCAAAATGTTTTCCGCATACTCCTTGTAATTCACATCCTTTGCCACGTGCTGTTTCCTGACACTGATAGCAGAACATCTTGGGTTGGTTTTCCATATCGATAAAAAAAATGAGATTAGATAATTTAAATAAGGTTAAGCTTTAATCTTAGTTAACATAACTTTTGAATCGGCAGTTGCCATCACACTGTGAGGAACTCCCTCTCCAACAAGCATGAATTCACCGCTACGGAGTGTGTGGGGTTTATCAATCATTGTGAACACGATTTCGCCTTCAAGAACTGTAACCATAAGTTCTGCAGGGGCAAGATGCTCATCAAGCTTTTGTCCTGCTTTGAAAGCCAAAAGAACCACTCCTCCATTATCATTACTGAATATCTGTTTGAAGTGAACGCGGTCTGCACTTGTCTCAATTTGAGATGCGAGGTTATGAACCTCTCCGAATTTATAATCTGTGTTTATCATAATAATAATAATTTTTATTAATTTTACCGATACTGAATAAGGTATCAGCTTCGATTATATAACATAATCATTTTCCCTCTTGTTTACCTCTACTTCTCTTAAAAAGGATACCAGTTTGCATATATAAAGGAGTCCAGAATTGTTATTTTCGCTTAGAAAGCGCTACTTACCTGCTCAGCTTAACACCTATATTTCTCTTTGGATATTCAAACTCAGGAAAATTTATTAAATTTGTAATCTCAATTAATATCTTTAAGCAATTGCTCATATTAAATGGATACTATATGTGAAATTAATCCACAAGAACAAGCATATAGTATCAGTATTTTTTAGCGTTTTAACTTGAGCAGCTACTTATATATACATTATTTATACACTTCAACAGCTTACTACATGGATAAAATTGACCGCGAAAAAATGGTAATCCGTCAGATGATTTCCATATATTGCAGAAAACGCCATAATATCAAGAGCGGAGATTTATGTGAAGAATGCACTCAACTGCTAAAATACGCATTAGCCCGTCTTGATCATTGTCCAAAAGGTAACAATAAATCAAGCTGCAGGAAATGTGAAATTCATTGCTATTCTCCCAACAACCGGATTAAAATCAGGGAAGTAATGAAATATGTGGGTCCGAGAATGATTTTTATTCATCCTATATCAGCAGTCAGGCATTTGATTTCAGAATTTGATATTATCAAGTGATTTAACCCTTTAATCCAAGCAGACATAACCGATATAATTCTCCTTTTAGATTAATCAGATTATCTTCAAACCAATAAGTTCATGTTACGAAAATGGGATTTTAAATTAGAGTTAAGTAAAAATAAAAACAATCACTTACCTCTTTACCGTCAAATCGCCCAACAAATTGAGTCATTGATTATTTCCGGAATTCTCAAGCCGGGTGATCCTCTTCCGGGGAGCAGAATTTTAGCCGGTCAACTTGGGGTAAGCCGTAAGAGTGTAATGAAAGCAATTGAAATTCTTACTCTTTCCGGATGGATATTAAATAAAGAGAGGTCCGGTGCATTTGTGGCACCCCACAATAAGGACTATGTTACAAAATTCCTACCCCAACAAAATAAATCTGGAGAGACCCATTCTCAAATTATGATTGATGACGGCACCCCCGACACACACATTGCCCCAATGAACGAATTGGCAAGGGCTTATCGTAGGGTACTTAATCTTAAAGGACGCTATAATATATTGGGATATAACGACCCGGAAGGAGACTATAAATTTCGTACCACTATCTCAAGTATGCTGAATCAGGAAAGGGGACTGATGACCCAACCGGAAGAAATTATCATCACTCGGGGCAGTCAGATGGCGATTTTCATGGTAGCTCATGCTGTGCTTAAACCGGGAGACACCGTTATAATGGAATACCCATGTTACGATAGAGCATATAAGGCATTCAGTAAAGCAGGACAAAAGATAATTTTTATTGATGTTGACGACGAAGGGATTAAGACACAAGACATTTCTTCCATACTTGCAGAAGAACCCAAAGCCATCTACCTCACCCCACGTCATCAATATCCTACAATGGCTGAACTCTCTAATTACCGCCGATATCAACTTGCTGAATGGGCAATCACTCAAAACCTGCTCATAATAGAAGATGATTATGATTGCGATTTCAGTTTCCAGGATAATCCTGTGATGCCACTCAGCGCATTAGTTGCCCCCGGACAATATATCTATATCGGAACTTTTAGTAAAATAATTGCCCCGGCAATACGCATTGGATTTATAGCGACAACAAAGCACCATATAGATGCACTCCGCAATCTTAGAGAAATCATCGACATTCAAGGAGACATAGTGATGGAGACAGCAATTCTTGACTTAATTGAAGATGGAGAACTGACACGTCATATCAAGAAATCTACTGAATATTACCGACAGAAGAGACAATTATTTATCGGCTTGCTTCACCAACATTTAAATGGACTCATTGACTTCTCAGTGCCTCAAGGTGGTCTTGCAATATGGATTCGGCTACTTGAATCACTTAATTTCAAAAAGCTTGTCGAAATAATGAAAAGAGAGCATATTGAGATACCGGTGTTTACCGACAGCCGGGGAAAAATTGGAATGAGATTTGGTTACGCCTCAGTTTCGGAAAGAGATATGGAAACTGTTATCAAAAAATTAGGAAGCATTATTAAGCAATGTCAACAAACGCAAGATAATAACACCAACCTCTGATAGCATAAAAATATATAGAAAAACTGATTTCATAAACGTATACAGATTTAAATTCCGAGATTATTAAACATTATGATTAGTTTCTAAATTTGACTATTTGAGAATTAAAAATTGGGAATTAGTAAAATTTTGATTAATTTTGTCAAAATAATTTTCTAACCAATCAATTATGACGAAGTTTTTATCCTTATTTGCTGCCTTTGCAACCCTCGGAGGAGTGGTTGCTTCTGCTCAAGATGAGTCTGCCACTCAGACCATCAGAATCTATGACGGTGCCCAATTTTATGATGGCTACCTCATGGAAAAGAATCCTGATAAAGACCTTGACGATGGCATTCTACGCCATTCTTGCTCGCTATATTCGCGTCCCCTTACCGATGAACAGCTTAACGCCATAGGTGACAGTCTCAAGCTCAATGTATTCGTCCAGGCGTGTTGTGACAACTATGACCGCATTGGCAACATCAATCTCGCCCTCGTACCTAAGGGAGCGGAATCTTACACCACCAGTGAGGTGCAGCGTCTCGAAATAGGACGTTTCATAACTCCGTTTATGGACATGAACAAAGAGCCGAACACTGTGCCCTACAACTATGACATTAACTATCTCTCACCTATTCTGCGTGATTCCGCACTACGTGCTGACTACGACCTTTGGCTTGAATTCGAGCTTTTCGGCGTGCCCTATGCTGCAAACCAACAGATAGCGGGATGCGATGGCAGAAGCGATGTTTTCAAGGGAACTCTCGAATTTGAGACCTCAACTCCCCCGGCTGGTAAGACAAAAGGGAACCTGCTGATTCCTATAGTAATGAAAACGCCGGAGCATTTGGGCTTCAACCTCAATAACTACAAAGAAGAAGCCACTGACACTATCGGCAAGACAGTGAAATCATACTACTTTGACGTGCCCCAAGATGTAACCGGAGGACAAATCGTTCTTATCACTTCCAATCACGGTGCAAATTCCGGTGGAGAAGAATATAACCGCCGTTGGCATTATGTCTATGTTGACAATGAGCTTGTACTCTCCTATATCCCCGGTAGAGAAAGTTGCGAACCATTCCGTCAATACAATACCCAGGCTAACGGCATTTATGGTTGGAAAGCCATGTCTGATGCTGAATGGCAGTCATTCAGCAACTGGTGTCCTGGAGATGTAATTGACAACCGTATAATATATATGGGTGACGTAAAGAAAGGTGAACATAAAATAACCATCAGCGTGCCTGATGCCAAATTTAGAAATCAACAAGGTGATATTCCGGTATCAATATATTTCCATGCTGCCACTAATGGAATAGACGAGGCAGGAATACAAGTGTCTTTGGCAACTCCTTCATCAGTTAAGGTAAGAGTTGCTGACGGAGAATTGATGGTGTGGAGTGAGTCTTCAATAAAAGCTGTTGAGATGTATTCTTCTGCAGGTGAAAAGATATGCAGAACCATTTCAAATGCACCCATCGCATTAGGCGGTATCGCTCATGGCATATACTTGGTAAATGTCTATCTGGAAAACGGCATTGTGGAGACACATAAAGTAGTTATCGGCAAATAACCTGCCTCCCCGGTTATATATGAATAAGATAAATGGCAGACACTCACCAAAATGTCTGCCATTTATCTTATTCATATATAAGTTTATGGCGCTACCAGTTTACTTCACAAGAGGAATGTAGCTGCCATACCCTTCCTCTTCCATCTTTTCAAGAGGTATAAATCGTAATGACGCTGAGTTGATGCAATATCGCAGACCTCCCTCCTCCAACGGACCATCATTGAACACATGTCCTAAATGCGCTCCTGAAGATGCCGATTTCACCTCCGTGCGTATTCTGCCGTAAGAAGTATCGATACTTTCGTCTATAAGATTACTTTCAATCGGACGAGTAAATGCAGGCCAACCACAGCCGGAATTATACTTATTGGAAGAAACAAAGAGCGGAGTGCCGTCAGTAATGTCAACATATATCCCTTTGCGGAACTCATCATCATACTCATTGGCAAACGGACGCTCAGTGGCTGCATTCTGAGTTACCTCCCACTGAAGGGGAGTAAGCCGCTTGCGAAGCTCCTCCTTTGATTCCTTATGAGAAGGTTTCATCTCTCGGGCTTCCTTGAATAAAGCAGGGTCCACATGGCAATATCCATTCTCATTCTTATAGAGATAATCCTGATGATAATCTTCTGCGGGATAGAAGTTGCGAAGCTGCCCTACCTCCACAGCTAATGGCTGTTTATGGCGGCGTTGTATAGTGGCGACCTGTGCTTCCACTATCGGGGCATCAGCAAGATCAGTATAATAGATTCCGGTGCGATATTGTGTACCGACATCATTCCCTTGCCGGTTTACTGACAGCGGGTCAATACTCTTAAAATATAATTTAAGGAGGTCTGTGAGGCTTACACGACTGTCATCGTAAACCACTTTCACTGTCTCTGCAGCATTAGTAATGCCGGAACACACCTGCTTATAGGTGGGATCCGGCATTATTGAATTTGCATATCCAGCCTCAGTAGAGATGACACCGGGCACTAACGAAAACAAATGGTCAGTACCCCAAAAGCATCCTCCTGCAAGATAGATTGTCTTTTGCATGTGTTTTTTTACTTCACCAACTTTAGAGTGTAATTCAAACCGGGCATCTGAGATCTTTCCAAATCGGAATTAACCATCACAAGAGTTGTGTCAGACTCAATCAGGAAATATGTCGGGGGAGTGTTTGAAGCTGCAGCACCCTTGGTATCTTCCACAAGTTTGATGTATTTATTAGCGCTGTTTGCACCTTCACCATTTATGACCGTAAAGTCACCTTCTGACTTGAAACGGGCTGCGTCCTTATATCCGGTAGCACTCAATGAGTCTCCTGTGATGTAAACCTCTACGAGATCATAATCACCGCTCTTGCCGCCATTATCATCATCATAGTCAAGTTTCAATGTATATCTGATACCATCTACATCTGCTGCCGGAAGAAGTCCGGTGTAGATCATATCTTTGGAGTCACCCTTCTTGCAGTCACCACCGCAAGCTTTGTCGCCTGAACAAGCTGCCAGCGTAAGCATTGCCAACGCAGCGGCACTTAAAACCATTTTTCTCATACTTTTCTTTTTTAAGTTATAACCGCCGACAATAAATCCACTTGAATACCGACAGTCTTTATTAAAATTTAAAATTTATAACTCTTTTTCTACTTATATCTATCAGTTTCGCTTATTTACCGACCTGTTGATAAGCCCTACAATGTAGAGAAGCACCACTGCTCCACAAACTGATGTAATAAGGCTACCAATAATACTGGTGGTATGGATACCAAGTGCACCAAACATCCAACCGCCGATTACTCCACCAGCCACACCTACAATAAGGTTTACAACCCAACCGAAACCGCCGCCGTGCATAAGCTTACCGGCTATCAGTCCTGATAAAATTCCTATAAAAATAAACCAAACAAAGCTCATAATTTCGTTACCTTAATGATAAATAATAAATTTAACAAATTAAGAGATGGCTAACCCATTCCTTATTACTATTTTAACTTAAAACGAAAAAAAGCTTGGTTTTGTTCACAAACGTTAACTTATTAATCATTTCGTATTAACAGACCCATAAGCATCGCGCACATCACGAGTTCCCTCCGGCACTCCGTCGCGAAAATAATTCTCAAGTGAAGTCTTAAGCTTGTCGTTCTCCTCTTTCAATTCCCTATTATCAGACTTAAGACGGAAATATCCACGGCAAAGAAGCATAAGCACAATCGCCATCACGCAAAGTGATGCCAACACGATATTAATAAGTTTTTGATCCGTAGCAAGTTCAAGATCACGTTTTTCAATCTCAAGTTCGTTTTTCTCACTTTGAAGGGCATGCACGTCATAACGAATCTGCATTTCACGTAATGCCTCTTCCGACTTTATCTTCTGGTCGTCTAAGAGCATTTTGTTATATTCTTTCAATGCACTTAGCAAAGTGGGCTTATCCCCTACTGAATCAGCCGCCTCCACCAGGAAGCCGAGAAGTTCGCGGTGTACGGTTACATCTTTATTATTTCTCAATGACTGTTTCAGATAAGGAATGGCAGCGGCAAAATTTTTATCAGCAAGGAGGCGATAGGCTTTAATCCTGCCGTCCATATTAAAGTCACGTGCCACCTCTTCATCTTTCTCAGCCAGACGTTCACATCGCGCGTAGAGATCTTTCACTTCCTCATTTGAGAGAGCTGCATAATTACGCAGCATTCGCCTGTAGCAGATATAATAAAACCTGTCATAATTGCGATATTTTCTCCCTTGCGACATATAAAGCTCCTCAAGTTTTTCTATCTGCTTGAGCAACTGGCGATCACATTCCACAGCCTTCTCCGGATAATTATTTTGGGTATAGAATATGGCTGCAGTGGTGTAAAAAAGATTCTTCAGATAGTAGTCTTCCGGCAATTGCTGTATCATCTTTTCAAGGCGATCCATATATTCATGATAGAGGTTCCCCTTAGTCTCTTTTCCCAAAAAGATCACCGTGCTGTATAGGTCATATACATTTTCATAAATATCATCTTTCGTAGATATCTCCTCCTTGAGATACGACATCAACTTGTTGTTTCTCTCTTCAACCGACAAAAAAGTCGCGTCTCCTGTGATCTGCTCCACCCGCATAAAGAGTCTTACTCCCTTTTTATTATCATCATCGGGAAGATCTTTCCAAATTTCAAACAGTCTTGCCATTGAAATAGAGTCAGACTTGTAGATATTGGCAAGCTGGAGCAATTGATCTGTCATGGCAGTGTAGTCTTTTGACCTGTGAGCTACATTAAGGATTTGCCACCCTATCTCCCCTCTCTGTTGCTTCCAGTTTGACACGTCAAGTGCATCATAAAGCTGTCGGATTGTGTCAGCAGAAGTGACGGCAGTAAGATTTTTTACAACGCTGTCTGCCATATTCTGATTTTCAAACGCTCGAGTCTTTAAGGGTATAGCTATCAAGGCTATACCTAAAATAACTTTCAGAAAAAGAAGTTTAATTTGTTTCACTATGTTATGTCTTAGCTTTGTTATATTATTCCCACCTCTGTGTCATATTGCAACAACACAGAAATGTAAAAGATATCCGATTTACTTCACTTTCCATTTCACTTCATCTACATCAGGAATGCCGGCAATGTGTGTCATGATTTTTTGCAGCTCTGAATAAGAATGCACGCCAAACTGCATTTCCACGGTCACCAGTGAATCAGTCGTGTCAGTGTTATAGCTGTCTATATTCAAGGCAAGTTTATTTGAAATGCAGTCAACTATATCCAGGAAAAGATGCGGGCGGTCAATTGCCCTGACTGTCACTTTTACTGTATATAAAGTCTCATCTGCCTCAAAGTCCACACTTACAATATCGTCACCAAACTGGGATGCAAGCCGGATTACAACCGGACAGTCACGTTTATGAATAGTGAGCATATCATCTTTACCATTAAATCCTATCACTTCTTCACCGGGAATCGGACGACAATGATCGCATCTGTGAAACTTAGGTACAGGAAGGCTCTGAAGATATTGCTTAATAGCGTTCTTAGCCTTATATGTGACCACCTTGTCAAGCCATACCTCTTTCGGATAGACATTCTCATCAGTAAAAATTTCCACCACATCACCACGATTGAGAGAAGCGCTCACAGGGGAAAGAAACCCATTGATGCGGGCATACTTGGCATGATCGCCCAACTCCTTTGAAATCTCATACGCGAAATCAAGCACCGATGCTTTTTGTGGAAGCATTATCTGCTGACCATGGGGAGTAAAAACTTTTATATCATCATTATAGAATGAGGCAGTGACTTTTTCCATGAAGTCGATGCCAACCTCATGGCTGCCTATGTCACGGAGCACACCGCGAAACTTGTCGACCCAACGTGTGATATAATCCTGAGTAAGCCCTGCGCGGTAGCCGAGGCGTGAATTGCACACCATTCTTTCGCTTGAGATATGCACCTCCTGCCATCGTCCGAAATCTGCCAGCAGTTTTACATGAAAACTCTGATAGCCATTTTCCTTTGGAGAATCTATATAGTTGGAGATTCCACCGGGTTTCTCACTGAATACATCGGTCAATATCGAATACACCTTCAGTGCTATCGCCTTTTCATCAGCCCCTTCGGGAGTCTTAAAAATGACATCTGTGAAATGACGATATTTCAGATGATTGAAATCATCACCAAATTTCTTCATCTTGCGCCAAATGCTGTAGGGCTCACGATATTCCACTGCCACACATGTAAATATTCCAGCCTCGGCAAGAGTAGCTTCTATCTGGCTTCTGAAACGCTCCAGACGTTCCTTCTGCTGCTCCCGGTCATTAGCTATAAGAGTGGATATCTCCTCATATTCATGAGGGCAACGGAATCTGAAGCTCAGGTTTTCAAGCTCTGTCTTAACATGATACAGACCCAGCCTGTTAGCAAGAGGAGCATAGAAATAGTCGGTCTCACCCGCTATCTTCATCTGCTTGTCAGGTCGCATCGACGATAATGTGCGCATATTGTGAAGGCGATCAGCAAGTTTAACCATGATTGGGCGTATGTCTTTCTCCATGGAGTTGAGGATCTGCCTGAAATTGTCAACCTGCTTGCTCATGTCATAGTTTTTCTTCTCCTTTTTGGTAAGCACATTCACAAGGAATGCCACGTCATCGCCAAAACGTGTCTTGATTTCACCAAGCGGATGGGGAGTGTCTTCCACCACGTCGTGAAGAAAGGCGGCAATGACTGAGTTGACATCAAGGTGCAATTCCTCCGCACATATCGACGCGACAGCTATGGGATGGAGGATATATGGTTCACCGGTCTTACGCACCTGAGGGGCATGTGCCTCCCGTGCCAAGGCAAACGCATCACGAAGCCGTAGCATGTCGGCATCTGAGGCATGGGATTTCATAACTTCAAACACATGTTCCGCACGCTCTTCTATTATTTTGTCATAATCCTCTTTCATTCTATTGAATTTTAAACTGCAAAAATAGCGTTTCCCATAACTATTTCCAAAAAAAACTCAAATAACTTGACTGATATTTCTCTTTTTACTATTCTCAACACCCTTTTTAGGAAGAAATCAGACAAAGCGGGCTATTAAGATAAGTGCAATCAGTGCAGGGGCAACATAACGCACAATAAAGACCACGGGAGTCACAAATGATGTGTTCATCTTGCCATTATTAGTGAGTTCTTTTCTGATAAATTCTTTAGGTACTGCCCAACCAACAAAAAGACATGTGAAAATAGCTGCTACAGGAAGCATTATGTTGGTTGCAGTGTTGTCAAGGAAATCAAAAAGATTGAAACCAAAAATTCTGAAATCTGACAATACTCCCTGAGAGAGAGAACACAGCGTACTGACCACCGTCAGTGGAAGCATAACCCAAAGGCAAGCTTTGACACGGTGTAAACCGAAATAATCCTGCAAGAATGCTATCGACACCTCAGCAAGTGATATGGTGGAAGTCAAAGCTGCCACCATCAGAAGAAGGAAAAATAAAGCTGACCATAACTGAGTAAGGGGCAATTGCACAAACACCTCAGGCAGAGTCACAAATACTAATGTTGCACCCTCCAGGCTTTCACCGTCAAGACCAAACGACATCACTGCCGGAAATATGATGAAGCCCATCAGAAGCGCAACAAGCATATCAAGTCCTGCCACAGTGACAGACGTGCTCAGAAGATTCGTTTCTTTAGGGAAATAGCCTGCATAGGTTATCAGGATGCCCATGCCCAGCGACAATGAGAAAAATGCCTGACCGAGTGCATTAATCATCACCGTAGGTGTGATTTTGGAAAAATCTGGATTAAGAAAGAACGCCAGCCCCTCCATCGACTTCGGGAAAGTCATGGCTACGCAGGCAAAACCTAAAAGAAGCACAAACAGCAAGGGCATCATCAGGTTGCTCATCTTCTCAATCCCTTTCTGAACCCCTTTCATCAGCACCAAGAGATTAACAGCTATCATGATATATGTCACAATCAGCGGGCGCCAACTCCCCGTTATGCACTCTGCCATCTTTTCCCGAAAAGAGGAAACCATTCCGTCGGGAGAATTAAGGTGGGCATACAGCTGTCCCGTCACAGATTGCCAAAAATATTCCAACGTCCACCCGGCAACAACCATATAAAATGATAGTATAAGATAAGATGCAAATATTGCTAAAGCACCCGTCAGCCACCATTTTTTCTTAGGGGATAGTTTACGGAATGCTCCTACAGCATCGCTCTGGGTGCCACGCCCCAAGGAGAATTCCGCTATCATCACAGGTATTCCTAACAGGCACACACATATTACGTATAGGAGCAGAAAAGCAGCTCCCCCATTAGTCTGTGCCTCTGCCGGAAAACGCCACACGTTCCCTAAGCCGACGGCTGATCCTACAGTAGCGGCTATAAGCCCTATTCGGCTTCCAAACTTAACTTTCTTTGCCATGATGCTGAAGGGGGGATAATTAATGAAATTATTGATAACGTATAAACGATTTTTAACCATTTTTATTTTATCATAACGCATATCTATTGCCTATTTTATTCTAACCGTGTTGCATAGCTGTGGCAATAACTCCTTATATTTTTTCGTTTATAATAAAACAGTCAAACCCCATGAAACTCATCAAATTTTTTCTTTCCGGGATGTCAATCTTCCCATCACCGTTTACATGTATAACTAACCTCAAGTCTAACCATACGACAGGTAAATTGGCACTGAGTGCAGTTCTATTTGCTTTTGCTTCCTCTGCATCTGCTCAGGTAAGTTTTGGAAACGCCTCTCTTTTTAATGAGGGATGGCTTTTCAATCTCAACGACGAGAATGGGGCTGATCAGGTTTCGTATGCCGACTCCACGTGGCGTCAACTTAATATCCCTCATGACTGGAGCATTGAAGGCACATATTCCCCCGACCTTGCCAGCGGCACCGGTTATCTTCCCGGTGGCATAGGGTGGTATCGCAAACATTTTAGCTTTGACAAGACTAAATCCGCTGACAAGAGACATTATCTCTACTTTGAAGGTGTCTACAACCGTAGCGATGTGTATATCAATGGTTATCATCTTGGTAACCGGCCCAGCGGTTATGCCTCATTTATGTATGACATAACTCCTTATCTTAAAGACGGTGATAATGTAGTAGCAGTGCGTGCTGATCACAGCCGCTATGCCGATTCAAGATATTATACAGGGTCAGGAATATACCGCAACGTGTGGTTTGTGGAGGCTCCCGAAACACATATTGCTCAATGGGGCATCGGATTTGAAACTGTTAACGTAAAGGGTAATAAAGCTTCCGTAAAAGTTGACGTTGCTGTGGAGAATCCTGTAAAAGGACTTGTGGTCAAGACTGCTCTTCTTAATGCCGACGGCACAGTGATTGCTGAAGCTAAGAGAAAAGCTGAAAGCCACAATGTCCTTACAATGACAGTGTCTAATCCAAAGTTATGGAGTGTAGATACCCCTAACCTCTACACCCTGCGCACTGAGCTGATTGAAAACGGAAAGAAAATTGATAGTTCAGATACAAAAGTGGGTATCCGCACCCTTGAATTCAATCCCGATACAGGTTTTGCTCTCAATGGAAAGAATATGAAAGTGAAAGGCGTCTGCATTCATCATGATGCAGGGGCATTGGGGGCTGTTGTGCCGGAAGATGTATGGGAGCGTCGCCTCAGAAACCTGAAAGGACTTGGGGTGAATGCCCTTCGCATGAGTCATAATCCACAGGCACCCGTGGTATATGATATTGCTGACCAACTCGGACTACTGATTATGGACGAGGCAAGCGATGAATGGGAGTTCCCCAAGCGTAAATGGATAAAAGGATGGAACAAAGGGGAACCCGGATTTGACGGCACTTATGATTTCTTTGAGGAATGGATTGACCGTGATGTGGCTGACATGGTGCGTCGTGACCGCAACCACCCCTCCGTCTTTTTATGGAGCATCGGCAATGAGGTTGACTATCCTAACGACCCTTACTCTCACCCTGTGCTTAATGGCAACAACTCAGCAATATCCCAGCCTATGTATGGAGGCTATAATCCTGATGCACCCGATGCAATGCGCATAGGGGAGATTGCGAAGCGGCTTGCAAAGGTTGTAAAGAGCATCGACACATCTCGCCCAACGACCGGTGCCCTGGCAGGGGTTGTTATGTCTAATGAAACTGCATATCCGGAAGCAGTCGATGTGGTAGGATATAATTATACGGAAGACCGCTATGATATTGACCACAAGACCTATCCGGAGCGCGTAATCTACGGTAGTGAGAACCGTTCTGACTATGAGGCATGGAAAGCGGTACGTGACAAAGATTTCATATTCGGTCAATTTATCTGGACCGGTATTGACTATCTTGGTGAATCCGACGCATGGCCCTCCAGAGGTCTGTATACCGGACTTCTTGACTTCACCGGCAATCCTAAGCCCCGTGGAAAATTCCGTGAGTCGATTTGGAGTGAAAAGCCCATGACATATATTGGCACATATCCGAAACCACGGCGCGGTAACTGGCTTTCGATTGACGCATGGGATAATTGGAACTACTCTGATGGCGACACTATACGTGTGGTGTGCTATACCAACGCGCCCCAAGCGCGCCTTACTCTTGATAATAAAGTGATAGGTGAGCTTAAACCTATGGACGATACCACCGGAATAATCCATTGGGATATACCGTTTGCTCCCGGCAAGCTCACTGCTGTGGGAATTGATAATTCCGGTAATCCTGTTTCCTCCTACTCTATCACCACTTCCGGTCGCCCATATGCCATAACAGCTAAGACCGACAAGGAAAGTTTCTTTAAACCCGGGGAAGTGGCTCATATTGAAATAGAAGTTGTTGACGATAACGGTATACCGGTAAAACTCGCCGATAATGATATACACGTAATGGTAAGAGGCGGCGGTGAACTGCTTGCTCTTGAAGGTGCCGACAATTCAGATATGGGTAATTACCGCGACAACCGTCAGCGCGTATACAGAGGCAGACTTCTTGCCTACGTCCGCGCAACCAATCCTGACGAGCCGGTTAGTATAACCATCACCTCACCTCTCTTACAACCGACCTCGGTAAATATTACTCCTCCTGACTCGAAGTAAAAAATAATATGACAGAGGGACTGAGCCATAAACTTTAATTATGACCCAGCCCCTCATCTGTGCTTTTGAATTAGTATGCTACCGTGAAGCGTTCCTGATGATGCTTCGGTTCAAGAAGTTCATCAATCATTGCCATGGCATAATCCTCAACAGATATGAAACTGTCGCCTTTATCGTCTACAAGTAAATCATCCTTACCTACACGATAATGTCCGGTACGTGTGCCTGGCTGAAGGTTTCCAAGATTTGCAGCCGGAGAAAGGAAAACCCAGTCAAGATCCTTCTCCTTGGTAAGAGTATTAAGATAAAATTCCCCAAGTGATTTCACGCCTGGCATCCATGACTCGGGCAGTGTACCGGTATCAATCAGACGCACACCGGGTTTTACAAACAGGGTACCTGCACCACCGACGATAAGAACTCTCTTGACTCCGGCTTTCTTTGCCCCTTCAAGAATCTTTGGATAATTCTCAAGAGTTTCCTCATATAGGCGTGGATTTGCCCAGCCGGGATTGTAGGCAGATACAATGGCATCTGCACCTTTTGCAACCGAAGCAATAACCTCCGGGTCAGTCACATCACCTTTTACAACAGTAAGCAATGGGCTTTCTGTTTTTACCTTTGCAGGATCACGTACTATAGCCGTAACTTCAACCCCACGGTCAAGGGCTTCTTTAAGAAGAGCGCTCCCGACAAATCCGGTGGCTCCCAGCAATACAATTTTCATAATCTAAATATTTTGAATTCTCTAAAATCTTCACTAACTTTGCTTTCGCAATTCACTTTCTATAACACACTGCAAAGATAATAAGTTCACACCTAATTATCAAGTAGTTACCTCCCGTATACATACTTACCTCCGGGAAACAATTATTGAAAGATAAAGATTTAACAAGAAGAAACCCATAAAATTTTTATGGAAAATTTTTACAAAAAATATGGCGATGTGGATAATTGTCCTGTCCGTAATATAGTGGCAAGATTTGGCAATAAATGGTCAATCCTTATTCTACTCGTTCTCTCAGAACTTGGGACCGGACGATTCACTGAGTTTTCACGATTAATGCCTGACATATCTTCTAAAGTTTTGTCAAAAGAACTGAAGATATTGGAGGCAGATGGCTTAATAAATAGGGAAGCCTTTGCTGTCATTCCTCCTAAAGTTGAATACACATTGACTAAAAGGGGGAAATCTTTAATCCCATTGATTATTCCATTAGTTGAATGGGCAAAAGAAAATATGAAGCCGATTAAGAAGTCTCGGCAGCAACATAGCGTATAGACTCTTCTCTTTTAGAAATACGTGCCGTAGCGACTTACGGCTGTGCAAAAGCCGCTACGCCGGCTGATAAGTTCCAACCATTATAAAACCTTAATAAAATTTATTTCTCTCAAAATGAATAGAATTATCTCATTTTTAGCAATCGGAATAGGTGGGCTGTTAATTTCATCGTGTGGCAAAACGAATGACAGCACAAGTGATAACGCATCAAATAAGGTTCAGCAGAATCTGCCAGTCTATGAAATTACTCAATCTGCCACCTCGACAATAAATAAGGAAAAAAAGAAAGTGCTTGTACTTTCGGCAAGTCCGCGCAAAGGAGGAAATACTGATTTACTCTGCGATGAGTTTATCAAAGGTGCTAAGGAAGTAGGCGGTGAGGTTGAAAAAATATTCCTTGATGACTATAAAATCGATTTCTTCCATGAGCAACATGAACATTCAGCCGACTCTATATCCTCTGATGATCAGGCTCCTCTAATTATCAAAGAAATGGCTGATGCAGATATAATCGTGTTGTCAAGTCCGGTTTATTATATGAATATTGATGGACAGCTCAAAACTCTTATGGACCGTTGTTTCGGCTATGACGGGCTTGGAGGGAAAGAGTTCTATTACATCACAGCGTGTGCGGATGCTGAAGATTCTACAGCAGAAACTGCAATTTTTGCTTTTCGTGGATTCGTAGTTTGTCTACCTAATCCGGTTGAACGTGGAATGGTGAAAGCAATAGGTATGGGCCGTAAAGGTGCGGTGAAGCAATCTCAATATATGCAGGACGCCTATAACCTCGGTAAAACAATTTAATAAATCCTACTGATTATAAGAATGCACAGAGAATCAAAGTTAATAGAAGCTGTTTTATATACTGAAGATTGAGTTTATCTCAGTTATATGTTTTCCCGAATCCGAAGAGAGCGACAATTCCGAGAATAATCAGTAAGTATATCAAAACGGATACAATCAGATACATCACAAAGTATCTGATTCTCTTTTTCATGGAACCGATTGGGAAGGCATTAAACATACTCATGGAGCAAATGAGTATGGAATAGCCTATCTCCAGTCCGGAATACCAAGATTCAGAAAGAAACGATAGAGGACTTATAATGATACCGAAAAGCAAGAACGATGATGTCATATATATCATCGCTGCAAAATACTCGGCAAGATTATATTTCTTTGCTCCGGCAGTCAGATATACAACCGGGATTGCCGCTAAAGCCGGAAGGTAGATTGTAAGATTACGGGCAATCATGCTATTCATTAAGAAATCCGTAACCGCCAGCACTACTTTGTATGGAAGCGGAAACGACTCCGTGCCAGTATCTGTAATCACTCCCGGTGGTTCAGATGGCATAAGTCCTGCAACAAACGCGCTTATAAAGCATGCCACTATAAGCATCGAAAGCGGAGGGACATATCTTACCCTGCGACATTGGACATAATCGCGTATCACTTTCCATGGATGAATAAGAAGCTGCCACGCCGTATATAGGAAACCTTGATTGATACGCGATAGCCCCGACAGCAGCCCTATGAAGAAGGTCTTGTTTTCGAGCCTCTTTTCCTTGACCGACTGACCGCAGTCAGGACAAAAGTTGGAAGTGCAGGAACATCCGCAGTTCCTGCACTTTATAATAGTCTTGGTATTCTCCGATGATTCAGCCATGAAAAGTTAAATCTATGCTTTGAGCATTAATGAGTCTTATAGTGTTTTACAGCCTTTTCGGGAGATGAAATCCGCTGATTTCCCGAATCCCCATTCTTTATGAAGTATTGATAATCCCAGCTTCCTTTGGTAAACTTAAATTCTGCCGGAAGACGCAAATTGAGATCAATTACTCTTGTGGTGTCATTCAGCACATGCATCTTCACTCCCTCCGGATTCCAGTCGGCAAGTGCGGGCTGATTACCTGTGATATAGACGTCGCCGTCCACAGTCGAGCCTGCAAGCTCGATATGCACAGGGTAAAGCTTATCGTCCATAAATACCGGGGTATAACGATAATTTGCATAATCTTTAAGGGCATTGAGATGAGCCTGCAATACTATCTGAGAGTGGTCATAATCAGGAAAATCAAGTATTTCCAGGGTGATGTGGTCCGGAATGGTAATAGAGTCAAGGAATGTTTTTGTATTCTCCCAACTGTCTCTCCACACCTTCGGGAACTGATATAGAGTATCAGTTTCGAGACCTTCACAACCCATTGAGAGGGCAATGAAACGCGGGCGACTTCCGGCAAAGTCAAAATTCTTGATCATATTGGCGTAATAGCCATCATCCCAAGCCATATTCGGTGAAATGGCAATGATGTCGTCAAACATATCATCCTGTGTCATTGCATCGATCACGAAAGATGCGCCTAAGGAATGTCCGATTCCGGCATTACGACCTGAAGTGCGGTAGTTAGACTCGATGTAAGGCATAAGCTCTTCCTTAAGAAATTGCTTGAATTTATCAACGCTTCCATTGTACGGAGATTCAATCTTCCAATGCTGTGGAACAGGCAGGAAGTCGTTGTTTCGGTGATACTCTATCTCCCAATGGCTCGGACTCGCAACACCTACTACTATATAGCTACGGTCGTTACGGGGTTGCTGAAGAGCATAGTGAAGGAGCGACTGTACCATATCAAAATTGGCTCTTGCCTGAGAATCGAAAACATAGATTACGTCATAATCGGTCTCTATGCTTTCATCATAGACCTCAGGTGTGTAGATGAGCACAGGTCGTTTGAACGGGAATAACGGAGAGTCGAACTCCTTGTATTCGACTCTTGCAATTTCCTGAGCACACAAGCTGCATACTGCGATAAGCATCATCAGAAACGATTGGAGTAGTCTTTTCATATTACTAATTGTTTTGGCTTAACTGCCGGCACTAAGTTAAACAGTTGAAATATAATAATAAAGAAACGTGAGCCAACTATGCCACGTCTCAACTTGAAGGTCGTAGGAAACCATTTGCACAGATGTAACAATAGTGCCCACGCTATACGCGTGAGAACCACTATGCTATCTTTGTGCAATTTGAAAATTTCCTACGTTTTCAAGTTCAAGATAAGCATAACGCCTCTTATTTTTCCAAAATGTACGGACTGACCTAAGCAATCCAACTGCAAAATTACAAAATTTCCTTCAAGATCCTATTATTCAGCTATTCAAATATTCAGGAAATAAATCGAAATAGGTAGAATTAAATAAAAGTGATTATTTTGCGAATGGGCATCCACAAAATAATCCCCATATATATAAATTAGCATAAACGACTTCAATAGGGAACTTAACCTAAAGTAACTATTTGAGAGACGATATAGGCTATATAACATACTACTAACAGACCACCCTCAATACGAGTGATGGTGCGTGTGGCAAATTTCCAACTGAACATCCAAAACAGAAACGCAGCCACCGTCATTACCATAAGGTCATATTCAGAGATACCACCAAAAGGCAGTGGAGATACGGCACCCGTCAGTCCTAACACAAAGAATATATTGAATATATTACTGCCGATGACATTGCCGACCGCTATCCCTGTTTTCCCCTTCATGGCTGCTGTGACAGACGTAGCAAGTTCCGGAAGCGATGTACCCGCTGCCACAATGGTCAAGCCTATAAGGGCATCGCTCATACCTAATGAGGCTGCAATACCGGAGGCACCTGCCACAAAACGGTCGCCACCATACACAAGTCCCGCAAGTCCACCTATTACCCACACTATAGATTTCCACATCGGCATTCCACCTTTAGCAGCTCCTTTTTCCTCTGAAGGATCACCCGGGGCGGCATGTTTTGCCTGTGAGAAGGTGTAACGCATGAATATGACAAAAAATAGAAGAAGAAGTATACCCTCCGGACGCTGAAGTACTCTTGGTCCGGGCACACCCAGCAGATCGCCGCACCCTATCGCCAGCAATGCTATTGACGACAATATCACAAGGGGTATCTCATTCGTCATAATTGACTTCTCTATCTTGATCGGACGGATAAGCGCAACTATGCCTATTATCACAAACACATTAAAAATGTTGCTCCCCACCACATTACCTATAGCCATAGGGGCATTCCCCTGAATAGCCGACACAAGGCTTATGGCAAGTTCAGGCGCAGACGTGCCGAAAGCCACGACTGTCAAGCCGATTACAAGGTCACTTACTCCCCAGCGCTTTGCCATTGCCGACGCCCCGTCAGTAAGTGCATTTGCCCCGACGAGAATTAATACCAATCCTAAAAGTAGCCAGAATATATCCATATTAATTAAGATTTAAAGGTGAAAAGCTAATCGACAAGTTGCTGAAGCCGTCAATGCAGTTGTTGAGCCCTTGGGCATAACTTCCTGTCTTAACTATCATAACAATCCAAATATCCTTTTTTATCGTAAAACTCAATTTTTTCAATATTTCTCCTATTTATCTCATGATTCTCTTCTATTACTTCATTATTCTTCTGCCATAGTCCTGTTTTCTCAATTTTATTTACTAAATTTGCTGAGTAATTCCCCTCCCCTACCTGTCAATGATTGCAATTCCCCCTCCTCTCAATCTTAGAAACTATCATGAAAAAAGTAAAATAATGAAAAATGAAATTCTAAACCGTGCAGCCGACAATATACGTATTTTGGCTGCCTCAATGGTAGAAAAAGCAAAGTCCGGACACCCCGGTGGCGCCATGGGCGGCGCAGACTTCATCAACGTGCTGTTCAGTGAATATCTCGTATATGACCCTAAAGACCCCACATGGAACGCCCGCGACCGCTTCTTCCTTGACCCTGGGCACATGGCTCCCATGCTCTATGCACAGCTTGCCCTCATCGGCAGATACACCATTGGTGAGCTAATGCAGCTGCGCCAATGGGGCAGTCCAACGACAGGTCATCCCGAATTTGACATCGTGCGTGGTGTCGAAAATACTTCCGGTCCGCTTGGACAGGGACATACATTTGCAGTGGGTGCTGCCATTGCTGCCAAATTCCTTGCCGCACGCACCGGCAACCCCGGCTTTGCTAAAGAGACAATCTACGCCTATATCTCTGACGGCGGCATCCAAGAGGAAATATCACAGGGGGCAGGCAGAATTGCCGGTTTCCTTGGACTTGACAACCTCGTGATGTTTTATGACTCCAACGATATTCAGCTTTCAACAGAAACCAATGAAGTTTCTAACGAAGATACTGCAATGAAATATCGTGCATGGGGCTGGAATGTGATGGAAATCAACGGCAACGATGTAGATGATATCCGCAAGGCTCTTGATGCTGCTAAGGAAGAGAAAGAACGCCCCACCCTCATCATCGGCAAGTGTGTGATGGGTAAAGGTGCGCGTAAGGCTGACGGATCTTCCTACGAGCACAATTGCAAGACTCATGGTGCCCCGCTCGGCGGTGACGCTTACCGCAACACCGTAACAAATCTCGGTGGCAACCCCGACAATCCATTCGTTATCTTCGATGAAGTTAAAGAGCTATATGCTCAACGCAAAAAGGCTCTTGAGGCTATTGTGGCTGAACGACGCAATGAAGAGAATGAGTGGGCTGATGCTAACCCGGAGAAAGCCGAAGAGGTTAATGACTGGTTTGAAAACAAAGCACCGAAGATTGACTGGAGCAAAGTGGAACAGAAGCCCAACGATGCCACCCGCAATGCTTCCGGTGCAGTCCTTGCACAACTTGCCCAACAGGTACCAAACATGGTATGCTCTTCTGCCGACCTTTCAGAGTCTGACAAGACCATATCATTCCTCAAGCAGACTCATGCTTTCACAAAAGGTGATTTCTCCGGTGCATTCCTTCAGGCAGGCGTTGCTGAGCTTACAATGGCTTGTTGCTGCATCGGCATGGCTCTCCACGGCGGTGTGATCGCTGCCTGTGCCACATTCTTCGTGTTCTCCGACTACATGAAACCGGCTGTGCGTATGGCAGCACTAATGGAGCTTCCAGTGAAGTTTATCTGGACTCACGATGCATTCCGCGTTGGTGAAGACGGTCCCACCCACGAGCCTGTAGAGCAGGAAGCCCAGATACGCCTTATGGAGAAACTACGCAACCATCACGGCAGAAATTCCGTCCTTGTGCTACGTCCTGCTGACTCTGAGGAAACCACAGTGGCTTGGAAACTTGCCATGGAAAACGTCTACACTCCGACAGCACTTATCCTTTCCCGCCAGAATATCACTTCACTTCCGGAAGGTAATAATTATGGATTGGTAACTAAGGGAGGATACGTAGTGGCAGGTTCTGATGAAAATCCTGATGTAGTGCTTGTGGCAACAGGTTCTGAAGTTTCCACACTCGTTGAGGGTGCTAAGTTACTCCGCAATGATGGTATGAGAGTAAGAATCGTTTCAGTTCCATCAGAAGGTTTGTTCCGTTCTCAACCCACAGACTATCAGACAGCAGTTCTGCCACGAGGCATAAAGAGATTCGGTCTTACTGCCGGGCTGCCCGTAAACCTGCTCGGACTTGTCGGCACCAACGGCAAAATATGGGGACTTGAGTCATTTGGCTTCTCTGCTCCATACAAAGTGCTCGATGAGAAACTCGGTTTCACTCCCGAAAACGTCTACAACCAAGTCAAATCAATGTTCTAAGGTTGTAAAAAATTAAGGGGTGTATCAAAATTTGGAATTTTAATACACCCCTCTATCATAATCTTACATAGATTATAGTTCCATCTTTCGTTCTGTGAGTGAACCCAAGGGTTCACTTCATTTTTCCCACACCCTCACATAGTCAATCTCATATCTCATCGGGAGTGCTTCCCAATCAAGCTCACCACCATGATCTCCCCCTATAGCTAAATCCAGCAGGAAATAATGTGGTTGCTTCATCGGATTTTTATGCCCACCAAGCTCACCGTTAACAGTCTCAGACAAGTTAATTTCATTAATCAGTTCATCATCAAGATAGATACGCAGAGCCTCCTCAGTCCAATCCATCTTCCAGATATGAAATTTCTCACCCCAATCTGCATCTTTTTCCAAAAAGTGAGAAAAAGGCACAGTCTTACTGTTCCATTTGGCGTTAAACCGTCTGTCAGTGCCCCAGGCTGCATTAGCCAATATATGAGGCACACCGTCAATCTGATAATATTCCATAATATCTATCTCTCCGTTTGAGGGCCATTCCATATCGGTACCAAGTGTCCATATTGCGGGCCATGCCCCCGATGCGGTCGGAATCTTCGCACGAACCTCAACCGTGCCATACTGAAAATCCACTTTTCCCTGTGTGTTGACAGATGCCGAAGTCACTTCCACATCTTTACGCGACTTTCGCCAATCATTTGAACCCTCCTCATATCCAGGATTCGGGAAACGCTCGCCACGTGCTTCCAATATCAGCACTCCATCTTTACAGTAAGCATTATCCGGCTGATACCACTGAAATTCATGGTTCCTCGTAAAGCCGTTCTCATAGTTCCAATATTCTTCGTTAAGCCTACCGTCAGTGTCAAACTCATCGCTCCACACCAACTTCCGCTCCCTTGCCTCATCACCCAAGGCGTGACCCATAACAGCCAAGAGTCCTGCCAGTACTAAAAATCTCTTCATAATAACTTTGTTTTTCAATCCTTAACTTACCTTCCAAACAGAGGATATACTACTGTGGGACTCACTATCTCCACAACTATGCAAAATTAAGAATATCTTTTACATTATGCAATCGTTTTCAGTTGCATTTCAGAAATACAGCCCCAAAGATATACCCAGTAAAAATAACCTTTCATATACCTGTGGTCCTGTGATTGAGCCGTCAGGCTCAATTCCCATTACATGCAAAAGAATCCGGAGGCATCATTACGAAACCTCCGGATTTACTAATCAATACAATCTTTTCTACTCGGATTTATTATCCAATACTTAACCAATTGTCATATTTTAATTCGTAGCAGCCATATTAGGTTCGGTAGGCCAATAAGGATTCTGATAGATTGGAGAATCATTCACATTGGTGCCGTCAGACGAAGTGAGCATCATCTGATAGATAGGTATCGGGCGCAGATAATGAGCCATTGTCCACTTCAGACCGTCCTTAACCTCGCTGTCGTCCTTAGCCTCAAACGGACGAAGGTATTCCGACAATTCAGGTGAAGAGATAGTTGCTCTCAGAGTCTCCTGGTCATACCAGTACTGCATCGGTGTGTTCCAAATATGGAAGCCTTCAATGTGATAACCCGTAGTTTTCATCTGATCAAAAGCTCTCCAGCGTTTGAGGTCCATCCAACGGAAATTCTCAGCAATAAGCTCGCAGCGACGCTCACGACGGATATTGTAGCGAACAGGATCGATGATAGCACCGGCAGTATAGGCACCCCAGTCACCCTGAGCCTCAATGTTCATGTCAGTAGCGTTGATAGTCTTCTGGAAGTCTGTGTCAAGACCCTCATGACGCTCACGTATTCTGCGCCAGTATTCCTGGGCATTACCGTCAAGATTACCATTACGCTCATAGCTTGCCTCAATATAGTTAAGGAGAGCCTCCACACTGCGGAATACGGGGCAGGCAGTATAGTTGTCACAGTTGCCACACATGCTCTGTTCATAGTAGTTACCCTTGCGAAGCGCGTAGCCAGTAGAATAAACCTGTGACTCTGTTGAAGTTAGAATTGCAGGATACTGCTCGACGGGAGTAGCGTGTGAACCGTTACCCGGAATGAGTACGTTCATCTGTCCGGGTTCTTTCAAGAATACAAACAGACGGGGGTCACGATTCTGACGCACAAGATGAATCTCGGTGTCGCCCATATATTCGGAGCTGGCATAAATGGGCAGACCGTCGGTACATACGAAGCTGTCTACAAGACCGCGGGTAGAACCACAACCGCAGTTACCTACCTGTGCATACACATTAATATTGTGGACAATACCCAGACCACGGTCATACTGACGCCACAACATAACCTCGGGATTTGACTCAAGATTAAGGGTCGCAAACATTGCAAGCCAGGGATTCTCGGCTTCAAGCTGCGCCTGGGTAGCACCTTCTGTCTGAGGAACTATGCCTGTGTTGTGGACAAGGGTAGCATTGTCAGCCACAACTTTGGCAGCATCCATAGCCTGCTGGAGGAACCAGTTTGCCTCTGCCTCTATAGAACCGGCAGGATATGAGAAATCTGCATTATATGATTTACTCTTGCCGGGCCAATCCTGTGAACCGGGCACAAATGCAGTGCCTGCAAAGTTCTTCAGCCATGTGCCCTCGTAAAGAGCCACACGGCTCTTTATGAGATATGCCACGTCAGCATTCACACGGGTCTTATCCATGTTTTTGCCGCTCATATATTCAATTGCGTTGTCAAGATCTTCAAGAATGAAGCGTGCAACCTCATTCTGAGGATAGCGACGGCTTGCCTCTGAAAGGATCTCAAGATTATCGGGAAGACATGTCTTGATAATCGGGAAGTCGCCATAACGCTGAAGCATGATGAAATAAGCATAAGCACGGAAGAAATACATCTCGCCGATATAGTGCCTGATATTTGTTTCATCACCCACTACCTCTCCTGCCTCATATTTCGGCAAGGCATTATCGAAGAAATAGTTGATAGTATTGATATTGGTAAAGCTATAATTACCGTCGCTCATGGATGTCTTCCACTTGCCGGGCACATATATGTCATCATATACGAGCCCCACCATATTGTCGGTGTTGATGTCTTCGCCGTATGTAGCGTAGCTCCAGTTCCAGAACGAAGGAAGCACATCAGTATATCTGCCATTGGCATAAGCCTGGAGATGTGACTCCATGGTGAAGTATTTGTCGGGCGTAGCCTGCGACAACGGCTCCTTCTCAAGGTAATCGTTGCAAGAGGTGAATGCCCCCGATGCCAGTGCTAATAGCGCGGCTTGCAAATATATTCTTGTTTTCATTATCGTTTTCTGAGTTTACAGTTGTTAGAGAGTAATGTTTACACCAAATGAATACACGTGCTGCAAAGGATAAGCGCAGCCACCCCAACCATGCGGGTCGTCAATTGTCTCAGGATCAAAGAGGGAGCTGAGTTTAGTGCCTGTCCAAAGATTCTCACCTGAGAAGTAGAATCTGATCTTCTGAAAACCTATACGCTCTGTAAGCTTACGCGGCAGAGTATAGCCTACCTGAAGGTTCTTCAAGCGGATATAAGAGGCATCCTGAAGATAACGGGTCTGAGTCTGCTGGTTCTTTGTGGTGTTAAAGATTGGGCGGGCATAATATGCGTCAAGGTTTGCGGGAAGATCGTTTGAAGCCTCCGCACGGAAATAGTCAGCATGCTGACGAAGACCCTGTGACCACCAGAAGTCACCCTGAATACCATAGAAATAACCGCTGCCCTGCCAGTAATCACGTTTTGCAACGCCCTGGAAATATACTCGTAGGTCAAAGCCCTTGTATTCTCCTGTAAGGTCAAGTGAGAAGAACCAACGCGGAGTGCTGTTGCCTATCAGTTTGAGGTCACCGTGGTCGTCAAGTGTGTTTGCGCCGGAATTTACAACACCGTCACCATTGAGATCCTTATACATGATGTCACCGGCTGCCCAGTTAGAACCGATTGAGCTTTGGTCTGCTGTGGCAAGGTGGGCGTTCATCTCATCGTCAGTCTTTGCGATGCCAATGGTCTCATAACCCCAGATTTCACCTGTATAACGTCCTGTGATATAATTATCAAGAGACTGTGAGGGATTATTGGGATAGTTGGTGATCTTTATGCGTGCGTCAGAAAGCACAAACTTAGCTCCATAGCTCAGTCCGAATGAAGTCTGGTCATTCCAAGAAATCTCGAAATCCCAACCATTTGAACGGAGGTCACAGTTATTAGTCTTAGGCACTGACGTACCGAGAGTGGCAGGCATCTCCATTGCAGGACCCACCATATTCTTGGTGCTGCGGATAAAGTATTCGGCAGTACCGCGCAGACGGTTGTTAAAGAATGCAAAGTCAAGACCTATATTCCAGTTATAAACTTTCTCCCAAGCAAGCGATTCTGAAACGAGAGTCGGGAAACCGGTTGTATTAGGTTGAGCACCACCCTGAAGCCAACTACCATTACTGATACCCAGGCTGAGAACGCGATAAGTCTGATACCAGTCGTCAGTATTCTGATTACCAAGCATACCCCATGATGCACGGAGCTTAAGCTGATTGCACACTGTTGCATAGTCCTCCCAGAACTTCTCATTAGCGATATTCCAACCTATTGATGCAGAAGGAAGCCATATCCAACGGCGGTCTGCGCGGAAACGTGAAGAACCGTCATAACGGAGGTTTGCCTCAATAAGGTAGCGGCTGTCATAGTTGTAGTTGATTCGACCGAAGAAACCGGCTGTATCCCATTGGTTACGGTAGCCGTTTACACTTGGTGTAACCTCTGAGCCGTTATATGAAAGACCACTGGTGAGATCAACTTCCGGAAGTGAAGGTACAAGAATACCGTCACGCTGCAAGCCATAACCAAGCTGCTTCATGTTTTCAGTCTGGAAACCAAGCATAACATGGAAGTCGTTCTTCTCTGCGAGTGTGAAGTTATAGTTTGAGTAGATATTCACATTGAAGAAGTTCTCTTTTAGATAACCCTCATGAACATTGCTGCCAGAAGAATATACGTATGCCTCTCCATCTGTCTTATGGTTGTAACGCATCTGTGAATCCCAATGACGAGTCTCTGACTTCACACTGTAGTTCAATTCAGCATGGATATCCCATCCTTTCATCGGATTGAAAAGAAGATCAAGCTGATGGATATTGCGGTCAGTCTGAGTTCTGTCTGAACCACCTTCTACAAGACCAAGAATTGGTGATGGAGCATCATAGAAGAACCCGTTGTTATCATAGATCGGAAGGATTGGCCAACCCTGACGACCGATCACCTGATAAAGATTGTCGGTAAGAGTTGCCGGGCGTGTATAATCCACGCGGGTCCAACGGGTGCTATAACTCATTGTGAACCAATCATAGAGTTGCGCACGGAACTTACCGTTTACAGAATAAGTTTTCTTATCGTTCTTTCCCCAGTCAATCATACCGTCTTGATCAGAGAAGTTACCTGAGAAGTAGTAGTTTACTTTCTCTGAGCCACCTGACACCGAGATATTGTGTTCCTGTGAGAAAGCTGAGTCCTTATATATAGCATCATACCAGTCAACATTGGCATTACCACCATAAGGGCTGTCAAACGGGCTATACCAGTAATCAGGGCTATTCGGATTTACTACCAATGTCTCATTTGCCGGAATAACACCGTCACGGTAATCCTTGATTCTCTGAAGCCACTCATCGCTGAAGTGCGGCCCCCAGCCCGGAGTGTTATTACAGCCGTCGTTGAAATAAGTGGCAAATGTGTAGGAATCCATAGTATGAGCCATGTTCATGAGGCTTGACCAGCGGAAAGAGTTCTGATAGTTGACCACCGGTTTGCCGGAAGAACCCTTCTTTGTAGTGATAAGGATCACACCGAAAGGTGCGCGTGAACCGTAAATAGAAGCAGCCGCAGCATCCTTAAGCACTGATACGCTCTCCACATCTTGTGGATTAAGAACGTTGATATCGCCTTCCATGCCATCAATAAGGATCAGAGGTGAGCCGCTTGAACCGTCACCGATAGTACCGTTACCACGGATATTAATTGACGGATCTGTCTCCAGTGAACCGGAACTGAGGTTAATCTGAAGACCCGGGACAGCCCCTTGAAGGGCAGTAGCCACATTGTTCAGAGGGCGGTCATTGAGAAGCTTGGTGTCAACTGTGCTGACTGAACCGGTAAGGTTAACTTTCTTTTGAGTGCCGAAACCTACCACTACCACTTCATCAAGTTCTGACGATGATGATTTAAGGGTAACTTTCATTCCGGGTTCTGCTTTGACTTCTGCCGGCTCACACCCCACATAGGAGATGATAAGCGTAGCTCCCGGACGACACTTTAACTTAAACTCTCCGTCAATGTCGGTTGCAGTACCGTTTGACGAGCCTTTCTCCATAACTGTTGCACCAATCACCGGTTCGCCTGTCGAGTCAAAGACAGTACCCGTAATTTCCGCAACCGCTTGCGCATGGGCGTTGAGTGACGTCGCCTCAAGAAGGGCAACCGGTGCTGTGCCGGCTCCGATAGCAAGCATACTTGCTACTAAAATCTTCCTTGCATTCATTGGTTAGTTGTTAATCGAGTTTTTATGGTAATGTTTTTCGCTTTTCGTCACTCTTAGGGCAGCGGTATGGGTGTTTAAAAACATCCATATCTCTAATTAAGAGATAATTACTTTTGCTCAAAGAGTTTTCAAATCACTGAATCACACACAATTAGCAAATTCTTAAAAATGACATTTCCGATTCATTCAGCGAATTGTTTTAAAATCCTAATTTTTTAGATTTATATTTAAGTGAGTATCAATGTTTTGCTAACATTCAAATCTCTTAATTAGAGAGTGTGATGAATATTAAACAAAATGCCTGTTTCTTACCTTGCAGGTTACATATAACATCACAATATCCAGAAATTAGACAGAAAGGTTAACACAACATTTCAGTAAACATAAATCGTCAGGTCTTAAAATTATCGCCTGAATCAAAAAAGAATTATTTCAACGCAAAATTACATTTTTTCACATTTATTAGCAAATAAATTTGTATCATTTTTAGTAATTTTTATCTCATTACCTCCTTTTTTATTCAATTATCCTTAAATTTCACCTATTTTTGAAGGAAATTAGGGCATTATTGATTGAATTTGTTTCAATATGCATCTCATGTCATGTCTGTATTTGATTGATAAATCCATTTTTGTTAATTTTGCAAAACACCCTCCTCACCCGGCAATCAACATAAAAGATTAAGGGTAAAAAATCAATGATTAACTAATCTTCATCTACCATCATTAATCTTTAATCCTCAACTCTCAGCTAAATGAAACTTAAAATCGCAGTAATCCTTATCCTTATTATTATCTGCCGTCTTGACCTTTACTCATCAGGAAATCCGGCATTCCGTTCTTATGGTCTTAAGTTCGGACTTACCGACAACTCCATACATGATATTGCCGAAGATAAATATGGGTTCATCTGGATTGCTACAAACGAAGGTCTGAATAGAGTGGCTGGATCCAGGATCATGAAATTCTATAAGGGAAAAAACGGGAAAGGACTCTCCGGAAACGAACTGAACTGCCTTCTTGATGACCCCAACAACTCTACAATGTGGATAGGGACACAGAGAGATGGACTAATAGCCTACAACTATGACTCCGGGGAGACAAAATATTTTCAGGCTGACACAAATTCACTAATCACTAATGATATCACCGACCTTGAATTTGACAATAAAGGAAATCTATGGGTGGCAACTTATTCAAATGGTATAGACAAGTTTGACAGATCATCACAAACTTTCTCCCATCATCACACTCATAACATTACCGGATTGCCAAGCAATGAATTCTGGTGCATTGAATCTGACCAAGAAACCGGTTTAATTTTCGGTGGTCACGTCAACGATGGTTTTTCTGTGATAAATCCCATCACAATGACTGCAAAAAACTATAACATGACCAACGGACTGCCAGGCAATGAGGTGTTAGATCTGAAAATTGATAACAACTACGTGTGGATAGCTACTGATAAAGGTCTTGGACGTTTTAATAAAACCACAGGGGAGATTGTGAGTTTCCTACAACCGGGATATATAAATATCATAAGAAATCTATCCAATCTTGACAATAAGATTTTAATGACAATGGACAATCAGGGGGTCGTGACTTTCGACAAACAAAACCATAAATTCTCAACCATTACCCCAATATATATGTCAAGTCCGGAAGATTATCCGGAATTTTTGCGACGGAGCAATCCGAACAAACTTTTCATAGATTCTCACAACAATATAATCACCGGTACACTACATGAAGGTATTTCTGCATTCAGCAACGACACATCCGGGTTTATGCTGCTCCGCATTCCAAAGAGAAACGACCAGGGAGCAAACTCTCAGAAGTTACCTGATGTGAGATCAATAGTTTCTACCGACAAAGAACTATGGTTTGGGACAAATGGTTCAGGACTACTTACAACAAAACCTATAATCACCCCCGTGCAGACCATACTTGCCACATATCTTGACCCGGAAGGGAATTTATGGGTCGTAGGTAACGACGGCAATCTTTTAGAGATTACTCCCTCTACAGCCTCCATGCGCTCATACCGTCTCCAACTCCCTGTTCACCGAGAAGTGAGCCTCACGTCACGTGGCGACTCCCTTTGGATAGGCACTGTTGAAGGGGTAAAGTTGTTTGATAAGCGAAAAGGAGAAATTGTCCGCACCTTTGACGTGGAGCGAAATTTCATATACTGTGTGAAGGCAGACCGTAATTCAAACCTGTGGGTGGGTGCATACGGTGACGGGGCAACTGTTATCAATAATGAAGGAAATATTTTACACACCTATAACCGCCAGACCGGGTTCCCTTCAAACACAATTAATGATATCTGCATTACCGACAGCGATGTTTGGCTTGCCACAGGTGAAGGACTGGTAAGAATCAAATCCGGCTCACCCGATAATTTTGAAGTGATGGCTGACTCCCTAAAATCTGTAAAGTCTGTAATTACCGACAAAAAGGGGAACGTATGGTATGCCACAGGCACAGGAATAGGTACCGTAACAAAAGAAGGTGAAAAATATTTCTTCAATACTCAACTACCTCTGACCGGATTTAATAATGGGGCTGCCGGGATTAATGACGACGGTAGACTGTATTTTGGCTCCAGCCACGGCGTGGTTTCGTTTATACCTGACTATATCTTGTCGGGCAAGTGGCTCCCAAAACCTATAATTGCAGAGTTTATCGTCAACGGCGGAAAAGGAGGTGAAAATTTATCGCTCAACACCCATAACAAAGAAGGAATCAAACTTACCCACGACAAGAATAATTTTACTGTGGCGGTGACACCTTCTGACTTCTTCGTCGCCAACTATGAGTTTGAATACCGACTGCTTGGAATGGAAAATAAATGGTATCCTCTCGATGATAACGGCACTGTCACATTTCGCGATCTCCCCTACGGGAAGTATGAATTTCAAGTAAGAAATACCATAATGGAAAATAAAAGTGAGGCTGCCATTGTGTCACTCAAAATCAATATCGCCCCTCCATTATGGTTGCAGTGGTGGGCAAAATTAATCTACGCCCTACTCGTTGCCGCTCTTTGCTTCATCGGCTTCACTTGGTATCGAAACCGTCTCCGCAAAAATGCAATTGAGAGCATCGAAAAGGAGAAAGCTGCCAACAGGCGTATTCTTCAGGAGGAAAGAATGAAGTTTTTTACAAATATCACTCATGAGCTCCGCACTCCACTCACTCTTATAAGCGGTCCGCTTGATGATATAATTAAGGAGGGAAACCTTTCTGCCTCTGACAAATGGAAAGTTGAGATGATCCGAAAGAATGTGGAGAGACTTCTTTTCCTCGTCAACAAACTGCTTGACTTCCGGAAGACCGAGACCAATAATAAGCAACTATGTGTGGAGCGAAGCAATATCGTCACCACAGTGAAAGAAATTACACTGAAATACGTAGAACTTAATCGCAATCCCAAGGTAACATTTAGCGTAGAGAATGATATTGATGACCTGACAATATTTTTCGACCATGAAATATTGACTATGATTCTCGATAACCTTATCTCCAACGCCATGAAATACACAGAGGCGGGAATGATTTCAGTATCTGTATCTCCCGAAGAGAAAGACGGTGAGAGATGGGTTAAAATAAGCGTTAAAGACACCGGCTATGGCATTGGTAAAGACGCTCTCCCCCACATTTTTGAACGCTATTATCAGGAAAATGCCTCTCACCAAGCATCTGGCACAGGAATCGGACTGGCTCTTGTGAAAGCCTTAGTGGAACTCCACAAGGGAGAAATCAATGTGGAAAGTGCCAAAGACGTGGGTACCAACTTCTCAGTCATGCTCAGACGTGATTTTAATTATCCACATGCCATTCATCTATCTGCCGAGACAGAAACAGAAGAAGAGAAACCTGCTGCAGAAGATAGGCAGCCAACTGACGACAGCGAGAAAGAAGGGCAGCCAAAAGATGAGATTATGGTGCTGATAGTGGAAGATAACCATGACATTATAGAATATATCAGGCAGTCGCTTTCCGGCATATTTACTGTAGCAACTGCTTACAACGGACGCGAGGGGTTGGAGATTGCAAGACGTGACTTGCCCGATGTTATCGTGACTGACGTGATGATGCCTGTGATGGACGGCATGGAGATGACAAAGATATTGAAAAACGATGTGACCACCAATCATATCCCAGTAGTGATGCTGACTGCCAAAGACTCCCAGTCAGCACGTGAGGAAGGATATGAAGCCGGGGTGGATTCTTACCTCACAAAGCCTTTCAGTGCATCTCTCCTTGTGTCACGCATCAACAATATAGTGACGCGCAGGCGTATGCTCGCCGAGCATTTCAAAAGTATCGGCATTCCCCAGACTTTATCCACTCCCGACACTCCCGCCGTTAATCCTGACCAACCTGCTGCCGACGATTCTTTGCTTAAAGACCGTGAAAAATTAATGGAATCATTAAGCCGGCTTGACCGGGAGTTTCTTGACAAGATTGACTCCTTAATTATTGAAGGTCCGGCAAAAGGGAAAAATGTGAACATTGACTATCTCACTGACGCAGTATGCATGAGCCGGGCAACTCTTTATCGTAAAATGAAGGCTATCACAGGAATGTCTGCCAACGAATATATACGTCTGGTAAGAATAAACCGTGCCAAGGAGTTAATGCTTGAAGGACGACTCTCACTCAATGAGATTGCGGAAGCCACCGGATTCAATAGCATCGGCTATTTCCGAGAGTCTTTCAAATCTGTCATGGGCATACCGCCGGGCGACTACCTCAAGTCGCTGAAGGCTAACTAAACCATTCATTGGCAGCAGTGTTATAATTTGTAGAAAACGGTAATACCAATTACCTAATTTCCTATTGCTAATTACTAATTAACAAACCCTATGGCTATAAATAATAACAAATCGCGCTTCCACAGTATTCTCCTCGGCAACCTGTTGGCATTCTCAGCAGCTCTCTGCTGGGGCTTCAACGAACCTGCAAACAAATCTCTTATCCCTGATTGGGTATCGGCACCCGGAGTGGCTTTCTCCAGAATTTTTGGTGCAGCCCTGATTATATGGATAATCTCTCTTTTCACAAAAAATCAAAAAATTGAACACACCGATCAAAAGTTACTATGGAGTTCGGCTGTGTGCATGTTAGGTTTCGTCTATGTCTTTTCTTTGGCTTTCAACACCGCCTCACCTATCGACATTGCGATTATTCTGACATTCCAACCTATGCTTGTAGTGGCTATACATGCAATATTCAAACATGAAAAAGTCAGTAAGCTCGAAATACTTGGTATGTTAATTGCTCTTGGGGGTGCCTTGTTGGTGATCCTCGCCGGCGGAAATATAGAGAAAGGTAAGTTCATAGGTGACATATTTGCTATGATATGTGCCATAAGTTACGCTGCTTACCTTGTCATTATCGAAGGTCCATCAAAAAAATACACTACCATCACACTTATGCGCTGGATTTTCCTTTACACTGCCATACTATCACTCCCCTTCCTTGTCACCGTAGGTCATGTTAATCTTATTGATAAACCTCAACTTATCCCTATCCTCACCCTGGCATTTATAATACTGTTCCCGACAGTCTACTGTTATATCGTTACTCCTCCGGCAATCAAAATGATTGGTAGCGAACTGTTCTCTGTATATCAATATCTTGTTCCGATTGTAGCCACCTTTGTATCACTCTGGCTTAAACTTGACTCATTCCATTGGTATCAGCCGGTGTCTTTCGTCATAATAGTAGGTGGGGTTATTCTCGCCAACTATGCTAAAGCTAAATCCCGTCCCGCATCAAATCAGCCTGTTGCCCCAAAATAAGAAAAATTACACCAGAATATATAATGACAAAAGGCTCAAAAATCCTATTTAGATTTTTGAGCCTTTTGTCATTAGTCTTTAATCTTGTAAAACCATGTTAATCTTCATGATATACACTACAACTACTAATAAACAAGTAATTCAGATTAGCAAGACAGTTACCAATCCCCATACTATAAGGAGAATATTGCTAACTGCGTATGTTACAGTGTACCCTATTGCGGGCAATGTGCTGCCAAGAGTTGTCTGCACTGCTCCTAAGGCAGCTGTGCAGGTGCGGGTACCGCAACAGCAACCCAATGTGATAGCCGGATTGAATTTAAATACCTTTTGACCTAAGAATAAGCCTACACACAACGGCACCAACGTAGTCACCGCACCTACCACAAACAGCATCGGACCCACAGCCTTTATCCCAGCCACAAACGACGGGGCAGACTCTATGCCAACCACTGCTATGAAAACATTAAGACCTAAGTTGTTCATTATCCACAACGCACCCGGAGATATATGCCCATAAGTAGGTCGCTTGGAGCGAAGCCAACCGAATACCAACCCGGCTATGAGAGCACCTCCGCTTGTGCCAAAGCTGACAGGTATACTCCCTACCCAGATACTTATAGCACCAAACAAACCGCCTATGAATATAGCAAGCCCTACAAACATCAGGTCTGACTGCATTGACGGACGGTCAACATGACCAATATGAACTGTGGCACGCTTCACACGCTCCGGTCTGCCAATTACTGTAAGCATATCTCCCTTGGCAAAAGTAGTGGTATCTGAAATGTCAAGTGGTTGCCCGTTACGCTTCGCATCCCTTATCACCACACCATGCATGAATTTCTTTCGGCGCAAAGCAAGTAAAGGACAGTTGATAAATTCTTTCTTCGCTACCAACACACCTACCCTGTCAAGTGGGTAAGAGAGCAACTTGGCATTGACAATCTCCGGACCTATATACTCCTCGACATTTACCATAAATTCTCTCGGACCACACAATACAATTTCATCTTCTTTATATATAAGATCATCATGGCGTGGAGCCTTGATTTCATCGTCATGCTGCACACGGTCTACATACACCTCCAGCCCACGACTGCGGAGCATCTTCTCAAATGACCTGACCGTCTGAGGATTATCGAAAAATGGTGTTTTCACCCTGTAGGCACGGTAAGCTATGGTGGTCAATGCATTGACGTATGCAGGATCGTCACTCTTGCTCCCCGCATTAAGATGCTGCTCAAGCTCAAGCGTCTGACGGCGAACTTTGTCTATCCCTCCCAATATGCGTGGACCGAAATTTCCAATAAGTATAACGGTGCCAAGGGTGCCGAATATGTAAGTCACGGCATAACACACCGGAATAATATTCAATTCCTCCTTAAGTTTTGCCTCCGGCAAGCCCAGACGTTGTAATGCCTCTGTGCCGACTCCTAATAACGCGGAGCAAGTTTCTGAACCGGAAAACAACCCAATTGTCTCACCTTTGCTATAACCCATAATCTTTGCCATCACAAACACTGACACAAAGCACATAGAACTCATCAGCACGGCAAACAAAGCCTGTTTGACTCCGTTGCCCTTCAGAGATCTGAAGAAGTCAGGACCTACGCTGTATCCTATCGAAAACAGAAACATCATGAAGAAAACCATTTTCAATGGTCCGGACATAGGTATGCCAATCTGCCCGATGAGCACGCCGACAAGGAGCACTGACGTTACACTCCCAAGTTGAAAACTGCCCATCTTTATTTTTCCGATAAAGAAGCCAAGACCTATGGTTAAAAATAGTGCCAAAGTGGGATATTCCCTGAGTATGTTAAAGATGGAGTCTATCATAGTATGGAGATTTTAAGGTGAATGGTATAAATTTAAAACGCATCTGCAACACCACGGTTCACCGGAAATCAGCCTTACAGCCGTCAAATTTTCCAATCGGCATCTCTTGCTTGGCATAACTTATTTGTCAGATTGACCGATTTTTTATATTTTTGTGGTAAAAATAAGCACGGTCTTCATAACTTGAAAGGGACTGTGTTTGTTTTATATGATATAATGAAAGACCCCACAACAATGAATAAGGATAAATCAACTGATCAGCAATCTTTTACTGAAGACACAGCCACCGAAATTGATGGCAAGGGATATTCTCATGAGAAAGAGAACGATGACATCCTGAAGAAAGCCACTGAATCGGAATATAAATACGGTTTCACCTCCGACATTGACACCGACATTGTGCCCCCGGGACTTAACGAAGATGTAATACGCTACATCTCCAAAGTTAAGGGTGAACCTGAATGGCTCCTTGATTTCAGGCTCAAGGCTTACCACTATTGGCTCACTCTCCCGATGCCTCACTGGGCTCATCTAAATATTCCTGAAATAGACTTCCAGGCAATATCATATTATGCTGCCCCCAAAAAGAAAGAGCTTAAGAAAAGCCTGGACGAGGTTGATCCTGAATTGATCAAGACCTTCAACAAACTCGGCATATCTCTTGAGGAACAGAAGCAACTGGCAGGAGTAGCCGTAGATGCCGTGATGGATTCTGTCAGCGTCAAGACCACACACCGGGAAAAATTAGCTGAACTGGGTGTTATATTCTGTTCTTTCTCTGAGGCAGTAAAAGACTACCCCGATCTTGTAAAAAAATATCTCGGCACAGTGGTCAGCTACCGCGACAACTTTTTTGCTGCCCTCAATTCCGCTGTCTTTTCTGACGGCTCATTTGTATATATCCCCAAGGGCGTGAGATGCCCGATGGAACTAAGTACTTATTTCCGAATCAATGCCTCCGGCACAGGACAGTTTGAGCGCACTCTGATTGTAGCTGATGACGATGCCTATGTCAGCTACCTGGAAGGGTGTACAGCCCCAATGCGTGATGAAAACCAGCTTCACGCAGCAATTGTGGAGATTATATGTGAAGAGAGAAGCGAGGTGAAATACAGCACCGTGCAAAATTGGTATGCCGGCGACAAAGATGGAAAAGGAGGAATTTATAACTTTGTGACAAAACGTGGTCTGTGCAGAGGACACCGTTCAAAGATTTCATGGACTCAGGTGGAAACCGGTTCTGCCATAACATGGAAATACCCTTCTTGCATACTTAAAGGTGATGAGAGCATTGGTGAGTTTTACTCCGTGGCTGTCACCAACAATTATCAGCAGGCTGACACGGGCACAAAGATGATTCATGTGGGTAAAAACTCACGCAGCACTATTGTGAGCAAAGGCATCTCAGCAGGTAAAAGCCAGAACTCTTACCGTGGATTGGTGAGAGTGGCAAAAAATGCCTCCAACTGCCGAAACTATACACAATGTGATTCCCTATTGATGGGGAGTGAGTGTGGCGCCCACACTTTCCCCTATATCGACGTGCAAAACTCATCGTCAACCGTAGAACATGAAGCCACCACTTCCAAAATCAATGAAGCCCAGCTTTTCTATTGCCGTCAGCGCGGAATACCCACTGAAGAGGCAGTGGCACTCATTGTCAACGGTTATGCCAAGGAGGTGATGAACAAACTCCCGATGGAATTTGCTGTCGAGGCGCAGAAACTCCTGCAGATTTCATTGGAGGGAAGCGTAGGATAATTGGTAATTAAGAAACATGAACGAAAGAATTGTAATAATTGATAAGGTTGACCCGCAGACTTTCTACGGCATCAACAATAATAACATAAACCTGATACGCAACCTCTTCCCGAAGTTGCGCATGGCTGCTCGCGGAAACGTCATAAAGGTAATCGGTGAAGAAGGCGAGACGGCTGAATTTGAGAAAAAAATAAAGGAGGTGGAGAATTATGCTGCCACCTATAATAAGCTCAGCGAAGATGTGATCATCGACATCATCAAAGGTGAGCCTCCTAAGCCGGTCAATACCGACGGGGTGATAATTTTCGGTCAGAGTGGTCGCCCTATTTCCCCTCGGAATGCTAATCAAGCGAAGATGGTGAGGAGTTTTGCTGAAAATGACCTCACTTTCGCACTCGGTCCGGCAGGCACCGGAAAAACCTATATTGCCATTGCGCTGGCAGTGGCTGCATTGAAAAATAAAGCCTGCAAGAGAATAATTCTCTCACGCCCTGCTGTCGAGGCTGGTGAGAAGCTCGGATTTCTCCCGGGCGATATGAAAGATAAGATCGATCCTTATCTGCGTCCGCTCTATGATGCCCTTGAGGATATGCTCCCCCAGTTGAAGCTGAAAGAGTATATGGAAGCCGACACAATTCAGATTGCACCTCTCGCTTTCATGAGGGGACGCACACTCAACGATGCTGTCATAATCCTTGACGAGGCTCAAAACACCACAAAACATCAGATGAAGATGTTTCTGACTCGTCTTGGTGTAAACAGCCGTATGATAATCACAGGTGATGCAACTCAGATTGACCTTCCGCGCACCGTACAGAGCGGCTTGCTGCAGGCACTGAGAATCCTTCGCGGCGTTGACGGAATCGGGATTATTGAATATGGAAAGAAAGATATTGTGCGCCACCCTCTTGTGCAAAGGATCGTTGATGCTTACGAAGCGAAAGAAGAGAGTGTGGATAAGGAATTTCAACAAAAAATCAATTTAGAATGAAAGTAGGAGACACAGTGCGCTTCCTCAACAGTGTGGGGGGAGGCAAAATAACAAGGATAGAAGGTCAGCTCGCATACGTTGACGACAACGGTTTTGAGACTCCGATGCTCGTCAGAGAACTTGTGGTGGTGCTTCCCGCCGGACATGAAGCCGCCGTGAAAGGCGCAGTCAAGATGTTTGACCAAAAGGCGTTTGACGATGGCAAGAAAGTAATAAAGGAAGTAAAGCCCATAGAGCCGGAGCCACAAAAAGTGACCGTGCCCGAACTTCCTGTGGAAGAGACCTCTCATGGCGACAAGATGAATATTGTCCTTGCTTTTGAACCAACCGACGTGAAGCACCTTGACAAGTCAAAGTTTGCCGCTGTACTCGTCAATGATTCCAACTATTTCCTTGACTTCACTTTCCTGCGCAGGAGTGCTGAGGAAAGAGGCTGGACCGTTGTCTACACCGGGACTGTGGCACCAAATGAGCTTATTGACCTCGCTTCGCTCACTCACGAGATGCTCCCTCAATATGAAAAAATTGCTTTTCAGTGTATTGCCTATAAGAAAGATAAGCCGTTCACTCTACAGCTACCTGTGAGCATATCCAGAAAACTTGAAGTCACCAAGTTTCATAAATTCCACTGTTTCCGTGCCGGACTATATTTCGATAATGCCGTGCTTGAGGTGCCCCTCGTATCTGATGGTGTGGCAGCAAAACCGATGGAAGTGAATGCATCCGAGATAAAGGAATCAATGGTTTCGCCTAAAAATGAAAATAATATTGCCGGTGAACTGTCAAAAAAATTCAAGGTTGATGGTGCCAAGAAAAAGAAACCGCAAGACCCGGCTGCTAATCCTCATAAGGTGTTGCCTCTGATTGAAGTGGATTTGCATATCGGTGAACTGACAGATACACTCTCGGGGATGGAACCGAAAGATATGCTGGAGCTGCAGTTGTCAACAGTCAGAAGATACATGAAAGACCACAGCCGCCGTATCGGTCAAAAACTTGTATTCATTCACGGCAAGGGTGAAGGAGTGTTGCGGAAAGCCGTATTGGAGCTTCTTCGAAAGGAGTTTCCCAAAGCTGAACTTCAGGATGCATCTTTCCGTGAATATGGCTTTGGAGCAACCCTTGTGACCATTCATTAAATTCCATAAAACATGAAACATACAGATAAATGGTGGTCTTATCCCGCTGAAGGTGAAAACGGTAAGACTGTTATCGTTACCGGACGTGATAAAATTGACCATTTCCGTGAAAACGGGAAATATATCTATCGCATTGATGTGACATGGAACTACAATGCCCTCCCTGACGGCATGCCGGAAGAAGCTGATGCTGTCGTCATGGAGGAAGCAACCGATGCACTCCTCAATGCGTTCAAGAAAGATCAGATTGCCGTCATGACCGGTATATATACCGGTGACGGCAAGCGTGACTGGGTGTTCTATACAAAAAATCTCAAAATCTTTTCTATCGTATTCAATAAGGCGTTGGAGGAAGTCCCTGCCATGCCCATCGTGATAGAAGCAGAGGAAGATGCTGACTGGGAGGAATACTCCCACATGAGAGAAGAGACCTACGTACCCGATGAAGAGCTTTAAGCAATACTCATTTAACTAAATAAAAAACCATGATTAAATCTTACATGATGACGCTGCTTTTGATAGTGGCGTATGCGTTTGGAGTGTCGGCTCAGGTCACATCGGAGCCATCTCCACTGCAGGAGGATTCGCCAGATGTGAAAATCTTTTTCCATGCTGACCAAGGCAACAAAGGGCTTATGGGTCTTGGTCCCGAAGACAAGATTTATGCACACACAGGTGTGCTGGTCAACGGTGGGTCTGAATGGAAATATGCACCCAACTGGGGCAACAATGCCGAGAAATATCAGCTCACTTATGTAAGTGAGAACCTCTGGCAGCTTTACATCGGTGATATCCGCACATATTACGGCATCTCAAATCCTTCCGAGACTGTTACGAAATTGGCTTTCGTTTTTCGTAGTGCCGATTGTTCAAAGGAAGGGAAAGGTGACGGAAACTCCGATATCTTCCTCGATGTTGTTGATTCAGGTCTACAGATTGACATTCAGACAGGGTTGGCAGGCAATCTGATAACCCCTTCAACCGCCAATGTGACATTTAAGGTAGGTACAACCGTAAATGCTGATATTACCCTAATTATCAATGATAAAGAGGTAGGTGCAGCTACCGACAGCAAACTCCTTACCGTAGACTACACTTTCCCGGGAGCCGGTAACTATACTGTGACAGCAACGGCAAAAGCCGGTGAGGAGGAAGTAAGCGTGACTGAAAACTATTGTTATGCTGAAGAGTCAAAGGAAGCAGCTTACCCCGGCGGCACTCCCAAGATGGGACCTGTAAAGAATGCCGACGGTAGCGTTACATTCTGCCTTGGAGCACCTGAGAAGAACAGTGTAATTCTTGTCGGAGCCTGGAACAATTACGAGGTAAGCAATGACAATGTGATGAATTACACCGATGTAAATGGCATGCGCTACTTTTGGGTGACTGTCAACGGGCTTGACAACGATACTATGTATGGATATTATTTCCTTGTGGATGGCAGCCTGCGTGTCGGCGACCCATACGCCCGCCTCGTGCTCGACCCATACAATGATAAGTATCTTTCTACCGACGTATTCCCCGGCTTGCCGGAATATCCCGTAGATAAGGTGCAGAATGTCCCTCTTGCAATCTATCAAGGCTCGATAAATGACTACGACTGGAAAGTGAAAGACTTCAAGGGCGTCGCTTCGTCAGATCTTATTATATATGAGCTTCTTTTCCGTGATTTCACCGGCACTGAGGGCAAAGCCTTAGGCGACGGCACTGTACGTCTTGCAATAGAAAAAATCCCTTATCTGAAGGCTCTTGGAGTAAATGCAATCGAATTGTTGCCCATTATGGAATTTAACGGCAACATTTCATGGGGATATAACCCTAACTTCTATTTTGCACCTGATAAGGCTTACGGCACTCCCGACGATTATAAGGAGTTTATCGACATTTGCCACCAAAATGGCATGGCTGTAATCCTTGATATGGTGTTCAATCAGAGCGATGGGCTTCACCCCTGGTATCAGATGTATCAGCCGGGTCAGAATCCGTTCTATAACCTTGATGCCCCTCATGCTTACAGCGTGCTCAACGACTGGAATCAGGGATTCCCGATGGTGCAGGAACAATGGGCTGACGTGCTTCGTTACTGGATGGAGGAATATAAGTTTGACGGATTCCGTTTCGACCTTGTGAAAGGTCTTGGCGACAACGACTCTTACCCTAACAGTGGCGATAGCGGCACAAACCAGTATAACGCTTCCCGAATCGAAAGAATGAGGGAGCTGCAGAAAGTTGTGGAGTCAGTTAATCCTGATGCCTACTTCATCAATGAGAATCTTGCCGGGGCACAGGAAGAAAATGCAATGGCAGAGACAGGGCAGCTTAATTGGGCAAATGTAAATGATGCAGGTTGCCAGTATGCCATGGGGTATTCTACTGATTCAAACCTCAATAGAATGTATGCACCGAAAGATAGCCGCACATGGGGATCAACCGTGTCTTATCTCGAGAGCCATGATGAGCAGCGTCTTGCCTATAAGCAAAATATGTGGGGCGTGAACGAAATTAAAGGTAAGCTTGCCCCCTCTATGGCACGCATTGGCTCTGCAGCAGCCCAAATGATTCTTGCCCCCGGCGCACACATGATCTGGCAGTTCTCTGAGCTTGGAAATTATGACAACACCAAGAATGATGACGGTGGAAATAACACCGACCCCAAGATGGTAAGATGGAATTTGTTTGACTCTCCCGACCGTCGTGGGCTATATGATTCTTACAGCCAGATGATCGATATTCGCAACAGCAACCCTGACCTATTCTCTCAGGAGGCTACTTTTGAAAACAGTTGCGGCACAAATAACTGGGCTAACGGTAGAACCCTCGTCTCTAAATATGGCGACAAGGAGCTGTATACTGTGATTAACCCTAACGTAGAAGGAAATCTGACTGTTACGGTAAATTTCAGTAGTGATGATAACGCTTCTTATCAGGTGCTCTCGAAATCTTATAACAGTGAGCCATCATTCAGTGCATCTGCTAAGACAGTGACGGTTCCTGCCAATTCTTATGTTGTAATCGGCAATCTGAACGTTTCTACTGGTGTTGAGGAAATTGCAGTGTCGTCACCTGCCAACCGGCTTCGTGCATACGCTGCAGACGGGAGAATAATAATTGACCATGCGTCTGCCGGAGTCGACATCTACACCACCGATGGTAAAAAGATAGCCACGATTGCTTCCGAAGGCTCTGTAGCGGTAGCTCCCGGTATCTATCTTCTCCGCACTGCCAATCAAACTAAGAAGCTCATAGTCAAGTAAAATTCAGTTGCTGATTTATATATATCTTATAATATTCAGACTTAACTTCATAAACTAAGGAGGGTGTATCAAAATTCAGAATTTTGATACACCCTCCGGTTTATAAACCCATTTATGTGCTTTATTTCTTCATCGTGAAGTGGCGTGAAGCAAGACGATAACCGTCGGCAAACACCTCCACAGTGTAATCACCGGGAGTCAGAGTAGTATTGACATCCCAGTATACACTCACGCTTAACTCCTCATTAGCATATTCCATCTGGCGGTGAGCAGTGGCTGCCACAGTACTTCCATCAATCTGGAAAGAACCACCACCACTAAGCAACGCACCTTCCGGAGAAAGAATCCGCACGTAGAAATCCTTCATACCCGGCGATGCCGTATTATTCGGACTCACAATAAAGCTGACACCAAGCTGACGGGCTTTGGTAATATTCTTCTCAGCCTTGCCTTTCTTATTATAGGCATGTAGTGACAGACCGGTTATGTTAAGTTTCTTCGCAAGTTTGACAGTCTGTGTGAGTTCTTCATTCTTGCTTGTGGCTTGAGTAACCTGAGAGGAAAGCTGCTGATTACGCTGAGTCACTTGCTTGATCTCCTTACGCAGACCCTCGTTTTCTTCCCCAAGACGCTTTATTTCCTCAAGATAATGCTTCACAATGCCCTTAAGTGTTGCAATCTCACTCTCCAGTTCTTTGATACGCTTGCGGTTGGCAGCATTGCTCTTCTTTTCCTGATTAAGCTCCGTTAGCAATCCCTCCACCTTAAGACGCGCTTCATTATATTTCTGCACAAGCGAGTCATTCTTAAGATAAATCTGCTGGTCTTCATACTGATTAAAGTCAGCATTCAACTGGTTAAACTCGTTAGTGAGCAAAAGTCGATCATTAGCAAGGCGAAGATTTTCTGTTTCCTCGCGAGCCGCATTAACCTGCTCAGTGCGCTTGGCATTAGATATTATCAGCACAATGACGAGTGCCACCAGACAAACGATGGCACCTATCCCTCCGAAGAGAATTATCTTTTGGTTTTTATTCATAATTTATAGGAAAAAGGGCGCTTAGCCCATTGGATTGCAAAATTACTACTTTTCAATGAATAAAACAACGAAAAGATGAATATCGTTTTCACAACCCTACAACTTCACAACACCACAACCATTAACCCCTATCATAATGTGGCATATCGGGAGGAAGCACCATTGATGTCTCAACAAGCCCCGCAATCTTGCCGTCAAGTTTCCAGGGGGACTGGAAAATCAGTTTGCGCTGACCGTTTTTGGTAATGGTGTAGGCATTGGAAGTGCCTGTTGAAAGCATCTCCCTTATCTTTTCCTGTGCCTTGGGAGGATGGCAATCCATTAAATTATTTCCAATTATGTCGCCATGCTTTGCAAATGTGGCACGTGATCTATTGTTCATATAAAGAATTTTGCAGTCGGCATCGCAGATAGTCACTGCATAATCAACATCGTCTGCCCAGTGAAGCAATTCCTGTGGTATGTCCATATCTATTTCTATGATAAATGAAAGATAAAGTGTTAAATAAATTTTAACCGCTACTCCACACCCACCTATCGTTAATCTTTAATCATCTACTCATATAAAGTTTTGACCGATGATTCTCTTTGAGAACATCGGTCAAATTTGCTTTTTGTCTTATTTTCTTGCTTTTCTTATTTCCCAGCAGGAACAGTTGCAACTCCAGCAGCAACAGCAACAGCAGTCTCAGCAATTACTGAATCAGGAGCTATTGAATCAAGAGCAGTTGCAACCTCAACAGATACTATAGTATCTGTATCAACAGCCTCAGCAGCCTTATTGCCACCACAGCTAACCATTGCTACGCTGAAAAGAACAGCGAGTGAAAGAATAACTTTTTTCATTTCTTTTTTCTTTAAATAATAAAACAATTTTTTGCTATCAAAAACGGTGCAAAGTTAATAACATTTTTTTGATTACAAGCGATTTCTTCTAAAAATTTTAATATAAATCTAAAAAAAAGTCAATTTTAACATATTTAACCTAATTTCACCCAGTTTTTAACAATATCGAAAGTCGGCGACCATACGATCGTCGGCTTCCATCAAAATAATACACTAAGTCACTGAGTGATCATTATCATCTGGCAGCCTTAATCTCTCACCTTATAAAATAACCACATCATACGCATATTAGCATCTCCAATATCTGGACAAGCACATTTCCTCTCAATGCCAGATTAGGAAGTGATTCATAATCGGATTGTCAATCCTTTGACCCATCAAGTCATATATCACCTCGTTATTATAGTATTCTCTTGAGTGAAGTTGACAAAATGGCAAAAACTATATGTCTTATCAGGATATTAATCATGATGACTGAAGATAAGTATCTCGTAAAAATAAATTAATGTATTGACATGTTAAGCCGCAGGTCTACTGAAATTAATCATGTATTGTTTGCCAATGTTGGAGAGAATATCTTCAACGGTGGAGAACAAGCCATGTTTATTTCCATAATGATGTGGCTGTATCCATTTCCCTTTCAATATCCGCCAAAGAGTTTCGGCGATATTGAGGTGAGGGG
>JAAVCP010000004.1 GCA_014802265.1 Bacteroides sp. | reverse complement strand
TCCACAAGAGCCGCAAGGTAAAGGACTGTCTTCAAAGATGGAAGGAAAGAGGCCTCCACATATTCTATCTTCCTCCTTATTCCCCTCACCTCAATATCGCCGAAACTCTTTGGCGTATATTGAAAGGGAAATGGATACAGCCACATCATTATGGAAATAAACATCGTTTGTTCTCCACCGTAGAAGACATTCTCTCCAACGTTGGCAAACAATACATGATTAATTTCAGTAGACCTGCGGCTTAACATGTCAATACATTAATTTATTTTTACGAGATACTTAAGTAGTTGGTCCTTATATGGTTAATAAAATTTGAGTAGTGATGCAGTATGCTGCATCACGCAGTAGAGTAATTGTAAATCAAGGAAACTTGAAGAATTATACCTCAGGTTTTATAAATTTGCTGCCAATAAACTTCTTTTTGTGCAGCCCAGCATTTAACTACTCTGAAAGGAAGGAAATAAAAATTTTATTATAAAACCAATATGAAAAAAACGATTTACACTTTATCGCTCGTAGCTCTTATGTCTACCTCTGCGTACAGTGCAGATGAAACAGGGCGAATGGATTGGAAAATGTGGCCCTATGGCAACACATCTTGCAACTCAACAACGATGATTAATTTCGGACCCGGCAATTATGCCGATTTTATCACCATGCAGGATGAGATTGAAATCACAGATCTCAAGACATGGAACGCGATATGTTTTAATTCAAATGCAGCCACAGAATATGCAGGCACAGTTGTAGAAGAGATTCGTGCTCTCTCAGGATTCTTTGATAACCCTTTACAAGAGACCATGAAAGTATCGCTTGCATGGTCTCTTGATGATGAGCCATTTTTCACAAGGGAATATACCCCATTGGGTTCATCTTTTAATTGGGAGACATTTGAAATTGAGTGGCAGACCGATGTTATCCCTGTTGAGATGGAAAACCCATTTATAATTGAAGCCGGGAAAGAATTCTATGTAATCTTTGAATATACCGAACACGGCATAACCGATGCTGCCTATGGAGCTTACATGAGCGATAATACGGCTCCCCTTCCAATTGGCAGTTCATATACTGCGTTGGAAGGATCTGTCATTGTAAACGGTGAAACCCGAACATTCACAAAAGAATTCATGGACAACACAGACTGGAGGGTAGGATCTGCCTTATGCGCCTCCTTGACTCTCTCAGGTTCAGGTTTACCAATGGATTGTATAAGCGTTGATGCAGTTAATGCTCCTGTAAGAGTCATACCTAATGAGAGCTTTGATGTAGTTGCAACAATTCGTAACGCCGGTGGCAACAGTGTCACAGAAGTGACAGCCACATGTGACATAAATGGCAACACGATAGAAAAAACTTTCGATATTGATCAACTTGGTTATACCTTCTCAACCGACATAATATTCACTGACTTGTCAACAGATGTGGATGGTGGAGTAGTGCCCATCACAATCACGGTTACAAGTGTTAACGGAAATACAAATACTGAAACTGTTAATGCCACTGCCTCCACCACCGCATTCAGTATTACTAAAGGATATGAAAAGAATGTTCTCATAGAAGAGCATACAGGCACTTGGTGCGGCTGGTGTATTCGCGGAATAGTTGCAATGGAAGAGATGAATGAAATGTATTCTGATGGCTCATTCATTGGGGTGGCAGTTCATTCCGGAGATGTTATGGAACCTGCAAATGCAGACTATATTCTTAATATTCTGACTAAGGAAGGGGCTCCTTCAATGTATGTTGAACGGGAATATGCTTCAGGTGTTTCCACTTCTCTCATGAATACATCATACGAGAATATGCACGCCCTGCCCGCAGTCGCATCAATCGATTTAAAGGGCTGGCTCGAGGAAGATGGCATTCATGTGGAGTCTGTTTCTGAGTTTGGCATTGACGATGATTTTACCGATTATAGGGTAGGATATATCGTAGTGGAGGATAAGGTTGGACCTTATCCTCAGCAGAATTATTATTCCGGAGGAGGAAATGGTGAGATGGGGGGCTTTGAAAATGAAGGTAAGGTTGTAATGGTTGAATATAACGATGTAGTTCGTTCTTATACTGGTTGTGAGGGTATCGAAGGCTCTATACCAAAGGGTGTGAAGAAAGGAGACAAGTTTACTCATACCGACCTCCTCCCATATACTAATGTGTCTAATAAAGATAATGTATGGGTTGTTGCTATGCTTATAAATGCTACCAACGGTACCATCGTGAACGCTGTCAAATATTCCCATAGTCAGCTTTCTGAAATATTACCTATTGAGTCAGACACTAATGATCAGGCGGAATACTTTAATCTCCAAGGTCATAAAATTACTAATCCGGAACGAGGTTCAATAGTAATAAAGCGCGTCGGAGCTAAAACCTCAAAAATTATTTTTTGATTAGTCGCGTTTTAGACAGACATGTCGATATAACGGTCAACCTGTTGTTTTCAATCTTTATGAATTGGGTAAAATTCTAAAAAAATATTAATGTAGCAGAAGATTATTTAAGCCTTTATGAATTTTTAGAGTCAAATATATGGTTTAATTGGAAAGTTTTTTGTAATTTAGCGCAAATTATTCTAACCAAACCAAAAATAATATTTGATTTTAACCAATAATCAACATAAGAAATGTTTAAGAAAGCGTTACTAATGGCAGCTGTGGCATTGAGTGCTTTTACGGCTTCCGCAGAGCTACCCTCCGTGACTCTTAAAGATATGCACGGAAAGACAGTTGACACCGCTAAACTCAGCAACGATGGAAAACCTTTCATCATCGACTTCTGGGCAACCTGGTGCAAGCCTTGCGTCAGAGAACTTAAAGCCATCGCCGACGTATATGACGAGTGGGTAGATGAGACCGGCGTAAAAATTTACGCAGTGAGTCTTGACGAGGCACAGAACGAGCAGCGCGTAAAACCCTTCGTAGAAAACAAAGGGTGGGAATACGAAGTGCTCCTTGACCCGAATGGCGACTTCAAGCGTCAGCTCGGCGTAAGCGATCCTCCACACGTATTCGTTGTTGATGGCGAAGGCAATATCGTCTGGAACCACCAGGGTTATGTTGACGGCGGCGAGGAAGAAATCCTCGAGGCTGTGAAAAAAGCCATGAAATAATCTTATTTTTATCGGGCGATGCTATGACTTTTACCGTAGCGTCACCCGATTTTTTACTTTTACGGATTCCACTCTCCAACCTTAAATCTACTACTCACCGACAAGAATCTACTCTTGTGAAACGAATAATAACAACTAATCAAATGCAGTCACACAATAAGTCAAGAATAATGCTGCCGCTTCTGATGGCTTCAATGCTGCCTATGGGAGCTGCCGCTTCTGATATATTGTCGGAAGAAACCGCAACCCACAACGAGGTTTCCACAGTCGCCACTGAAAGTGTTGCAGCCGCAACAGGCTCTTCACAGGCTAATTCAACCGGCTCTTCCAAAGAAAAGAAAAAAGACCGCTGGATAGACAAATTGCGTGCCACAGGTGCACTTCAGACAGAGTTTCTTATTCCTTATAACCTTAAAGGAGACAAGACCACCACTCCGGAATATAATTGTGACAAAGACGTTCTCAACAACACATATTTTGATCTGACCCTCAATGCTCCGTACGTATCTGCCGGAGCAAGATTCGAATTCATGGAATGGCCTCTTCCGGGTTATAATAAAGACTTCGGCGGCTGGGGTGTGCGCTACATCTGGGCTACCGGAGCTTACAAGTCGGTGCAGGTCACAGTGGGTGACTTCTATGAGCAGTTTGGGTCAGGTCTTATTTTGCGTCTCTATCAGGAGCGCAGCCTCGGCTTCGACAACGCCCTTCGTGGTGGCAGAATCAAATTTAACCCCGGCGGCGGCGTGCATATCACTGCCCTTGGGGGTAAGCAGCGCAGATATTGGACCTGGAACAAGTCATGGGTCTGGGGTGCTGATGCCGAATGGGAAATCAACGAGGCATTTAAGAATAAATTCAGTAGTGATTATGGTCTGACTGTCGGTGCTTCTTACGTAGGTAAACATGAGGGTCCCGAAGACATCATGGTGCCCAACAGTGCCATTCTTAATCCGAATCCTGACTACAACTATATCCTTAATCTTCCACAAAATATAGCTGCCTTTGACGGGCGCATAAAACTCAGGGCTCATGATTTCAATTTCCTGGCAGAATTTGCCACTAAGAATAATGACCCTATCTCTACCAATAAAACCAACGGCTACACCTATCGCTCCGGTAATGCCGTGCTGCTCTCGGGAACTTACTCTCACCGTGGTTTCTCTGCCATGCTTCAGGCAAAGAGAAGTGAGAATATGACTTTCCTCAGCAAGCGTACCTTGGACGCTAACTATATGCTTTCAAGTTTCATCAACCACATGCCTGCCTTTACCATGACCCAGACATACGCCTTGGCTGCTATGTATCCATACGCCACTGCGCCTAATGGAGAATGGGGATTTCAGGCTGATGTGAGATACCTTTTCAAGAAAGGCACCCCGTTAGGTGGAAAGTATGGCACTAACGTGCGTGTCAGCGCAAGCTATATCTCTGATCTTGATTGGAATTACCCAGCTGGTGTAACAAGCCTGAATGAACGTGTGCCAGGCACCAACGATTTCGGTGCCTCCTTCTGGAAAATCGGTAATCTGTTCTACTCTGACCTTAATCTGGAAATCAATAAAAAATTCTCAAAGAAATTCCAGATGACTCTTTTCTATCTCTTCCAGAAATTCGACCTGTTTGCTCTTGAGGGCCACGGCGGCATGATGACAGCAAACGTTTTCGTAGGTGAGGCTCAGTGGAAAGTGGCTAAAAAGACCCAGCTCCGTTTCGAGGCTCAGTATCTTAACACCAAGAAAGATAAAGGTGACTGGTGGGCAGGTCTCGTAGAACTTTCACTTGCTCCTCACTGGATGGTGACAGTAAGCGACCAGTATAACAGCGGGCAGAAAAATAACTATTATGAGGTGCTTGGAACTTACACTTATAAAGCCAACCGTTTTACCTTCGGATATGGCAAGGTGAAAGCAGGCTATAACTGTTCCGGAGGTGTTTGCCGTATGGTGCCCCAGACAGAAGGTTTTAAAGTAACTTATAATTACACGTTCTAAAAGACTCAACAACAATGAAATTAGATAAAATAACTTTGGCGACTTTCGCATTAGCGGGAATCACATCTTTCTGCGCTTGCGACAATATAGCTGAGGACGACCGCTATATTCCGGTGGAAAAACCGGTAATTCCTATAGAGGAGGTTTCTAAGGTGCTTCTCATTCAGGAATTCACCGGAGATATGTGCCCGAACTGTCCTTCAGGAGCAGAGGCATTACACTCTATTCAGGATGAATATGGTGATAACGTGGTGATTGTTGGTATGCACCCATTCAGCGGAGGTTTTACTGCCCCAATTGCAACACAAGATTTCCGCACAGAAGAAGCAGAAGCCATGTATAATTTATATAAGCCTGCCGGTTTCCCATGCGCTATATTCAATGGCACCGAAGCCTCCACCGCTTATGCTCAATGGTTCACCACAGCTTCCGGCATGGTCGGACAGATTGCAAATATGTCAATCAAGGCAGATTGCAATTATGAAGAATCTTCACGTGAACTTACCGTAGATTACACAATCAACATGACCCACGACATCAGCAACAACGATGGATATGGAGTCATGGTTTGGCTCATGGAAAATGACATAACAGGATTCCAGCTCGACAATGGCACTATGAGAGGTGACTATGTGCATAATCACGTGTTGCGTGCATCTCTGAACGGGGTCAACGGTCAGGTAATCGGCAATTCATTTAAATCAGGAGAAAGCTACCGCTATAATGCGTCTATTACTCTTGACGAAAACTGGAATGCAGAAAATTGCCAGATCGTGGTTTACATGTTTAATGCCGAGACTCACGAAGTGGAACAGACAGTTTTGGCTAATGTAATTTCTGAGAAGGTAGTTGAAGATCCTCATAAGGTTCCTCAGACGTTGCTTATCCAAGAATTTACCGGCGATATGTGCCCGAACTGCCCCTCAGGAGCCTCAGCTCTTCATTCAATTCAAGAAAGTAGCGACAGAGTAGTGGCAGTCGGCATGCACCCATTCAGCGGAGGCTTCACTGCCCCGATTGCAACGCAGGATTTCCGTACTGACATCGCTGAAGCAATGTATAATTTCTACAAGCCTGCCGGCTTCCCATGCGCTATATTCAACGGTACTGAATCCTCCACAGCCTATGGACAATGGTTCACTATGGCAAATAATGCCCTGTTGGCTGAAACCAACATGACTATCAATGCTTCAACATCTTTTGATGCAGACAGCCGTGAGGTAACAGTGAACTACTATGTAGACTTCACCGAAGATGTAAACGAGGATATCAACATTATGGTCTGGGTAATGGAAAACAACATCATAGGTTTCCAGCTTAATAACGGTTCCATGGTTGCAGACTATGAACACAACCACGTGCTACGCGCATCGCTTACAGGCGATTGGGGTGAAAACATCGGGAAAGAGTTCGCCAATGGACAGACTGTAAAAGGAAGTGCCTCAATGACTCTTGATGAGAATTGGGTTGCTGAAAATTGTCAGATTGTGGTCTTCACCATAGACAATGAAAGCAAGGCAGTGCGTCAGACTACAGTGGCTAACATCAATGTCACTCCGGCTGAATAAAATCATGAGTGGCGTGTCTACGGCACGTCACTCCCATTCTGTAAATAATAATAATTAAACGTATATTTACTAATCATGAAAAAGTATTTTCTAACCTTCTCATTGCTCCTACTGGCTGTGGTGGCTTATGCTGCAGATGCCGTAAGCTGGAGTTTTAAACTTGTGGGGGACAATACTGCAAGCCCGGCTATTGAAGCTACCGCCACTGTTTCCCCGGGCTATCATCTTTACTCACAGGACAACCCGGCAGGCGGGTCAAATCCCCTCGTGTTCTACTTTGACGTGCAAGGCTGTACACTTGACGGCAAACCTGTTGCCAACAAGGCATACACAAAAGAGTTTGACGACACGTTTGAAGTTGACCAGCATTTCTACACAGGAAGCGTAACTTTCACCCAGAAACTTAAGCCTACTGCCAAGAACTTCTCGGTTGATGTCGAGGTAAAAGGTCAGGCATGTAATGACTCAGGTTGTGTACAGATTTTCGGTTCACACTCATTCAAAGGCACCTCTCCTGTAGCTGCACCAGCCCCTGAAGAAAAGAAAAAAGAGGAAGCCAAGGTTGAGGAGAAGAAAGACGGTGCCACTGCACTCGCAGAAATGACCGATTCACTCCAGAGATCAGAGAAATATATGATGCCGGCTGTCAATAACAGCGGTATAAGTGCCACTGACCAATCATGGTGGGACAACGTTGAGGCAGAGCTTCAAGTGTTCTCGGATGATCCCGCTCAGCAGGGTCGCTCCCTCTTCTATATATTCATTGCCGGTTTCATTGGCGGTCTTATCGCACTCGTTACCCCCTGTGTGTGGCCAATGATTCCTATGACTGTCAGCTTCTTCCTTAAGCAAAATAAGTCGAAGAGCAAATCAGTGATGACGGCAATGGTTTATGGACTTTCAATCATAGTCATCTATGTGGCATTGGGATTAATAGTTACTGCCCTGTTCGGAGCTTCCGCTTTGAATGAACTTGCTACCAGTGCCCTCTTCAACATCATTTTCTTCCTTCTCCTTGTGGTGTTTGCCATCTCCTTCATGGGTGGTTTCGAGCTTACTCTCCCCTCTTCATGGACCAATAAGATGGACTCCAAGGTTGATGCCACCACCGGCTATCTGAGCATCTTCTTCATGGCGTTTACCCTTGTGCTCGTTTCATTCTCTTGCACAGGTCCGATCATCGGCACCCTCCTTGTAGAGGCAGCTGCCACTTCCAACTTCATCTCTCCCGCAATCGGAATGTTTGGCTTCGCGCTCGCGCTTGCCCTCCCCTTCTCCCTCTTCGCAATGTTCCCCACCATGCTTAAGTCAATGCCTAAGAGCGGCGGCTGGATGAACACTGTGAAGGTTGTGCTTGGTTTCCTCGAGCTTGCCCTCGCTCTGAAGTTCCTCTCAGTTGCTGACCTTGCATACGGCTGGCGAATCCTTGACCGCGAGGTGTTCGTTTCTCTCTGGATAGTTATCTTCGCTCTCCTTGGCGTTTACCTGCTCGGTAAGATTACCTTCCCTCATGATGACAAAGTTGAGAAAGTAAGCGTGACCCGCTTCATGCTTGCCTGCATCTCCTTCGCGTTTGCCATATACATGCTTCCGGGTCTTTGGGGTGCACCTCTTAAGAGCATCAGTGCGTTCTCACCACCGATTTCCACTCAGGACTTCTCTCTCTACGAAGGCGACGTGCATGCTCAGGTTGATGATTATGAGGAAGGCATGAGGCTTGCACAGCAGCTGGGCAAACCGGTATTGGTTGACTTCTCAGGCTATGGCTGCGTCAACTGCCGCAAGATGGAGGCAGCCGTTTGGACAGATCCCGAGGTCAAAGCGTCTATCGACAATGATTTCGTGCTTATCACTCTTATGGTTGACGAAAAGAAAGCCCTTCCGGAGCCTATCAAGGTAACTGAGAAAGACGGCACCGTACGTACCCTCAGAACCTACGGCGACAAGTGGAGCTTCCTCCAGCGTTCTAAGTTCGGCGCAAATGCACAGCCGTTCCATGTGATCATTGACAACAACGGCAAGCCACTTGCTCCTTCATTTGTTTACAAGGAAGATATTCCGGGCTACAAGAGATTCCTCAACATGGGTATCGAGAACTATAAAAACTCTAAATAAGTTTTAAAGTTTAATTTTTACAGACCCGCTCATATAATCATGGGCGGGTCTGTTACGTTATATTGACATGAATCGATATGTTATAACCTTTGTCTTTCTTCTCTCATGCTGTCTGCACTCTTATGCGGTTGCCTCTTCACCACGCTACATAGCGCTTGCAGATTCTGCCGACCGCTATATCCGCAATGAAAAATGGACTGAAGCAGAGAAAACCATTATTGATGCACTGCGGCTTGAGCCTGCGAATTTTTCCAATTCACTGTTATTTTCAAATCTTGGGATAGTAAGGACAAATCGAGGCGACTTTAATTCAGCTCTTGAAGCGTATGATTTAGGGTTATCAATTGCCCCCGGTTCAACTATAATCAGAAACAACAGAGCAAAAACATATATGATGATCGGTGATTATGACAAAGCCCTCGTGGATCTTAACGAATCACTCGCCATAGATTCAGTGCAGGAATGGCCTCTTCAAATGAGAGGGTTGCTCAGAATCCGCGAAAACAATCTTGAGGGTGCAGCTGCCGATTTCATGTTGCTGTTCAAGCGATTCCCCGATAACTTCTCAGCCCTTGAAGGTCTTGGGAAAGTGGCTGAGGCAGAAGGTAAACCCACTGATGCCATTAAATATTATGATGAGGCAATAAAGATGAATGACAATCCGGAAACCCGCTCTGCCCGGATTATCGTAAAAATTAACACAGAGCAATATAGCGATGCCTCAGCCGACATTGCCGAATCACTCAGTAAGTACCCGGATTATCCGGATTTTTATGTTTGGCGAGGCTATCTGCATCGCTTGAATTACAGAAATGAGGAGGCGCAGGCTGATAAAAAAAACGCAATCAGTAAAGGAGCTGATTTACAATTTGTTGAACAATTCATACCTTAAATCATAAATAATTTTTGATATCTATAGTTGGCATTTCAAGAAAAATTTTATTAACTTTGCAATAAATTTTATAATATAGCCCATAAAATAAAAATAAGACATCAACATCATGACCAATCTTTTCTCCCATATTGAATATCTGCTGTTGAGCCACGACTGCGTGATTGTGCCCAGATTAGGTGCATTCATAGTCATTACGTCTCCTGCTGAGCTTGATTGTGAGAATGAGATTATTCTTCCTCCCTCCCGAGGCGTGATGTTTAATCAAGCTGTTGCATCAGATGACGGACTGCTGGCAAATTCTATTGTAAGAAGATCTCATATCAGTTTTGAGGAGGCACGTAAGATTATCATGCGTGAGACCTCCCAGATTAAAACTAACCTCAATACTAACAAAGAAATTAAGGCTGGTAGCCTTGGCTCCTTAAGATTAGGTGATGAGGGAAATATTATTTTTACCCCTTCAGCAGACACAAATGAAGCCAATGCCAAGTTAGGCTATTTGCCTCTTAATCTCACTAAGGAGGAAGAGAATAATGAAAAACAGGAAGCCGAATCCGTAATAACGAAAGAAGAACATGCTCATGCGGTTGCAGGTTTATTCCGTCTTCACAAAACTTTCTCAAAAGTGGCAGTGGCTTTTTCTATTTTGGCAGCCTTTGTTATCGCTTTCATTCTTTATCCTATTCCTGTTGACAAGCGTGAACAACGTGCGTCTGTGATTCCGGTTCCGGTAAAGACAAGTACACCGTCTGTTCCAACAGTAAAAGAGATTCCTGCGGCAATTGCTGTTGATACCACACAGATCCCCGCACCTCTTGAAGAAACCATCAGTGAGGTTTCATTACCCAACCATTATCTTATAGTCGGCACATTTAAAACTGATACCGAAGCCAAGACCTATATGGCTGCCCATTCAAAAGATGCTGACATGCAGATCGTGGAGTCAACGAAAGTCACTCGTGTAGCTGTGGCAGCTTCCGACAACATTGAGGAATTAAAAAAGCTGTTGAATTCAAAGGATATTCACGCAAAATATCCTAATGCATGGATTTGGAGCCGCAAATGATTTCATAGTCATAGCGTGTCAATCTACAAAACGCACCATTTTTTCATAGGTAAATCAAAACGCACTAAGCAGTCGATTCACATCGACCGCTTAGTGCGTTTTCCATAATACTTATTAAACTAACCTAACATCATGAATTGAAAATCGATGAATACTTTTAAATTCTATGATCATGTATAAAACGATTCTCTGTATATAATACAAATCAGGAACTTAAAAAGTTTAGTAGAAAGCCTGATTTTTTAATAAAAAGTGATTCTAATAAAATCTATACCTCTTTCAGACGAAACACAATTCGCTGTACGCCATCAGCCCAACGACTACTTGTGATGCGAAACTCCCCTATTTCGCCAGTTGAGGCAACATGAGTGCCCGCACATAGACATTCATCATAATTCCCGATATGGATAACCCTCAGAGTTTCAGATGCCCCATCAGGCAATCTGCTAAGGTCAAATCTTGCCTTAGCCTCCTCCTGCGTAATGTATTCCTCCGTCACTGTGACATTCTCCTTCACAATAGCATTTATATAGTTTTCAAGGTCACGCAGGTCATTGTCTGTCAGGGATTGGGGTAAATGGTAATCAAGTTTGGATTTTTTTCTCTCCAAATGTGCACTAAAGGCTCTTCCACACCCATATCTTCTTGCCATCTCACCGTTAAGCAGATGTTCAGCCGAGTGCATCGGCGGAAACTCCTGCTTATTATGTTCGTTTAATATCGGTTGATTTTCTTCCATAGATGAACTGTTTATAAAAACTTACCACAGATGCTAAGAAAAACATCTGTGGTAAATTCAGTGTCCAAGATGAGACTCGAACTCACACAGCCTACCGGCCACTACCCCCTCAAAGTAGCGCGTCTACCAATTCCGCCACCTGGACATTTGTTGAGAGTTGGAGCGAAAAACGGGACTCGAACCCGCGACCCCGACCTTGGCAAGGTCGTGCTCTACCAACTGAGCTATTTTCGCGACTACTTGACTTTACTCAAGTTAGAATTTTATTTGGAGCGAAAAACGGGACTCGAACCCGCGACCCCGACCTTGGCAAGGTCGTGCTCTACCAACTGAGCTATTTTCGCATTCTTTGCTCTCAAGAAGCTCACTTGCTTCCCTTTTGCGAGTGCAAAGTTACAACCTTTTTTAATTCTGTGCAAATTTTCAAGTAAAAAATTTTACACATATTTTTAATCCCTCTTTAACTCCTTAGAAATCAACCCTATGTCAGACTATCTTTTTTTCATGAGATCATCTGATATAACTCTCTCCTCTCAAAGATTACCAAAATGAATATCCAATATAAGTCGCTGATAAAACATAAAGCCACCCTTTGCAAAATTGAAATTAAGCTGCGCCTCAAGCTCCATGAATTTATTCTTATAGATTTTCCCATACAGATCTAACCTATCATAGAATGACGACTGATAATATGCCTCCCCTTGATAAAGAAGCGCACCAAATTCTGAATATAATGGAAATAATTCTTTGCCAACATATAATGAATTCCTGAGTCCTAAGAATTTCCATTCTCCACAAGCCTCTATCCAACCTCCACCGGACGCACTCCATCCGGTATGGGTGCGATGACGCTCTATTGTGGTCAATGAGCCAAATTTCACACACAGACTGTCAAGTAGACTGTGTGAGCCAAAATCAAAACCAATATAGGGATTAACAAGAAAATTGTCAACCACTGATTCATAAAGACCGTGAGTCTTTGATTTAGCCAGATGGTTCATCATCAGATGAGCCCCAATCAAGAAAGATGTCTTTTTCGGATGCCATTCTCCGTGGAAGACTATATTAAAAGCTTCCCTCTTCACATGTTTCTGCATTTGGCGCCAGTCTATATAGGCATCAAAAAAACCTTTTTCATGATTATACTGCACCAATGCTCCCCTTATATTGCGTTGAAAATATGCCAGGGAATCACACCATAGGAATCCCGGTAAGGGTTCACGAAGTTGGGTACGCGGAAACATTCCCATCGAAAATTTCCATGTGTCAGATTCATGACGATAATATAGTGTAGGTATTATTTTGCCATCTTTCACGCTATTTTCAAGAGGTTGATTCCACACTGCTCCTCCCGCGATCCTATCTTTTGGTGTAAATTTTATTCCGATTTCCGGAGCCAGGGTGGTAAAGAAAAAGGTGCGTGCCTTATTCATCTTTTCATCCCCCTCCCTATTATCAAACACAGAGCCAAAATCAATGCTCCAAGTCGGTTCAACAGCCTCAGCCCTAAAAATTGGAAACAATATGACTAACAATAAAGCTAAATTATACTTTAACTTATTTCTTCTCATAACGTTATTTTTAAAAATATTATGGTAGAACTCATACTTCTAACAACGAAATTAACAAGTAATTCGTATATTACAAAACCTTGATTTTAGCCACCTAAAATTATTTCAGATAATTTCTTAATGAGTAAGGCAATGTAAGAAAAAATATTATCTAAATTTTTATAATCAGCCCATTACATTTATCAATGTAAGGTGATGTAGTTTAGGATTTGATAAAATTTCCTTAATTTTGTACTATCATTATATCATTCGCAAGTCGTGCTAATAGTAACGAATAATCTAAATTGTTAATTTAACCCTTCTCAGCTATGAACTGGAAACCAATTCTCTTCGGCGTATTCGGTGCGTTTGCATATATTGCCATCTCCGAACTTCTACCAAACCTGAATCATGCTCTTGCAGGCATATTAGGTGGAGTGATATTTGCTGCAATCTGTTATCTCCTTCCAAAGAAAATAAAAGATTGGAAGCGCGGCTTAATTTCAACAGTCCTATTTATAATAATTATTTATATTATCCGCTTAAGTCTCAATTACTTTAACACGTAAAGGTCAGCATATAACAGATATAAACTGAGGGTGTATCATATTCACATTATAATACACCCTCTTTGGCAGTGGATTATCTAAATGTCTTTAGTTTGATGACAATGCTTTTTTCATAGCCCCGGGACTTATTACCCCTTGTAAGACCATATTGTCGTCAAACACTATATAAGGTATAAGCTCGAAATCTTTTCGCTCATTAATCTCTTTCTCATCTTGCCTTACCTGCTCACCATACATATCACTTTCGAGCATCTTCCCTACCTCATTCTTGTCAAGGGCACAATTCTCTGCTATGGAAAGCAAAACGTTATGATCAGAAAGCCTGAGATTATCTATGAAATTAGCATGAAAAATTTCAAAATTTAATTTTATGAAGATTTCCTGCGAAGCATGATCTTGGGCATATTTCATCAATCGGTGAGCATCAAAAGTGTTGCATACCTGTGCAGTGGCAAGTTTATAGTCTAACCCTACCCTGGCTGCCATTTTAGTTATCCTTTCAATAAGATGCTGTGCTTCCTCCTCTGTGTTTCCATGTTCAGACATAAAATGCTGAGTCATTGACTCCACTGGCACTGTTGGCGCATTCGGATCAAGCTGATAAGCCCTAAACTGCATTTTTACATCACCCGACAGATTCATTTTATTAATAATTTCCTCCAACTGAGTCTCACCGATATAACAGAACGGACACGCAAAGTCTTGCCATATTGTAATTTCCATAGTACAAGTATAATTTATTAAGATTATTTATTAAAAGCCATATAGGCTTCATAAGAATTAAGTTCAGCCGAAGATCTGTTATTCCCTCCGACAATTAGTTAACACATTGACCCTGCTTACAGTTCGCGGACCCGTGGTTCCAAAGGGTATAAAAAGTCTCAAACAAGATTTTGTACCTTATTTGCACTTCTTCTATATAACTTACAAATTTTCAGAGCTTAGGATTTTTGTATTCCAACTATTTTGTGTAATTTTGTAGTAGGATTAACTACGGTCAGTCCTTAATATATTGGTAAACTAAGAAGCGTTATGCTTATCTTGTAAGTGAAAACCTGAGAAATTTTCAATAGAGCAAGGATAGCATAGTGGTTCTCACGCGTATAGCGTGGGCTGCTATTGTTACATCTGCTCACTGGCTTTCTCAGGGCCATCACTTAGGACGTGGCATAGTTGGCTCACGTTTCTTTCATTAACCTCTCCATTGAGTCAGTGGGGATAAAACAGTAAGATATGAAAAGGTTTCTTCTTCCCACAATGTTAGGAGTGCTTTCACTCTTTGCCAGTTGTAGTGACGACAACACCATGTTCAACGAACCAGAATCTATCAGGGCATACGAGACTGATGCCCGAATAATGGCACAGTTCGTAGAGGTTGATAAGACTACAGGAACTTATGTGTTAAATCAAGATAAGAAGATCACGACCACTGACTATGTAATAAACAGAAGCCAGGAGGAGTTTATAGAAGTCAGTCAGATAAACAAAGACCGCTTTCTCAGAGAAATGGAGAATGTCAACAGTCAACTGTCAGTAGTCAAACGCTCAGGTCTGGCAAGTGCCTTCATATATTCCACACAGACATCAGATGTAGTAATAGACGGTGATGAAAATGACTCGTTCATTATGTCAAGACTTAGAAAAGAACCTTATAATCTTAACAGGGTTGCCTCATTGACCTTGATAGAGGGTAAAAACAAAAGTACCAACTTCTTCTCCCAGTCAGATATGATTATGACCGTCAATACCGGAAACTCCTCTGCTTTCTATTGTGCACAGGTGACGCTCGGCGATCAGAATGACGAGAATGCTGAAATAATATTCATATCAGGAGTACAATCCTTTATTCCTGAACACTCCTACAGGCTTGTATCTCCGTCAATAGTCGACAACAATAAGACTATCAGTGGAATGACGATCATTGGTACCGGAAACATATCAGTCTCAATTTCCAGATGAAATCTCGTATCCTCTCATTATTGATCCTCATGGGAATATTATTTGTATCCTGTGATGGACGCACGGGGTATCTTGATGAAGGACAACTATCTACGATTTCTCTTCTGAGTGATTCAGAATGGCTCATGTCGTATTATAATCCCGGCTATGGCGATGAATATGAATTTGATGATGATACACGTATCTATAAATTTGAAAAAACAGGAAAAGGATGGATTGCTTCCGGTTCTTTTTCCGATGCTTCCCAAAAAGAGGAAGTCTCATATTTTCAATGGACATTCACAACAGAGAACTTTTCAGTAATATACTTGGCAGGTCATGTTGTGGAGGGTTACTGGCTTATAGAAAAACTTACCCCTAATGAACTGTGGGTGCAGGAAGCAGCGCAGGATCCAGTGATCTACCCAAATCAAGATAAGAGATATTATAAATTTAAAGCTCGTAAGTAGCTATTCACAATAAAAGTATAATAAAACTCAAGCTGTATAAGCACGAGAAAAATTGATCACATACTCCGAACCAACTCCAGCAAGGATTTCACGGGTTGTCTGGTGAAGTGTATTCCTACTGCAGTAATGATGCGGCTTGAGCCATTTACCCTTTAGGATTCTCCACAATGTCTCGGCTATGTTGAGGTGTGGGGAATAGGGAGGCAGGAAGAAGAGAAACAAACCCCTCTCCATCCATTCATCCGCCATGCGGGCGCGGTGTATCGAAGCGTTGTCGAGGACCAGTACCGTGGGTTTGTGATTTTTTTGGAAAAACCATCGAGAAAATCAGCAAGGACTTTACCGTCAATGGTGTCCCCGGTCTCGAATCCGTCATAAAGACAGGCAGGGGAGATCATCCCGAAGATGTTGAGCCGATGCCTGTAATCGGAAGGCACGAACACATCCTCATCCCTCAGATGCCATCCAAACGGGACGTAGCCACTTGTGCATACATGGCTCTCGTCTCCAAACCGGAGGTCTATGTATCCGTCTTCTCAGAGTTTTACAAGTTCCTATAGCTGCTCCTTTTTAAGGTCTTCCAGCTGCGACGAGGGTTTCCCCTTGGGCGTTTTCTTATACGCTTATATCTTGCGTCAATGCTGCTAAAAAACGTCTGAACGTCTGGTCGCTCACCTTTTTACCGGAGGATTCCTCCCATTCCACCTTTGCCGTCTTTACGCTCATTGGCTGTTTCCTTATGACTTCCTCCACGGTTGTACGGTCGGATGAGTCCATAAGAGGCTTCACACCCCTACCTCCTTTCTCGCGCAGGTCATCCAGTCCCTGCTCCCGGTATCGTTTCAGCCACCGGTATATCACAACCGGTATGTATCCCACAAAGGTCGATATCTCCGGCACCGGAACTCCATCCGCCCTCATAAGCACGGCTTTGCAACGCATGCGAAAACGATGGCATGACCCGAAACGGTACGCATTCTCCAAAGCGGTATGTTCCGCTTCGTTCAGTATAAGTGTCTTTGTCTTTCCCATAGTGTCTTTCATAATTTTTGTCAGTACACTGGGTATATTGCAAAAACGTGCCATTTATTATACTTTTAATTTGAGAACCTACTTATAATTTAACAGTGTTTTATTTCATTAATTCTAACGATTTCAATTTATTTTCGAAGATTTGAGGCTATGAATGGCAATATATTAAGGGAATTTTGTAAATTTGCAATCGAATTGTCTTTGGACAATTTGGTAAATCAAGAAGCGTTATGCTCATCTTGTGATTTGAGAACGTAGTAATTCGACAAGTAGCACAAGGATCGGCATAGTGGCTCTCACGCGTATAGCGTGGACTACTATTGTTACATTTGTGCTAATTGTTTCTACGACCATCAAATCAAGACGGGGCATAGTTGGCTCACGTTTTCTTAATATCAATCATTTTTCCTAAGAGCCATGGTTTTAATATGTGTTATATGAAGAGACTCTTACGTAATCTAATGATTTTTATGATGTTATTTGTCTTTGTGGCTTGTACAACATCAAAAACAACAGTATCAAACAATATAAATTTGTCAAATTATAGATATGCCTCAGTAATAAATAATGAAACATACCATATTCCGGCTGAACTTATGGAGTATGAGATTCATTTATTTGATGCTATCGAGACTTCTAAATTAGAATTAGTTAGCGATTTAAGAATTTATGAACTAACTCCACAACAACAAGCCCAATTGTTGCTTGTTAAATATGGTATTCAACAAAATGACGATGAGGCTATAGTAACGGTTAACTTCATTGATTATAGATCGGGTCGTCCTGTGGCATCATGTAGAGGCGCTTATGGATTAGGTTTTGATCAAGCCGGAGACCTAAAGGGAGCAATCAAACGAGTAGCTAAACAAATTTCAGAAACATTTAACAAATAACTTATATAAAATGACACCTCGAATGCTTTCATTTTTGTTGTGTGTTATGCTTGCTTTAGCTTCTATTGCACAGACTATTTTAAGCGAGGACACAAAGCACACCTCTCCTGACGATGTTACCTTAAAATTACTTTTAGGTGAAATGCCTGAAAGGAAACCTCTGTTAATCGATACTTTGGAAAGCACGCAATTAGAGGGTGGAAGACGTTATAAGATTCGTTATTTTATAGAGTCTGGTAACCCTGTCCTTGCTACTCCTGATGATTGGGGTAGTGCATATCTCTTTATTCCAAAGCTTTCTAAAGGTGAGAAGGCTCCGGCTATTGTAGCCATGCACCAAGATGATGTTTACTATCATATCGGGAAGTCTGAGCCAGCAGGTCTTATGGGCGATAGCACTATGTATTATGGTAAGGAACTCTTTGAGCGAGGCTATGTAGTGATTTGTCCTGACCGTTTTTATCACGCTGACCGCCGAAAGACGTGTCAGGATTGGGGCGATCTTTCGGAAAATGATTATGAACGAGATTTCTTTACTCAGGAAAAGCGAATAGGAGTATTATTAAGCGAAGGACGTAATACATGGGGAAAAGAGGCATACGATTTCTCTCGTGCCGTGGATGTCCTTGCCACATTACCCGAGGTTGATATGAATAATGTTGGGGCAATAGGACATTCAGCAGGAGCGAATGTACTTTCTTATTGTCTTTTCTTTGAACCCCGGATTAAAGCAGCTGTCGCAAATTGTGGAATGTCAGAAATCAACGATTATTACAATTATAATCGTCCTGGGACAGTTCCTTCATCCTTAGCTTTGCCAGGAAGCGTGAAGTACGGAGTCAATACTCATGACTACGTGGCGGGTATCGCGCCTCGTGCCCTGTTTATATCAGAAGGTGCTCATCAATGGGGTGATGGAGCACCAGATCCACACGATAAAAATTTTGCTGAAGTGTTGGAATTATTCAAGAGTACATATCTAAAAAATGGAGGAACAGATATTGAGACTATTTTATTTGAAGAGAACGGAGGTCGTCATTGCTTTCCGTCAGGAGTTAAAGAACAGGCGTATATTTGGCTTGACAAACATTTAAATAGTAATTGATATTCTATCTGAATTATTCAAAGATATTTATAAATCGTAGATTCTAACTGCAAGTGCAAAATTAAGCCATATATTTGAAAAATTCAATGACCGAGATGGAAAATCAAGTTTCTGCCTCGCTCTGCTGTTAATTTTAATCACAATCTCGGTCAGCATCTGGTGTGAGATATTATCAAAGGCGGTTCCCTCTGAATATATTGAGCGTGTTATAGTATTCAATGCAACCCACTCCCCGGGAGGAATAAGGATTGGCAAAGAAAATCTTGAGTCTCAATCGCTTTGCAATCACGAGAAGGTCGGTAAATTCAGAGCCATTGTCCGTTGTTATGGAGCTGATTCTGTCAATATACGGCAAAAGCATTGCAATCACAGCCTTGGCGAGCACCTTGAAATCATTGCCTTTCGGAAATTTCCTGGCAAGGACAAAGGGTGTTCCACTTCACGCGGATAAACCTACGCAATTCAATGCCCGGCTTCCTGTAATTCTGCAATCCGCGCTTCCTGTCATCAGCTTTTACCTACGCTTGTCTACAGTGACAGTCGCGTTGACTGCCATTGCGCTTCAATTCCATGCAGAGCGTGGACTCAGAGATATTTATAGTCTCACATATCTCTTTTCCGCTCTTTTTATGTTGCAGCATAACTATCTTCCACCGGGCGAGAGAAAAATATGGTGGCTAACGCATCGAAAATACCATTGCAATTCTTATTGGAATTTTTGAATAGCCTAAAAAATAAAAAAACTTTGAAAGATTTGCATGATAACTGAATTTGTTGTAATTTTGCAGCGCAAATAAGGAAATGATATTTGCAAATGTCCAGGTGGCGGAATTGGTAGACGCGCTACTTTGAGGGGGTAGTGGCCGGTAGGCTGTGTGAGTTCGAGTCTCATCTTGGACACTAAAAAAGCAATTCAAATAAAAAGGACACTAAAATTTGGTGGAATGAAAAATTTGAATTAACTTTGCATCGCAAAAAGGAGTTATCTCCTAATTAAAACTTGCGAAAATAGCTCAGTTGGTAGAGCACGACCTTGCCAAGGTCGGGGTCGCGGGTTCGAGTCCCGTTTTTCGCTCCAACTCTCAATAAATGTCCAGGTGGCGGAATTGGTAGACGCGCTACTTTGAGGGGGTAGTGGCCGGTAGGCTGTGTGAGTTCGAGTCTCATCTTGGACACTAAAAAAGCGATTCAAAAAAGAATCGCTTTTTTATTTTAACTGTCTGTCCACCTTATCGCATGCAGACTTCTACACGACTAAGTGCCGGCGATTCACGCTGCACCTGTATCTGAACCGGTATACGTTCCTTCATCTCAGTCACATGGCTTATCAAGCCGACTCTTCTGCCACCTATCTGGTGCAGTTTTTCAAGAGTATCCATCACATTGCCTAAATATTCAGATGATAATGACCCGAAACCTTCGTCAATAAAAATAATGTCTACTCCCATTCCTCCCCCTTTAAGCCCGGACAACCCTAATGCAAGTGACAACGATGCCATGAAACTCTCACCACCCGACAGAATGCTTGCCGGCTGCGACTCTTCAGGCTTGAAACTGTCTGCAACTAATATCACCAGTGAACCGGGATTACATGTAAGAGTGTATCGGTCAGTAAAACATTTCATATACCTGTTGGCATTGTCAAGAAGATTACGAAGAATAAAGCTCTGTGCCACACTGCGGAACTTGACACCGTTGGTATCACCAAGCAATTTATTTAGTCCTTCCCAGTTTTCCATACTCTTCCTGATCTTTTCTCTTTCATCAAGAACCACACTCAGACGTTCCCTCTCTTTCTCATCATTTGTCAGTTGCTCCTCAATTTGTCCCACCTCGCGATTGATGTGCTGTATAACATCATCAGAATCTTTGAGGGCTGCCTGCAACGTCTCCGGAGTGTCAGCCTCCTCCATTGCGGGCCGCATCTCCTGATGCGCGGCTATCTGAGTCTCAAGCTGATTTAAGGCACCTTTCTGACGAACAAAATCCGATTCTATCTCGGAGGTAAACTTTTCAGTCTGTTTAATTTCAGCATCCTTTACGCTCATCAGTTCGACAATCCGCTCATGGCTGATATCTGAGTGCTCAGCAAAAAATGTATCAATCTCAGAAATAATATTCTCCCTTCTCTCCTGATTGTTTTTCAGATCAGTCTCAATCCTGACAAGAGTTATGCTACTTTTCTCCCTTTCATCTTTTTTAGCATCCAAGATCTTCTTCAACCTTCTCTCCTCAGCCTGCGATTTCTTTAACGATGCAGCCATCTCTTCCGCACCTTTCTGTAGTTTCCGACATGAGTTGACTTCATGGTCAAGCAAGAACAACTCTCTGGCAATCTTGTCATCAACCTTATCATCCACCATCTCCCCTATCCCGGCATCTTTCAGAGACAGAGCTAACACCTCCTGCAGTCTTGAAATCTCTTGCTTATCTTTATTATGTTTCTTCTGAAGTTTTGTCAGCTCTCCTTTAATAGTCTTGACAATCTTTTCTTCAGCAAGCTGCTTCGCTTTAATATCATTAAGGGTCTGTTCAGCGTTTCGTTTATCATCACGTAAGGGAGCGAGCACTGAGTCAAAATAGGAATCTTCAATTTTGGCTACCACTTCCTTGCCACACACAGGGCACATGTCACCTGCCTTCAGGTTATGGCGCAACTCCTTTACCATATCATTAAGAGATATGGCAACCTTATTTAACCGCTCATCACAGGCATTCAGATGGGCAGATGCTTCCTCAAAGGGTTTAGTCAATGATGTCAGAGACTCCTGAGATGCCGACAAAGTGTCAGATTTGTCTTTTATCTCCGATGCTGTCTCAGCCAATGTGGCAGACCGTAGATTGAGTTCCTTTATAGTCGATTTTACTTCTTTCAATTTTGAAGCCTTACTGTTCAGTTCATGAAGGCGACTGCTGAGTTTATCAATCTCAAAAGCCTCATATTGCCTCATTTCCACTTCCACAATTTTTGACTGTTCGGAATATGTCTTCTCGGCTATTTCAACCTCAGAAGAGGCTGCCTTGAAAGCCTCTTTCATAGAGCTAACCAACAGATTGTTTTTCTCTATAAGTGATTTAAGAGTCTTCTCCTCTTTTATTAGAAGTCTTACTCCCTCAGTCTGTCTGAAATCGGAGATAAGGCGCTTTTTTAAGGAAAAGTCCTCCTTAGAAACCTCCTCCTGCAATTTTTCAAGTTCATTCTTAATTTTCTCCCTTTCTGCAGTGAGCTTGTCCATGCCAACTATCCAATTAAGCTTTGTGCTTTTCTCCTCTCGCTGAAACCGGAGGTCAGTCAATTGTATGTAGGCAGCTGTGAGTTTCTCTCTTTTAGATCTCAATTCCTCCTCAGACAGTATCAGGATACTTTTAGCCTTATCGGCAAGTTCATCCCACAATCTTCTCACTTCAGAATAACGCTCAGAAATCTTCCTTCCTATCTTGGAATAAATTTCAGTACCGGTAAGCTTCTCAAGAATCTCTGCTTTCTCCTTACCATTACTTTTAAGAAACTTGGTAAACTCACCTTGTGCGAGCATCACAGTGCGGCAAAACTGGTTAAAGTCCATGCCAACTAATTCTCTTATCTTCGCATCAATAGGGAATATCTTGTTTTCGCTATAAGAACCGTCGAGAGCCTCAAGAGATCGTTTAGCATCACGCTGCAGCTTGTAGCCTGCCTTTTTATAGTCGCGTTGCACAGCCCAACGTGACAGGTAATCTTTCCCGTCATTCCCCGTAAAGGTAAGCTCTATCTGTCCGTAACCTGTGCCTCGTCTGAGCAGTTGAGAATTATCATTGGCATAAAGCTTATATTTCTCTTCGGCATCTGGAGTCAGCACCTCACGTGAAACCGATGACATACGTGGGGTGTTGCCATATAATGCAAGACAAATCGCATCCAGTATGGTGCTTTTGCCCGCGCCTGTCTCTCCGGAAATGAGAAATATAGGTGCCTCCGACAATGGTTCTGCGCCGAAATCAATCACAGCATCTGCAAGAGAGGCTATATTCTGAATTGCTAAAGTCTTTATCTGCATGTCACAATAAATTCTGTTAATTAAACTGTTATTCTACCTGCTCATCTCTTCAGATATCTCACGCTCTATCTCATCGAGCATTTCCAAATATTCGTCAGCAATATTATCCGGCACACCCCGATTATTAAAATATCTGCGTGCAAGTTGCTCAGTTGTTATCTCCGCAAACTCTGCCAAAGATAAAGCAGACAACGCCTGCTTCTCCGCATTGCCTGTGTATTCATACTTGATAGTGCAATATTTACATTCTTTCCCGGAGGTTGCCATTGTGGCACGTTCCTCACAATCGGAAGGGAGAGGCTTATCATCTTTGACGTTAAGCCTTATGAATGCCTCGTCATGAGGAGGCAATTTTGTGAGCATACGGATTGCTTTTGTAAAATTGACCCCCTCAGATGGGAAAGTAAGCAACTCGCGTTTTTGCAATATCTCTATTTCACGCACCGTCACCGGTTGCCCTCTTTCTATCTCCACCACACTGACCGAGTGAGGATAATCTTCATCAAAACTGATTGCCAGCGGGGACCCGGAATATCTTACTCTGCCGTCTTGAGTAAGATTCTGCGACCTATGAATATGACCTAAAGCCACATAGTCATAATAATCAGAGAAGACATTTATGTCTACCTGATTAATCTTTCCGATCTGAGCCTCTCTATGCCCCCTGCGGTCGCACCCTGCCACTGTCATGTGTGCCATAAGCACCACCGGAAGATCCTTATCATTTACTTTTTTCAGAAACTCCACACCTTTTTCAAAGAAAACCTTCTCTCCTCCTCCGGCATCGGAATAACCTCCCATAAACGCAGGGTTAATATAGGGAACGGCAAGAATCACACCCTTCTCCCCTACCTGAACAATATTATCGGAAAAATCATATTCTCCGTTGATACGTTTTACGCTGCCTATTACATATATCCCGGCTGCACGCCATAAATTACGGTTGACATCTATCCTTGATGCGCTGTCGTGGTTGCCGGAGGTAATGACTATCTTCATTTCCGGCACTTCCCGGTGGAGTGTCAGAATAAAGTCGGTAAACATTCTCATGCTGGCAGCCGAGGGCGACGACACGTCAAATATATCCCCACTTACCACTATTGCATCCGGAGTTTCCTCCCTGCATATCTCTTTCAACTCATTAAAAAACAGATGATGATCACAGACTCTGTCATATCCATAGAGTTGGTGACCGATATGCCAATCTGAGGTGTGAATGATTTTCATAAACGATATTATGCTATATTGTGTGTTTCACAATGTTGTATGTGCAAATTTACAAAATATTTTGTAATTATTACCCAATCTTTGACTTCAAAACGCAATCGTTGTGTGTTTTTATGGCAGTCTGTTTAAAAACTACCTCTCAGGTTACTTTCAAAATTATATTTTTACTTCACGATTAATCATTTTTATAATTTGGATTGTTATTTTAACAAACCTCCGTCGTTGTAAAGACGACATACCTTCCACAATAAAAATTAATTTCAACCTATAAAAACATACATATATGGCTATCAATAATCAAGAATCGCGTCTTAACTCGATACTCAGAAAGACAGGCATCTATGCTTTTTTACACATAATCATATTGCTACTGTCGATATCTCTTGTGATTTTTATCTCAATAGACACATTCCATAATGAATCTTTTTACACACAACCAAAGTTCATGAAAGCTCAGTTTTGGATTTGTGTTCTTTTCCTCTTGGATTTCTTCATAGAGTTTTTCCTCTCCCCCAATAAATGGCAATATCTTAAAACCCACTTTTTCTTTTTCCTCGTATCAATTCCCTATAACTCCATAATAATCCACTATGGCTGGACTTTTGATCCGCAGATAACTTATTGTATTCGTTACATACCGTTAATCCGAGGAGGATATGCAATGTCAATAGTGGTAAGTTGGTTTACTTATAATAAAGCCACAGGACTTTTCATATCCTATCTTGCCACTTTGGTGTTTACAGTCTATTTTGCCTCACTCGCCTTTTTCTTATTTGAACATGGACCCAATCCTTTAGTACAGAACTATCAGGATGCTCTCTGGTGGGCAGCCATGGACGCTACTACTGTCGGCTCTAATATTGTGGCAGTGACCCCTGTGGGGCGTGTCCTTTCGGTAGTGTTGGCAGCTGTAGGCATGATGATGTTCCCGATATTCACTGTATATGTCACTAATATTCTGACAAAGAAAAACCAGGAAGGTTCCAAATTCACTGAATTATCAGCGACTTCAAATAACTCCGGCAATTCTACATCATCTAATGCAACCAATGTTTCAGCCAACTCCTCCTCAACTACTTCAAACGGTAATTAAAATTAAAAACTAATAAATATGAGTTACACTATAGACAATGCCCCTCTATCGTGGCGTCACATAAGAATTGTGACAGTGGCATCACTCGGTCAGCTGATAGGCACGGGGCTTGCTACCCTCGTATCAGTAATTATCCCTTTATATCAAATCATAGCCCATCCGGAATTGTCGTCAGCAATGCAAGGGCTTGTAGGCGCGATGGATCTTATCGGCATAATGGTGGGATCAGCCATCTTGGGAAGACTATCCGACAAATATGGCTACTTGCTGTTTTTCCGTCTGTGCCCGGCATTAATATGCCTCTCAGCGGTACTTGCCTTGGTCTTTCCATCAATCTGGGTGCTGCTCATAGCCCTTTTCTTTATGGGATTTGGCATTGGCGGCGAATATAGCCTCGATTCAGATTATATTTCAGAATTGATGCCGACAAAATGGGTGTTCCGCATGGTTGGTGCGGCAAAAGCCGCAAGTGCGCTGGGCAATATAATTGTGGCTGCAGTATGCTTCTTTATCGTTAAGGACTGGCACAATGCTGACAATTGGCCCAAACTTCTTTGGATAATCATTGCCATCTCAGGCATCATGATTCTGCTTAGAATCAGATTTAAGGAAAGCCCTAAATGGCTCCGTGAGCATGGTAAGATGCAGGAGGCAGAGACTGCAGTACATGACTTCCTTGGAGCCTCTGTCAATGTAGCCCCGGTTGATACCCAAAAGCAAGCTGCTCCGACAGCTAAAGAAAGCTATGGCACATTCCTACGCAAAAACTGGAAAAATGTAATTTTCACAGGTGTGCCCTGGGCATGCGAGGGATTGGGCGTCTATGGTATCGGAGTCTTCCTGCCGATATTGGTAATGGCACTTGGACTTGAACATGCTCAGGTCGGAGGCTCACAGATAGCCCATGTGGCAAGCTCAGTAGAAATTACGCTTTGGATTTCTTGTATAATCCTTCCCGGTTTTATAATCGGTTTGCTGTTAATCGACAAAATGAATGGAGCACGTCAGCAGGCAATGGGCTTCATCATGAGTGGGTTGAGCCTTCTCGTATTGCTGTTTGCTTATCGTAACCACTGGAGTGCGTGGATTTCCATCGGTGCATTCATGTTGTTTGAACTTTTCCTTAACATAGGGCCTCACCTGATGACCTACGTATTGCCTTCCAAGGTATTCCCCGTTGAAGTGAGGGGTCAGGGTTCAGGCATAGCTGCTTCAATAGGAAAGATGGGTGCAGTGCTCGGAGTGTTCTTTATTCCCTTCCTGCTAAAAGCAGGAGGATCATCGTTAGTGCTGGTGGTCAGTATAATAGTAATGTTGTTAGGTGCAATAATCACCTATCTGTTTGCCCCTGACCACATGCTTTTGAAAGAGCAACATTCTGACGACAAGAAATAATCATAAAGAAATATTATAAATAGCTATAAAATCAGGGAGACGCACCGGAAAAATGCGCCTCCCTTTCTATCAATAATATAGTAATTTCCAACTATCGGATTTACTTTGCTGCGTGTGCGGCAGTCAGCAACACCTCGCTTACGGTGGGATGACCGAATATAATGTCTTTCATCTCGGAAAGAGTAGTGTTGCGGTTCATAAGATCGGCACATTGCTGTGCGAGGTCAGCTGCCTCAACACCCATTATATGAGCACCGATCAACATGCCGTCTTCCTTACGGAAAATCAGCTTGCACAGACCGTCAGGCTCACCCAAGGCAAGTGCTTTGCCATTCGCACGGAAGAAGCTCTGACCAATCATTATTGCCACGCCTTCAGCCTTGCACTGCTCCTCAGTCTTACCGACCATTCCACATTCGGGCACTGTAAACACAGCCGATGGAACAAGATCAAAGCGGATATTGTCAGACTTAGCCTGAATGTCATTGAGCGCACGAAGACCCTGGAAGGAGGCAACATGGGCGAGCATCATCTTGGCGTTGACATCACCAATGGCATAAACACCTTCAACATTGGTGCGCATATTGTCGTCAACCTGAATGCCTCTCGGAGAATAATTCACACCGGCAGCCTCAAGGTTCAGACCATTGACACGCGGAGCACGTCCTACTGCCATAAGAAGATCGGTGGAAACAACTTTCTCTTCCTTGCCCTTCACATCGTAGGTTACTTCTATCTCATAAGACTCATTCTGCTTAATCTCCTTGGCAGCAGCACCGGTGATTATCGTCACACCCTTTTTAGTGAGTGCCTGTTTGAGTCTCTTGGCAATATCAGAGTCAAACGGCGGGAGAATCTGCTTCATGAACTCTATTACCGTAACCTGTGAACCGAGCTGGCTAAAGATGGAGGCAAACTCCATGCCGATTACTCCGCCACCGATAATGGTGAGAGAAGCCGGAATATACTCTATTGCGAGCATCTGGGTGGAGTCTTTCACACACTCCAGATCATGACCCGGTATGGGTAAAGACTTTGACACGCTGCCGGTGGCGATTATGATGCGGTCGGCAGTGTATTCCTGCCCGTCTGCAACAACGGTCTTTGCATCTTTAAATGATGCCATAGCGTTGACCACATTCACCTTAGCTTTTGTCAGCATCATGTCGATGCCACTTCTCAATGTCTCCACTACCTTATTCTTGCGGGCAAGAATCTTGTTAAAGTCAACAGAGAAAGTGAAATCATCAATGCCAAACTCATCGCCATGCTTGAAAGTGGAAATCACCTCAGCATCACGGCAAAAGCACTTTGTAGGGATACATCCTTCGTTGAGGCATGTGCCGCCGAGATTAGTACCGTTGAAAAGAGTAACAGTCATACCCCTTTCAGCAGCAGCCAATGCAGTTTCATATCCGCCGGGACCGGCTCCTATTATTATCAAATCTGTGTTCATTGCTTATTTGGAAGTTTCCTTTAGAGCCCTGTAATTGAGAATCGGGTTCTTGGCAGCACCTGTCTCGTCAAGTTTTCTGACGATAGTTGTGAGTGGAGCATTGATAACCTCCTCCGGAGTTTCGCGAGCCTCTTTAGCAACCTTGTGCATCACCTCGATAAAGTCATCAAGAGTCTCCTTGCTTTCAGTCTCAGTAGGCTCAATCATCATTGACTCATGGAAGAGAAGCGGGAAGTAGATTGTAGGAGCGTGGAAACCATAGTCGAGAAGTCGCTTAGCAACATTGAGAGTAGTCACGCCGGTTGATTTATCCTTAAGACCGTCGAACACAAACTCATGCTTGCATACGCCCTCAATCGGGAGCAGGTAATCGTCTTTAAGGCTTTCCTTAATATAATTGGCATTAAGTGTGGCGAGCGGACCAACATTCTTGATGTTTTCCTTACCGAGAGTAAGAATATAGGCGTACGCTCTCATCATCACGCCGAAGTTGCCAAAGAAAGTAGACACGCTTCCAAGGCTGTCTTTACCGAAGTCAACATAGAAAGTGCCGTCTTCAGCTTTCTTGACATGAGGGTTAGGAAGGAATTCCACAAGATGCTCAGCCACGCCGACAGGACCTGAACCGGGACCGCCACCACCGTGAGGAGTTGAGAATGTCTTGTGAAGATTGATATGCATGATGTCGAAACCCATGTCGCCGGGGCGAACCTTTCCAAGAAGCGGGTTAAGATTAGCTCCATCATAATAGAGCAGACCGCCTGCCTCGTGAACAAGCTTGGCTATCTCCACGATTTCAGTTTCAAACATACCCAAAGTGTTGGGGTTGGTCATCATGATACCGGCAACCGTGTCATCAAGAAGTGGCTTGAGGTCTTCAACGTCAATTGAACCATTTGGTTTAGACTTCACTTCAACCACATCAAAACCAGCCACCATTGCAGAGGCAGGGTTTGTGCCGTGGGCTGAGTTGGGAACAATCACCTTTGTACGCTTGTGGTCGCCACGTGAACGGTGATACTGCTTCATCACCATAAGTCCGGTCAACTCACCATGAGCACCTGCATAGGGATTGAGAGTGAACTCTGCAAGACCTGCGATATTAGAGAGCATGCGCTGGAGATTCCAATAAAGCTCAAGGGCACCCTGCACTGACTCAGCATTCTGAAGAGGGTGAAGATTATTAAACTCTGGCATGGCTGCAACCTCCTCATTGATTTTGGGGTTGTATTTCATTGTGCAGCTGCCGAGTGGGTAAAAGCCGGTGTCAACACCGAAATTCTTGTTGGAGAGATTGGTGTAATGACGTACCACATCAAGCTCGCTCACCTCAGGAAGCTCTGCAGCATTTTTACGAAGAAGATCTGACGGAATGGCTGCGAGTCCGTCGGTTGCATAATTGTCTGCAGGAAGAGAGTAACCCTTTCTGCCGGGGCGTGAAACCTCAAATATCAGTTTATCATATGTTTTCATTTTCTCGTCCTCCTCAGTCTTCAATCATTATTTTAACCAGATTGTCGATCTCTTCTTTTGTGCGTTTCTCAGTCACTGCAAACTCAACCTTTCCGTCGCCTAAGAGCAGACCACCCATAATTCCCTTTTCGAGAAGACGTGCATTGACTTTTTCCATGTCAAGATCAGTCTTCACTACAAACTCTTTAAGGAATGGCTTGTCAAACACAGGAGTAAATTTACCTGATTCGATAAGTTTATTGTAGAGATAGTGTGCGCCGTCACATGAAAGGACATTAACTTCTTTCAGACCCTCTTTGCCAAGAAGTGAAAGATAGATTGTGGCATAAAGTGCCATAAGGCTCTGGTTAGAGCAGATGTTACTGGTTGCCTTTTCGCGGCGGATATGCTGCTCACGTGCCTGGAGTGTAAGAACGTATGCACGTTTGCCGTCAGCATCTTTTGTTGCGCCAACAACCCTGCCCGGCATCTTGCGGAGCATTCCTTTGCTACAGGAGATAAAGCCGAGATACGGACCGCCGAAAGCCAAAGGCATGCCGAGAGTCTGACCGTCGCCACATGCGATGTCGGCACCCCACTCTGCCGGAGTGCGGAGCACTGCGAGAGCTGAGGGATCAGCGAAGATAGCCAGATAGCCCTTGGTAGCATGGATTGAGTCGGCAACCCCGGTAAAGTCTTCAATGATGCCGTATTTATTGGGAGTCGGGAGGATTACGCCTGCCACATCGCCGGCACCAAGGAGCTCTGCCATAGCAGCAAGATCAGTCACGCCGTCTTTTTCCGGAATCTCAGTAATGTCAACTCCGTGGAACTTAGCGTATGTCTTCACAACGCTGATCACTCTCTCAGAAAGAGTGGAAGAGAGAAGCACACGGTTTTTCTTCTTTGCAGAAGCCACCATCATAAACATAGCCTCGGCAGCAGCTGTTGCACCATCATACATAGAAGCGTTGGTAGCCTCCATGCCGGTGAGCTCGCTTATCATGCTCTGATATTCGAAGATATATTGGAGTGTGCCCTGTGAAATCTCCGGCTGATAGGGAGTGTAGGCAGTGTAAAACTCGCTACGGGAAAGAAGATGAGCTATTGTGGAGGGAGAATAGTGGTCGTAAGCGCCGCCACCTGCGAAAATTGTCAGTGAGCGGTTCTTATCAGCCAATTCCTTAAAATGACGACGAAGTTCCACTTCAGACATAGCTGACGGAATATCATACTCCTCACGGAAAATCACCTCCTGAGGCACATCAGCATAAAGGTCGTCGATTGTAGCCACACCTATACGGTCAAGCATCACCTTGACGTCTTCCTCGGTGTGAGGCATGAATTTATTTGACATATTTTTTAGCTTGCTTAAAAACAACGAAATGCATAGCCGAATGGAAAATTCAGCTATGCATCAAGTGTGTTATATTTCAGAATTATTCCTCACAAACTTTAGCGTAGGCAGCTGCGTCAAGGAGTTTCTCAACCTCAGAAGCGTCAGACACTTTCACCTTCATGATCCAGTTGGCAAAAGCATCCTGATTGATAAGACCCGGCTCATCCTCAAGTGCCTCGTTGATTTCCACAACCTCACCGCTTACGGGAGAAAGGAGGTCGCTGGCAGCCTTTACAGACTCAACGGCACCGAAATCCTCACCCTGAGTAACCTCATCGCCTACCTCCGGCATATCAACATACACGATGTCGCCCAGCTGATGCTGTGCAAAATCTGTGATACCTACTGTGGCGATGTCGCCTTCAAGTTTAACCCACTCGTGTGAGTCCGCATAGCGGAGCTCTTCCAAAATCTTGCTCATATCTTTAAGTTATTACTTTTTGTAGTTTTTATCGTAGAATCTTTTCTTAACAACAGTGGCAGGGAAAGTCTTCTTACGGATTCTTACCTCAACCTTGGTGCCAAGTTTATCATAAGGCTTGTTGATCATAGCCATAGCCACACTCTTACCGGTTGAGATAGAGCGGTAGCCGGTGGTGATTTCACCTACCTGAACGCCGTCAACCTCCACAGGATAGCCATGACGCGGAATAGCATTCCCTTCAAGCTCAAGACCAACGATGCGGCGCTTAACGCCCTCTGCCTTCTGTTTTGCCAATGCTTCCTTACCGATAAACTCAGGCTTGTCAAGCTTCACAAACATGCTGAGGCTTGCCTCAATCGGAGTGATGTCGGCTGAAAGTTCATCGCCATAAAGAGGAAGACCCACCTCGAAACGGAGAGTGTCGCGGCAACCGAGTCCACAGGGCTGTACGCCGGCTTCCATAAGTTTATCCCACACCTTACGGGTGAAGTCATGGCTGCCATAAACCTCGAAACCGTCTTCACCGGTGTAACCGGTACGGCTAACAATCACTTCTTCACCATCGATGGGGAAAGTCTTGAAGTTGTAGAAAGCGATGTCTTTTACAGGAATGCCAAGCACCTTCTCCACAGTCTCCTCAGCCTTGGGACCCTGGATAGCCACCTCGCCATAATACGGGCTTTGGTCTTCAATCTCTACATTGAATCCTTCAGCATTTTTCATGATCCACTCAACATCTTTTGCAATGTTGGAAGCATTGATCACGAGGAAATACTCCTCATCATTTACCTTGTAAACGAGAAGGTCATCAACAGTGCCGCCGTTTTCATAGCACATCATGCCGTAGAAGATCTGTCCGTCGGGAGCGCCGGTGACATCGTTTACGAAAATGTGGCTTACGAACTTATAAGCGTCTGGACCTTTCACTCTTACTTCGCCCATGTGGCTTACGTCAAACACACCGACCTCATGGCGCACTGCGTTGTGCTCCTCTGTGATTCCCTTATACTGAATAGGCATGTCGAAGCCTCCGAAAGGTGACATCAATGCGCCAAGAGCTACATGGCGGTCATGAAGACATGTTTTTGTTAGATTCTCTTCCATTTTTATGGTTTGTTTGTTTTGTTGTTTTCATTTGCAAAGCCTGTGGGCAGGCTTCCACGGCATTTAGACATAAGGTTTTGACATTATGTCAAATTTATGGCTCAAAATTACAAAATGCTGTTTTAATCACCAAATTTTTTTTAAACAAAATTCTTTTTTCATTAACTTTGCACCATGAATTACCCTCTATATATAGCAAACCGCCTCTCTCTTGCCACCGGCAACAAGAAGAAAGCCCCTGCTGTGACCGTAGCGATAGTGGCTGTGGCATTATCGGTTGCGGTCATGCTTGCTTCAATCGCAATTGTACTCGGATTTAAACAGGAGATCCGTAATAAAGTAGTGGGCTTCAATGCCCATATCACCCTTTACGTCTCCCCTACCACTTCTGACGAAGACAACCTCATAACGATGATTCCGTCATTGGAGAAAGTGCTTGACGGCGTACCCTTCATTACCGACTATTCGTTACAGGCTGCCATACCTGCAATCTTAAAAACAAACAGCGATTTTAAAGGCGTCTATCTTAAGGGTCTTTCCGGCGAATTGACCACAAATTTCATCGGGTCAAATCTTGTGGAAGGAGAGTTGGTTGATTTCTCTGACCCGGAGAATAAGAACAAGGTAATTATCTCCGGCAACGCTGCCAGACAGTTAAAACTAAAGTGTGGTGACAAAATTGACACCTATTTTATAAGTGATGATGTGCGTGTGAGGCGTCTTGAGATTGTCGGTATCTATAATTCACATTTCGATCAGTATGATGAAGTGATGATATATGGTTCCCTCCCACTTGTGCAGCAACTCGGGGGTATTCAGGAAAATCAGGGTACATATATGCAAATCATGACTGACAATTTCGATAATATAGCAGAGAATTCTCTCCGACTTCAGCAGATTCTTAATGAACAAATTGCTGACGGGACTCTGTTCAGACTCTACAGAGTTGACAATGTGCTCAATCAAGGCATGGGATTTTTCAACTGGCTGCAGCTCCTTGACACAAATGTGGTGGTAGTACTTGTGTTAATGATGATTGTCGGGGCTATTACGCTCGTGTCAGGCATGCTTATTCTGATTATAGACAAGAAACGGTTTATCGGACTTATGAAAGCCATGGGGGCACCAACTTCCAAGGTAAGGAAAATCTTCATCTATCTTGCCATTCGTATTGCTCTGATTGGACTGATAATAGGTAATCTGGTGATGCTCAGTCTAATTTATCTCCAAGACAAGACCCATTTCCTTCCTCTTGACGCTGAATCATATTATATTGACTTTGTGCCCGTGTCAATATCCTGGTTTGCTGTTGCCACATTAAATATAGGCGTAGTCATAATCATGTATTTCGTATTGATTCTCCCCTCCCGTTTCGTAGCGGGTATATCCCCTGCCGAAACCATGCGCTACGAATAACCTTTTTAAGTTTATTCTTATTCATTGACGACCTTCCATTTTTTACTGATGAAGTCGTTTAAAGATTATCCAATAGTGCATAATTTACCCTTCACGACATATCCTATTTTTTCATAACATGCGTTAGAGGCAGTATTATCAGCATCTGTATAGAGATGAGGAAGATACCCTGATTCCATAATAATTTTAGTAACCTCATAAACGAGATTTATAGCATAGTGTCTTCTACGACACTCAGGCTTAGTAAACACAAAACTAATAGATGCTAAATTACCATCGGGCACATAATTACAACTTGCCACGCTTTCCCCCCGGGCGTTTCTCCACAAAAACATATTTCCTGTTTCTACGAGTCTGGAGGCATCTGATAAGTAACTCTCTTTCTCTTTCCTGCCGGTATTTAATTCTCTATCGAATAAGCGTATAAAGTCTGCTAACTTATCAATATCATTAATACCGCAACGATGAATATTACCGTCAGCTCTCTTCTCAGGCTCGATGAGTTCTTTACATTGGTAAGCAAACATATTCATTAAAATAGCCATTCGTTTACCTTCCTCAAAAGTTTTTTTTATAAAAAACTCCGCCAAATTATACTTCAGGTTAAACCGATGCTTCCCATCTAAAAAAGAATGCTCTTTCACAAGTTTATAAATTTTTTTCTTATCCTTTTCTGGCAAGTCCTCCGGAGTCCATATCCAGACCGGAAACGGCTGACCTGTAAAGCATATAATCACTCTTTCATGATCACTCAACAGCAATTCACACTTTCCACTTATTACACGATGAAGCACTGAAAATGAATACTTATCCTTTTCCAATAATTTGAAATCTCTTTCATCCACAAAATTTTCCAATGAATTATTNTGCGATGGTGCCCCCTCCTTCTCGTTGCCAGTATATATCCTCATAATCCCTTATAATTTTATTCAATGATAGTTGGCTCTCGCCATCCCACATTCATAACCGACCTTTATTTGTGCTTGCTGCGCAAATAAAGGTATATAGACATCGCAATGCAGATAATGATTTGATAATATCTTTTTCATTTTATCAAGTCGTGCCAGAATTGAAGGTCAAGTCCTTCAAGATGAGTGTTGAAGTGTCGTTTCATAGTTGCAAAGTTATCTAAAATTTCTAAAATATGAAAGTGGAATACAAATTATCTCAAAGAAAAAGAAACTGTAAAACCCATATTTTCTCAAATTTCGAAATCAAAATGCAGACTCTTTATCAGGTAAAAATCATTTGACATATCATGGGTAAAATATTATATACAACTCTAAACCTTGGAGAAACATCGTTTGTTTTATATATGAACAATAAAGTTTGGCACGTTATTTGCCGTTGTCAATGTGGAGACTGTTTCGGCAGACTTCATACGATAAGGAACAATAGAAAAAACTAAAATATAATCTTAATTATGGCTACAGGCAAAATTGGGGTTACTACTGAAAATATATTCCCCATCATTAAGAAATTTCTCTATAGCGACCATGAAATCTTTCTCCGTGAGCTCGTTTCAAACGCTATAGACGCAACACAGAAAATCAGAACTCTTTCCTCTTTTGGCGACTTCAAAGGTGAACTCGGCACTCTTAACGTAAAGGTTACTGTTGATAAAGAAGCCGGTACACTGACCATTTCTGACCACGGCATTGGAATGGACGCTGATGACATTAACAAATATATCAACCAGATAGCCTTCTCTGGCGCAGAGGAATTCCTCGCAAAATATAAGGACACTGCCAATTCAATCATCGGGCACTTCGGACTCGGCTTCTATTCCGCATTTATGGTTTCAAAGAAGGTCGTAATCCGTTCTCTTTCTTATAAGGAAGGGGCAAAGGGTGTTGAATGGTCATGCGACGGCAGTCCTGAATACGATATGAAGGAGATTGAAAAATCTGAGCGTGGTACAGATGTGATCCTTTACATCGATGATGACAATAAGGAATTTCTCGAACAAGCCCGTATCGATACTCTCCTTAAGAAATATTGCCGTTTCCTCCCAGTACCCGTTATCTCAGGTAAAGAGCAGGAATGGAAAGACGGTAAATATGTCGATACTGACAAAGACCGCGTCATAAATGCTTCCGAACCACTTTGGACCAAGAAGCCTTCAGAGCTTACCGATAAGGATTATCTTGAGTTCTATCATGAGCTGATGCCAGGTATGGAAGATCCGATGTTTTGGATCCACCTCAATGTGGATTATCCATTCACGCTGACAGGTATCCTCTACTTCCCCAAGATTCATAACAATCTTGATATTCGCAAAGACCGTATCCAGCTTTATTCCAATCAGGTATATGTGACTGATCAGGTTGAGGGTGTGGTGCCGGAGTTCATGACCCTTATGCAGGGTGTTATTGACTCTCCCGATATTCCTCTGAATGTAAGCCGAAGCTACTTGCAGGCTGACCAGCAGGTTAAGAAGATCTCTTCTTATATCTCCAAGAAAGTTGCCGAGAAACTCGACAAGATGTTTAAGGACGACCGCAAGGCTTTCGAAAGTAAATGGGACGACATCAAGGTGTTTATTGAATATGGTATGCTCACCGATGAAAAGTTCTTCGAGTCTGCCAAAAAGTTCTTCCTTTTGAAAGATGTTAACGGCAACTACTATACTCTTGAGGAATACCGTAAGCTCGTAGAGGCTGAACAGACTGACAAAGATAACACTGTTATCTATCTTTACGCAACCGATAAAACTGCACAGTATACTTACATCAAGGCTGCTGAGGATAAGGGTTATAGCGTTCTCCTTATGGATGGTCAGCTTGACCCCCATATCGTAGGCTTACTTGAAAATAAGTTGGAAAAGACACGTTTCGTGCGTGTTGACTCTGACATACCTGAGCGTCTTATTGTCAAGACTGACTCTAAAGATGCAGGTCTTACACCTCTTCAGACAGACGTTATGAGCACTGTGTTCCGCAGTTGCATCCCATCTGTGGATAAGGCTCAGTTTATAGTAAGCTTCGCAGCCCTTCGTGAGACAGATGCTCCGGCAACCGTTACTCAGAACGAGTTTATGCGACGCATGAAGGAGATGGCTGAGTTGCAGCCCGGCGGCGGTTTCTATGGTCAGATGCCCGACAACTACGAACTGATTGTTAACACTAATCAGCCGGCTGTGAAGAAGATTGTGGAACTTGCCACTTCATCTCTTGAAAGTCAAGTTGCTCCAATCCGTTCTGAGATTGAAACTCTCAACAAGGAAATTGAAGATGCCCGTAAGGCAGCTTCCGACAAGAAGGAGTCTGCTCCTGATCTTTCTGAGAAGGAAAATAAGGTTGCTGACCTTCGTAAGCAAGAGGAAGACATCGTTAGCAAGTATGCTAAGGAGCAACCGGAAGTGGGTCAGATAATTGACCTTGCACTCCTTCAGGCACACCTCCTAAAGGGTGAAAGCCTCAATGAATTCATCAAACGCTCAGTTTCTCTCCTCTAATCATAAGGAGTGAATAAATAAGTTAGGCAGGGTTATACTCTTTTAGTATAACCCTGCCTAACTTATTTATTCACTAATTTTTAACTTTACTTTCCAGATAGCAAAGAAGAGAAAAATGTCTGCATTTAAATATGAGTGGAACTTGAGAAGGTGCTCTTCAAAATTCTCCTATCAGAGAATTTTATTGCGACTCTATATAATGAGGTTGCAGGTGATGCCAACCTTGACTTTATTGGTTTAATTTCTGATTGGAACCAACCAATCGCCAAGGAACACAGACCAAATACATACCAAAATACAAAAAAGAAATATCAACCAAGTAGAAATATCCCACTGTGAGTTATACCGCGTCCCTTCAAGACCCATATATATAATTTAAGGATTCTTATTCTTTTACATTAACGAAAACGGATATATTAAAATATAAATATTATTTATTTCCAATTCCACAAATAAATTTCTCAACGTTCTGTTGAAGAACAGAACACATGCTTCATTACTTAATAAATTATCTTTGAAGTTTTCCCACCTTGTCTGATGATATTAAAACCTTTGCCCGGATTGGAAATTTTTAACCCGTCTATTGTAAAATATTCTGTATGATCGTCTTTATCATCATAGATATCTTTCACGCCGGAAGTCCAACCGGGAAACTTAACTATTATAGAAGCCTCGCTTTCATCATCTAATGGCATATCAGCATATACTCCCGTCTTTTTTATATATTGCGGAGGACATACATCATATCTGACATTGCCTACCATTTCATTGTAAAGTAGGGCAATGAAACAATATGGATTGTCTCTATGTTGGGCTACGATACCGGTGCGCATAGGCTCACAATAGGGATAATCCTCCCACTCGGCATTAATAAGGAACCACGCAGGATTCTCCCGATCAAAAATAAAAGCCTCAGGTGTATAAGCCACGTTGTCATAATAAGCACTCAGCAATTTATCATCTTCAGGAAAATAATCTTTAAAGTCGGGGTTACGGGTAAATGGATCTACTATCCTATACTTTTTTAATACAGGGTGATACTCTATCGGGGCTAACCATTCCTCACCTGTATAATATGGATACGTCACCGGACATTCCCACCATATAATATTAGGATCTTCCAAAGATCCTGTACCATTTGATAGGAAGACATGAGAAGTCAATTTATCCGAAACCAAGACACCGGAAGACACCTCAGCATCACCACATGTAATCCAGTTTCCGTCATCGTATAATGAATCAAACAATATTCTCCCTTTAAGAACAGTCTCATTATCTTCGCCGATGGCACAATAGCCAAGACAATACCTTCCGGGAACCGATACATCAAACTCAGCTGTCTCTCCGCTGGTTAATGTTGTTACTTCAATATCCGGAGAATTACTTTCTATAGCATAATCTAAAAGTGTGTACGTATTATCGGCCCTCACAATTCCATTACACCTTCTTATCGAAACCCGAACTGAGGATATATTTGCATTCTCACATTCATAGCCTACTTTTATCGTTGGATTCTGAGTATAGCAACCTCCGTCCCAATCATGATCTCTGGAATCTTTAATAGAGATTACCGTGAGGTCATGGAATAATTCGAATTTATTAGTTTCAGATTCTACATCTGCATGAATTTCTACAGGTTCATTCGCCCAACAAAAAGCCGACATCCCAGCCACCGCAAATAATGTAATTGTTTTTCTCATGAATACTTCTCCTTTCTATTAATTTTAAACCACATCATTATTAATACCTATCATCCTATATCTATTAAATCCTAATTTCCAAAAAATCTTGCATGGGAAAGTAAAAATTTTTCTAAAAGATTTTAAATTCCCAAATATTAGTAAGAAGGAGTAATTAAAAATTCTATAGCCCTTGTTATTGTTTTCTGACACTGACAGAATTTCATCTCATTTGGTACTCCCGGCACAGAAAGTCGTAGACGTGCTGAAGATCATGCTTGACGCCTAAATCCTATTGACTGCCCGTAAAGAATCCAATCTGGCATGACTCAATCTGAGCTTACAGATAAAATTGGTGCCGATAAAAAAAGACAAAATAATCCCTAATCTCATCGTAGCAATAAGATTAGGGATTATTTGAATCTTGATTTAAGATTTGATGTGAGTGATTATTTCAGTTTAAATGGAGTTTTGCTGACGTAGACCTTGAAATCTTTGATAGCTCCGGGCACTTCACTCTCCATGCGGGGGAGATACTGGATTGCGGAGATATTCTTCTCGCTGCCAAGATCAATAACGAATGAATGTGGGAAAGCATCACCTGGTATAGTGCTCCAATAAGTAGATTCCTGCAAATCAAATATTTTGTCAGCACTTCTGTTAACACCCTTCACATCCTCACTGTCGGCATATACCACTGTCCATGGTTCACGTGACAGACGCTCACCGTTCTCATCAAGCACATAGAATTCAGCAATAGAGGCTATATCCTTGCCATTGACAGAATTGAGAGCCTCCAGGCAGAGGTAGCGACCTTCAATAGGCTCAGAGAAGCTTACTTCCTGCCAACCGTTACCCGGATTGAAGCTGCCTGTTATAACTGGGGTGACCCCGTTCAGATTAAGTGTCTCACCCTCGTTGCGGTGGATAAGTGGTTTCTGAACCTGAAGGTTATCGAGGAGAGGCTCTGTCAAACCTTCCGAAACCGCTTCCTTCGGACCAACAATGTCAAAGACCATGATCTCATTCTCACCCTTCTTCAGCCAGCATCCCGGCACATAAAGAGTCTGCTGCGGACCAATTTCCCAAATTCTGCCAATACCATGCCCGTTTACATAAACAAGCCCTTTACCCCATGTCTCAAAATTGAGGAAAGTATCGGAAGGTTTACTTACATTGAATGTACCCTTGTAGACACCAATCGGCAGTCTGCCATTCTCTCCGGGAGTGAACGCTCCAATTGGCATATATTCCATCGATTCGTAAAATTCCGGTGTGTCCTCAAGGTTAAACACTTCCCAATTTTTCAAGTCGCATACAAACTTATGCCCGCTCCTGTCTTCAGTTACAGTCACATTCTTTGTGATGCCCTTGAAATCTTTAATTGCACGTCCGAAATTTATACGCCCCATAGCCTCAATCAGAATGTCAAGTTGCGCCCCCTTCTTACATGCCGGGATCTTCAGTTCCTTTTCACCATTACGGCGGTCAAGTTTGCCGATATATTTCCCGTCAATAAAAATCTGCGCATAATCATGAGCATCATTTACGGTAAGGAGTCCGCCATCTTTAAGCTCAGGAAGAGTCGTGCGGTAAAGAATACTACCGAAACCTTGGTCATATTCCTCCATTGTCTTTATGTCTTTGTCTTTCTTACCCTCCGGCAGATTTGGGAACAAAGGAGCAACCTCAGTGAAGTTAAACTTCTTTACAGCAATCGGCTTGATAGTCTTCGGCACCTCAGGCAATTTTTTCCCGTCATAATACTTTGCAAGAGTGTTACGCAGTTCCCAATACTTCGGAGTGGTCTGACCGCTCTCGCTTATAGGCGCGTCATAGTCGTAAGAGGTCACGTCAGGAGCATACCCCGGGGAGTTGGCACCAGCCCAATGACCCCAGTTTGTGCCGCCGTGGGTCATGTAAAGACTGAATGATATGCCCTTTGAAAGCATCTCGTCAATGCCGGCAATCATGTCGGCAGCAGGACGTGTCTCATGGTTTGCACCCCATTTGTCAAACCAACCGCTCCAAAACTCAGAACACATAAGCGGACTCTCGGGACGAAGCTGTTTAAGACGTGCAAACTGTTGATCAATATTTGCACCTGTGCCGAAGTTCATTGTCCAGATAAGGTCATCAAGTCCGTTAAGCTCAAAATTTGATGACCAGTCACATTGGAATAAGGTCACGTCGTCTCCAAAGTTTTTACGGAGCATATCACGGATATTTGACACATACTCCTTGTCAGCACCATAAGATCCATATTCATTCTCTACCTGCACCATGATGATGGGACCACCCTTGTCAACCGTAAGGTCACTCACCTGATCAGCCACAGCTTTCTGAAATTTATCAACCCTTTCGAGAAAGTATGGATCGTTTTCCCTAAGCTTTATATCCTTTTTCTTAAGCAGCCACCAGGGAAGTCCACCCATCTCCCACTCCGCACATACATACGGACCGGGACGGAGAATCACCTTCATATCGTTTTCCTCACACAGTTTGATAAATTCACGCAGGTCATTTTGTCCCGTAAAGTCAAATTCACCCTCCTTGGGTTCGTGTGAATTCCAGAAAGTGTAAAGACATATAGTGTTCATGCCAAGAGCCTTGCAAAGCTTTATACGCTGATCCCAATATGGTTTCGGGATACGGGGATAGTGAAGCTCGGCAGCTTTCACCACAAAAGGCTCACCATTTAGGAGAAATGTACCGTTGCCGGCTTCAAATTTTCCTCCCGTCTCCCCTACTGCAGAGGAAGCAGCCATAATGGGAAGCGTAACGCTCCCGGCTGCCATTCCCGCCACAGGGAAAAGGAAGGCGGCGGCAACCAATACACTTGAAAAAGTTCGTTTCATGTTACTTCTTTATATCTTTTGAGTTTTTCCAATACTATGTTGCAGTGACATCGCTTTGCCTTGAAGAGGGGCTTATTAATCGTTTTACCAAAAGCATGTCTCTACAATGTTGCGAAATTATAAATATTTATTCTAAAATCGTGCAAAAAATCTTTCAAAAATGATAACAAATCGGTTATTGACAAAAAAAAGGATTTGATTCCCACAAATGAAAATCAAATCCTTTTCCAATATGTCGGTTATAATATATAATCTGTCGTTAAAACAGAGTGTTACTTACCACAGGTATCCATTGGGCAACGGGGTTTTATCTGCTTGAAGAAGTCGTTGCCTTTATTGTCAACCAAAATGAATGCGGGGAAGTCTTCCACCTCAATTTTCCAGATAGCCTCCATGCCGAGCTCAGGATATTCGAGAAGTTCCACATTCTTGATAGAGTTCTGAGCAAGGATAGCAGCGGGACCACCGATTGAGCCGAGGTAGAAGCCGCCATGCTTCTTGCAAGCGTCAGTTACCTGCTGGCTGCGGTTACCTTTTGCAATCATAACCATTGAGCCTCCGGCAGCCTGGAATTGATCAACATATGGGTCCATACGTCCGGCAGTAGTGGGACCAAATGAACCGGACGGCATACCTTCCGGTTTCTTGGCAGGACCGGCATAATAGATTGGATGATCTTTGAGATACTGTGGCATAGGTTCGCCGGCATCAAGACGCTCCTTGATCTTTGCATGAGCTATGTCACGCCCCACAATGATTGTGCCGTTAAGAGAAAGACGGGTAGAAACAGGATATTTGTCGAGATCAGCAAGCACTTCCTCCATCGGACGGTTGAGATCAATCTTTATAACCTCACCCTCACCGGCATTGCGCAATTCAATCGGGATAAGCTCACCAGGGAACTCGTCGAGTTTCTCAACCCAAAGACCATCTTTATTGATCTTAGCTTTCACATTGCGGTCGGCAGAGCAGCTTACGCCCATACCTACGGGGCAAGAAGCACCGTGGCGCGGCAGACGGATCACACGGATATCATGAGCGAAATATTTGCCTCCGAATTGTGCGCCGAGCCCAAGATTATGTGCAGCCTCGAGAAGTTCTTTCTCAAGCTCCACATCGCGGAAAGCCTGACCATATTCGTTACCCTCAGTGGGAAGGTTATCATAATATTTTACGGAAGCCTTTTTCACTGTGGCAAGGTTCATCTCTGCGGAAGTACCGCCGATTACGAATGCAATGTGATAAGGAGGACAAGCCGCTGTGCCGAGAGTCTTCATCTTCTCGATGAGGAAAGGCACGAGGGTCTTCTTGTTGAGGATAGCTTTTGTCTCCTGATAGAGATATGTCTTGTTGGCAGAGCCACCACCCTTTGCCACAAAAAGGAAGTTGTATTCATTGCCTTCTGTTGCATGAATCTCAATCTGGGCAGGGAGATTGCAACCTGTGTTCACCTCGTCATACATTGTCAAAGGTGCGTTCTGAGAATAACGGAGATTGTTTTCGGTATATGTTTTGTAGACACCGAGAGAAATCTTTTCCTCGTCATTGCAACCTGTCCACACATGCTGACCCTTATAGGCAGCACAGATAGATGTGCCGGTATCCTGACAGAAAGGCAGCACGCCCTTTGCAGCCACCTCCGCATTGCGAAGCATTGTGAGGGCAACGAATTTATCGTTTTCAGAAGCCTCCGGGTCATTGAGAATCTTTGCCACCATCTCATTGTGTTCGCGGCGCAGCATAAATGAGCAGTTGTGGCTTGCCACATTGGCAATTACAGTGAGGGCTTCGGGATCAACCACGAGCATCTCGTGACCGTTCCAGTCTTCCACCTTAACATAATCTTTGGTGATCAACTGATATTCAGTAGTGTCAGGACCGAGTGGAAACGGCTCCTGATAATGGAATGGTTTGGTAGCCATAGGTATTTGGTTTAGAGTTTCGATCTTAATAAGAGTCTTGACAACGCTATTTCTTGGGTTATCAACTTTGATGCAAAAGTAATAAAAATTTTTAATCCTTACAATATTACTCCCAAAAGATAATTTTTGGGAATATGATGGCAATTAAGTAACCGAGAAATTTGTGTCATCTTCAATAAAATTTGTAACTTTGCAATTGAATTTTATGCAACGGATAGAATAAATCAATTAATAAATATTTATGCCAAATCATAAACTACATAATCTTCTACCCATCATACGTGATTATTTCTCCCGACAACCAGTTCTAAGGGCATGGCTGTTTGGGTCATATTCACGAGGCGAGGAAACTGCTGACAGTGATATAGATATCCTGGTGGATTTTGATAATTCACAAGGATTGGTATCCTTGTTCACGATGGGAGGGATATTGATGGATTTATCTGATCTATTAGGGAAAAGAGTAGATTTAGTTGATAATAAAGGATTAATGGATTTTGCACGAAAAAGTGTTGAGTCCGATAAGATTCTTATCTATGAGAGACCCACTTAAAGATACCGGCAGGCTTCAACACATGCTTGATATGGCATTGCTTCTTGAAAATGAGAAGAGAATTCATTCATTGCAATCCATAAAAGAGGATACTGTCTTGTTTTATGGACTAAGCAAAATGATTGAAATCATAGGAGAAGCAGCATATAAAATTACTCATGAATTTAAAGCAGCAAATCCACAGTTGCCATGGAGAGAAATTGAAGGTATGCGTCATATATTAGTTCATGGTTACTACCAAATCAGCGCAGAAATGCTTTGGGATGTAATCCAAAATGACATACCTGCACTGATACCAATTCTTAAAGGCTATCTCAATAATTATGATTCAATCGACTCATAAGATATTGAATATTATTTTTTAACATATTTAATAAGAACTGAGATTTAAAGGCGATCATGCTGTACAATATTTCTTCGGCTCCCCAAAAGCCGTAAACCTCTTAAAACCCATCGAATTATAAGACAAGACATACAGTTTCAAATAGAATGCCTTGCGGCAGAACTTGCAGAGATGCTAATGGCAGAATATGGGTGGGACATACACCGCGCCCTTGATGAGCTTCATTCATCAACCATCTTCGCCAAGATTAACGACCCCGAATGCGGTCTGTACTATCAGGGAGCAGTCTATATCTTCCAGTTCCTAAAATCTGAAATCGAAACCGGTAAGGTTGCTTAAAAGAATATTAACTTAAATCCGCAACTTGTTAAAACTACTAAAAAGAGTTGGCTGGATAATGAACCTCTGCCAACTCTTTTGATATGAAATCAGATAATCTCTGCTTACTTCCTTACGACGATTTTCTTAGTAGAGCCATCTGAATAACGTATTACCCCTATTCCTTCATAGTCAGCAGTGATAGCTTTGCCGTTGAGATCATAACGCCCAATCTCTGTCACATTACTATCTGAATTCACATTTTTGATTCCCGTACACTCAAATCCCTGTAAATTCCAAAAATTTTTCCAACCAATAGCATTCTGGTAAGCCTCTAAAGATTGCTGAGGTACTTTTACAGTGACATTCATGTATTGCGCATTGGTAAACTCGGGACACTTGGGAGGAAATGGTGTATAACATGTGACTGTCTCAAGATTTTCAGAAGAAGATGGTATAATCTGAACCTCGAAAATATGTTCGCCTAAAGTCAACTCTTTCAGATATGGTAATTCAAGAGAATTTCCAAGTTTCCTGTCAATGAAAACCTTTTCCAAATTTAATGTTTTGTCTTTGTTCATTAAGAGAGGAATATTGCCATATACTTCTCTATCGCTATTATATCCTTCTATTATGCCAGAACCATGTTCGAATTTCATTTCTATCAATGCTATACATTCCCAAAAGCAAAGGGGGGAGAGTCATACCAGTCGTATATAATTTCTGTAACACTTCCCGGAATTGTAAGAGATTTAAGGGATTTACAATATGCAAAAGTTCCATCATTAATATTTTCAAGCGAATTACTTAGTTTAATTTCTTCAAGAGATTCGCATATAGAAAATGCTGCTTCACCGATCCAAGTTACAGAGTCGGGTATATTGACAGAAGTCAGGGAACTGCACCCGGAAAATGCGTATACACTGATCGAAGTTACAGAGTCGGGTATATCGACAGAAGTCAGGGAACTGCATCCGGAAAATGCTGCTTCACCGATCCTAGTTACAGAGTCAGGTATGGTGACTAAAGTCAGGGAACTGCACCTATTAAATGCGCTTTTACCGATTTCAGTTACGGAGTTTCCAATATTGACAGAAGTCAGAGAACTGCACCCATTAAATGCTGCTTCACCGATCGAAGTTACAGAGTCGGGTATATCGACAGAAGTCAGGGAACTGCACCAGGTAAATACTTCTTTACCTATTTTAGTTACGGAGGCAGGTATAATAACAGAAGTCAGGGAACTGCACCTATCAAATGCGCCTTCACCGATTTCAGTTACAGAGTCGGGTATATCGACAGAAGTCAGGGAATAACACCTATCAAATGCGCCTTCACCGATTTCAGTTACAGAGTCGGGTATATCGACAGAAGTCAGGGAATAACACCTATTAAATGCGCCTTTACCGATTTCAGTTACAGAGTCAGGTATATCGACAGAAGTCAGGGAACTGCACTCATAAAATGCGTTGTAACCGATGTCAGTGACAGTTAGTGTCTTAGAATTATAGGTAACTTCAGAAGGAATCACTATGTCGCCTTCATATTTTGTGTCCCCAGATACAACCTGACAGGTTAGGTCAGTCAGTGAAATAACTTCATAGTATATGCCGCCTACTTCAAAATCATAAGCAGATATCGGCAGGATTGTCAGCAGCATTGCTACTAAAAATCCGATTCTTGCTGTAATTTTTGTTTTCATTTACGTTTGTTTTTAGTTCTTTTTTTCTTTTCTTGCCCTGATAAGTTATGTTTGCCTAAAAGAATTTCAATTAATTCCTTTAAAACATCATATGCAATCAAGGCTTGAAGTTGTTTTTTACCTCTATACTCATTCTCAATATGAAGAATTCTTCCGTTATTTTCTAAAAATATAAGATTATGAGCAAAGGCATTTCTTAAGTGGTAAAGAATCGACAAGCCCTTATTATTCTTGACATTATTGAATCTGATTTCTGAAAGTTGCAATGAGTCTTTCTTATTGAAATCAGAAAAAGTCAAAATAAGGTGACCATTTTTGTCTCTTTTATCTTTAAATCGAATAATTTCTGCAGTTGTAAAATTCTTGATAATTTTAGGTTCCTTACCGCTTTCCCACAAAGTCAGAATGCTGTAAAAGAAATTAAGTTTATCTTCTTTTAAAATTGGGATTGGAGACCTTGAATCACCTTTCATTCCGGTTTAGAAATAAAACGAAAATACTCGTGTGGAAATGTTTCAAGTTGTCCGTCTTCCTTCTCTATAATGCCATATTTAGCAATTAAGTAATTTTCTGAGTGTGGATCTTTCTCTGAAATTTGAGTCCAACCATGGAACCATCCTTTTTTCTCTCTTAAATCCTCTTCAATCTGAGTCCTTTCTTGTTCGGATTGATCTGGTTCATATCCGGGTTCCGCAATAAGCCTCCTGTAATAGACAGGTCGTAAAGTTAAATTTATCATACGATTTATCCATGCCTCCGGACTCCCCTCATCAGCTTTAAGTAATTGATTATAAATAGAAAAGCGTGAGAGTCTGTACCTATTGCTCGTCCCACAATCGGAGGCTCTGGTAATGCCCATCTCAGAAGAACGAGCAACGCAGAAGCCTCACGCAGATATTGCATATACATACCACCCAGACAACGCTCACGCGCTGTCTCAGCAGCCGTAGATATACAATCCACAAGGCATCTNCCGTTGCTTCATCCCTGACTGAGATTGAAAATTTACCAGATTTCCGACTGTCAAGAATCAAGCGTCGAGTAAACGCTAATCCAAAATGTCTGCACACCCACCCCTCACCCATATCCGGCTTCGGGAGATATGCAGTCACAAAGTTAATACTTTCTTTTCAATTATACAAATATAAATTATGATAGAGCCATGGGGTTTCATTGGAATTTTTCGTATAGAATAGCCGTTTGTCAATTATTTTGATTAATTTTGCTGCCGAAATGCATTCTGTTACTCTTTTATATCAGCAGCATGCTTAATTTATACACAGTGCAGATGCGCACTTTATTCTACAAGGTAAAAAATATTGTTAATGGCTTCTTCATTAGGCGTGAGCCTTGAAGGACCTTATGAATTGATTGTATGAAGGTAATGAAATTTGGAGGTACTTCTGTCGGAAGTGCCCAAAGAATGAAAAACATGGTGAAACTTGTTGCCGCTGAAGGCAACGCCATTGTTGTGCTTAGTGCCATGTCGGGCACTACCAATTCCCTTATTGCGATTACCCAAAGCATTAAAGAGGGGGAAATCAATAATGCTCAGAAACAAATCGATGAACTGGAAAGGAAGTATTTTGAAACAGCTGCCGAGCTTCTCTCTGATAACGAGATGCTCCGGGCTGCCAATGATACTATAAATACTTTTTTCAGTAAGTTGAGAAGCTATCTCGACAAAACCATAACCGAAAAAGAGGAAAAGGAGATTGTGGCATTTGGTGAACTCCTGTCTACTAACCTCGTAATCCTCTATATGAAGGAGGCAGATATGAATGCTGTTTTGCTTGATGCCACTGAGTTTATGAAAATCACTCCGGAGGGGGAACCCGACATGAAGTTTATCAAGCAACAAGCCAACAAAGCCATTTCCAGGTATCCAGAAGTGGATATATATCTTACCCAGGGATTTATATGCCGTAACCATAATGATGAGATCGATAATCTCCAACGTGGTGGCAGTGACTACACCGCTTCGCTTATAGGGGCGGCTATCGGCGCAGATGAAATACAGATATGGACCGACATCGACGGTATGCACAATAATGACCCACGATTTGTAGAGGGAACTACCCCTGTCAATGAACTTCATTTCGAGGAAGCAGCAGAGTTGGCATACTTCGGCGCAAAGATTCTTCACCCCACTTGTGTTCTTCCTGCAAAACATGCCAACATACCGGTGCGCCTTCTCAACACCATGCAACCTGAAGCCCCGGGTACTGTAATCTACAATACCCAACCTACCCACACCATTAAGGCTGTGGCAGCCAAAGACAACATAACCGCCATAAAAATCAAGAGTACACACATGCTTCTTGCATACGGTTTTCTACGTAAAGTGTTTGAAATATTTGAGAAGTACCACACCCCCATAGACATGATTACCACATCGGAAGTGGGTGTGTCTGTCACAATTGACAACGAGCGCAGCCTCGATGTCATACTTTCGGAACTCAAAGAGTTTGGTAACGTGACTGTTGACAAAGACATGGTTATCGTTTGTGTTGTGGGCGACCTCGAATGGCAGAATCGTGGTTTTGAGGCAGACGTGGTGAATGCCCTACGTGAGATTCCTGTCAGAATGATTTCCTACGGCGGCAGTAACTACAATATTTCACTCCTTATCCGCAAAGAGGATAAGATTCGTGCTCTCAAACTATTGAGTCAGTATCTTTTTTAATCTCTTACCCCACACGGGAGTACCGACTCCCGTGCTAATATAATTTTACATGCCAGTAACTAATTTTCCGATTGACTATTTTTCGTCAGTCGCCACCCCTTTCTATTATTATGACCTCCGTCTCCTCGACAACACACTAAATGCCATACTTGAAGCGTCTTCTGACCCCGCATTTTGTGTACACTATGCGGTAAAGGCTAATCCAAACCCTAAAATTCTTCAGCGTATTGCGGCCTCCGGACTCGGTGCCGACACTGTCAGCATAGGTGAGATTAATGCTGCGGTCGCAGCCGGATTCCCTGCTTCAAAAATTATGTTTGCAGGCGTAGGGAAAACCGATGAGGAGATCCGTATGGCTCTCCTCATCGGGGTAGGATGTTTAAACGTGGAGTCAGCTGCCGAACTCGAAGTCATCGAGGAAATAGCAGCCTCTATGAAAAAGAAAGCACCTGTGGCTCTGCGGGTAAATCCCGAAATAGATGCCCACACTCACCACTATATCACCACCGGGCTGGCAGAAAACAAATTTGGCATTGCAATGTCTATGCTCGATGGGTTGATTGACCACTGCAACAAGTCTGAATGGATTGATTTCAAAGGGCTGCATTTCCACATAGGGAGCCAGATTACCACTTTTGAACCCTACAAGATACTTTGTGAACGTATCTTAAGGTTGCTGGAGAAATATCCATATATGGAGTTCAAGATCATTAACGTGGGTGGTGGTCTTGGAATAGATTATGATGACCCTGATGCAAACCCGATTCCTGACTTTAAAGGGTATTTCCAAGTTTTCAAGGAAAATCTCCCTCTCAAACCGGGGCAACAACTTCACTTCGAACTCGGGCGTGCAATTGTGGGACAATGCGGATCGCTGATTTCTAAAGTCTTATATGTTAAGGAAGGTGTCGACAAAAAATTTGTAATCCTCGACGGAGGTATGACTGCCCTTATCCGCCCCGCGCTTTATCAGGCTCACCACAAGATTGAGAACATCACTTTAAAATCTGAAATAATGGAGAAATATGATGTGGTCGGTCCGATATGTGAATCGTCTGACACTTTCGGCACCGACGAGCTTTTGCCCCTCACTCGACGTGGTGATCTTGTGGCTATCCGTTCAGCCGGGGCATATGGGGAGGCAATGGCATCAGGCTATAATTGCCAGCCACTGCCCGGGTCTCTCTTCAGCCGCTAATATTCTGTTTTCTCAGCAACAGGCTGCTTGAAGCGATTACAAATCAGCTATTTTATCCCTTTCTCCTCTACAAATTTTTCAAATGCCTGATAATCACCCATAAATATATCAAGGTCAACCTTAGCGTCAATGCCTCCGGAATTACCCTTCTCTGTAAACTGCCATATTTCCAGATGCGGAACCTTCGGCATTGTCTCCGGGTTATAACGTGCTATGAAGAAGTCATAGTCGTCAAATCCCTTGCCTTTAAGATAGCTGTTGTAATACGAATCATAGGTATAGAGCATCGGCTTCACTCCGTAGTGCTTCTCCATTGCATCGAGCCATTTGTGAGCATACTCGCAAGCGAGGTCAGCATGTTTTGCCATCTCACGGTTATCGAGTTCCATGTCAAGCACCGGAGGGAGGTCGCCCGGCTCTAACACAGTGTGGTCAATAAAATTCTTTATCTGCCCGTCGATGTCACTCAAGCGCAGGAAGTGGTATGCCCCACGCGGTATTCCACAACGACGTGCCTCTTCGAAGTTACGCTGGAAGGTGTGAGCCACCCAGTCGGTACCCTCGGTAGACTTAATAAAGGCAAACATCACAGGTTGCAAATATGGTGAAGATGTAAGCTCGCCCGTCACGTTACCTGTGCTATCCGCATAAAGCGCTAAGTTTTCCCAATCAATTGTCTTTTGGTGATTAGATACATCCATGCCATATACCTTTTCACCTGTCTTATACGCTTGCCCCTTTACAGGGAGAAGTTCACCATTTTCCCATTTGCCAAATGCCACCTCCCCTTTGGGAGTCTGCAATTTACCGAGACCTGACTTCACTCCATCTTTCCAGAAGCCGTAATAACGCACCCCCGACTTATAATGGCAACTTCCATATCCTTCAGGGAGATAGTCTTTAAGTTCACCCATGTAGGTAAACTCTTTGGCAACCACAACACCCTTGTTTAGTTTTCCATCTTCCCAGACACCTTCAATCAGCTCTCCATTGGTGGTGATAAGCACACCTTCGCCGAAAGGTTCACCCATCTTCCAGTAACCTGAGAAAATGGCACCATTCTCAAGAGTTCTTGTCACGTGTATGTAACCTGTCTCATAGAGTACAAAATATGCCACGGCAGTTATTGCCACAGCCAGACAAATCAACAGAAAAACCACATTCATCCTTCCCTTTGGCGGTTTGTTAAAGAAAGGTTGGGGTGAATCAAACTCCGGCACTTTATTATCATTAGCAGGATTATCAGGAGCATTGTTATTATTGACGGGAATACCGTTGTTATCAGATATAGCCATAATTCATCACTTTTAGTTAATAAAAAAGGGGAACCGGCTACAATAAAGCAGAACCAAGCTACCCGTAGAACTCACTCTTTATTACAACAACTGTCAATCCTTAAAATACTCCTATCAAATTTAAAATATTGTTAATAAATCCTATCCTAACGATATTAGAGTAGTCATACATCTTATTGGCAGTTTCCTGAGGAAACTCGCGGTACACCTGTGATTGTTTTTATTATTAAGGGAGCCAAATATTATCCCATTTATTAAGAAAACTTGTAGGAGTAAAAGGATTAACAAAATCTTGGTCAGCATATCTGGATTTTCTATCTTTTCCTTGTAACATCCAAATGTAAATACCTGCAGGGCTATCTTTTAATGATTGTGTTGCTGGTCTATTCCATTCAAAAAGATACCAATAATGAATTTTATAAGTTAATTCTATCATCTGATTTCTAGATAAAATATAATAATCTGCTTGGAGAGGAAACAGGGTATTTATTTTTACAAATATCCATGCACTGACTATTTTATTATTGTTATTGCATTCTGCTGCCTCATGAGAAGTGAGACCAATAAATGCACATTGATTTCCATAAAGTGTCTTGACTTGTATAGTAACGCTTTCATTTTTATTATTTTGACATATCAAATCAATATTTCTAAAATTTCCAAAGGAAACATTGAGGTTTGCCACATCCCAACCATGTGCTAATAAATTAGCACAAACCAAATTCTCACCTAATAACCCTAATTGTTTATTTGTAATTTCTTTGATCATATATATTAAAACATGAATTTAATAAAAAATTAACTAAGTTGAAAATATATTTATTAGCAATAAAAGTATTAAAATTTAAAGTACTGAATTTTAAATCAATATCAATTACCATACTCTCTGAAGACAAAATTACTAAAATTTTTGTAAATGACGAATGATTTCTACAAAGTTTTTAAAGAAATATTATGCTAAAGGAATTCAACAGACCATTTAATCTAAATATATAGCATAATGCAGCATCCAGCGAGAAATATAACTTCAACAGTAACTAGCAACTCAAAATTGGTGACATCAAAGTTGCTGACTAATCGTCTTTAAAATGACCAGAAGATCCGAACGTTATATATCTAATAAATTAAATTTTTAAGGCTTCCAGCAACATTAACATTTTTTCATTTTGGATTTTGCAAGATTATATTTAACTTTGTAACTTAATAGTAAAGCCTGTCGTTATCTGCAACGATGTCGGCTTTTCAATAAAAAAGTTATTTCTTTTCAGTCAGTGATGAAATCAAGAAAATTCCTTTCAATATTAATGGCAATTGTTGTCGCTCTGTCAAGCATCTGCATTTCGGAGGCATACGCGGCAGCGGCAAAGAAAAAGACAACTGCCAAAACAACAGCAACAACTTCTAAAAAGAAAACAACTTCCTCCAAGAAGTCGGGTTCTAAGAATAAGAAATCAAGTACTAATACTAATAATAAGACTAATAAGACGACTGCTGCTTCAAAGAAAAAAAATTCTTCTGCAACGAAGAATGCCACTAAGAAAAAATCAGCATCAACTGCCGGCTCAACTAAAAAATCGGCATCGTCTAACTCTAAGACAAAATCTGCTTCAACATCAAAGAAGACGGCAGCAGCAGCCAAGAAAAAAACTTCTTCTGCCTCGAAGAAGAAAGCCACACCAAACAAGAAATCAACTGTTTCTTCAGCGCAGAAGCGGAAAGCCGCTACTGCCAAGAAAAGAAAAAATGCAAAGCGCACCACAAATATTACTCATAAGCAGTATACACCCCCGGTTGAGACACCACAGAATGATTCACTGACAATGCTGGTGAACCGAGAGGTTATTGCATGGCTTCCGGAAAACCTTAATCCGGGAGGACTCCGAGTGAACAGCGTTAAGCCTGACAATAATTCACGTACTGTCAAGGTAAGCCTGAATGAGAATTTCACTTACCTGCCTGTGACGCGGGAACTCGTGAACGGAATGCGTGATAAGATATCTGCTATTCTTCCACGCTCACTCAGAAACTATAACGTGCAACTTAGTGTGGGAGATAAGAACTATTCCTTCTATATTACTTCCATTGACAAGCTTCCGGCTCACCACCGTAAGAATCCGCCGTTTGTAGTGGCAGCCGAGCCATACGTCAATGCAAAAGATGGCATGGAAGGTGACATAGTGGCGCTTTGGCACAGCCACGGTAGATATTATAAACCTGCATCAGATGCATGGATGTGGCAACGCCCACAACTTTTCCAGGTTGCTGAAGACACCCATACCATGAGCTATATTCTGCCTTATGTGGTGCCAATGCTCGAAAATGCCGGTGCATACGTCATGCTTCCGCGTGAACGCGATACAAATCGCAATGAGGTGATTGTAGACAACGACACCAACGACGACGGACAGATATTCTCCCAACCTTATTATAAGGAAATGACCGGAAGCCGTGCCTGGGAAACAGGTGAAGAAGAAGGCTTTATATATGATCTGCCTGATTTCCGCGACACTGAAAACCCGTTTGAAAACGGAACTTACCGACAGACAACAACCGTAACTTCGGGTACCCCTTCCGTTGCCGCATGGTATGCCGACATACCGGAAGACGGCGAATATGCAGTGTATGTAAGCTATCACACACTCCCTAACTCTACCGAAGATGCGCATTACACCGTTAATTATTCAGGAGGTAGCCGTGAATTCCGTGTAAACCAAACTATGGGTGGAGGAACCTGGATTTATCTCGGCACTTTCCCTCTGACTGCAGGCTACAGTGACGAAGAACCAGTCGTTACCCTCACCAATATTTCTGCCAAAGGCAATAAGGTCGTGACGGCTGATGCTGTTAAAATAGGAGGTGGAATGGGCAACATTGCCCGCAGTCCGCGCCGTGCCGATGTGTTTGTAAATCCATCTACTCCCGAAGAAGTGACACTTGGCACCCTCTTTAATTCATCAGATGATGACGATGATGACGAAATAACCGATGATGAAACGGAAGATATTGCTACGGCAATAGCACAGACATCTCACACTTCCGGTTATCAACCTACTTTCAAGACTTCAGGAATGCCACGTTTCCTTGAGGGGGCACGCTATTGGCTGCAGTGGGCAGGTATGCCTGAAGAGATATATTCACCCTATCACGGCACAGATGACTATAAAGATGACTACACTAACCGTGGGCACTGGGTGAATTACCTTGCAGGTGGTTCGCGTGTGCTTCCCAACCAGGAAGGTCTCAACATACCCATTGACGTGACAATGGCACTCCACTCAGATGCCGGGAAACGTGCCGATGACTCTTTTGTGGGAACGCTCGGCATATATTACACTAATGGAGGCGACAGCTATGTTGACGGCACTCCCCGCAGCAACTCACGTACATTGACCGATATGCTTATGAGGCAAATTGTGGGTGACATTCGCCAGACATGGGAACCCAACTGGACGCGCCGGTCAATGTGGGATAAATCATACGTTGAGGCACGTGTGCCTGAGGTGCCTACAGCACTCATTGAATTTATGAGCCATCAGAATTTTGCCGATATGTGGTATGCGCTTGACCCTGCATTCAGATTCACTGTCAGCAGAAGTATATATAAGGCACTCGGAAGATTTGTGTCAGAAAGAAAAGACCGTAAGTTTGTTGTGCAGCCCCTGCCGGTAAAGAATTTTTCAATTCAGAGAGAAAAGAAAAATGTCTATGTGCTCAGTTGGGAAAAGACCCCTGACCGCCTTGAGCCTACGGCTGAACCAACCAAGTATATCATATTTGAGCGCACTGCTGATGAACTCGGATTTCATAAACTTGCTGAGACAAAATCAACTCGTTTCGAGGTGCACGTAGCCGATCATGATATCCACTCCTTTAAGGTTGTAGCTGCCAATGAGGGCGGAATCTCCTTCCCTTCTGAAATACTTGCCCTTCGCGAAGGAGAACACAACGACACGCCGGTGCTTATTATCAATGGATTTACCCGTGTGAGTGGTCCGGCACATTTCAGCCGTGACGGTGAGGCTGGCTTCAATGCCTACGAAGATTTTGGAGTGCCTTATGTGAAAGACATCTCCTTTATAGGCTATCAGACGGAATATCGCCGTAATGCAGGTGAAAGTTTCGGACACAGCAGCAATGACTATGCTACCACAGTGATTGCCGGTAATACTTTTGATTACCCATATCTCCACGGCACCTCGATAGCAGCTGCCGGAAGAGGATTCGTGTCATCGAGTCTCGGGGCTGTAGAAAACGGTGACGTAAAACTGAAAGACTACAAGACAGTAGATCTTATTCTCGGCAAACAGAAAGTGACAGTCACCGGCAACGGTAATTCAGGAATCCATTATTCCACTTTCCCGAAACGTCTTCAGGAGGAACTGACAAACTTTACAAACCACGGTGGCGACCTGCTCGTAAGTGGTGAGTATGTGGTGAGCGATTTCTATGATACCCGTTCCGACTACGGTGGCATCGACTTTGCAAAGAAGGTGTTAGGAGTAACCAAAGGTGAGGGTCAACGTCCGTATACCGGTACAGTCAAAACCCGTGGATCACAAATCTCCGGCGGCAGCATGTCATATAGCAACACCCTTAATGAGAAAAAATATATAGTCGAAAATCCGGATATTCTTGCCCCTGCAGGCACGATGTCAGCCGAAATCTTCCTGACCTTCGACGAGGGAATGCCTGCCGGCTACCTCACCAAGCGAGGGAAGAGCAACGGCGCCGTGATGTCGATCCCATTTGAGGCTATTCAAAGCAGTCAGCAGAGAGACACTTTGATGAAATCTCTCCTTGACTATCTTGAGGATTGAACCGACTAAATAACTCAAAATCTTTTCAACTTCACTACCAAATGAAGATTATTCGTTTCACAAACGTTGACGCCCTGCGCGACGAGATATGTAAAAACAGTCTTGAACAATTTGTGGTGGTCAAACTTGACAACCGAAAGATTACCTTTGACTCCAACTATATGCACCGTATGGAGGAACTGGCAGCCGATTCCGATTCGACAATAACCTATTGTCATTTCAGGGAGAAAGACGGCTCACGCATCACTCTTCACCCTGTTAATGACTATCAGTTCGGCTCCGTGCGCGATGATTTTGATTTTGGAAGTGTGGTGGTGCTAAATGCTGCCGACGTATTGGCTGCTTCGGAAGATTTTACTGAAGATGATAACAATTCACCTGATGGCGGTTGGTATGCACTGCGCCTTAGAATGTCGATAGGAAGGACTGTGGCAGCAGTCTCGGAATACCTCTATACCGTTGAAAAGGTTGATTTCAGAAAAAGTGGTGAGAAACAGCATGACTATGTTGACCCGCGCAACACCTTCTATCAGGCACACATGGAACATGTATTCACAGAGTTTCTCAACGATATGGACGCTCTTGTGCCTATGTCGCCTACGCGTATAAATTTCTCAAAATACGATTTCCCTATCGAAGCTTCCGTTATTATACCGGTAAAAAACAGGGTCAGCACAATAGGCGATGCTGTTAAGTCAGCTTTGGCACAAGTCTCAGATTTTATCTACAATGTAATTGTGGTTGACAATGCCAGCACCGACGGCACTCGCGAACTACTCGAGGGAATTGATGACCCGCGTCTCGTGCTGATAAAAGCAGAGGAAGATGAGTTTCTTAATATCGGAGGATGCTGGAATAAAGCACTCCTGTCAGATAACTGCGGACGCTTCGCCGTGCAGCTTGACTCCGACGATCTTTATCCTCGGGAAGATGTGTTGCAGAAAATTGTAGACAAATTCTATTCCGACCACTGCGCAATGGTGGTGGGTAGTTACTCTATGACTGACTTCAATCTAAATCCGATTCCACCCGGCGTGATCGATCATCGTGAATGGACCGATCTCAACGGTGCTAATAATGCACTTCGCATCAATGGTTTCGGGGCACCCCGTGCGTTCTATACGCCGATAGCAAGAAGCATTCTATTCCCTAATGTCAGCTATGGCGAAGACTATGCCATGGCTCTCCGCATTAGTCGAGAGTATGCCGTAGGAAGAATTTTTGAACCCATCTACTGCTGCCGACGCTGGCATGGTAATAGCGACGCTGATCTTTCCATAGAGAAAGTCAACGCACACAATGAGTATAAAGACTTTATCCGCTCTGTGGAACTGATTGCGCGCATACGTGCAAATATGACAAAAGAAGATGAACAAGATTAGACACCAACAGGTAGCAGACTTTATTGAAGCGCAACTTTCCTGCTGGCAGCTTGCCAAGCAGAATTATGACGCTCTCATGAGAGTGAAACGCCGTGAAGTCAAGATAGGTGATTTCTCAGTCGGCATTCAGTGGAATCCCGGCAGAATTATCTCGACAGGTGCAAATATCAGTCGACAAGATATTGAGAAACGTCCTTGTTTCCTGTGTCGCACCAACCGTCCGGAAGAGCAACATATCTTTCCCATTCTTCCCGGCTGGGAAATGCTTGTCAACCCCTACCCCATACTCCCTGTGCATCTCACTATTGTGGCTACCGAACATAAGCCCCAAGGAAAGGTGCCTGAGGATATTGTGAAAATAGCAGAAATGCTTCCCGGAATGGTAATCTTTTTCAACGGTGCAAAAGCTGGTGCATCAGCTCCCGACCATCTGCATCTGCAGGCAGTACTGAAAGAAGAATTGCCTCTGCTGAGACTTGTGGAGAAGGAGCATCCCGAAAATGAGCCGGGATTGAGAAGCAGTGAAAGTTACCAGACCAAGCTCCCTTATCTTATTTTCTCAGGGGTAGTGTCGCCTGACAACAACGGGCTACGAACTCTTTTGGCAGGGCTTAACTTGGGAGGGCTTGATAAAGACGGAAAATTGACCTCACCCGATCTTGTCAACACTTTCTTCTGGGTCAGTGAAAGCGGATTACTCCGGTTTATAGTCATTCCCAGAAAAGCACACCGACCGGAATGTTATTACCTGCAAGGAGAAAAGAACCGAATGGTCAGTCCGGGTTGTATTGACATGGCAGGTCTTTTGATTGTGCCGCGTGAAAACGATTATCAGCAACTGACAAAAGAAGAGATAGAAAAAATTTATAGAGAAGTGGGAATCTGATGAATAAGGGATCTAAAGGAAACAATCAGCGGAATCCATGGATATGGATTCCGACATTGTATGTGGCAGAAGGACTACCCTATTTCGCCGTCAACACACTTACTGTCTTGATGTATGTCAATATGGGTATAGGTGTGAAAGAGATGGCATTTTATACCGGTTGGCTTTATTTGCCCTGGGTAATTAAACCGTTCTGGAGTCCTTTTGTTGACTTGTTTAAGACAAAACGGCTATGGACAATCACTATGCAGCTCCTTATAGGGGTGTGTATGGCTGCGGTTGCCTTTCTTTTGCCAACCTCATTCTTTTTCTCTTCCACTCTGGCTGCCTTCTGGCTCATGGCATTCTTCTCTGCCACCCACGACATAGCGGCAGATGGTTACTATATGCTTGAACTGTCACCTCATCAGCAGGCTGCATTTGTAGGTGTCCGCTCAACTTTTTATCGCATTGCAAGCATTATCGGGCAAGGGGGACTTGTGATTCTTGCCGGTTTCCTTGAACAGCATCTCGGCAATGTCCCCGCAGCCTGGTCATGGGTTTTTATGTTGCTATCGGTGTTTTTCCTTTTAGTAGGACTATATCATATCAGATTCATGCCAAAGGCTACTGACGACAAACCAATGTCGGGAGTTAATGCCAAAAGCATCGTTAAGGATTTCGGAATGACATTCGTGACATTTTTCCGCAAACCGTTTGTGGTATCGGCACTCGCCTTCATGCTCCTATATAGATTACCGGAAGCGTTATGTATCAAATTGATACAACCATTTTTGGTTTCTCCACGTGATATGGGAGGTCTCGCACTGACCACTTCACAAGTAGGATTTATCAACGGTACAATTGGTGTTATTGCGTTGCTTTTAGGAGGTATATTGGGTGGTATAGCAATCTCGAGAGGGGGATTGAAAAAATGGTTATGGCCAATGGCATTAAGTCTCACTCTGCCATGCATATTTTATTGCCTATTGGCAATGAGCCAGCCTGAAAGTTTTTTCTGGATCTCCTCCGCAGTATTTGTGGAGCAATTCGGATATGGGTTCGGCTTTTCAGCCTATATGCTTTATCTTATTTATTTCAGCCGTGGAGAAAGCCAAACTTCCCACTATGCTTTTTGCACTGCTTTCATGGCATTGGGAATGATGATTCCAGGTATGTTCGCCGGTTGGCTTCATGAATACTTCTCACAACATCATATTTTCGGAGCTGATGGCGAACAGGGGTTCATCAACTTTTTCTGGCTTGTGATGTGTACCTGTGTCATCACGCTGATTGTATGCACAAAAGTCAAGATTGATCCTGAATTTGGGAAGAAAGCGAAAGAGAATGCGTGATCAGGTCTATAATGCGGTCATTGAAGTCATCTTCTGATAAATCGTATGGAAGCCAATTGATTTTAAAACCTCGGCGTTCCATACCTCGAAACCAAGTCATCTGCCGCTTGGCAAACTGATGTATCGCAATTTCCAACTGATTCTTCATATCTTCAAAAGAAAGCTTTCCAATAACATGAAGAGTCAGAAATTTATATTCTAATCCATAATAAATCAAATCATCGGGTTCAACTCCCTCTTCCAATAATTTCGCAACCTCTTCCACCATTCCGGCATCAAGACGAGCCTGAAGACGTTCACTTATGCGGCAACGTCTCTGATCCCGTGGAATATCTATACCGATTATAAGGCTATCCAATGGTTTTGCATTCCTTTTGTCAGAGGCACTTGCTTCTTCAGGATTTTGGCGATAATATTCCTCAATCTCTATTGCGCGGATTGCTCTCTTCTCAGTGTCGATATCTGTGGTATTATGAAGCACCTTGTAACTCTTAAGAATCTCAATCAGTTCAGACATAGGTTTTCCCGACAGGTTTTCCCGGAGCAATTTATTTTCCGGGACCTCCGGCAATACAATACCACTGAGAGCAGCCTCAATATACATTCCGGTGCCTCCGCATAATACTGCAGCTTTCCCCCTTCTGCCAATATCGGAATATGCTTTATTAAAATCAGAGAGATAGCGATGAAGATTATATTTCTCCCCTGCCTGGCATATATCAATCAGATGATATGGCACACCGTCATATTCATCAAGATCCTTACCGGTACCGAGATCCATGCCACGATACACCTGTCTGGAGTCACCGCTAATAATCTCACTACCAAGAATATGAGATAAAGATACAGCCCTACCGGTCTTTCCTGACGCAGTAGGGCCCAATATTGTTATGAGTGGCATTCTTATCTCCATTGTCCCTTTCTCTTTGATCCACTGATGAATCCACGCCACCAACGTTTCAGACGATACATGGGGGTATCGGAATTAAAGAGTGAAATCTCTATCCACTTATCATCTTGAAAATCAAGATCGGATTTTTTGACATCAACCAGGTTAAATGATGGATTATACATCTTTATCTTTGATTTCCTGAACCCATTATCATCAAAAATCTTTTCTGTCAAAATAATCGTTGCAAGCCGGGTGGTATCAATCACCGCGATTGGCGACAATTTACCAGGATTATTTGAATAAAGATATTTCACTTTTTCAAAATCAATCCATTCTCCGTCAACATTCATATCCTGATATTGACTAACGTCACCGTCAAGAAAATAGAAATAACGCAGAATGCTGTTTTTATGATCAATATTCTTTCTTCCATAGAAGAATCTCAGTTCACCTCCGGGATAACCAGTCATTCTCTCAATGATACGCTTTACCTCGTCTACCGCTATACCATTAACAGTTCTTTTAGTGAAAAAAGGCGTGTCAATAATCTCTTTATAAGGTGCTCCGGGGTCAAGTGCATGACAATCAAGGAACATATTGTTGCCGCATATCACATAATAGCGCAAATAGGTCTTGGCACTCATGTCGTGGAGTTCCTCTGGAGAGATTATCTCGTCATTCTCTTTCAAATCAAGATAAAGATTAAAATATCTTGAAATAAAATACATCTCATCAAGCACGAAAAATATAATCATCAGCCAAATGAAAATGTATGAATCTCTGGCATTCAGGTTAATATTGACATAGAAAATCAGATAATAAGACCAGATAATCACTGCCAAGATTCCAAACATGATTGTAAGGTTCTTGAGCTGGAAATAAGTCTCGTGCGAAAGGAGTCGGACAAGGACACTATTTGTGCTGGCATTACCGGAATGAAGTTTACACTCTTTGCAGATACTACACTTGTGAAAATTTTTATGACGAATCACATAGTTTAGCATCACAAGGAAGCAGACCGGAGTAAGAATCAATGATGGTATGAAGGGATCTGAAAAGAATATAAACTCTGCCGGAACATGCATTATCCCCCATGTCTCAACCACATTTAATATAATTGTAACAAATGAGTAGCCCATAAGTCCCACAAGGACAGCATAGGGCACGATCATGCAAGAAGAAGTCTCACCCTCTGATTTTGAATTGTAGATATACAGATATAAAATCGCTGCAGCAACGAGTGACACTACTGGTGAAAGGTAATACGGCAGCATGCGCGAAATGGCAGTGGTGGCAATAAGTGTCACCAACCCTACTGTGAAATTTTTCCAGAGGTTGTATAACTGCAGACTATTTATTTTACCAAGATCTTTCATTCTAAATCCGGTTTGATATTTTGAAATTCGACTTCGGTCAGAAAAAGACCATGAGTCACATATTTATTTTACATTCAGGTCAAGAAAATCCACAATTTTCCTAAACAGCTGAACCCTGGCATTACACATTCTCAGGCTGTGTTCAAATCCGGCATAAGCCATCATGTCAAATATGCCTCCTTCTGAATTAAATTTAGAAGCATATTTAAGAGTATTGTAGAAATGCACATTATCATCACTGGTGCCTGACATTATAAGGAGGCGCCCTTTCACACCCGGAGAGTATCTGAGGGCTGACGACTTATCATATCCGGCAGAATTCTGAGAGGGAGTCAACATAAATCTCTCCGTATATATCGCGTCGTAGAAACGCCAGTCGGTTACAGCAGCCATCGCCACCCCTGCCTTAAACCGACAGCCCGGGTTGCCAAGTTCCATAAGAGTCATATATCCGCCGTAGCTCCAGCCAAAACATGCAGTGCGGGCAGCGTCAATATATGGCAACGACGCAAAATATTTAGCACCCGCAAGCTGATCTTTTGTCTCAAGGTCTCCAAGATTCTTATAAACACAGCGGCTCCATGCAGTGTCACGGTTACCGGTGCCACGTCCGTCGACACAAGCCACCACATAACCTTGTGACGCTATGTAGAAAATACCCTCCATTCTCCACTTGTTAAGAACCTCCTGAGATTCGGGACCATTATACTGATACATTAGCAGCGGATATTTCTTAGACTCGGAAAAGCCTGTAGGTTTAATAATGAAGGCATTCATTTCTTTCCCCTCATCATTTTTAACTTTAAGGAACTCCATCTTTGGAGCGTCCGCATATTTGGAAGCATACGCCTGATTAAGCTCTATATCTGCAAGTTTACCGGATTTTACGCTGTAAAGTCGATATTGTGGCACCTGAGTGGCACTGCTGTGGCTCATCAGATAATAATCGAAATTCTTGCTGAAAGTGGCAGCAGCGGTACCCTCTTCCTTATTAAGCAGCCTGAATCCCCCCTTGGCATCAACAGCGGCAATATTTCTATTTATCGCTCCAAGAGAAGTGGTCTGCATATAATGGGTACCAATACGGGAATCACGTCCATAATATGCGGTCACATTAAAGTCACCCTTTGTCAATCTGCGTTTTAATGTCCCATTGTAATCATAGAGATAAAGATGACGATGACCATCGCGCTCACTTCCGATTACAAAATCAGAGGCACCATAATCAAGCATCTGGTAAGCCGACGGACTGAGCCATGTTTCTGAAGTCTCCGTGAGAATCTGCTTCCCCACAGTGGAACCGGGATTCACATTGAAAAGACGAAGCTGATTCTGATCGTGGTTAAGAATCATAACCATCAACCTGTCACCCTGCCCGTTGAATGCTATCGATGGGACATAATCAGACTCTGAAATCGGAAGATCCATTTTTTTAGTGACACGATTATCAACATGATATGCATGTACACTCACCACAGAATTCGGCACCCCGGCAAGAGGATACTTATAGGTGTAGGCTTCAGGATAAAGATCACCGGTAGGATTAGGATCACAGTACCCACGGTAATTATCGAAGGAATATTCCGGCACGTGAGACTCGTCAAAACGCATAAAAGCCAAAACACTGTCATCTCCACTCCAGCACATGGTATTAAGCACACCAAACTCCTCCTCATAACTCCAATCGGGAATACCGTAGATTATCTTGTTGACCTCACCGTCTTTTGTGACGGCATTGTCTGTCTGATAGTCGATGTTTGATATATAGATATTGTTATCACGGACATAAGCTACCAAGCGTCCGTCATGCGACATTGTTGCAGCACGCTGCGGACCATTCCCGCTCACACGGGCAAGAGTGGACCGCATCGTGTCATATACATAATAATCAGCCGTAAAGCTGTGACGATAGATTTTCTGACTATTGTTCCACAATAATATTTTTCTACCGTTGTCGCTGATCTGATACCCCTCAAAATCAGAAATCTTAAGCTCCCCCTTCACTCCGGCAATGCTGAAAAGTTCACCGGTCTTTTTACCTGTCTTATAGCTAAACGTCTCAATGGCATTGCCGTCGTCACTTATGGCAGCATAGCTAACTCCATCAGCCAATGGAGTCATGTCTTTCACCGCAGCAGGGGCAGCCGTGGTGGGATCGCAATAGTCTTCCACGGAGAGCGGTGCGGCATAGACAATACCGGCAGAAAAGATAAGGGTTGCGTTAAGCAGAATCTGATTTATAGGTTTCATTTTCGTAAATTCAAAAATATGGTAAAATGGTTTTGCAAAACGCATCAATAAGCGCGAGCAAAAATCACACGACGTTTAGAGGGTTTACCGGATACCATATCTACGCCCTCTTCCTCTTCACTGTCAAGAGGGATGCAACGAATGGTAGCCTTTGTTTCTTCCTTAATCTTTTCCTCAGTTTCTGGTGTGCCATCCCAATGACAGAGGAAGAAGCCGCCGTTCTCAATTTTCTCCTTAAACTCATCGTAAGAGTCAACCTTATAGGTGTGTTCCTCGCGGAGCTTGAGCGCACGATTAAACAGACTCTTCTGAATGTCTTCCAGCTCGTTCACAATGCGATTCTCAATACCTTCGAGAGACACAGTCTCTTTTTCAAGGGTGTCGCGGCGCATCAGTTCCACAGTACCGTTCTCAAGGTCGCGGGCACCGATTGCCAGACGCACAGGCACACCCTTAAGCTCATAGTCTGCAAACTTAAATCCTGGGCGACGATTGTCGGCATCATCATATTTGACGCTCACACCAAGGGCTTTCAGGTTCTTTACTATAGGCTCAACAGCTTTTGATATCTCAGCAAGCTGATCATTATTCTTATATATAGGAACAATCACCACTTGGATAGGAGCAAGATGAGGAGGAAGAACCAATCCGTTGTCGTCAGAATGAGTCATAATAAGGGCACCCATCAATCGAGTAGAGACACCCCAGGAATTAGCCCACACGAGTTCCGGCTTGTTATCCTTGTTCATGAAGGTCACATCAAAAGCCTTTGCAAAGTTCTGACCGAGATTATGAGAGGTGCCTGACTGTAAAGCCTTACCGTCTTGCATCATTGCCTCAATAGTATAGGTATTTAGGGCGCCGGCAAAACGCTCGTTAGCAGACTTCACACCTTTTATTACAGGCATTGCCATATATTTCTCAGCAAAATCCGCATATACGTTTATCATCTGGACAGTGCGTGCCTCCGACTCCTCAGCGGTGGCATGTGCGCAATGACCTTCCTGCCACAGAAATTCGGAAGTGCGCAGGAACATGCGAGTGCGCATTTCCCATCTCATGACATTTGCCCACTGATTAATAAGGAGAGGAAGATCACGATAGCTATGTATCCAGTTTTTATAAGTGCCCCAAATAATTGTTTCTGATGTTGGGCGCACAATAAGTTCCTCCTCAAGGCGAGCAGCAGGATCAACAATCACACCTTTACCGTCAGGATCATTTTTAAGACGATAATGTGTAACTACCGCGCATTCTTTGGCAAATCCCTCCACATGCTCTGCCTCACGACAAAGGAAAGATTTCGGGATGAGAAGAGGGAAATAGGCATTCTGTACCCCTGTCTCCTTAAACATATTGTCAAGGGTCTGCTGCATCTTTTCCCATATAGCATATCCATAAGGCTTGATGACCATACAGCCGCGCACAGCACTCTGCTCTGCTAAGTCAGCCTTGACAACAAGTTCATTATACCATTTTGAGTAGTCTTCACTACGCTTTGTCAGATCTTTTAATTCTTTTGCCATGATAATATTCACAAGCCGGACCAGGACTGGGTGAAATTCCGTTTACTTTTATCTAAAAAACAATCTTTTTCAGTCTAAAAAGATACGTAATTACAGGTCTAAGTCCAATTAATTAAATTTGATTACAAAATTATAAAAAATTTATGATATAATCTCAAAATCAAATAAATATTTTAGCGGATTCTGTCTACTGCCTTTAGAGTGTTATAATCGCGTTGCATACAGTTCCATGCCATGATAGAGGCTATTATCGCAAGGAAGGGAGCGCACACCAGAGGTGACCAGGTTATAAAACCATTTCCTGCCATATTGTAGGCAAGACAACCACAAGTGACAACAGAAGCCACGGTAAGCATTATAGCCACTATGCATACTTTCTTTTGCAAGGGGAGATTCTTAAAAAGGAAAATATCGATAAGAAGGAGTAAAGTAGTGGTAAGAGAGAGAGCAAAAAAATACCAGGTATGGATTACAGAGTCAGTTACCCCGTCAGTTGGGATACCTTCCTGATAGAAACCCAGGCTTGTGAAATTAAAAGTGAAATCTGTTGTCTGAATCTGAGCAATTGAGCAAAAAGTGAAGCAGCCCATTACGGCGGCTGCCACCAGCAGAAGAAGCGATTGCAAACGTTGTATTACCATTTCTATTCGGTTTTAGTAAGATATTTTTATTTAATTTAGTTATGAGGGCAAAATTAACAAAAAAATATGAAAGCATTGCCCAGGATTATTAAAAAGATTGTATGATTTTTAATATAGATGCACTTTTTCGGCATTATATTTGTTGTAAATAAGTAGAGAGACATAAACCTCTCCCACTGACATAACGTCTAAATTTTACAAAACATTATTAAAATAAGATAATTATAAAATAAGGAATATATGGCATCAGATAAAACCGCCTCACTCCACGAAAAGATTGATCATCTTCTCGACACGTCTAATCTTCACGAGACTTTTAAACTGTTGAGAAGACAACTATCCACTCAAAATAATCCGCTCCTTCAAGACAAGCTGAACACTCTTGAAGAGACTTATAAATATATGATCCACTATATGGTGGAGGGTTATAACGACATTGGAAGAGATGCCATGATTTCTGACATCATTGAGCAGCTGCATATGGTCAATGACTCTATTGAGAGGAACAAGACCATGATTGACAGCCCAAATGTATACTCCGCTACCCGCAGGTTTGAGAATCTACGCAAATCTACTCTGAACCAGCATCTGGAAGACTACAGGGCAGCACATTCCAAAGCACTTCTTGCTGCCGGCACAGAGGGTTCTCTTTCAATAATCAAAGATGCCGACACCGCATTGTCATCACTCTTCTCCTACATCTGGACCATGTATGGCTCTTCTGCGGAAGAATATAAGCAGCTTAAAAATGCAATATCATCGCCAGATTTCCCTTTTGAGGCAAAATCACAGATTATTTCCGCCCTTCTTCTTGGAAATCTGACATACTATGACCGCAACGCCCTACTTACCTTAATAGATATTTATGACACGGATGCTGATGAGAGGCTCACAGCCCGTGTGCTTGTGGCTATAACACTCATTATTGCAGCTCATCCCAATAGAGTGAAACAAGACAAGAAATTGAATGCACGCCTTACACTTTGGAAGGATTCCATTATAACCTATCGCCGTCTAAGAGAGGTAATCATGAATGTGATCCGCTCACGCGATACCCAGCGAATCTCTTCAAAGATGCAAAATGAAGTGCTCCCTGAGCTGATGAAACTTCGTCCCGAAATGTTAAGCCGACTCAAAGATATTACCAGTGAAGCTGATTTGGAGATGCTTGATGTGAATCCCGAATGGGAAGAGCTTCTAAGCCGTAACGGACTGGGAGACAAGTTAAAGGAACTGACAGAGATGCAGATGGACGGGGGTGACGTAATGATGATGGCGTTTTCCAATCTGAAAGGTTATCCTTTCTTTAATACTGTAAGCAACTGGTTTTTACCCTTCTCTATTTCTCACTCTGAGATTCAAAGTCTTAATGCCGACATACTTGAAGGCATGTCCTTACTTCTTGAGATGCAGGGTGTAATTTGTGACTCCGATAAATATTCTTTTGCCTTGTCACTTGCCACGATGCCTGAAGCGCAACGTAAAATGATGACTGGGAAAATGGGTGAGCAAATGGCACAGCTAAAGGAGGCTTTGGCAGATAAACGTCTAAAATCAAGTCTTCCTGTTTTTGACGCTGAAGTAACGCTATACATGCGCGACATTTACCGCTTTTTCAAACTCTATCCCAAGCGAAATGAATTTTATGATCCTTTTGCCAAGCCCCTTGATTTCATGAATCTGCCAATTGTGGCTGAGGTGCTTGATGATGAGGAGATATTAAATCTTGTAGGGGAATTCTATTTCAAGCGTGGTTATTACGCAGAGGCGCTTCCGATTCTTCTGCGACAAGATTCTGCGATGGGTGCCGATCCTCTTCGTTGGGAGAAAATCGGTTACTGCTATAACTCCCTCCAGAATATTGAACAGGCAATCACATGGTATAAGAAAGCCGAGTTGCTTAATCCTGACAGTCAATGGCTTGTAAAGAAACTCGCTCTTTGCAACCGACTACTCAACCGATTTGATGAAGCCTCGGAATATTATACCAAAGCTCTTATTTCTACTCCTGACAACTACAGTTTGCAAATGAGTGCGGGTAATTGTCTGCTTGAGGCAGGCAACCTGAAGGAAGCCATGTCACATTTTTATCATGCTGATTATCTTAAGCCCGGCAAACCGGCTACCCTCAGGGCTATCGCATGGGGTGAACTCCTCAATGGCAATATGGAAAAAAGTATTAGTTATTATGATAGAATAACTTTGCTTCCAGAAGCCACGCAGGCAGATTTTATTAATCTCGGACATGCCTACTACCTATCGGGAAATATAAAAAAGGGAGTTGAGAACTATACCAAAAGCATCACACGCCCGGGTGGCAATATCGAAACATTCGAGAAAGAAATGCTTGGAGACATGGATATGTTGGAGAAATCAGGTAAGCAACCTGCTGAAATACGCCTCCTGATTGACAAAGTGAAATATGATGCAAATAGCTAAATAGAAGAGGGTCTCAGCGTCTGAGATCCTCTTCTATTTTTTCTACTGCGGCAGCCAATTCCTTGGTATATGGCAACCGTTCATTAATAGAGGAAATGCCGTGAAGCACCGTTGCATGCCTGCGATTCAATTTCTGTCCTATCGCTGACGATGACAATGATGTAAGTTTATGGCACAGATACATTACGACCTGTCGGGCATCGGCTATGTCTCTTACCCTGCTTTTAGAGAAAATCACATCGGGATTAAGACGATAGAATTCAGCTGTAGCCTCTACAATCATATCAAAATTAATTGTTTTTTCCTCTGCCTTCTTAATAGTGTGACGCATTACATCCTGAGCCAACTGGAGGGTTATCGGACTGTTCAATTCAATTGACCGCATAAGTATGCCCATCACAATTCCTTCAAGCTCACGCACTGAGCCATGTGAACGGCTTGCCACGAAATCAATCACTTCGCTCGGAAGGTCAAGCCCGTTCTTAGAAGCCTTAAATTGGAGAATCTTCTTTTTCAGAGCAAAATCCGGCTTCGGAAGCTGCTCTGTTATACCCCACTTAAAGCGGTCGATTAGTCGATCGGTAATTCCATCAAGTTCTATCGGAGGACGATCACAAGTGAATATCAGTGCTTTACCATTCTGGTGAAGATGATTAAATATCGGGAACAGCACATTGGCAGTGCCATCTTTATGACTTAGCTCCTGAAGGTCATCAATGAGGAGCACGTCCATTTGTTGAAACCAATTTAAGAAACTCGGAATCTGCTTATGAATTGTGGCATTAGCCATAAGGTTCTGAAACTGTCTCAGAGTGACAAACAACACTTTTGCCCTTGGATTCCGCTCCTTCACCCTCACTCCGATCGCTTGTATAAGATGAGTCTTCCCTACTCCTACTTCCCCATAGAGAAAAAAAGGATTAAAGTCATTCTTTCCGGGATTATTCGCTATATATCTGGCAATTGCCAAGGGTAGCCGATTGCTCTCACCCTCACAATAATTCTCAAAAGTAAGCGACTCATTAAGCTGTGGATCAAAATCAGGCTGCTTGGGTGAATTGGTCTTTCCCATAGGAGACGGAGCTTGCATTGACTGCACAAACTTATTTTTCACAGCAAGACTTTGCTGCGTTCCCTGAATCTTTACCTGCGACCTGTCGTCATTCTGAATTATTCGTGTCTGATATTCTAACCTGACAGCAGGACCATAGACTTTTTTTAATGTATTTGACAGAAGTGCATAGTAGTCTTCCTCATATTTATCGTAGAAGTAGCGGGAAGGTATCTCCAAAGTAAGTGTGTTGCCTATATAACTGATAGGCCAAGAACAGGCGAACCATGTCTTGGTCTTCGTCTCCCCGATATTATCTTTGATAATTTCAAGGCAACGGTTCCACTTTATTTTATAGTCTTCCGTCATGATAATATTCGTAAACCGGAGTGCAAAATAACGACAAATAAATCAAAAAAACAATAGCAAATTGATTTGAATAGTTATGTTTTTGGATATTAATTTGAGAATCAATTAAATAAAAATTCAGAAAATCCTAATTAATATAGGATTTTCTGAACCATATTTTGTGGCAATCTGGCTACGCTTACTCTGTTTTTTCAGAGGAGTTTAATGCTTATATAACGCTTTGGATTCTTTTGAAGGTCAATAAGCAGAGAGTCAACATCAGCTGCAACTCTATTAATTCTGTTATACAATTCCGCATCGTTCATGAGAAGCCCAAGACTGGAGTTAGGATCATTAAGCTGACTTGAAAACTTAGCAAGATTTGCTGTAAGTTCATTAACATTGTCAATAGATGTAGAGATGGGCAGTTGCTTCAATTGCACAGAAAGTGTATTAAGGTTTGCCGTCAGCGAGTCAATATTATTTGTCACTTTATTGGCATTTCCTATAAGGGCAGGCACTTGGCGTCCCATTACATTCTTTAAACTCTCTGAAGTAATGCTTATATTATCAGACACGTTGCCGAGCGACTGAACAGCCTTCAGCAAAGCGGGGTCAGACACGAGAGTATTAAGACTGGTGAGCAGACTATCAACTTTAGGCACAAGGCTACCGACAGCAGGAAGCACACTCTGAGTGATATTTGCCATCATATCAGGAGTAGTGACCCCCTGGAGAGTACCTCCCACTTCCATCATCTTGCTGCTCTTACCCATCTGGATCTCAACATAAGCACCACTCATAAGGGTGCTTTCAATTGAAGCTCTTGAATCTTCCGGAATATGAAGCGACTTATTAACTGCCAGGACTACGTCAATCTTGCCGGGCTTTTCATAATTGAAATTAATCTCCCTTACCTGCCCCACTTTAAACCCATTGATAGTGACAGGTGCCGATATTTCAAGACCTGCCACATTATCATAAGATGCCATGTAGTAATTAGCAGGTTTGAAGACATTTATTCCCTTCAGATAGTCAATGCCTATGAAGAGAATTAAAATCGCAACAATCACCGAGACACCGATGATTACTTCCTTAGAAAATAACTTTTTCATAACATAGATCACTTTTTGGCTGAACCTGCGCTTTTTTTACTTGAGACAATGAAAGCATCAGGAATTTTCTTTTTTACCTCCTTCAACATTTCATCGATTTCAGATTTATCAGTGCTCTCGCCGTAATAATACTTATACATATTATTCTCCCTAAAAGTAGAAAGTGGAGAAAGACCGCAGAAACGAGGGTTGTTCTGCTTGAGCAGATCAGCCGATGCTAACACTTGGATTTTATATACAGTAACAAATTTATCTACCTTAGCATTGTGAGAATTAGTATCTCTTTTTTTGCTATCTTTCTTTTTATCTTCTTTTTTCTTATTTTGGGTCTTTTTATCAGATTTCTTAACCTCAACGGACTCAGCAACCGCCACACTCTTCTGTTCTGCCTCTCGTGCTACCAATGTGCCGGTGCGCTCATTATCGGAGTGAAGGGGGATGTCAACTGTCTCAAATGTCTTTTTCTCAGAAATAGCCCTTGAAGCTTCAGAACGACGGCGACGCTTGGCAGTGGAATACTTTGAGTGTGACTGATCAGGGGCTACATTCTTCTTTTTACTGACAGACTGTGCCGAACTCGCAAGCACCGGAGCAGATGTAGTTTTCTCTTTTTTGCGTGACGACGTGGCTGCCTCTGCTGAAATAAAGTCAGAGGAGATGTCCTCCTTTTCTGCTTCCGAAGATGCTATTCCCTTCCCCTTAGACTTTGTATTATTAGTAGTATTCGTATTATTCCAAGTGTCGTAATATTTCTCTATGGCATTGAATATGGCTTGAGCAAATGCCTTCTGACCCTTATCTGATGTCATATATTGAGCAGCTCCCGGATTGCAGATAAAGTCAAGCTCTATGAGAACAGAAGGCATCGAGGTAGCCCATAATACCCAGAAACCTGCTTGATGCACACCACGGTTACCCCTGCCGATACCTACCAGTTCTTTTTGCACATTCTCAGCAAATCGAATGCTTTTGCTGAGATTCTTTTTCTGTGCCATCTCAAAAATGATATACGACTCATCTTTAGAGGGGTCGAAACCACTATATTTCTGTTCGAAATTGCTCTCAAGCTCAATTACTGAATTTTCCCGGCGAGCCACCTGCATATTGTTGTCGTCCTTATGCAAACCAAGTGCATAGACTGAACTTCCGGATACAGTCTTCCTGTTTTTGTTACTTTTATCTACTGAGTTGGTATGAATTGAGATGAAAAGATCGCCTTTAACCTTGTTTGCGATATCCGCACGTTCCTGCAAGGTGAGATACTTATCACTGTTGCGGGTCATGACCACATTCATCTCCTTCATCTTTTTCTTAAGTAGGGCTTCCAACTGCAATGCCACTCCAAGATTTATTTCTTTCTCCTTAGCACCATTGTCGCAGGCACCGAAGTCTTTACCCCCATGACCGGCATCGATCACGACGGTGAAACCTTTCTCCTTTTCTTTCTCTTTTGTATTTGCCGACATAGGAAAAAGAAAGGCACATAATATTACAATTATATATATATGGAATGATTGTTTCATTATTATATGAAAATTTCTCTGCAAAATTACAAAAAATAAATACTATAAAGCAGGTTAAAGAATAAATTAACCAAAAAAGAGGTAATTTGGAATGATTTTACAAGATTTTAAGAGCAATCATAGCACATGCTTCAGCGTCTGCAATCGCATTATGGTGTTTTTTGAGATCAAACCCACATATTCTTGCCACTGTAGGAAGACGATGGTTGGGAAGACAGCTGCCAAAATATTTTCTTGAGGCTGTGCAGGTACAGTAAAACTTATATCCGGGATAATCAAGTTCAAACCTATTGAAGGCTTCCTTGAGGCAATTTTCATCAAATCTGCTGAAATGAGCAACCAATGGTAATCCCTTAATTTTCGGAGCAATCTCCGCCCATACCTCAGGGAAGGTGTCGGCAGATTCTGTGTCTTCTTTCTTGATACCGTGCACCTTAACATTGATCGGACTATAATAATTAGGAACAGGGTGAATCAGACGGTAAATTTTCTCTTTGATTTCACCGTCTTTAACAATAACCACGCCAACGCTACATACACTGCTCGCATAGCTGTTGGCTGTTTCAAAATCTATTGCTGCAAAATTTAACATAACTGTGGATTTGTAGCTTAAGGAATGCTAAACCAATCATAGAAATTGGCAGCTAAATTTAAGTCTCTACAATTTATACTACAAAATTAGCAAATTTATTTTGACGTATAATTACTCTTGACTAATTTTGTTGCATAAAATTATAAAAATATGGATTTTCAAACCCCTTCAACTCCTTTTTTTGATTTTATATCTTCCAATATCTATGGTGACCCTAAGAATCTGCTTCTGAAAAACCATGGCAAATCTTTCGATTTTAATGTTGAGTTTGCCATAACTCAAATAGAATGCAGGCAAAAGGGGAAGCATAAGCTACCACACTTGATCAGTAATCCTAACATTATTTTCCCCACCTCACTGGCTTATGAACAGGCGAGTCATGAGAGGGTGGCAGCTTACCATGCCTCGCTCGTCAAGACAGGCTCAAAAGTAGTTGACATGACTGCCGGACTTGGAATTGATGCTATGGCATTTGCAGAAAACAAGTGTAACGTGACAGCATGTGAATATGATCCACTAAAGGCAGATGTGCTGCGTTATAACGCCGGGGTATTGAAATTAGATAACCTGACGGTTGTAAACATTGACTCCATAAAATATATTAAGGAGATGAAAGAAAAATGTGACGTGATATTCATTGACCCTGCCAGAAGATCAAAGGAGAACCGCCGCTTATATAATCTCCATGACTGCACACCGGATATTCTCGGAATTATGGATAGCGCAATTAAAAAATGCACTACGCTTATTATAAAAGCCTCTCCCCTCTTAGATATTTCCCAAACCCTGAAAGATATTCCGGCTACCGGAAAGATTTCTGCCGTAAGTGTAGGGGGTGAATGTAAGGAAGTGCTGATTATAGCTGAAAATGGAGCTTCCGTTCAAACTTACGAGGCAATCGACTTGTCAACAGACGGGAGAATAAATTATCAGTTTTCATTTTCTCCTTCCCATGATGGCAGAGGCGTGGAGTACTCAGAAAAAAAAGATGTCTTGCCCGGAAGATACCTTTATGAGCCGGGGGCGGCAGTCATGAAGCTCAATCCTTGGAGCGAATTATGCACACATTTTCCAGGCATAAAAAAATTAAGTCAGTCATCTCATCTTTTTGTGTCTCACATTCTCTTTGAATCATTCCCGGGCAGAATTCTGAGAATAGACTCATTGCCTGATAAAAAAAGCCGGCAAACCTTGAAAGGTTCTCCGGCGAATGTCGTGACACGCAATTACCCACTATCGACAGAAGAACTGCGCAAAAATCTTGGAGTAAAAGAAGGGAATGACCAATTTATATATGGCACCCGTCTCGGCAAGACACCCATATTGATAGCCGCTACCAGAATCAGAATCTGAAACCGGCTGAAAGCACGATCTGACTGTTGGAAAGCGACAGTTTCGACTGCGGGGAAGGGATAGCCTGATTTATATCACGATTTGGATCGGGCGTATACGCATGATATTCTGAGGATATATTTTTATATACGTATGCCATGTCCACATAAAATTTCTTGTAGCGATAACCGAATCCACATGTAATATAGTCAGTGCTCTTATCAAATCTATAATTGGGGAGAGTGCCCGAGGTATAGATGATCTCAGAATCATTTCTTGCAGCCGTTTTCACAGGAGATGTCGTGTGACTGTATCCCGCACGCACGCTGAAGGCAGGAGTAATCCTATATTCCGCACCGACACGAATCGTATTTGTGGCTTGATAATAAGTATTTATATCAGAATTTGTCTCATAATACGGATCATTCGGATCAATATATGAGGCACGGGTTGAGGCAGTGGGAGCTTTTGCGGGCGCATACCAGGGATAATCCCAGTCATCACCCCAATAGTCGTCACCGTTCCAACCACCGTTCCAACCACCACCATAACTTCCGGGGGCAGAGAACTTCATCTTATTATATGGAGTCCACTCATAGTCAAGAGAGATAATAAACTGTCCTCCAATCACTCCTGCAGCACTCGCAATGAATTTCCACGGTGTGCGGAAACACATGTCATTATATGCCAGATAGCCACCATTAGTGCTTGTAGAACCGTTTTCTCCTCCTATATTATAATTCAGGCGTGCGTTAAATGACTCAGTAAGATTATACCATGTGGGGGTATGCACGGCAAAACCGATACGCAACTCTTGTATAGGCTTGGCAATCAATCCAAGCTGATAATTGAAGCCGGAACCGGTAATATTATAGAAGTTATTCAGATTCCAATTTGATGATTCTCTGACGATAGTATTGGTATTGTCAGGCACATAGGCATCGGAAAGATTTTCACCCCACACAGAATAAAGCCCATAGTTGAAGTTGACTATATCGAAGTTCATGCCCCAATATACCACATCGGCTATATTTCCGCCCAAGGCAATATTATATTCATCCATCGAGCCTTTCTCGTTAACATAGAAATTGCCGCTGCCCGAAGTCCCGTCGCCCCATTGCCCAAACCAACGTGTATCCTCACCCGTGCCTGAGGGGGTGATCAAGTAACCATCATAACCTAATATCGCCATCCAGGGTGCCACATAACCGCCGTCGGTAGGATTATAAGGATCGTATGAGCCCGTAGTTACCAAATCATTTTCAGTAAGATTATCTCCGTTGGCAATTCCGGCAATATAATTACTCATAGAATTTGAAAGCTGAGAAATTTTACCACCATATTGCCTGTTGAATGAGGCTCCCTTATTATATGTAAAGCCAAAATTCAAATTTGGGAATGTGACACTCGGAAGTCTCATAGTGACAACGGCACCTATGTTGTTAAGTAAAAACTTAGTCTGTGTCATGTCATATTTCATTCCCTGAGCCTCTGAGGAAGAACTTTGGCAATCGAGATTCAGAGTAAAGCCCAAATCGCCGCTACGGTAGACACCGATACCCGCAGGATTCTGTGAAAGTGTGGAAAGATCACCACCAAGAGCACCAAAAGCTCCTGCCATACCCATAAACCGGGCTGTGCCTTTCATATCCGGTTGTGAAATGCGATAGCCGTCAATGGCACTCTGTCCGAATGCCGTTGTGCAAAATGCAAATGGTAATGACCAAATTAATAAAGATTTATTCATTGCGCTTTATTATTACAATTAATATTAACGATGTCTGCCGCCACCACCGCCACGAGAACCGCCGCCAGTGCCACGGCTTACACCACCCCCACGGTTAGAAGAATTACTTCTGCCGGTGTTGAAACTGCCGGTGTTGGTATTGCGGTTATTATTATAGTTAGTGTTGCGGTTAGTGTTGGTATTGCGGTTATTATTAGTATTACGATTGGTCACAGTGTTCCCGTTAGAAGAACCTGCATTGTTGGCATTACCCACACCGACACGATTTGAAGTGCCCGTGTTACGGTTATTGACCATGCCCGGGGTACGATTGGAGTTACCCGAATTGACCACTCCCGTTCCTGCCTGGCGATGACCTGTGGTTCCGGTTGTATTATATTCCCATCTACCGTTGTTATTGACAACTCCGGCTCCTGAGGGTCGCATATTCTGAGAACCTGGGCGAGACATGCTTCCGGAAGGAGTATTATTGCCGGGACGTGTTGACACACCGGGTCTGTTGTTGCTTGGACGATGACTTGCCATATTGTAGTTGCCACCGGGACGAGTATTTGTCGACCAACCCGGACGCGGACCTGTCGGACGGTTACCATTTGGACGCCATTGTGCCATTGGAGGTCTGCCACCGGGATGACCTCCACCCCAACCCGGACCCCAACCTGGTCCCCAAGCCCCCCAGCCTGGTCCCCAACTCCAGGAGGGGCCCCATGCCCAGGAAGGTCCCCAACCCCACGATGGACCCCAGTTCCATGCATACCACGGATCATAGAACCCTACACTCCAACCCCATGGACCAATGTTAAGTCCCCAGGAAGAATAAGCACCCCAACCATAATATGGGTAGCCCCAATTATAACCATAATAAGGGCTGAACACAGGTAATCCACTGTTATCTATCACAATCTCCACATTGCCGTAGGCGTTTGCAAGCACATCAGCAAGCACATCGGCATTGTCTACTACTATTGTGGGGTTATAATATTTTTGTATTTGTTGAGTATAGACAAAATCTTCACCATTTTCTACATAGCTGCCTATTGTGTCTACGGCAGTGACATAATACTGCTCGCTACGGCGGTTATAGGCATCAACGTCCATATCTGCCATGTTGGCAATATAGTTAGACTGCTTTTTAGTTGTTGTGGTTGATGTCTTTGCCTTCTTAGGATTATAGTAGATGTCGTCATCATCATAGCCGGCGCCATATGCTAATGGAACGCCTGTCAATAGCAATGAAGCCAATAATAACTGATACCTCATAATTTTATTCCTCTTGATTTAACCGTTCCGCAGAATCGGTGTGAAACTTAAAATTCCCTAACGTTTACTATTTGACATATTTATATGCCAAAAGTTTAATTAGATACATACGTTTAGATATTAAATGTGGCATGATTTTTCGTTTATCACCAACAGAGTTTTTAGCAGCACGGGTAAATTAATAGTTATAATAAAAATCTTTTCCCAACGCCACATACTCTTCTGTTAAATTCCCCTTACCATCATACATAGTCAGAGTCTCTATGCAAGGCTCACCGGGAAAAATATCACGAACAAACTCCATCATAACCCTTTTTGCCTCTTTTTTCTGCGTACCCTTTATAAAACAAGCCCTCGATAACCGGAGATGCGATCTCTCAGCTGTATTTATAAGCGCATTAAAAAATTGTGCCGGAACAATCAAGGCAAGTTTTCCCATAGCAGTAAGCAAGGAAGGCGAATCTGCTATCAGCACTGATGGTGACAAATCACCCTGATGACGTGCCACATTGCGCGGCGTGGAGAAATCAGTAACGCCGGAATCGAAATACGGAGGATTACTAATTATCCTGTCAAAGTGTCTGCCAAGGTGCTTCACATCGGCAAACGCTATTAGAGAAGCCTCCAGCCGGTCAGTCCACCCGGAGCTCCGGAAATTGTCACTTGCTTCCTCTATTGAAGCTGCGTCAACATCAATAGCTAACACATCGGCACTATCGTTTCTTTGTGCCATCATCAATGCAATCACACCACACCCGGTGCCCACATCAAGAATCGACATGCCTTGGCAGTCAGCCCATGAGCCGATAAGCACCGCGTCAACTCCCACTTTCATAGAGCTGCGGGAATGAGCCACCGAAAACTGTTTGAAATGAAACAAACCATCATTCATAGTGCAAAATTAATCAGAATTCATTAACTTTGCATCATGTTAACTAAGAAACATAGACTTATGGACCAAGAAACCGCCGATTTTGACCTCAGCGGCTCATTCATAGCAGAAATTCCCTCGGGGGAAGAAGCTGCAAACTTTGAATTTAATGAGAATGCAATTCCCATTCTTCCTTTGTTTGACACGGTGGTTTTCCCACGTCTCCCACAGCCTATAAAGCTGGAAAATGAGAAAACGGCACAAATTGCAGAAGAAATATACAATGCAAAGAGTTGTGTGCTTGCCGTGCCCGTTAAGGAAAATGTGGAATCGCCATCGAAGGTGAAAGATTTTTATGCCGTCGGTGTGGTATGTAAGGTAATCAAGATAATAAAGATGCCGGGCACCCCACCCTTAGCCTTCCTACTTTGCGGACCACGCGCAAAACTGAAAAAGATTGTAAAAAAGACTCCACTGCTCACTGTCTCAATTGAGACGCTTCCTCTTCCTGATTTCTCAAATCTCGATTATGAAGATAAATGTGTGCTTGAAAAGATTGAGGAAATTTATAACGCCATGCTCAATTATCTTCCTGACCATGAGAAGCAGCAGCTTACAATCTCAGCACAGGATTTGGAGGAAGATCTTTTCAGGAAGCTCAATTTCTATGTCAGCAACTCCCCCCTATCTGTGGAAGAACGCGCTTCAGTGTTACTGCCAATTTCAGCAAAGGAGTACCTTTTAGAACTTCTTCGGCAGCTTGACCTGGGAATGCAGAAGTTGCAGATAAGGGCAAGCATTCATGAAAAGACCCATCGTGATTTAGGAAGACAGCAAAAAGAGCATTTTCTCCAACAGCAACTTCGCACAATTCAAGACGAACTTGGTGACACTTCTGCCGATTCCGACGAGGCAGAACTTAGGGAAAAAGCAAATAAAATGCCCTGGAGCAAAGAGGCACAGGCTCATTTTGACAAGGAGCTTAAAAAGCTGGAGCGTTTCAATCCACAGAATCCGGAATATGCAATTCAATATTCCTATCTTGACACCCTGCTTAATCTCCCCTGGGGAAAATATTCACCCGATAATTTCTCTCTGAAAAAAGTTGAGAAGATACTTGACCGCGACCATTATGGTCTTGAGACAGTAAAGGAGCGAATTATTGAGCAAATGGCTGTCATAAAGCTTCGTAACGATATGAAAGCTCCGATCATTTGTCTTTATGGTCCCCCCGGAGTAGGTAAGACATCACTTGGAAAGTCAATAGCAGACGCATTGGGCAGGGAATATGCGCGTGTGTCGCTTGGTGGTGTGCATGATGAGGCTGAGATTCGCGGACACAGACGCACCTATCTCGGTGCTATGCCCGGAAGGATAATCTCTGCACTTACAAAAGCCGGCAGCGGAAATCCGGTGTTTGTGCTGGATGAGATTGACAAGATCGGAAAAGACTTTAGGGGTGATCCTTCTACAGCCCTTCTTGAAGTTCTTGATCCTGAGCAGAATGATAAGTTTCATGACAATTATATTGACTTTGACTATGACCTATCCAAGATTCTCTTCATAGCCACAGCCAACAGTCTTTCTGAAATTTCACGTCCCTTACTCGACCGTATGGAAGTGATTGAAATCGGCGGATATATTCCGGAAGAGAAAGTGGAGATTGCCCGTCGACATCTCGTGCCGAAGAGTCTTGCTGAGCATGGTTTCCCAAAAGATGAAATTACTTTTGACAAGAACGCCCTCACATATATGGTCGAGAGATATACCCGGGAATCCGGTGTAAGGCAACTTGAGAAGAAGATTGCCAAGGTGCTCAGGAAAGTGGCAAGACTTAAAGCCTCCGAGGAAGAGTATCCAAAAGTAATCACTTTGGAAAAAGTAAAGGAATTTCTTGGCAAGGAGGAAGTCAACCCGGATTTTTATGAGAATAATAACTTTGCGGGTGTAGTCACAGGTTTGGCATGGACTCAGGTAGGTGGTGAAATTCTATTTATTGAGACTTCTTTATCTCCTGGGAAGGGGGAAAGGCTGACTCTCACAGGTAATCTCGGAGATGTGATGAAAGAGTCGGCAACTATTGCTCTTCAGTATTTGAAATCACATGCAAATAAATTGGGGATTAATTCCGAATTGTTTTCTAAATATAACGTGCATATCCATGTGCCGGAAGGTGCCATTCCGAAAGATGGACCCTCGGCAGGCGTTACTATGGTGACCTCTCTTGCCTCTGCCTTCACGGGAAGAAAGGTGAGAGACCATCTGGCTATGACCGGAGAAATAACCCTTCGTGGGAAAGTGCTACCTGTGGGGGGAATCAAAGAGAAGATTCTCGCCGCAAAGCGTGCCGGAATAACTGACATTATCCTTTCGGAAGACAACCGCAAGGACATTGAGGAAATAAATGCTCGATATTTGAAGGGATTGAAATTTCACTATGTCGTCACAGTGGAAGACGTTCTTGAATTTTCTATTCTTCCCGAACTCGCCGACAATCGTTTCGACCTCTAAATAACACTAATGAGGTGACATAATAAGTTTTAACTGCCCCAAAAGTTAGATAAAAACTTTTGGGGCAGTTAATATTAACACAGGTTTATAGCAATTTTGATAATTGTGGATTTTATTCACTTATCATTCTTTGAATTGCTTTGTTCTGTAAATCATTCATCAATTTAGTTTGTGGAGAATCCGGTTCTACGAGATCAAAGCCATGATACAATCCGTAAAGCTGATGGAACTCAGTTGGCACACCATCTACAATCAGTCGTTGTCCGTAGGTAAAATCTTCAACTGAGAATAAGTCCATATTCCCAACCAAAATGAAAGTTGATGGCAAACCAGCCAATGTCTTGGCTGTGGCAGCAGAATAATATGGCATTTGATCTTCCGGAATATCTTGACCACCCTTCAGTACTGTCCATCCCTGCTGATTCAATTCGGGAGTCCATACCAGCTGTCCTCCGAATGGATTTGGAATTGGAGCCTCAGGTGTACCGGTCCTATAATCAAGCATAGGGTAAATAAGTACTTGTCCTTTGAGAGGGAACTTGTCATGGTCTCTGTTATAGAGAGCAAGACGAGCTGCAAGTCCACCGCCGGCACTTGGACCACTTATTATGATTTTATCTGTATCTATGTCGAGTTCTTTTCCATTTGTAAAGATGTATCTCAAGCCAGATACGCAATCATTTATATCTGCCGGGAAAGGAGCCTGGATGGCAATCCGATAATCTACACTAACTACTATTACATTGTTAGCATTTGCCATTTCTTTGTTGAGAAGTCCATATTTCTCAGTTTCTCCCAATATATACCCTCCTCCATGAATCCAATAGACAGCCGGAAGTTTCCCATCGGGTTTATTATCGGGATAAAACACGTAAAGAGTCACCTCATTATTACCAAAGTAAGATCTTACTTTTAATATTTTATCAGCCTGAACATTTTTGGCGGGGATAAACAGACTGAGAAAATAATTCATTCCTTCCGGTGTATTAAGTATTGCCGGATTACTGCTGATGGTGTAGATTCTATCTACTTGTGGTGTGTCGTAATTCTTAGCTAATAAATACCTTGATTTAAAATCTATCATATCTCTAATTTTAAATAATTTATTATTAAAACCCTATGATAGATTGATTGGTTTCATTTAATAATAGTCGATTTTGTATAAAGAATGGTCATAGTTTCCTAATTATGCTTTTTTACATTTTGTAGATGTTTAAATTTTTTCTTTGCTTGCATCTGGTCGACTTAAAAATTAATTCTTTCAGACAATTGTCTGAGGATATATAGACAGATAGTGTGCCAATTTTGACACACCATCTTGATTCTGATTACTTACCCGATAATTGGACAGCAAGTTTGTTTGCCATCTTGACAGCGATGGTAATGTGTGGGCAGACATGGTCTTTACCAATCATTTTATCAATACCAACATGCTCAAGTACGGCTTTCACATTGTCATTGACTCCAGATAGAACCACATGGATTCCATCCTCCTGAGATGACTTGATTAGTAGCTCAAGGTTGTGCACAGCCGTGGCATCAATAAAAGGCACCTTTCTCATTCTTATAATTCGGACAAGAGGCTTATCGCCAATAGTGGAACGGGTCATCTCTTCAAATTTGGTGGCTATTCCGAAGAAGAAAGGACCGTCAATCTCATACACCTGAACTCCATGAGCAACATCAAGCACTTCATGTTTCGTAGATTCAGTACCCTCAGCAATATCAAGCTGATCACCATACACCTTAATTTGAGTGTTTTCAGTGACTCGGCGTAGGAAAAGTATGATAGCCAAGAGCAAACCAATCTCTATTGCAATGGTAAGATCGAATATCACTGTCAGGAGGAATGTCACAATAAGAACCGATACATCACTCTTCGGGTTTTTGAGGATACCCTTTACAGTGCGCCACCCACTCATGTTATAACTCACCATAATCAATACCGCTGCCAGACATGACATCGGCACAAGATTGATAAGCGGCATCATAAAAAGGAAGATAAGCAGGAGCACAACCGAGTGAATTATTCCTGCTACCGGGGTGCGCCCGCCGTTGGTGATATTGGTCATTGTTCTTGCAATGGCACCCGTAACGGGTATACCTCCGAAAAACGGCACGACGATATTGGCTACACCCTGCCCTATCAGTTCCGTATTGGAGCGCGTATGTGAACCGGTCACACCGTCTGCCACTGTAGCTGACAGCAACGACTCAATCGCTCCTAATATCGCGATTGTGAAAGCCGATGGGAGAAGGGCGTTTATAGTTTCCATAGACAAAGAGAAACCCTCAGGTTGAGGAAGGTCAGTTGCCATGTTGCCGAAACGGTCTCCGATGGTAGTAATATGATATTCCGGGAAATAACTGTTAAGCAACCATACTCCAAAAGTAACAATAACGATTGATATCAGCGACCCGGGGAGTTTCTTTGAAATCTTCGGTACTGCAATTATAATGAGCAATGAGATAAAGGCAACTCCGGTAGTTACCAAGTCAATATTCCCAAAATTACTGAAATATACACCCCACTTAGGAATGAATGCCGCCGGAACATCTGTAAGTCCCAGTCCGAAGAAATCATTCATCTGGGTGGAGAAGATGGTCAACGCGATACCGGCGGTGAAACCCACCACAATCGGATATGGAATAAACTTTATGACTGTGCCGAGATGAAACATGCCAAGCAAAACCAATATAAGTCCTGCCATAAAGGTAGCTATCGCCAGACCTTCCAGTCCGAAACTCTCGATTATACCGTAAATAATTATAATAAACGCTCCGGTAGGACCACCAATCTGAACGGAGCAACCACCAAGAGCTGACACAAGAAAACCACCGATAATAGCAGTGATAAGTCCCACAGATGGACTTACGCCACTTGCTATAGCAAACGCCACTGCCAAAGGAAGGGCAACAATACCGACAACGATGCCGGCAATCAAATCTGTCTTAAATCGTTGAAATGAATAGTCTTTCAAACACGAAATCAACTTCGGTTTGAAATCAATTGGTCCGGATAGGGTCATACCATTTAGTTATTAATTATAGTACATTGTTCAATTTCGGGGTGCAAAATTACTAAAAAATATGTTACCCAACCATATGGGGTAATCTAAAATTCATTTTAAGGCATTCCGCATTACTTAAAAGCGTAATCACACTATACTCAAGATAGCAGACATAAGAAGCAAAGAAGCAAGGATAAAAATCAAGTTGGGTACACTTAAAAGTAAGTCAATCACTAACTGAAGATGTGGTAAGACGATATATGAAGAATTATAATTTGGAGATATTGGATGCAAATGGCAGTCCCAATTCAGAAACATCACCTAGCCGCATTATTCTTGAGATTGTAATAATGTAGTAGTTGACCATAAAGGAAAGAGTGGAGAGTAGAAGGAAATAATATTATTATTGTCTCATAAATATCACTCCAACCAATCATTACAAATTGGTATAATTGTAATGTGACATGGCTGGAGTGTATTTTATCACATGTTATTAAACTAATCCTAACACGACTTTAAAAGAAACATCATCATTTCACCTTAGGTAAATAGCCCCAGATAGCATCTGCTGTCAGAAGTATCTGCGAATAGACAGGTTCCAAAATAACCTTTCCATCATAGATTGATACCACCCCATAATTTCCATCGGCGGCTTGAATCTTAATTAATCCATTGTTGGATTCACCTACCGTCCGAGCCGGGATTTCCGACTGTTCACCGTTATTGACATTAAGAATCTTCGGATCGTTTTCCTCTTCATTATTAATGTAGAAGTATCCGTTTCCTAAATTTCTAACGTGGGAATAATGAGCAGCCACAATCTCACCTGAATGATTTATGATACTATAATCATCCTTCTTACCTATTATTGCATAGTCCTTTAAGAAAGCCCAGCCTCGTGTATCAAGAGAAATCTTTATTTCACCCTCTTCATTTATATAGAGTGTCTTTTCATCTTTTATAAGATTAAGAAGATCGTCAGAGAATCGTACTTGATTTACGAATTGAGCCGGTAGCTTAAATTCCTGCGGCAAGAGTTCTTCACCTTTATTATTGATCACACCCCAGAGCTTACCCTCAGAGGAAACTAAGATAATATTCCGGAAAATTTTGGCATCTTTACCTTTAAAGATCGTAGTGTTGTCAGCACGCCTTATTTCTATCCCATCTTGGAGCCTTATCCAAATCAGACCGAATTCAAAGGACAAATCCCACACTTCCATATCATCTACGATAATTCTTCCTTTCATATCGGCAAGTCCATATCGGGAATCCTTTTCCAACTGCATGTAATGGTCCTTAGGGTATAAGTAAATCCGATCATATTCTGCGGGAATTAGCCAGTTTCCATTCTTATCTACCACCCCTTGCTTACCGCCAGACATAACCAGTAATATCAATCCCTCTGTATCATCAAAATCAATAATATTCTCATACTTTGGCTCGACTATAATATTAAGATCTTGATCAAGCAACCCATACTTTCCATCTTTCCCTATAACGCTGAATTTCTGGACACCATTACTATTACTATTAAACCCGGTTATGCTTGAGTATTCCGGTTGAAGTACCCAATTGCCCCAAAGATCAATAAGCCCTACTTTCCCTTTCTCTTCACATGCTACAGCCAAATTGTTGCAGAAGCTATTAAGACGAAGGTATTTGGGGGCTATAACCATATTACCTTCTAAATCAAAAGCCCCTTCTTTATTCCCTGCATCTATACAGCTTACTACAATGCGTCCATCGTGCACATCGTTGACATTTGTATATTCTGTGGGATTGAACAGCTCTTTACCTTCAGAATTAATATAGCCATAACTAACGTCTTTGGTAACCTTATTTTTCTTAGATACCCTAAATAATTCTCCTTCTTCTTTACTAATACTCTCCCATTCCGCTGGAGTAATCATAATCCCTTTGCTGTCGAGTATGCCCATTTTCTTTCCTTTATAAAACGCGCAATACTCATCACTAAGATAGCACATTTTCTCTATGCCACTATAGAAGTCGGCTTTTAATTCTCCATTCACTTCCGATAGCTTCTCACCGTCACGACTGAACGTCACGACACGATCCTTGTCAGGGTCAAATTTTATTTTCTTTTTCGTTGCCATGATATTTATAAATTGCAGCAAGTTTATACTTTCATATAGTCTCGCTACTGATTTTGCGCTCGGTTCTATATCATTTACTTGTCATAATAAACGATACCGGTGTTGACCTCAAGATCTGCATCAGGCACTGCAAACTATGAATATATGAAATGTGGTTTCTTAGAATCAACCTTTTTCATTATTATTGAATTCATTGATGATGGTGACAGTATAAGAGAGATATTCTTTCATCTTCATCTATTCATTCCGTTAGGAAGTTTGGTGACAGCAGCAAGGGTGATACCGTCTAATATTTTAAATCCAAATGTCTTTTTAGTAAAGACATTTATCACATTTAATCTTAAAAGCCTAATAAATGCAAAAGATAAGTTGCTGATAATCCGTATAACTTACGTATTATCAGCAACTTATCTTTCGTGGAGCATACGAGACTCGAACTCGTCACCTCTTGACTGCCAGTCAAACGCTCTAGCCAGATGAGCTAATGCCCCAAAACTCATGTTATAAATGCTTCTGAGTTATAACGCTGCAAAGTTAATACTTTTATTTTTATCCTCCAAATATTTTGAAGCAATATTTTTAAAATTTTATGCTCTTGGCGAGATAATCAGCCATACAGATATATTTAGTCGGATTCTATTCTATGCCAACTATCTATTTTGAAGTAATAGCAGCAGAATCTTATTACATACAGGAAAACCTATTTAAATGTGTCGGGGAGGTCATTCTCATAAAGAACGGTATCGCCTGCTTTAAGCATACCTGAGAGTACCTGTTGTGCCTCATTGAAGCTGTCTACCTCATAAAGATTTTCCTGTTTGAAACCAACTTTACGGATTCCTTTAACAATCGCTTCACGGTTATACTGACCAACAACAATAGCCACGTCAACCGATTTTGCTATTTCCTCACCCAGTGTCTCGTTGAGCTCAAACTGACGATCACCAAGTTCTATCATGCCTGGTGTGACCACAATCCTCTTTCCGTCACGAAATCCCGACAACACATCGAGAGCCATTTTGGAGCCAAAGGGGTTAGAATTAAACGCATCATCAATTATTGTCACACCTCCCGGGGTCTGTTTTATGCTAAGTCTATGCTCCACCTGCTCTATACCTGCCACTCCCCTCTTTATCAATCCGTGAGGCATTCCAAGCCTCAAAGCAACTATCACGGCTGCCACAAGATTGGATATGTTGCAAGCTCCCACAAGACGAGTTGTAAATTCAATCATAATGCCATCGGGTCCTTTAAGAGTAAAAGATGTTCCCACAGGAGAATATCTTATATTCTCTGCCACATATTGGCAATTAGACGCTTGCTTGTTGCCGACGCAGTAACGCACAGCCTTCACATTGTCAACCTCACGAGAGGCGCAATATTCAAAGTCATTGTTTATGACTGCCAAACCGTCTGCCGGCAATGCATCAACAAGCTCAAACTTGGTTGCCTGCACATTTTCCATAGTCTTAAATGACTCTAAATGCATCGGTCCCACAGCCGTGACAATACCAATCTCAGGGTGAACAAGATCACAAATCTCCTTAATATCACCATTCTGTTTGGCACCCATCTCACATATAAAAACTGAGTAATACGGTTTCATCATCTCCCTGACAGTACGGATCACACCCATAGGCGTATTGAAAGAACCGGGAGTCATCAGCACGTCAAATTGCTCTGACAGAATTCTGTTGAGATAATGCTTAGTACTTGTTTTCCCATAAGAGCCGGTGATTCCTATCACTGTGAGATCAGGCATAGACTGCAGAATAGATGCTGCCTCATTCCAATATTTTTTATTAATCATCTTCTCCACAGGCATAAGGATAACCACGGCTGCCATAACCACTGCCCAAGAGAAGATACATAATAATAATAGGAACCCTATGGAAATTGCATACGACCGATAGAAACCAAACACATTATCACGTGTGCCGGTGATAAGTATCACGGCAACGTAAGCCGCCACTGCAAGAAATGCTGTCACACAATATATGCGCCATACTCTACTGGTAAACACAAGCGGCTTCTTAAATTTCTTTCTGAAAATAAGAAATATCTTAGACAGGCATACGAACCCGACTATCAGCAAAGCAAGACGCAGGTCAAGCAAAGTGGCAAACACAAGCAACAGCATGGCAACATCTACAAGACGCCATGCGCTCATCATGTCATTCTTAAGATATTTCCAATAACGAGACAGACGATAGCTATTTTGCTGAAGCATATGGATATCATGCTTGAAATTAAGCACCATATAGACCCCACACACCACATATATTACTATAAAGAACGCATTCATTTTTAATAAATTTGTAAGGATTTAATTCAACGGAGTTCAGTTTTCAAAAATTCTTTTAATACGGCTTTAAAACCGAAGGGATTGTCAAGGAAGCTGTAGTGTCCACAGCCAGGGAACGCCACTAATCCGGCATCAGGGATCAGCTTCTCCATTGTCTTTGCATCAGAGAGAGGGGTGGCTGTGTCGTTTTCACCCCACACGAGGAGGGTTGACGACTTTATATCAGGCATAACATGCTTCAGATCCTCGTTTACACAACGGCTCATTACTGCTCTCATTATCGGTGAAGAATTACGATAGTCGGCAGAGCCTTTCTTACTCCTCCATTTCTCCACCATCTTTCCTCCCTTCTCTTTACCAAAGAGTGAAAGCAATATATTTTTCCCTGCCTTAAAGGTGTAGACCTTCCAATAATATTTGAAAGATCTGCGGGGTTTTATTCCGGCAGCGTCTACAAGTACCACCTTGCCTACGTCTTTCCTGGAAGACATAAGGATAGCTATTCTTCCGCCAAAAGAATGCCCTATAAGTACCGGACGCTTCATATCCAGGATGACAACCATCTTTTCCATCAGTGATGTGAAATCCTCCACCCCCCATACGCCCGGAGGCTCACTGCTCTTGCCGTGACCCGGCAAATCTACATTTATAACCCTCATGGATGGAGAGAGTATAGAGGCGATGCTTCTGACAGTGGTGTGATCACACCCCCAGCCATGCATCAGGAGGACGGGTATACCCCCCTCAGGACCACTCTCCTCATAATGGATTGTCATGCCGTCAATGTCAATATCTTTTTCCATTACAAACCTTTACATTTTACTGCTGGTATAGTCCAACCTACGTTTTGCCACAATTAAGTTGGCTTTCAAACTGCAAAAGTACTTAAAAAACCTTAAACCCACCACCCTCGTGGGCATGATATTTGCATGTGAGCCAAAAAAATTGTATATTTGCAGTCCGTAACTTCCATCCTCGTGGCAACGCCCATAGCGTTAACCTTAGATAAACATCATGAACTCCCCGGGAGTTCACTCATATTCTGTCAGCGATGATAACAAAATGGAACTACCAGCCCTTGACCCTTCAGCAAAAGAAAGATGCAGAAGATATGCTTCCGCAATGCGGAGGCGCATCACCTATTACCGAGCTGCTGATCAGGCGTGGAGTAAACACTCCTCAAGGGGCACAAGCATTTTTCTCCCCCTCCCTCTCTGACCTTCATGACCCTTTCCTGATGCCTGACATGGATAAGGCGGTCAACAGACTTAACAAGGCTATGGGTGCGAAGGAGAGAATAATGATATATGGCGACTACGATGTAGACGGCACCACTGCTGTGGCACTTGTCTACAAATATCTCCAGAACTATTACAGCAACATAGAGTATTATATACCCACACGCTATGAGGAAGGATATGGGATCTCGCTGAAGAGTATTGAATATGCTGCTGAAAGCGACGTAAAGCTGGTGATTGTGCTTGACTGCGGCATAAAAGCCATTGATGAGATTGCATACGCCAAGGAGAAAGGAATTGACTTTATCATCTGCGATCATCATGTGCCCGATGAGGTGCTTCCCCCTGCCGTGGCTATTCTAAACCCCAAGATGCCCGGCTCCACCTATCCATGCACTCATTTATCCGGCTGTGGCGTAGGTTTTAAGTTTATGCAGGCATTTGCCCTCAGCAACGGGCTTTCAAATCATAACGAGCTTGACTCGTTGCTTGACCTTGTGGCTGTCAGCATTGCTGCTGACATTGTGCCCATTGTGGGTGAAAACCGTATTATGGCATATCATGGTCTCCGACGCCTTAACTCCAATCCTAACTTAGGGCTGCGTAGCATTATCCGCCTGTGTAAGTTGACTAACAAAGACATCACAATCAGCGATGTGATTTTCAAGATCGGACCCCGAATCAATGCCTCCGGAAGAATGCAGAGTGGAATTGAAGCGGTTGATCTGTTGGTGTGCCGTGATCTTCATGATGCATACGAGAAAGGGAAAGATATTGACCAATATAATAAAGACCGCAAGGAACTTGATAAAAAAATCACTGATGAAGCCAATACCCTTATTGAAAACAATGTCAACATTATCCACGGGAAACGCTCTATCGTGGTCTACAACAAGGATTGGCACAAAGGGATAATAGGCATTGTGGCATCGCGTCTTACTGAGCTGTATTACAAGCCATCGGTGGTGCTTACATATTCCAACGGCATGGCAACAGGATCATCGCGCTCCGTGCAAGGATTCGATATATATTCAGCCGTAAATTCCACACGTGATCTCCTTGAGAATTTCGGAGGACACACCTACGCTGTGGGGCTGTCGCTCAAAGAGGAAAATATCCCTGAGTTCAGACGAAGATTTGAGGAATATGTCTCCACACATATCCAACCAAATCAACTCACCCCCATGATTGACATTGACGCCGTGATTGAATTTGCCGATATTACCCCGGAATTAATCGCTTTCCTAAAGAAATTTAATCCTTTCGGACCCGGCAACCAAAATCCGATATTCTGCACACGCAATGTGTTTGATTTTGGAACGAGCAAACTCGTAGGTAAAAACCTTGAGCATATAAAACTTGAACTTGAAGATAACAGCACCAGCCGTGTCATCAATGCAATTGCCTTCAACATGGCACCCTATTTTGAATATATCCATGCCCATAAACCCATTGACATCTGCTACACGATTGAGCAGACGAAACGCTCCGGATATCCCGAATCAGTACAGCTTATGATCCGTGATATACGCCCCTCATCCGAATAATGGCATATTGCCATGACCGCCATCGGTAAGACATGACAGTCACCGTGCACCACGGTATAGAGAAGGTATAAATTATGAATGACATTCATCAAATTCTTAAAAAATACTGGGGGTATTCCTCATTCCGACCCCTTCAGGAAGATATAATCAATTCTGTGCTTGAAGGACATGACACCCTCGGACTAATGCCAACCGGCGGCGGCAAATCAATTACGTTTCAGGTGCCTGCCCTCACATTTGAGTCGGGAGTGACGATTGTAGTTACTCCGCTTATCTCTTTGATGAAAGACCAGGTGGATAATCTTAAGAAGCGCCGGATAAAGGCTGTATATTTCCATGCCGGAATGACCATCAAGGAGATACGTATAGCTTGGGAAACTCTTGTCAATGGTAAAGCAAAATTCATATATATAGCTCCGGAAAGGCTTCATAATGACCGCTTCATGCTTGAAATGAGGCAAATTAATATTCGTCTGATAGTAGTAGACGAGGCTCACTGCATCTCTCAATGGGGTTATGATTTCCGCCCGTCATACCTCGACATAAAAAAACTTCGCAGCCTGAAGCCCGGAGTGCCCGTGCTTGCTCTTACAGCCACAGCCACACCTGCCGTGGCACAAGACATTACCAATCAACTGCAGTTTGATAATGGGTACAGAGTTTTTAAGAAAAGTTTCGTAAGAGATAATATAAGCTACATAGTGCGCAGCTCCGAGGCAAAAATCCATGATGTGCTTCATATCCTCTCACGCACCTCCGGCTCTGCCATTGTTTACGTGAGAAGTCGCAAACGATGTCGTGAGATTTCAGAATTTCTCCTTTCCGCCGACATTCCCTCCACATTCTACCATGCCGGTCTTGATTTCCGTATTAAAGAAGAACGACAAAATTCATGGCAGACGGGGGCAGTGAGAGTGATTGTCGCCACCAATGCCTTCGGAATGGGTATTGACAAACCTGACGTGCGCGTTGTGATTCACTATGATATTCCTCCTTCCCTTGAGGAATATTACCAGGAAGCAGGAAGAGCTGGACGAGACGGGCTCCCCTCTTTTGCCGTATTACTTGCCTCAAAATCTGACAAAGTAGTAATGCATCGACGCATCACCGAGTCTTTTCCCGAAAGGAATGTAATCAGAAAAACATACGAAAGGGTATGCAACTTTCTCCATGTCAGCATCGGAGAAGGGTTTGACACGGTGAAGGAATTTAATATTGAGAAGTTTTGTCGTGTTTTTGAACTGCAAGAGCGTCAGGTAAGGGTATCCCTAAGGCTTCTATCCCAGGCAGGATACCTTCATTTCATTGAAGACCCCGACAGTCGGTCAAGAGTAAAGATGGTTTGCACCCGTGAAGATCTGTATGATATTCATGACCTCTCTATGCATGCTGAAAAAGTGCTGGCAATGACCCTACGTAAATACACCGGTCTTTTCTCTGACTATATATATATTAAGGAGACAGAAATCGCCACAGGACTAAATATGCTCGAAAAAGACACTTACGAGGCTTTTCTTGAGTTATCACATCATAAAATCATGAGTTATATCCCTCATTCCGGCTTACCCATGATCTACTTCCCCACCTCTCGCGAAGAGACCGACTATCTGCTCATTGGGAAAGATATTTATGAAAAACGTAAAGAATCTATGTCAGCACGTGTAGAGGCTATGCTCGACTACACCTTTTCCGGCAGGAAATGTCGTGTGGAAAGAATGCTAAGATATTTTGGTGAAGAAGATCCCAAAGATTGTCTTAAATGTGATGTATGCCGCGATAGAAAAAAACAATCAAAGTCAGAGACAGCCGATGCCGCCACCATCGTGCAGCGAGTGTGGAACTATATGCAGATGCACCCTTCAGGTGCAACTATTGCCGCCATTGAAAATCAATGTGGACCCGACACGGCTGCCGTAGCGGCTGCATTAGGATTTCTTTGTAATGAAGGTTATCTTAATTGCAGCAACAATATATATCGTTTGGCTTCATCTTTTTAATGCCCCTTTCAAAATTATGAGGGTATTTTACAATTTTTTTATTACTTTTGTGGCTGAGTTATGTCAAAGCTAATTACATATATAGTTTCATTGTCAATATCGGGCATGGCAATCACAGGATGTGGCAGCGGTAACCGTCAAGTTGCTATTACCCCTTCCTCACCCAATACGCTTGATACGCCTGATACGCTCCACGCTGCCACCCTGTATGGACCGACCTCCTATTTCAGCTATCGCGGACAGCAGATGGGATTTGATTTTGAAAATGTGCGCCGGTTTGCCGAAGATGAAGGCATGGTACTTGACCTGAAAGTGGCACCCTCTCTTCCGGCATTGCTGAAGATGCTGACTACCAAGGAAGTGGAGCTTGCAGCCTATCCGGTGCCTGTGATAGAGGAATATAATTCCTTAGTGAAACACTGTGGATATAAGGAAGTGACATGGCAAGTGCTCGTGCAACCAGGTGGGAAAGACGCAATAAAAGATGTCACAGAATTGGTTGGGAAAACGGTATATGTGGAAAAAGATTCAAAATATCATTACAGGCTCTCAAATCTGAATCAAGAATTGGGCGGAGGAATCGATATTATCCCTATTAGCCGCGACTCCCTGATCACAGAAGAACTTATTGCGATGGTTGACAGGGGGGAAATCCCATTGACTGTGGTGGATTCTGACGTGGCTGAGCTCAACAAATCTTATTTCCCTCATCTTGACACAGGGTTAAAAATAAGCCTTGACCAATACTCATCATGGGCTGTGGCTACTGATTGCGATTCACTTGCCCTCAGCATTAACAATTGGAAGAAAAGGAAAGAAAACTCTCAGATTCACCGTGCAATCTACAAGAAATATTTTGAGATCAGCAAATCGCCCGCACCTTTTGACAATCCGGAGGAAGCCCTCGGCGTGAAGATAAAGAAAAGGGGTCATGTCTCCAACTATGATGCCCTTTTCAAGCGATATAGTTCAATCCCCGGCTATGACTGGCAACTTCTTGCGTCAATCGGCTTCAATGAATCATGTTTTGATAATGATGTGGTTTCGTGGGCAGGAGCCATGGGTGTCATGCAATTGATGGCTGCCACGGCACGTTCACTTGATGTGGAACCGGAGTTGCTCGTAAATCCTGATGTCAACATACTCACTGCTGCAAGACTCCTGAAAAATCTTGATGATGCCCTTGCCGACAAGGTACCCGACAAAAACGAAAGAATTCTCTTTGTGATAGCTGCTTATAATTGTGGACTCGGACATATCTATGACTCAATTGCCTTAGCTAAGAAATACGGGCTTGACCCTCAGACATGGACAGGTAACGTAAGCGAGGCAGCCCTCCTTAAGTCTCGTCCGCAATACTACAATGACCCGGTGGTGAAAAACGGTTATTTCCGTGGGAGCGAGACAGTAGAGTTTGTAGAAAAAGTGATGAGTGTCTATAATTATTTCAAAAATTCAACAAAATAAATCATATAACCCGATGTTATGAAAAAGAATACCCTGACAGTAGCAGCAATCATTTCTATTGCTGCCATGCTCCCGATGCAGTCTTGCATAGGCAATTTCAACCTTACTCGTAAAGTGCTTGCCTGGAATAATCAGGTAGGCAATAAGTTTGTCAATGAAATTGTGTTTTTTGCATTCTGGATTCTCCCGGTGTATGAAGTGACCTCTGTGGCTGATCTTCTCGTGCTGAACAGCATAGAATTCTGGAGCGGCAATAATCCCCTGCAGGCTTCCACAAAGACTGTTGATACCGAGCAAGGTCGCTATTATATCGCATGCGATGACAAAGGCTACACTATAACTGCCCCCAACGGTGATGTGGTCAGACTCGATTTCGAGACTGACTCAAACACATGGGAAGTCATAACTGAAGAGGGGGAAGCATATCCGTTTATGACTATAATTGACGATAACCACGTAAAAATGATAGACAAAGACGGAATGATGAGAATGGTGGAACTTTCCGAACAGGGAGTCATGGCATATTCATCAGTGGTATCAGGCAGCTGCTTGACTCAGAGATAATATCTCATAATATTTCGAAATTTTTCAAAAAAAATCATAATCCTGTTAACCAAAATGGTATTATGATTGTTAATATTACGAGAACTTATTAGAAGTGCCTCCAAAAATTGAAGAAAACATATAATAATTTATAAATAAAAGAAAAAATGAAAGCAATTCATGTAATTTGTGCAGTAATAGGCGGTGCTATTGCCGGCGCAGCTGTTGGTCTTCTCGTTGCTCCCGAAAAGGGTGATGATACTCGTAAGAGAATTATCAAGGCTCTCAAGGAGAAAGGCATTTGTCTGAAGAAAGACAAAATGGAAGAACTCGTTGACGAGATTGAGGATCAGATCGAGAAAGTTCTCTGATCAAGACTGAGAAAACGACAACGTCCGCACCATCAACGGCTCATTGCCGTTATGATGCCGGCATCAATAATTAATCATTTAAATAAATCTAAAAAGAAATGAGATCTCTTAATATACTTTACGCATTCCTTGGCGGAGCTATCGTTGGCTGCAGCGCAGCTCTTTTGCTCGCTCCCGAAAAAGGTGCTGACGTGCGTTCAAAACTTTGCTCTATCCTTAAGAAAAAAGGAATCAAAATCAGCGACGACGAAGTTGATCAGCTCGTGGCTGAATTGGCAAGCGCAGAAGAATAAGACTTTTTCGCTTAAGACTATAAAGACATTAAGAGGGAGTGGTATCCACTCCCTCTTTTATAAATCTATATTCCGAACTGCTTATGAAGTCAAAAATAACTGACGAATTAAAAGACCTGTTTTCTCAGACAGTCACATGGGGAAAGCTTGAGCTGGAATATATGAAGCTTACCGCAGCCGAGAAACTTATTATCCTTATCAGTACCCTGATTGTCGGGGCTATTTTTGTGTTGTTTCTGCTTCCTATATTTATCATGCTTCTCTTTGCGCTTGCCGGGGTGTTCAGAATGTTTATGAGTGCTCCGCTTGCTTATCTTTCCGTGGCAGGTGTGGTGATGTTGATCCTCGCTCTTGTGTATGTCTTCCGAAACGTGCTTGTGGTGAATGTCGTGTCTCGCTTTGTGACCAAGCTATTCCTCGACCGTAAAACTTCTCAGGATAAAAAATAATTAAACTTCACTGCCGATATGAATGAAATTAAGAAAACTGAAGATGTTGCTAAAAGCATCACCCATCCGGAAGTGCAGTTTAAAGGCTACACTTTGGAAGAGATAAGATATCAGAGAGCATTGGTTATGCTCCAAAAGGAGTTTTGCAAGAACAAAATCTTGAGAAATGTCAACACCCTGAAGAAGGCAAATCCTCTTACACCACAGGGTGCTGCATCTCTCATTCCCGGAAGGATGGGAACACTCACCACTAAAGTGCTTTCCGGACTGAACTACGTAGACTATGCAATGCTTGGATTCTCTATTTTCAGTTCCGTCAGAAAAGTATTTTCTTTCTTCCATAAAAAGAAAAAATAAAAATTTTCATGTTTTTATTAAACTTTTTTGCGTTTGAATTGTCTTAATAGTATAGGTAAGTGTCGCAGACATTGCCGATAAATAATAAAACAATGCTATCGCGACAAAACGGAGCTGGGTCGAGGCCTGCGCTCCGTTTTTCATTTTTAAATCTTTTTAATCCAAAAATGATAACTCTGATTGCAGAATCCAAAAATATGTCGGTGCCAAAAGGCGAATTTGACACTTCTTCTACCGCCCTACCGGTTTTTCATAACGTAGCTTTAGAAATAGCCCACACCTTCGCACCAATGTCGGTAGAAGAAATTACCGACAGATTGGGATTGAGTTTTGCACTTGCCTCTAAAGCAAAGAAACTTTTTTTTGATTTTCAGAATGGGGCATCAGAAGGCAAAGCTTTATACTCATTTACAGGTGAAGTGTTCAGGGCATTAAATGTTGCCGCTCTCCCCTCTTCTGCCATAGATTTTGCCAAGTATAAAGTGGGGATAATTTCTTCAATTTATGGTTTTTTGAACCCTTTTGACCTTGTGAGTCCATATCGGTTTGATTACGACATAGAAAACCCTTCTACCGGCATGAGAATGAGAGATTACTGGCAACCCAAACTCACCGCTGCTTTTGTCAGCATACTGAAAGAGAGAGGTGAGAAGGAGGTGGTTGATCTTCTCCCTGCGGAGGCAGCCAAATGTCTTGACTGGAAAATAATAAAGGATTTTGCAAAGGTGTCTAAAGTCAATTTCAAATCAGTAGACGACAAAGGTAATCTGAAAACACCTTATTCCGGCAAACTCAAAGAACTAAGAGGGAAACTCCTGCGTGAAATCCTAATCCATAATATTGCCTCAATCGCTGACATGCTCTGCATCTCCACTCCCATCTTTGCATTAGACGAAGACAACAGTGAGAAAGATTATCCTCTGTTTGTCGCTCTCCCTTAGGGTGCATATCCATAGAATGTAGCTTTAAAATGTGAAATAATGCTAATTTATTAATATGGTATGAATTTATAGCATATTTTTCAAAGATTTTAATTACTTTTGCAGATGAATAAACACACCATACCAATAATCGTATAAAACAAAACAGTGCAATTATCATGAAACTTATTAATCTTTTGGCAGCGGCAGCATTAATGATGGGGTTTGCCCATACGATGGCTGCACAGACGCCTGTCTACCTCGACGACTCAAAATCAATTGAGGAAAGAGTGGAAGATGCTCTCTCAAAAATGACTCTCGAAGAGAAAATCGGAATCATACATGCTCAGTCAAAGTTCAGTGCCCCCGGAGTTCCACGTCTTGGCATTCCTGAATTATGGTGCACAGATGGCCCGATGGGTGTGCGCCCTGAAGTGCTCTGGGACGAATGGGAACAGGCATCATGGACCAATGACTCCTGCACAGCCTTCCCATCTTTGACATGCCTTGCGGCAACCTGGAATACTGACATGGCTAATCTTTATGGCAAAAGTATCGGCGAGGAAGCCCGGTTCCGTAATAAAGCCGTACTTCTCGGTCCCGGTATAAATATCTACCGCACACCCCTTTGTGGCAGAAATTTCGAATATCTTGGTGAAGACCCTTATCTTTCAGGCAAAATGGCAACTGATTATGTTAAGGGCGTGCAAGACAATGGCGTTGCAGTATGCGTGAAACACTTCGCCCTCAACAACAATGAAATCAACCGCCACACCTCAAATCCGATAGTTGACGACCGCACCCTTTACGAGATATATCTCCCTGCATTCAAGGCGGCTGCTCTTGACGGCGGTGCCTGGAGCTTTATGGGTGGATATAACCTCTTCAGGGGGGAACATGCAAGCTATAACCCTATTCTCATGAACGATATTCTGAAAGGCGAATGGGGATGGGACGGCGCAGTGATTTCAGACTGGGGAGCTGTGCATGACACTGAAACTGCCGTAACCGGCGGACTCGATATGGAATTCGGAAGCTGGACTGACGGTCTTTCCAACGGACGCTCAAACGCTTACGATAACTATTGGCTTGCCAATCCGTATCTTAACGGTATCAAAGAGGGTAAATTCACTGAAGATGAGCTTGACGACAAGGTGCGCAGAGTGTTGCGTCTTACCTTCCGAACAGCTATGAACCGCAACAGACCCTGGGGATCAATGGTGAGTGATGAGCATATTGCTGCCTGCCGTAAGATTGGGGGCGAAGGTATAGTGCTTCTTAAAAATCAGAATGATCTGCTTCCCATATCTCCCGAAAAGGTAAAGAAAATTGCAGTAATCGGTGAAAATGCCATCAAGATGATGACTGTGGGTGGTGGCAGTTCCTCTCTTAAGGCTGCCTACGAGATCACTCCGCTTGAAGGAATAAAGAAAAGATTCGGCAAGGATTTTGAGATTGTGTATGAGCGCGGATATGTGGGCGACACATTAGGAGAATATAATGGTGTGAAGACAAATCAAGACCTACGTGATTTCCGTAGTGTTGCAGAGTTGACCGATGCTGCCGTTAAAGCAGCCAAAGATGCCGATATCGTCCTCTACTTCGGCGGCTTAAACAAGGCTGACCATAATGATGCGGAAGATTCCGATCGCCTTTCAATGGAACTTCCTTACGGTCAGGACGCACTTATAAAGGCTTTAGCTAAAGCCAATAAGAATCTTGTGGTGGTAAACATTAGCGGCACAGGTGTGGCAATGCCTTGGGCTGACGAGGTACCCGCCATTCTGCAGGCATGGTACCTGGGTAATGAAACAGGCAATGCCATTGCTGACGTGTTGAGCGGTGATGTTAATCCAAGCGGCAAGCTCCCGTATACCTATTATGCTGACCTGATGCAATGTGGAGCACATAAACTCGGGGAATATCCCGGTACCCCTGCAAAGGATAAATTTGGAAATGATATTTTCGATATGCCTTACAACGAGGGTATATACGTAGGTTATCGTTTCATTGATAAAAATAACCTTAAGCCTACTTTCCCCTTTGGTCATGGCTTAAGCTACACTACCTTTAAATATGGTAAAGCCAGTGTAGACAAGGCTCAAGGTTCAAAGAATGATAAATTTACCGTATCGGTTCCGGTTACTAACACCGGCAAGCGCGCAGGCAGTGAGGTGGTAGAATTATATATCCATGACTCCAAGGCATCTGTTGACCGTCCGGAAAAAGAGTTGAAAGGGTTTTCAAAAGTGTTCCTCCAGCCCGGAGAGACAAAAACTGTGACATTTGAAATCACTGAGCCTGATCTAAGCTTCTTTGATGCCGACAAGCACGCATGGGTATGCGAACCGGGTGATTTTGAAGCTCTAATCGGTGCCTCATCAGCCGATATCCGTTCAAAAGCCAAATTCACAGTCCATTAACTACCCTTCCAATCAATAATTTTAAGACCAAAATACCAAAAAAGCAGTAATTTGGTATTTTGGTCTTAATTTGTAAAGACTTATTATTTTATAAATTAGCTGCCTTGAGTTGCTCAAGAAGAACTTTACCAAGAGATAATGCCGACATAGGATTTTGACCGGTAAGCAGTCTGCCGTCAACCACAACGTGATCTGCCCACATGGCAGCTCCATTAAATATGCCTCCGTGATCTTCCAGTGCCGTCTGAAGCATGAATGGCACTATTTTCGCAGTGCCGTTAGCCTCCTCTTCAGCATTTGTGAAGCAATCAAATTTCTTCCCATTTATCAGTAATTTACCATTTGAAAGCGGAATATTTATAATTCCGGCAGGACCATGACATACTGCTGCCACATAACCACCGTTTTCATAGATTGCGGAAGCGATTTTCTGTAATTCTTTATTATCAGGGAAATCCCACATTGCGCCATGTCCTCCTGCATAAAATATAGCCACATAATTTGCCGGATTCACCTGTTCAGGTGTAAGAGTATCACTCATTTTATCCTGCCAATCAGGATTATCCCAGAATTTACGGTTTATTGGATCATTTAAGTCAAACCCTGTAACCGGCGGGCGACCACCTTTAGGACTGACTACATCTATATCATATTCAGTTTCCAATACTGACCAGGGATGTGTTACTTCTGACAAGAAATATCCTGTCTTTTTACCTGTGGTGCCTAAGTCACTATGACTTGTGACAACGAATAATATTTTATTCTTCATAATTCGCTTATTATTATAAATTTTATAAGTTTTCTAAAAGAACCAACATAATTTTAGGATTCTTAATTAGAACAGTTTATAATACTCAGAAGTTCGAATAATCAAGCTTTTAGTTTTTGTAATTTAATGCGATTGACTCTAAAAATTAACCGCCTACTCCGCAGATTCTACCTGCAAGTGCAAATTAGACAATAAATTTGAAGAATTCGGCGACCGGGGTTGAAAAATCAAGTTTCCTCCTGGGTCTGCTGTTTATCTTGATTATTATTTCCTTAAGTATTTGAGCAGTTATAGTATCCAAGTCAGTTCCCTTAGATATATACTGTTGTATCAATTTATTGTGATATTCAATGCAACCTTTTCCCATGAGGAATAAGGATGGGCAAAGAGGATCTTTGTTTTCAAGCGTTTGGCTATAAGAAGATGCTCTGCGAACTCGCTTCCGTTGGCGGTGGTTATGGATCGGATCTTACTGATATATGGCAGCAGCATCAAAATCACCATTTCGGCAAGAGCCTTCGTATTCTTGCCTTCAGGCAGTTTTCTTGCCATAGTAAAGGATGTGTTGCGCTCCACCAGAGTGACGATGGCACCTTTCCCATCTTTACCAACAATATTTTTTCATTTATAGCACAAAATTACTTAATCGCCGGGAGACTTCGGTCTCCTTTTTTGTGATTTTTGTGTTGTAGGTTAATTCGCTCTAAAATTTCCATTGTCGCGGTGAGCTCAACGGGGGCTTGCTCAGTCCCCTCGGCACGCGGCCTTCCCCGGAGGAGAGGAGAAGGACGTTGCACTTCTTATTGGAAACTTTACTCTGAGTTTTCCAAAAACTTTTTGAGGAAAGATTTGGTAGATTGGGAAATTTGTTATTACTTTGCACTCAAAGTTGCTTTTCGCAGCGCAAGAGAGCGCAAGCAATGCAGCTTTACTTTTTTATTAACAACGGGTGTTGTTGAATTATTCTTTCTATCAAACTTGGCCGTTTGAACGCATTAAGAATGATCAATAAAACGCTCGCATCGGGATTGTTTTATCCATGACTGATCTCAGTCAGTGAAAAGCAATAGCGGTGTGGCTGTCTATTGACTTTTTAATGCGAGGTAGGCCAAGACCTGATAGAAGGAAGTCAACAGGTTTCCACACCTTTCTTATTTCTTCACTTTTCTATCAGGGAGCCATAGGAAAAACCAAACAATCTCACACCATGAGAAAAACCTTATTCGCGACGGCAATCATGCTCCTGTGCAGCCTCGCAGCGATGGCAATCTCGCCGTCAGCAACCACCGGACGAACAATCTCCGGCTTCAAATTCAAAACAGAAAAGAAGCAGGTTGCAAGCCAACCCACTAACCCAACCAGCTTTCAGGACTTCGCAGCAAAGACTCAGAAAGACCGTATTGCAAAGAAAGGTATCACTGTCTCTCATTCCTTCACCGACCTCACCGCCAACAATAACCGCATCGCTCCCTCCAAAGCTCCAATACGCGCCGGCGAATCTACCTACACTTTAACAGTCAACCTAAAATATGACAAAGACGAAGTTAGCAGGGTGGAAATGGGTATTGCATATCCAAATTATGCAGAAGACTACTGGTTTTTCAACGAATTTACAGACTCACAAATTCCTGATAAATTAGAGTTCCTTGTCCCCCAGGGCAGCTATGACATTGAAATTATCATGGATGACGCGAATTGGAACTATATACTTCTCACCGCTCAGGAAGTAGATGTAGAAGGTGATACGGAGATCACCCTTGATGCAGCAGATGCTACTGTGGAGATTACATGGAATGCACTTATGCCTGATGGCACAGCTCCACAAACAGACATTCCGGTATATGCTCTTGAAACTTTTGAAGTCATTGATGAGATACCCGGGAATGTCTTATCCGTAGGTGTAAATCTTGAAATTTTTAATAAGAAACATAATATAGGGTCATCTTATATGCTCTCTCCGTTTGAAATGATAATAGGTGACCGAAAATATATGTTGGGCTATGGCAACCTCAGAACCATGCCAAACAACGGTTATGCTTTCTATTACGGAAGCAATGCAATTAGCGTTGACGGTGCATATATTATTTCATTTGTGGCAGATTCTTCAAAATCAGCTAACCTCACTAATGATGTTAATAACTATGTAACCTTAAAGCCGGAATTTGCAGAGACTCCTTATCAAGCCGAACCTCAAATATTCTATGATGAAAATGGAGAAGCGATAGTCTTTGAATTTGATAAATCCAAATCAGTTTTTCTGAACTATGCCTCCATTAGAGGTGGTAAAATGTCAGGTATTACTACAAGTACTTTAAATGGTGGTACAGAGCCAATGAAGAAATGGATTCATATTTGCCAGGATCCAAATGTGGTTGATGAATATGAAGTTATGCCTATTCCCTCAGTATCTGAAGATTGGAATGCTATGATGACAGGATTGCCGGTGAATGTTTCTTTGGATATTCCCATGGTGTTAGGTATAAATAACACTGAAACATTCAGTACTTATCTCCTTCAACCCAATGATAGAAATATTTACATGGATCAGGTAACTAATCCCTGGTTATCATTCGAGGCATCTAAGCCCCATGTTTGGAATTATGGTTGCCCGACACTTGTTTTTTCAGGGATTGATTATAACTGGGGAAAGGGTTTTAGTTTTTCATTCATCGGACGTCTTGGCGAAAACCGTGGCGTAGACATGTTAGTTACTGAGGGAAGAGTTTCCGTAGACGATGCCGTGCCTTCTGATGAGGTGATGGAAGGGTTGCAGTGGGGCAGTCTGCCGGAAGAAGGAAAGATTGACTTTGTGTTTACTGACACTAACGTAGCGATTGACGGCATTCCCGGTAAAAATGTCACCCGTATTGGCTTTGATCTATCGCGTTCTGACTGGCAGCCACCTACATTGCAGATTGTGCGTTTTGTGGATAAGGAAGACAACTTTACTGACCGCTATGCAACCGGGGAAGATGGCGTGATAGAGTTCTATGGTGGTGACTTTAATTTTGAGTATAACCCTGAGACGTACAATAGCTGGTATACTGAGGAGCCGGCAGCCGAGGTGAAGGTTGAGTATGCGCCTTACGACACTGACTTCTTCCTCCCCTTGGAGGTTGAGAACGTTGCGGAGCGCGACTTCATGCCCGGCTTCGGCACTTACTATCGTGGCTCTCTCGCAAGCGTTGACCGCAAGTCAGAAAACGGCTGGTTTGACGTACGCATCACTCTGACCGACGCTACCGGCAATTTCCAGGAACAGACCCTTTCACCCGCCTTCAAGATTGACGCGAGCGTTGGTGTTGAAACTGTTATTGCCCCGGAGATTGCAATAGCGGTTACTAACGGAGTTATCACCGTATGCGGTTGTGAGAATCCCGTAATCGAAATCTACACCCCTGCCGGGACATTAATTGCGCATTCTAAGGGCACAACAGTAGACACTACAAACCTTAACCACGGCGTTTACCTTGTCAATGTAACCGACGGCGGCAAACGAGTGGTTCGCAAAGTCCGTATCTAAACTTCATCCTTTAATAATTTAGAGGATAAAAGGATTTCGTATCCATATTTACAGATATGTACCTATAGAATTTCCAGAGATTTTAATGATATTTTTCACCTTTCATGCAGCTATTTAACTTTCTTAATAGCTACATGAAAGGTGAAAATAAATCAAAAAACACATAACTGATAGTTACTAAATTCACCTCTCCAACAACCATCTCCAAGCTGGCAAGACATAAATAACTTTACCGTCGTCAAGCTTTATTTCTTCACTGTTATCACCCGTTATAATAATGAGATTTCGGCAACCGGTGGCTTCCGATGCCTCTATTAGCCCGTTAATTTCCCTTCTGCGTGTCTCTTTATCACTCATATTCCACGTCACCTGAATAAGCCTGTCGATCTCTACACCACGCTGAATTACAAAATCACATTCACCTTTTCCTTGATAATAATATATCTGATCAATTGGACAACGATGTCGATAAAGTTGTAAAAAAACGGTATTTTCAAGTTTTTTCCCGTCATCATCACTTTGAGGAAGCAGCACAGCATTGCGTAATCCGTTGTCGATACAATAATATTTCGGCTGAGAACTTTCAATTTTCTGTAACGACTTACTATAATTAGGAACACGGATAAACATAAATATATCGCATGCGTGATTTGCCCAATCATATAAATCATCCTTACTAACTTTAAGCCCACGGGATTTGATGTCACCATGTATGGCTCTGATAGAAGTTGGCTTTGTGAGATTAGCCATTATGCGTTTCAGAAAATACCGAAGAACCTCTATATTCGACAGATTGTAGTGTTCCACCAAATCTTTCAGCAACATGGTGTCAAAATAGGTTTGGAGTATTCTTACTTTCATGAGAGGATTTTGAGTCAGCACAACTTCAGGAAAACCACCTTCATTGTTGTAAGCCAAAAACGCATTACGTAATTTCGCCATATCAGACTCTAACCAGCCATCAGTCTTGATCCCGTTAAAATCGCAAAATTCACGGAATGAAAGTGGCAGTGTCTCCTCCTCAATGGGCCACCCGCGCAGGGCGGATTTAAGTTCGGTACTTAGCATTGTGGCATTACTACCACTTATATATATGTTCTTTGAGGAATGTTTATAAAGACGCATTACAAAATACTCCCAGTTCTCAATCAACTGTATTTCATCAAAAAACATATATACGGATGATAATTCTATCTCCGGGTACATCTCGCGATACGCTTCTATTATCTGGTAAAGTTCATCCGAATTCATCTGAACCAGACGTTCGTCATCGAAACTAATCCATAAAATTCGCTCTCTTTCAACCCCTATTGCAAGAAGTTCGTTAACGACAACTTCCATTCTTGAAGATTTGCCACATCGCCTTACACCGGCTATAGTGACAATCTTTCCTACATTTACCGGAAGAGGATTTTCTCGTTTTTTTAAGTCAGTCGGTAACTCCGCCTGACGCATTGCAATTTGAGTCTTGATATAAAACTTATCCATAGTGTCCTAAATTTGGGGACAAAGATAACAATTTTTGTCCTAAATTTTAGGACAAACCTCCATTTTTTTGAAATTATTGCTGTCCGATAAAACTTTTCAGATAAGAAAAAAATTAGGGTCGATTCCATTTGCAGGAATCGACCCTTTTCGGTAATTTTGATTTCGCCAAAAATTTAAAACAACCGATGCGCAAAAATAGTCATTTTAGCGGACAGCCGCTCTATGGTCAAGTGATAAAATTGCTTGACAAGT
>JAAVCP010000003.1 GCA_014802265.1 Bacteroides sp. | reverse complement strand
GAGGACGACCCTGGTTACATTCAACCTTGAATTCGCGACGCAGACGGTCGATGATGATGTCGAGGTGAAGCTCACCCATACCGCTGATGACGGTCTGACCTGTCTCCTCGTTGGTCTCAACGCGGAAGGTCGGGTCTTCCTCTGCAAGTTTCTGAAGACCTACGCCAAGCTTGTCAAGGTCTTTCTGAGTCTTAGGCTCTACTGCGATACCGATAACGGGATCGGGGAATTCCATAGACTCAAGCACGATGGGTGCATCCTCAGCACAAAGAGTGTCGCCGGTGCGGATATCCTTGAAGCCTACGCCTGCGCCGATATCACCGCAGCCGATCACCTCTTTCGGGTTCTGCTTGTTGGAGTGCATCTGGAAGAGACGTGAGATTCTCTCCTTTTTACCGCTGCGGCTGTTAAGCACATAGCTGCCAGACTGCACTTCGCCTGAATAAACACGGAAGAAGCAAAGACGACCTACATACGGGTCGGTTGCAATCTTGAACGCGAGTGAACACATGGGAGCCTCGGGGCTCGGTTCACGTGTGAGAATCTCGTCGGGGTCGCCTACTGCATGACCTTCAACCACACCTGAGTCTTCAGGAGAAGGAAGATATGCACATACGGCATCAAGGAGAGTCTGAACGCCCTTGTTCTTGAAAGAAGAACCGCAGATCATCGGGTTAACCTCCATAGCGAGGGTGGCTTTGCGGATAGCAGCCTTGATTTCGTCTACAGTGATTGAAGAGGGGTCGTCAAAATATTTCTCCATGAGCACCTCGTCGCTCTCAGCGAGAGTCTCAAGCATTTTGTCACGCCATTCCTCAGCCTCATCGCGGAGGGTTGCAGGAATTTCGGCAACAGTGTATTCAGCACCCATTGTCTCGTCATGCCAGAAGATAGCCTGCATGGTCACAAGGTCAACAACGCCTTTGAAAGTCTCCTCAGCGCCGATGGGTATCTGAATTGGGAGAGGAGTAGCGCCGAGCACTTCACGCACCTGGCGAACAACCTCGAAGAAGTTAGCACCGGAGCGGTCCATCTTATTGACGTAACCGATTCTCGGCACATTATATTTGTCAGCCTGACGCCATACGGTCTCACTCTGAGGCTCAACACCGCCCACTGCGCAGAAGGCAGCCACAGCACCGTCGAGCACACGGAGTGAACGCTCCACCTCCACAGTGAAGTCAACGTGTCCCGGAGTGTCAATCAGGTTAATTTTGTATTTGTTTCCGTTATAGTTCCAGAAAGTAGTAGTTGCGGCGGAAGTGATTGTGATACCACGCTCCTGCTCCTGCTCCATCCAGTCCATTGTGGCTGCGCCGTCGTGCACCTCGCCAATCTTGTGAGTAAGACCGGTATAGAAGAGGATACGCTCTGACGTAGTTGTCTTGCCGGCATCAATGTGAGCCATGATGCCGATATTTCTGGTGAGTTTAAGATCGTCGTGTTTTGCCATTGTAATGAAAAACCAAATTTAGAATCTGAAATGTGCAAAAGCGCGGTTAGCCTCTGCCATACGGTGCATGTCTTCTTTTCTCTTGTAAGCACCACCCTGGTCATTGAAGGCATCTACAATTTCAGCAGCGAGTTTGTCTGCCATTGTTTTGCCGCCACGCTTGCGTGCGTAGATGATAAGATTTTTCATAGAGATAGATTCCTTGCGGTCGGCTCTGATTTCAGTAGGAACCTGGAAGGTGGCACCGCCCACACGGCGTGACTTCACCTCCACTTGGGGAGTTACATTCTCAAGCGCTTTTTTCCAAATCTCGAGTGCGCTCTTCTCCTCGTTTGGCATTTTTGCCTTCACGGTCTCAAGTGCCGTGTAGAATATTGTGAAAGCTGTGTTCTTCTTTCCGTCATACATCAGGTGATTGACAAACTTTGTCACTCTGACGTCATGAAACACAGGATCGGGCAGGATTACCCTTTTCTTCGGTTTTGCTTTTCTCATTTTTGTTTGTTTAGTGTTTTTGTTGCGGCTGCTTTTGAAAAACTTCAACGTCGGCTCTCTTGCCGCCGTTTACTCAACCTAAGCCAAGCAGACAATCAAAAACGGGGGTTGATGTTTGCTGGTGTCCCTGAGGCGGGTGGGCTAATTACTTCTTACCCTTAACCGGTGCTCCCTTGCCTGCTTTAGGACGTTTGGCTCCATATTTAGAGCGACGCTGTGTGCGGCCCTGCACGCCTGCGGTGTCAAGGGTACCGCGAACAATGTGATAGCGTACACCCGGAAGGTCCTTAACACGGCCTCCGCGAACCATCACGATTGAGTGTTCCTGAAGATTGTGACCCTCACCCGGAATGTAGGAGTTGACCTCCTTGCCATTGGTTAGACGTACACGCGCCACTTTACGCATTGCCGAATTAGGCTTCTTGGGAGTGGTGGTGTAAACACGCACACACACCCCGCGGCGCTGCGGACATGAATCCAAGGCGGGCGATTTGCTCTTATCCTTGAGAACTACGCGTCCTTTTCTTACTAATTGCTGAATCGTTGGCATTCTTAGTCTCTAAAAATTGATTTTATTAATTTAATTTGTGTCCTTACTATTGGATTACAGATCCCAAAGCCGCCCGTTACCATACGCCATAATCTCCTAAATAATTATATTTCAATTATTTAGCAAGATGCACTTGGTTTTCGGCTTTAAAATCGATGCAAAGTTAATGAAAAATAGGTAATTACGCAACTTTTCTGCAAAAAAAATTCCTTAAAAACATTTAAATACTTATTTCAATCTGCTGTCAATCTCCCCTAAGCTTACTAAAATATGCCCCTAGGGGGCGGCATCATGCAATTAAAACCCATTTTTCATAATCAATCTGCCCATAATTTACCCTACTTTATTAATTATTTAAGTTTTTGAGCCTCGTTTATAGTTTTTAACATTTAAAAAGTTTGCCGATTTCTTTATTTGTGTTACTTTTGCACAACTTTCCACAAAGTGAGCAATCACTCTATATCCTCTCCACTTAAATCTCACCAATCGTAACATCAAGACAATGCAAAATACCATATACCTGTTTGACACTCCGCAGAGCCATGAAGACCTGCTTCCACTGAGCTTTACGCGTCCTGTGGCTGACTTCCGTTTAGGGCTCTTGACAATACGGGAAAAGTGGACTGCCTTCTTCCCTTGCGAATACAAATACCTCCCGGTGGATTACCTGCAAGAAAAATATGGCACGCCCCCCGATACCCATTCCGATACCATATACCTGTTTATAACCGGTGCATTGCTGCCCGATTCTGCCACTGCAGCTGATATAGCCGCTCTGCAAATTGGCGATGCCATTGTCGATGGTGAGGAGCCTGTCGCTTTTTGTGGAACTTATTCAGATTTCTGCAACAGGAAATGGAATGCCAAGCCCCTGCCCGATTATTTCAGGATAATAAGATATGTCTTTGATGTGTTTCTCAAGAATTTCAAAGAGATTGAAAATGATTTCTACCGTCTCACCAAAGACCGCCTTTCCTCCCCTATCGACGATACAAATACCATTATAGGTAATCTCACTGACCCTGACGGGACTCCGAGAATTTTCATTGAGGAAGGGGCTGTGGTGGAAGGAGCTATCATAAACCTGAAAAACGGACCTGTCTACATAGGTAAGAATGCGGAAGTGATGGAAGGGGCATGTCTGCGCGGTCCTATAGCCCTTTGCAACAATGCCAAAATAAAGATGGGTGCAAAGATATACGGAGGCACATCTCTGGGTCCCTACTGCAAGGTGGGAGGCGAAGTTGACAATTCCGTATTTTTTGGATTCAGCAATAAGGCTCACGACGGCTATCTTGGCAACGCCGTCATTGGAGAATGGTGTAACATCGGGGCAGGCGTAAATGCCTCAAATCTTAAGAACGACTATGCTAAAATCAGAGTCTGGAACTACCGTACCCATACATTCATGCGCACCGACCTTCAGTTCTGCGGTCTGATAATGGGTGATCACTCTAAAATAGGTGTAAACTGTATGCTCAACACAGCCACTGTGATCGGGGCAGGCGTAAATATCCACGGCGCAGGATTCCCCCGTGTGTTTGTGCCCAGTTTCAGCGAAGGAAGCCCCGTCACCGGCTTTACCGACGTCACCATGAAGAAATTCCTTGACATTGCCGAAAGAGTAATGAGCCGACGCGGAAAGTCGCTCAACGATCACGACCGCCGGATATACGAAAAGGTCTATGAGATAGCCTCAAAGCTAAAGCGCTGACACTAATTCAAGAATACCACAATCAATATATTAGGGTGCGCCATTTTTGAACCGCACCCTTTCGAGGCTATATCTTGCCACCATGCGTTCTGAGGCTTCTCACATTGCCTTATATAGGTCGGACAGCAACGCAAAAGCTTAAGGCTGTATATGTAATTATAAGCGGTTTGTGCGGTAGAATTGCAATATATGGGTGCGTAGAATATATTCGTAATGCGCTTGAATATGCGCGAGTTCTGTCTTGAAGAGATTATTCTTCGCCTGCTCATAGTCAGCCTGAGTTGCGCGCCCGAGGTTAAAACGCTCTCTGGTTGAGTCAAACGATAGTCGCGTATTCTCAAGAGTTTGTATAGAGGTAGTGTATCTTTCCCTTGCTCCTAAAGCCTGGTAATAGGCTAATTGTATCTCCTTATATAAATCAGCCGATTGTTGGTCCAAGGTAAGCTCGGCACTCAGTTTCTGGAGCTTTGCGCGGTTGATTCCGTTTCTGGTGTTGAAGGCGTCAAATAAAGGGATACGTAATGAAAAACCAATATAGGTTGAAAAATTATGACGCATCTGAGCCCCGAATGATTCCGCCGGCATACCGCTTACCGTGTAATAAGAGGAACCGATACCGCCATTAAAACTAAGAGTCGGTATATATCCTGACTTTGCAAGTGTAATGTTACGGTCAGCCACCTTTACCGCCTGGCGCAAACCTAAAATGCCATTATTTATACCCATAGCCGAAGAATAAACTGCATCAGGTGTCGGAATCAGTGGCTCCATGTCGTTAATAGGGGCTATGTCAAACCCTTCCACCGACTGCAGTTGCAGCAAATTGGCAAGATTAACCAAGGCGGTCTGCACGTCATTGTCTGAAGTCACTACCTGCAAGCGATCCTGGGCTGCCACAGCCTGGAAATCATAGAGAGTTGCCTCTGCCACTTTTCCGGCTTCTATCAATGCCTTCTGACGTTCTACCTCAAAATCCGATAATTCTGCTTTAGATCTGGCACTTTTAGCCACCTCCTTATTATAAAGCACCTGAAGATACTGAGAAATTATATTTAGGGTGAGGTTGTCTTTTGTAGATTCGCGTTCAAACACATACTGCTGCAGCGACATTTTTGCAATTTCGAGTCGGTGATATTCCGTCATTCCCTGAAATAAAGGTAGTGACACACTGATGCCCCACTGTGTATTGGAGGTGTTACGATTAGCATAGGTGTTCTCCGCAGTCAACCCTCTGCCGAAATTAAACGACTGTGAGGCTGAGGCGTCAGCCGATGGCAAGAAACGGTCTTTTGCCTCCGTTATTGCTAATTCGCCCTCCCTTACCCTTATATCTTGCTGACGGATATTTATATTATTCTCAATGGCATAAGACACACAACTGTCAAGCGACCACACTTCTGCCGAGACAGAGGAAGCCACTCCCGCAAAGGAGGCTACAACCAATAGTTTTGCTATCCTGTTCATGATGTTGCTCATTAACTATTCACTTTATTACACTTCCCCTGAGAGGTGTCTGAAGAGACACTTCGCCAGACTTTACCTCAACGGTAAGCCCGTCAGACAGACCAACGGTTATTTCCCGGCGATCAAACACCTGCTTCGGCACCGAGTCAGTCAGCACATACACGTATGCCTTGTCTGCCGCATACTCCACTACGCTTTCCGGCACTGAAAGTACATTGTCAGCATGTTCAAGCACCACACTCGCATTAGCACTATAACCCGCTCTTAATTTGGCATTTTCATCTGCTGTCAGGGCGGCTTTCACCTCAAAAGTGTTGGCACCGCTTTCGTTAGATGCCATCGGAGCTATCTTTTCTATTGTGGCAGGGAAATCTGAGTTGGTTATCGCACCCACAGAAATATGCACTCCCATTCCTTCGCTTAGAAGATCCACTTCCGTTTCATCTACCTTACCTTTAAATATAAGGTCAGTCATGTCAGCTACTTTAGCAATCGTAGTGCCGTCGTTAAAAGTGTTTGCCTGTATCACTGACGATCCGACTTTTACCGGAACTTCCAGCACAACGCCAGTCACCGTAGAGCGTACCAGGGTGTTTGAACCCTGGGCATTAGCTGCTGAAACGCCGTCACGCACAATAGTAAGTTGGTCGCAAGCCTGCTCATATTCCTTTTTAGCGCGGCGCAGAGCTGCCTCGTCAGTCTCATATTTCTCGCGGCTCTCATATTTCTTCTCATAAAGCATCTTCGTACGGTTGAAAGTGAGCTGTGCTTCCTCCATAGATATACGCGCCACCTCTACCCTATTCTCTGCTGACGACAATTGTGCCTCTTCCGGAATAACTTTTATCTTTGCAATTATGTCGCCATTGTTGACATGATCGCCTGCCTCCACCAATATTTCGCTTATGATACCTGAAATCTGAGGTTTGATGTCGATTTCGTCCCGAGGTTCAATTTTACCGGTCAGCACGGTTGTGCGCTCAATGGTTTCATTCGTAGGATAGACCAAGGCATACTTATCGTCTTTACCCCTTGAATTAATAAACAGATAGACAAACGTGGCTACAAAGACTGCACACACTATCACTATCATCAGAATCTTAAAAAACTTTTTCATATCAGTTGGGTTATATTATTCATTATTAAATACTTATTTACTATTGAGTGCCTCTATGGGTTTTATCCTCATTGCCTTAACCGACGGGACAAGACCAGCAAGAGTGCCAAGCACCATAAACAGTATCAAGATTCCCACGGCAGTCATAAAACTCATCTGGAAATGAGCCTCCGTCACTGAGTCAGGTGGATTAGTGGCATAATGCACTATCCCCAGAACAATAGCAGCAAAGCATATTCCTGCCATTCCGAATATCATTGTAAGAGCCACCCCCTCACTAAGCACCTGCACAATAATATCACGTGGCTTGGCTCCTATCGCACGTCTTATTCCTATCTCCTGCGTGCGCTCCTTCACTATCACCCACATAATGTTGCCTATGCCTATCACTCCGGCAATAAGAGTGGAGAGACCTATAAACCATGCCAGCAGGTCAACCCCGGTAAAAACCATATCTACTTGCTGGAACATCTCAGCCACATTTACCACCCACATCGCCCCTGTATCATCGGGATGTATGTCATGACGACGGTATATCACGGAACGTATCCTTGGCACAAGCGTCACCATATCCACATTATCTTTGGCTGTCACAATCATAAAGTCGACATTGTCACCATATCCGTTAGCCCTCCGGAATGTAGACGCAGGCACTACCATCCCCTCATCAAGGCTACCATTTAAATGCACCTCAGAGATATCGCCTGCTACCCCTACTACGGAATATGCTGTTCCCCCTACCTCTATCACTCGTCCCAAAGGAGTGGAATCTGTCGGGAAAAGCTTGTCACTTACTCTCTTACCTATTACAGCCACTTTCCTCTCCCCTCTTACGTCAGCCTCATTAATGAAGCGACCGCCATATATCTTCGGCAGAAGCACTTTCCCATAATTCTCATCGGCTCCCACAAGCTGCCCTGCAGTAGAATTCTTTCCGTTACGAAATGTCTGTCCCCATTTCTGAAAAATAGGTACCACGCCGTCAAGTTCCGGGAAAGCTTCCTCGAGAAGTGCTACGTCAGTCATGTTCATATTCCAGGAGCGACCTTTCTGATACCCCTTATATGCCATTGTGGTGGATTCGGTTATTATCCCGGCACTATTGGTTGCCATGCCGGCAAAAACTCGACTAAGCATATCTTCGCCACCCCTGGCTCCCCCGGTAAGCATCGCAAGCATTGCTACTCCCCAAAATATACCGAATCCGGTGAGGAATGTGCGCGTCTTGTTTCTCATAAGGGTCGCACCTATCTCTTTCCAATTTTCTATGTCGAATATGGTCAGTTTCATCTCTTTTGAAGTTTTACTCGTCCCTAAGTGCCTCCACCGGTTTAATTTTCAATGCTCTCAATGCCGGGAACAACCCGGCAAGCGCCCCTGCCAATGTTAGGAATGCTGTTACTTCCAGCGCTATGGAAATGCTCACTGTTGGATTGCGTAATACACCCGTCTCCTCCACAAAATAGGCTATGATTTGTGTTACAATCATACCTAACACTATCCCCAAATATCCGAACACGAGGGTAATCGCCACTGCTTCGGCTATCACCTGAGTCAGAATTTTTGATGGTCTCGCACCTATGGCACGCCTTATGCCTATTTCATGGGTGCGTTCCTTCACAGTCACAAACATTATGTTGCTTATCCCCACCATGCCCGTCAACAGGGTCAAGATTCCAAGAATCCATGTGCCCGTATTAAGAAATATCAATGCCAAACGCGATTTAATGGAACTGATAAAACTGTTATTGATCCATATAGCATTCGGGTCATTAGGATTGAAATCATGGGTCCGGGCAAGAGTGCTACGTATATTGTTTTCTGCCATAAGTCCGTCATCCTCTGTCGCCACATCTTTAAGCTCCACCGACAGGGTGCCAAGATCATTTTTGTCTGCCACCAGCATTCGGGCAGTAGAATATGGTATGTATATATCCCGGCTCCATTTACTATCATATATCCCTACAATCTTAAAGGAAAGACCCTGACATTCCACCCTGTTACCGTAAGCATCTTTTCCTGAGGGGGGAAATAATTGCTCGGCATGATATTGCGAAATGACCATAACCTTTGCCTTATCCTTCATGTCACGTTCATTTATAAACCTTCCCTGTGTGATTGTGGCTCTCATATTGATTTGGGAAATCGGCACAGGGAACACCCCTGTATATTGCGAACTGATCTTAGCCTTATTTGAAGAGATTGTGCCGCCACCCCACAATCTTGCCGTGACCTCTGCCACATGTTGTCTGTCGTTATCTTTTATGGCACCCATATCGTGTTCCTCAAGCTGAATGTAGCGTCCTTCAGGCTTTCCCTTATAAGGCATTGAGGTGTTGCCGTTGTAGACACTTATGCGTGCCTCATTATCTGCCATCATATCATACTCATACATATTAGTCACACCCCTTGCCATGCTAAGAAGCACAATAAGCATGAACACTCCCCACGTGACGGCTATGCCGGTGAGAATTGTGCGCAACTTATTGGTGCGCATTGTCTGCCATATTTCATTCAGTAGATCAATCATGCTTTCTGTTCAGTGTCAAACCCAATTATTTTCTTATGGTCTTCAATCTGCACTTCCGGAGGAGCTATTATTCCATCGGAAATACGGATAAGTCGGTTGGTTTGGGCAGCTACACCCGGGTCGTGGGTTACGATTATCACCGTCTTCCCTTCTTTCTCGTTAAGTTCCCTGAAAATTCCCATAACATCATGAGATGTCTTGCTGTCGAGGGCACCTGTAGGTTCATCGGCAAGGATTATAGAAGGATTGGTTATCATTGCCCTTGCTATCGCCACACGTTGCTTCTGTCCGCCAGATAATTCACCGGGAAGATGGTGTGCCCGCTCGGCAAGTCCCATACAGTCAAGTTGCTCCATGGCAAGCTTATTCCTTTTCTTTCGAGACACTCCCTGATAGAAAAGAGGCAACGCCACATTTTCCATTGCATTCTTATAAGTTATAAGGTTAAACGACTGAAACACAAATCCTATCATGCTATTGCGATAGTCAGCCGCTTTGTTCTCGCTGAGATCTTTTATCAACTTGCCATCAAGGAAATACTCGCCGGAATCATAGTTGTCAAGGATTCCCAAAATATTAAGCAGTGTTGACTTCCCGGAGCCGGAAGCACCCATTATCGACACCAGCTCTCCTTTATAAATATCAAGATTAATCCCTTTCAGTACGTGTAGCGGCACTGCCCCTTCGTAGGTTTTGTTGACGTCCTTAAGACGTATCATCGCGTCCATAGAAACTTTTTTGAGTTATCATAAATCTGATTGACAAGGCGTCACAATCCCCGAATTGTCACTGACCTGTTCTTCATCTCAATTCACCCGCAAAATTACTAACCTGTTTTCACCTATGCAATACCCAAAAGTGTATTATAACAAATTTAGCCAAAATAAGATATGTTCATTCTCTATCATAGGAACTTTTAAGATAGATTTATCTATCACATGACATTAGATCTCTGCCAGTAGCGGGGTTGATTGCCGGGCAATTTATTGTGGCTGCTCGGCTTTGAACTTGAAGGGGTAAACCACTTTTGATAAGATTTTTCTCATGATACGAGATGGTTGTTTTTTCCTATGGCTTCCTGATAGAAAGTGAACATAAAAAAGGTGTGGAAACCTGCTGACTTTCGTTTATCAGGTCTTGGCCAACCTCGTCAGATAAAGTCAATAGACAGCCACACCGCTATTGCCTTCTCTGTCGCCAAGACAGATATGTATACAGCAATCTCGATGCGAGCATTTGATGACCTTTCCTCTGACTACAAACGGCCAAGTTTGATAAACAGAAAAAATCAACAACACCCGTTGTTAATAATAAAAAATGTTGTTGCGCCGATGGCGCACTCTTGCGCCACGATAAGCAACTTCGGTGGCAAAGTAACAACAAATTTCCGGAACTGCCAAATCTTACAACCACTTTTTGAAGTTTAAGTTCAAGTAGATCAGTTAAACTTTTGTTTATACGGTTAGAACTAACAGTCATTACAATTTGCTGCAGTCTCTTATGTCGTATTTATCCAACTGACCACTAAAAACTGAGATTAAAGCATAGATTTTATTGTGGTTAAAAAGATTTATTTGTAATTTTGCATCTACTAAAACTTAAAATTCCACTCCATATTTAAAAGATGGATATATGAGAATTAATTCCCTAAAAATAAGAAATTTTAGAGGATTTGAGGATGAGTCTTTTGAATTTGACCCTCAGGTCACTGTCATCGTAGGTAATAACACTACGGGTAAAACTACTTTATTAAAAGCGGCACAAATTGCCTTAGGGGCATATCTTAAATCCCTAACGATATTACCCTCCTCTGACAAAGCGTACTCTATGAATTTTGCATTAAAAGATGTATTCAAACGCTATGATCAGGAAAAAAAAGATTTTTATCCCAATCCAGAAAATACGCGTATTGACGTAAAAGGAGATTTTTTTATCACGTATCGTAAGGGGGAGGATTATATCACTAAATCAGAACCTATTGATTGGTGGAGAGAACTCAGAGGTACAAAAACGACACATTCACTTGAATGTGTCGGACAATTAATGTATTATGTCAATGAAATGGAGACGGCTCGCACATCAAAAAAAGCTGATGAAAATGCTATTTATCCCCTCGTTCTTTCATTTGGTGTAAAGAGAATTGATAACGACTATCGTTCCGCCCAAAAGAAAAAACAGAGAGAAAGCCGAATTGAAAAAGCTTATAAATCTGCGCTTATAGAGACTATTGATTTTAAAAGTGCATTTGATTGGCTATATCGCTATGATGCAAACTTAGCTAAAGGAAAAGAATTTTCAGGAACTAAAGAGGCTTTTATTACAGCTCTTTCAGAGGCAATTCCGGCAATGTCTGAGGTGGAGGTTGACTCCAAGAATAATGAATTTCTCGCACGTATTTCTGTGACTGGAGAAAAGCCTGAATATCAGACTTTTGAAAACATGAGTGATGGCTTCAAAGCAATAATAAGCATAGTAGCTGAAACGGCATACAGATGTATTGAATTAAACGGATTTCTCGGAAAGGATGCTATAAAAAAGACTCCGGGAATAATCATGATTGATGAAGTGGATCTATATCTCCATCCTCGGTGGCAACGGCATATATTAGCTGATCTTCATAGAGCCTTCCCGATGATTCAGTTTATTGTGTCAAGCCATTCTCCCTATATTATTCAAAGCGTCAAAAATAAAAACATCATTACTCTTGATGGTAAAAAAGGTTATACAGACGCTAACAAACGAAGTATTGAGGAAATCACCATGACTGAAATGGATATGAATACCCGACGCAGTGCCAAGTTCGATGAAATGGTTGAGACTGCCGAAGAGTATTATCAGTTAGTAAAACAAGGTCAAGGCGATACTCAGTCTGCTAATAATGTGAAACAGCGGCTTGATGAAATCGAAATTGAGTTTTCTGACGATCCCGCTTATGTAGCAATGTTGAAAATGGAAAGGAGTGCAATAAATGAGGCCAATAAATAAATTCTCTGTGGGACAAGGAATCACGCTTGAAGACGGTACCAAACACACTATCCGGCAGACATATAAACCCTATCAAGACGCCAAACCACCTCTTTGTATTAATTTCGGTCAGTATTGCGTTTACTGTGAAACAGCATTTCCTTATGCAAGGGGACTTGACATAGAACATATTTTACCCAAAGATAAAAGTCTTGGTTTTTCACATCTAATACATGATTGGGATAATTTTCTACTTGGGTGCCCAACATGCAATGATATGGGAAATAAAGGAACTAAAGTGAGATTATCAAACGCATGCCATTTCCCTCATCTCAATAACACCTATATAAGTTTGGTGTATGATAAAGGAGGTGTTGTGAAAGCAAATCCTGCATTGGAAGGTAAATCATTTGATAAGGCAAAAGCTTTGTTGGAACTCGTTGGACTTGATAAAACCCCAGCCACATCAAGTCAACATGACAAACGATGGAAATATCGAAAGAATCAATGGGACTTTGCAGAACGATATAAGAAAAGATATGAAAATGGGTATCTTAATTTAGATTGCTTGATAGATTACGTTAAAGTAGTCGGTTGCTGGTCAATCTGGTTTACTGTCTTTGAAGGTCATGACGAAGTACGAGAACGTCTGATATCAGATTTTCCCGGCACTGCTACACAATGTTTTGATCCGGGAAATCATTTCAATCCTATTGAACGCAATCCCGGGAAAGAAGACCCTATATAATTGGATTATTCCAATTTTAATCATGAAAGGCTCTCAGTTGAAATGTTCAACTGAGAGCCTTTCATGATTAAATCCGCAGAGAAGATTATTTGTCAGAGGCGGATTTTGCGAAGGACACGGCGGCTTCCGTCTGTCACATTAACAAGCTATATTCCATGCGCAAACTCTTTAAAAGATAGGACAAATAATGAGGTAGCAGCCTATAATTCCTTACTGTTTCTTAAAATAATAAGGAGGAAAAATATACGATTAGGGGTATAAAATCAAAAACGGCAGATTGTTTCACAACATTCCGCCGTTCTGTGATCTTGTAGACTGTCATACCTTCACAAGCCTGAGTTGCCTAACTCAACCACTAACTTACAATTTATATCACTATTACTTAAAAGCTTTTTGACTTGCCATTTTTCCTTTTTACCGCCTCCGAAATTCAGTTCATTCTCATGTGCCGAACATCTTNGCGGTTAATTACACTGCAAAGTTAGACATTATTTTTTAAACTGCAAAACTTTTTTGAAAAATATTTGTACTTTTACCCCTAAATTACCATTAATGCGCCAATTTTACCAATTTTAATTAGAATATTTACCTTTTTTACCCTTTTTTATGCTTATTTTTCCTTCCCCATGTATAATTTTTACGATTACTAAAACACCATTTATTTTTATTGCCATTTCATCTTAGGAAACTTCTATACCTTACTTAATCCTTATATCATATCCCCTACTCCGCAGATGAATTTCGGCTTAAATTCTCCTAATAAAATAAGTTTCCCAGTAAGCTGGTATTACCATTCTTTATAAATTCTAAACCGACAAACATTCCTGCAAGTGTCCCTTTATTTACCAAATCTACTGCCGAGGATGTAAGAATAAACTCTTCATGCATTCGGTCAGTGCCAATTTCTGAAAAAGTCAAGGGAATTGAAGCGGCAGCATATAAATTTTTTAGCGATTATTTTTGTTGCTTGCAGTTTATTCACTAATTTTACGCTTAAAATTCAAAACCATAAGAAAATGGAAAAGAAAAACCTTGAATACCTTGCCCTTCTGCGCAAGACCATGAAAGAACACGGAATTGATGCCGTAGTAATCTCAGGCACCGATCCCCATCAGTCAGAACTTCCCCCCGCCCATTGGCGCGGACGCGAATGGCTAACCGGTTTCTGGAGCGAAAACGGCACTAATGGGACTGCCGTAGTCACTGCCGATAAAGCGCTCTGCTGGACTGACTCACGCTTCTTCATTCAGGCAGAAGAACAGCTTAAAGGAACCGGATTCTCAATGATGAAAGAGAATGGTCCGGATGCCGTTGACCTCATTGATTGGCTGGTGGAAAACCTCAACAACGGGCAGACTGTCGGAATCGACGGAATGACATTCTCTATATCCTATGCTCAGAGAATGGAACAGGAACTCTCCGACAACAACATAAAATTCAACGACAAGTTCCCTCTATTCGACTATATATATCCCGATCGTCCTGAAAGACCTAAAAACCGACTGTTTATTCATGATGAGAATATTGTCGGGGAAACAGTCGACACCAAGATGCAAGCCATAATGGCTGAAGTAAAAAATGAGCTTGCCAATGCTGTGCTAATCTCTGCTCTCGACGACATTGCATGGGCAACCAACCTCCGCACTGCCGGCGACATTGCCTTCTCTCCTATCTTCGTGGCTTATCTTTATATTGACAATGCAAAAAGAGTGCTCTTCATCGACACTGAGAAACTTTCTGATGAAGTAAACGAATTCCTTAAGAAGTATAATATAGAGGTGCAGCCTTATGACAATGTGACTGATTTTGTAAAGGCTCTTCCCAAAGAGACACGCCTCCTTATGGATCCGGAAAAGACAGCCCGCGGGCTTTATGACTGCGTTGGCTGCACTCCTGTATTCGGAGGTGCCGGGGTAGCCCGACTAAAGAGCATCAAAAGTCAGTCAATGATTGCCAATCTCGAAACTGCTCTTGAGAAAGACGGCGTTGCTCTGACACGTTTCTTCATGATGGTGGAAAAGGAATATCCCACAGGCAAACTGACTGAGGTAGAGTTAGGGAAGCGTCTGCGTGCCCTGCGTCTTGCCGACTCCTCTTGCGTTGACGAAAGCTTCGCTCCCATAATCGGATGGAATGCTCATGGAGCAATCGTGCATTATGAAGCCACTAAAGAAACTGACGTGGCAATTGAAGGCGACGGTCTTCTACTTGTTGACTCCGGCGGTCAGTATGTCTACGGCACCACTGACATTACACGTACTGTGGCACTTGGCAAACCAACCGATGAACAACGACACAATTTCACCCTCGTTGCCAAAGGACATATAGCCCTTGCGTCGATAAAATTCCCTGAAGGAACACGCGGAGGACAACTCGACGTGCTTGCCCGTCAATTCCTGTGGAACGAAGGAAAGGCTTATTATCATGGCACAGGGCACGGCGTGGGTTTCTTCATCAACTGTCATGAGGGACCTCAAAGCATCTGCACAAGAAGGCGCCCCGCTCCTTTTGAGATCGGAATGGTAACCAGCAATGAGCCGGGTCTATATATAGAAGGAGAATATGGCATACGCACTGAAAACCTTATGGTGATTGAACCCTGGCAGAACACTGACTTCGGTCGTTTCCTCCAGTTCCGCACAATGACGCTGTTCCCCATTGACCTCACTCTTCTCGATACATCTATAATGACCGATGCCGAGATTGAATGGGTAAACAACTACCACAAGATGGTATGCGACCGCCTTACTCCCCTCCTCACTCCGGAAGAGACAAACTGGATGAAACAAAAAACCATGCCTATATCCAAATAATAAGTAATTAGAAATTAGTATCTTTATAAAATCATGGCTATAATCCAATCAGTAAGAGGATTCACTCCTGAAATTGGCAAGGACTGCTTCCTTGCAGAAAATGCAGTTGTTGTTGGCGACGTAATCATGGGTGATGAGTGCAGCATCTGGTTCTCAACAGTGCTGCGCGGCGATGTCAACTCTATTCGCATCGGCAACCGTGTAAATGTGCAAGACGGCAGTGTGCTACATACGCTCTATCAGAAATCTACCATTGAAATCGGCGATGACGTGTCAATAGGTCACAACGTTGTTATCCACGGCGCAAAGATTCATAACTATGCCCTTATCGGCATGGGCGCAATCGTGATGGACGATGCCGAGGTTGGAGAAGGTGCTTTGGTGGCAGCCGGTTCTGTGGTGCTCAGTAAAACCAAAATCGGTGCCCACGAGCTTTGGGCTGGTGCCCCTGCCAAATTTATAAAGATGGTGGAGCCGGAAAAAGCAAAGGAGATGAACGAGAAGATTGCCCGCAACTATCTCATGTATTCTAAATGGTATGAGCAATAATCCCCGGATTATTCAGCTTTCAAGATTTCTTGACAGAAGGGGTAATCTTTCGGTCATAGAAGAAATGAAAGATATTCCTTTTGAAATCAAGAGGGCTTACTGGGTCTATGACGTTCCGGGAGGTGAGTCGCGCAAGGGACATGCCTATCACAAGAGCCACGAACTGATCGTGGCTCTTTCCGGAAGTTTTGATGTAGTGACCGATCAGGGTTCCGATCCGCAGACATTCTCTCTCAACCGCTCATATTACGGGCTGTATGTGCCTTGTGGCGTATGGCGGCAGTTAACTAACTTCTCTACCAATTCCCTTGCTCTTATCCTCACATCAACTCCTTACACTCCTAAAGATTACATCTACAGTCGTAAGGAATATCTTGAAATTGTCAGCAAATGAATAATTCCACCGTATATGACTGCTCTGTATTAGAGCTGAGTCAACATCACACGCCACGCCGAGGAAACCTTACCGTAGTGGAAAACGGCATCACCGTGCCATTTAATGTAAGGAGAGTGTTTTATCTTTATGATGTGCCCGGCGGTCACGGGCGCGGGGGGCACGCCCATCGCTTACAGTCTCAATTAATTGTGGCAGCAAGCGGCAGTTTTTCAGTAACCCTTGACGATGGCAAGGTGAAACGCACTTTCCTGCTTAACCATCCCTATCAGGGACTGCTGGTAGTGCCGGGGATATGGAACACTCTTGAGGATTTCTCTTCCGGAGCAGTCTGTATGGTGCTCGCTTCTGACTTATATGACGAGAATGACTACATAAGAAGCTACGAGGAATTCCTTTCATTAAAACCCCACCCTGTCATTCCCCAAGATGATGACGAGGAAGACGACGATGAATAATCAATTGCAATCGTTATGGCACAACTGGAAATCATCAGATATTCTCCCGATATGAAAAGGGAATGGGACGAGTTTATCGACCGTTCCAAAAACGGCACGTTCCTGCTCAAGCGTGACTACATGGACTACCATGCTGACAGATTCTCCGACTATTCTTTGATTTTCTCAAAAGGAGGTTCCATTCAAGGGGTCTTGCCGGCTTGTAAAAGCGACACGGCTCTTGTTTCACATGGCGGACTAACCTACGGTGGGTATATAATGAGCCGAAAAACTACTATGGAAGACACCCTACGATTCTTCCAAATGCTCATATCATTACTTAGGGAAGAGGGATTTAATGAACTGCGTATAAAACCCGTACCTCATATCTATCACTCCCTTCCCTCTGAGGAAGATCTGTATGCTTTGTTCCGTCTTGAGGCACAACTCATAGTCAGAAATGTGTCGGCTACCATTTTCATGCCCGATCGACCTACCTTCAGAAAAGACCGTAAAGCGGGTGCACGAAGAGCGGAAAGTCGTGGAATCAGAGTGATGGAATCAACCGATTATCAATCTTTTTGGACAATCCTACGTGATAATCTTGCTGCTAAATATGATGCCTCACCGGTGCATTCTCTTGAAGAGATAAAAAAACTGTCGGCTGCTTTCCCGGAAAATATAAAGCTATACGAAGCAACTATGCCAAACGGAGAACATGTTGGGGGAACCGTACTTTTTATTACACCTCAAGTGGTACATGCACAATATATCTCCGCCACTCCCGAAGGTAAGAAGATGGGGGCAGTAGATATTTTATTTGACCATCTGATAACCGACACCTATAAAAATTGCCGATATTTTGACTTCGGCACCTCTAATGAAGATGGGGGCAGAGTGCTCAACGAGCCGCTTATCTGCCAGAAAGAGGGATTTGGAGCCCGTGCAATATGTTATGACACTTATTCCGTAAAAATCTGATGATTAAATTTCTTGACCTTAAAAAGATAACCGATAGCTTTGCCCCCTCAGTCACGGAGGCAATAAACCGGGTTGTGACTTCCGGCTGGTTCCTGCAAGGGGAAGAGACAGCTGCGTTTGAAAAAGAGTATGCCGAATTTATAGGCTGTCAGTATGCCGTGGGATGTGGCAACGGTCTTGACGCATTGACGCTTATTATGAGGGCTTATATAGAAATGGGAGTACTTAAACCGGGTGATGAGGTAATTGTTCCTGCCAACACCTATATTGCCTCAATTCTCGCCATCACGGAAAACGGGCTGCGCCCAATTCTTGTGGAACCAGACCCGGCTACATGCCAAATCTCTCCTAAAAACATAGAAGCTGCCATCACCTCCTCAACAAAAGCCGTAATGATTGTTCATCTTTACGGGCGTTGTGCCTATTCCGAAAAGATTAAGGAAATCTGCACCAGCCATAATCTTAAACTTATAGAAGACAATGCGCAGGCTCATGGCTGCCTCTATCATGGTAGGCGAACCGGCTCCTTGGGTGACGCAGCGGGTCACAGTTTTTATCCCGGTAAAAATCTCGGTGCCCTCGGTGATGCCGGAGCTGTCACCACAAATGATCCCGTGCTTGCTGTCACTGTTAAAAGCCTGGGCAACTATGGCTCGGCTAAGAAATACGTCTTTCGTTATCAGGGAAGAAATTCAAGAATAGATGAGATACAGGCAGCGGTGCTTCGGATAAAGCTACCCCGACTTGATGCCGACAATCTGCAACGGACACGGATTGCAAAAAGATACCTCTCCGAGATTACCAACCCGGCAATCACAATGCTTCCGGAAGCCCCTGAGGGAGAAAATGTATATCACATCTTCACCGTCTTCACTCCCCATAGGGAGGAGCTTCAAAAGTATCTTGCCGACAACGGGGTGCAGACCCTTATCCACTATCCTATCCCCCCACATAAACAGGAGTGCTATAAAAACAAGAACGTATTCTCCTTCCCCGTCACAGAGAAAATTCACCGTGAGGAGTTGTCTCTACCCATCTCTCCGGTCATGACGGAGGAAGAGGTGTCGGAGGTGATCCGATTGCTAAATGAATGGTCAATTTAATCATATTTAACCCACTGATGACTATAATAAGTAGGTAAATTACGAAATTTAATAAAGATTATTGCCAAAAATTTTGTCAATCGGATAAGATTGTCTAATTTTGCAACCAAATATCACCCCCGGTTGCCCGGAGGCGATAAAACATAAGTAATCTAAACGAAAAAAATTAACAAAAAAGAAATTCATAACAAATGATTATCGTACAAGTTAAAGAGGGCGAGAACATTGAGAAAGCACTCAAAAAGTTCAAACGTAAATTTGAAAGAACCGGCATCGTAAAAGAATTGCGCAGACGTCAGGCTTTTGAAAAGCCTTCTGTCACCAACCGCAAGAAGATGATCAAGGCTGCCTACGTTCAGCAGCTCCGTCAGGCCGAAGAATAATCGCGCCTTCCGACGCTTTGTGGTGATCTTAATCCGAGTTGCCGAAAACATAAGGCAGCCAGCCCTATACTACCGATGCTTTACGCTGTAAGGCATCGGTTTTTAATTCAAATTCTCTCGTCATGCTTATTGATGACTTTCTCGATTATCTTCAATACGAACTCAACCGCGCTCCTCTTACAGTGGAAGCATATGAGCGCGATATTAAGCAGTTTGCAGAATGGCTCACCAATGGGAAACCGGATGAGTTCTCCCCTGCTGACGTCACCACTGCCGATGTAAGGGCGTGGCTCGCATTTCTGTCAAGAGACGGCAATATTGCCAGGACACTCAGAAGGAAAGCCCAAAGCCTGCGTGCTTTTTTCCGTTTCCTCCTGAAGCGTCGGTTAATCATTGCAAACCCCACCACTGCCTTAACCCTGCCAAAGATTCCACACTCTCTGCCTGATATTGTACGCGCTGACGAAATGGAGAAGATTCTCGACAATCAGGAAGAGGAAGTTGAATCGGCTGAAGATCCGGAGACGGCTTTGAGATCGTTGGTGATCACAGAAATTCTTTACTCACTCGGACTCAGACGCGCAGAACTTATATTGCTTGATGACCCTGATGTCAGTTTTTCAGCAGGTGAGATAAAGGTGACAGGGAAAAGATCTAAGCAGAGGATTGTGCCTGCACCGGTTAAACTTCTGGAGTATATCCGTGAATGGCAAAAACTGAGAGACTCCCTTTGGCCCGATCTTGAATCTCCCAAGCCATTATTTGTTGTAAAAGGGAAAAGAATCACTCATTCTCAGGTTTATTCTATTGTGAAAAATTCTCTCGCCCCTGCCTCCACAAGGAAGAAGAGCCCCCACGCCTTGCGCCATTCGTTTGCCACGACAATGCTCAACGAAGGGGCTGATTTAAATTCAGTGAAAGAGTTTTTAGGTCATTCTTCCCTCTCCACAACACAAATTTACACCCATATATCTTTTTCTGAGATGAGAAAGGCGTATGATAATGCCCACCCGCGTGCCAGAAAAAAATAACTTTTTTAATAAAAAATGTCCCCCTCATTAATCAATTCTTTCAGTTTTATTGTTTATCTTTGTAGACAAAGGAGGCTGTTTAAAAAGTTTGATTTATTCTCAAGCTGACCACTGCTCCCTCCAAAAAATTTTTTTATAACCATAAAATTCTTATATTATGGAAGTTAATATCAAAGCAATCCATTTCGACATCTCCGAAAAGCTCACGGCATTCGTCAACAAGAAAATTGAAAAACTCGCACGTCGTTATGATTTTATCACCGATATAGAGGTAAATCTGAAGCTTGTGAAGCCTGAGACAGCTCTCAACAAGGAAGCCGGTATACAGCTAATGGTGCCCGGGCTACCCGATCTCTTCGCTTCAAAGACTGCCAACACTTTTGAGGAGGCGGTTGACCTTACGATAGCAGCTCTCGAACCACAGCTTGAGAAAGCCAAAGATAAGAAGTGATTTCCTCTCCGATATTTCTAAATAAAACATAAGTGGCTCGCTCTTAATAGCGCGAGCCACTTACTTGAATTGTAACACCCCTTTTTATTCCCTACTCTATGNCAGAATCCCCTATAAATCCCAAAGACTCTATACCTGAAGAGGACTCTATATCTAAAGGAGATTCTCTCTCAAAAGAAGGTTTCATCTCTGAAAGCGACTCACTCCCGAAAGAAGATTTCAGCACTGAAGACGACTCACTCCCGAAAGAAGGTCCCAGTCCTGAAAGTGACACTATCCCCAAAGGAAACTCTATTTCCGAAGGCGATACTATCCCTAAAGATTCACTTTCTGAAGAGATAAAGAAAGACATTGTCGCCAAGAAAAAGACAAAGAGAATGGTGATAATCTTCAGTGTCATGGCTCTGTTCGTAGCTGCCATGCTGATGTGTCTGCCTCTGCTCATTGAAAAGGCAGCCCGAGATGCCCTTATCAAAATTCCGAAGGGTGCTACCCGCGAAATGGTCCATGACTCTATTGCGAAATATCTTGACGATGGATTTGCCTCCAAGATGATGCGTGTGGCAAAGGTGCGTGGTTCCGACTATGCAGAACGCCATGGAGCTTACTTGATTGAGCAGGGAATGTCGCCACTGCAGGCGGAACACCGTCTGTCACATGGTGCCCAAGAACCCATAACCCTTACTATCAATCATCACAGGGGGCTTGATGCGCTTGCCAAGAGAATAGCGGCTAAACTCGATTTTACAGCTGATGAACTTATCAGTCTGGTCACTGATCCCGAATATCTCAAGCAGTATGGACTTACCCCCGATCAGGCGCTTGCTCTCTTCCCGGAAGATACCTACGAAGTGTATTGGTCAGCATCTCCACAGGGAGTAATGGAGAAAATCAGTGATAATTTTAATAAGATATGGAATGAAGAACGCCTGGAGAAAGCAAAAAAGCTGGGATGCACTCCGGCTGAAATCATGACTGTATGCTCGATCGTAGACGAAGAGACCAATAAGGTTGACGAAAAAGGGGCAATCGGCAGACTCTACATCAATCGCCTGAAAAAAGGGATGAAGCTCCAGGCTGACCCCACTGTAAAATTTGCATTAGGCGATTTCTCTCTCCGTAGGATAAGAAGCAACCATCTTACTGTCAACTCTCCCTACAACACCTATCGCAACACGGGTCTTCCGCCTGGTCTGATTCGCACCACAAGCGTCAGGACAATCGACGAAATTTTGAATTCAGAGCCTTCCGACCATATTTTCATGTGTGCGAAAGAAGATTTCTCCGGCTATCATAATTTTGCCTCCAATTATCAGGAGCACATGGCAAATGCTCGCCGCTACCAGCAGGCTCTTAATAAAAGAGGTATAAAATAAAATTCCTGAGATGTCGTATAAACATAGATTTAAATCATGAAATCACACCTGCTTTTAATAGTATTCTGCTTGATTTCTATATTTCAATCCGCTGCCGGTAATAACATTCCGGAAGCGGATTTAGCTGTATATTATCCTCTCGATCTCAATGTCACCGCAACTATTCCCACCGATGAGCAGATAAAACCTTTAGTAAGGTCTCGTGAAGACCGCTGGTGGTGGAATTTGCTTAAAAAAGGGAAACTCAACATGGCTGACACATCGGTGATATATCCTAAATTCATTAAATTCTGTGTAGATGTATATAACTGGGGGGACCGTACTTTCAATTCGTATGACACAGATTATGTGGTAGGTACCGGAAAACGATGGAAAGCACGTATTGTAAACGAAAATTGGGTTGATAATTACCTTATGACTTTGCCTCTTGGACTGAAGACAGACATGTTAAGCAATCTATACTCCAACATAGGTGCATATCTTCAGTATATGGCTGTCAGTTATGGTTACACCTACGATATGGCGAATATTGTCGGCGGAAGCTCCACTGATCATAAAAAATGGGAATTTGGGTTTAATTGTGCTCGATTTAATGTAGAGATGTATTATCAGGAAAACACGGGTGGCACCTATCTCAGAAAATTCGGTAAATATCGTAAAGGGCATCTTTTCAAGGAGTTTTTCCCGGGGGTGAATCTGCATAACTTCGGAGTTGAGGCTTATTATTTCTTCAACAACAGACGCTATTCACAAGGCGCGGCATACAATTTCTCCAAGATTCAGAAGAAAAGTCAAGGCTCCTTTATAATTGGAGCGAACTATACCAACCAAAAGATCAGATTTGATTTCTCACAACTTCCCGAGGATATGCTGCCCTTCCTCACTATTCCTGCACAGTCATATCTGTTTCACTACAAGTCTTATTCAATGATATTGGGTTATGGCTTTAACTGGGTGATAAATCCAAAGTTGCTTTTCAATATCTCTGCAATGCCCTCATTTGGCGCAAGCCACTGCTATGAGGATTCGCTGGAGGGAGAGAGATGGATGTTTGCTTTTAACCTCTCTGCCCGCTCCTCTCTCACCTATAATCTTGGCAATTACTTCATCGGGCTTATCGGTAAAATGAACGGGCACCTCTATCGCAGCGGTACTTACGCACTGTTTAGTGCGGTAGAAAATTTCTCAGCCAATATCGGCATTCGTTTCTAAAATTCAATAAAATAATCATGCCCCTTATCTCACACAAGATAAGGGGCATGATTATTTTATTTCAACGTCTCTTAGTCGCGGCTGCCGCCTCCGAAGATGCGGAGCAGGAAGAGGAAGAGGTTGATAAAGTCAAGATAAAGATTGAGTGCGCCCATGGTGGCAAGTTTATCGGCAAGCTGAGGATCAAGGTTCGCAGCTGCCATACGCTTGATTTGCTGAGTATCCCAAGCCGTAAGTCCTGTGAAAATCAACACTCCGAGGATAGAAATAACCCACTCCATTGTGCTGTTTGCCCAGAAAATATTCACGATTGAAGCGATAATCAACCCAAAGAGAGCCATCATCAGGTAAGTGCCCATCTTTGAAAGATCACTCTTGGTAAAATACCCGTATACCGACATTGCGCCGAAAGTGCCTGCGGTTATAAAGAAAGTATAAACTATGGTACCTAATTTATACACCACGAAAATCGGTGCCAGCCATGTGCCCATTAAGGCTGAGAATATGCAGAACATCAGAAGGCAGGTTGCCGTAGACATCTTCATCATTCTTGCGGGGAGAACCCATGCCATTGCAAGCATAGCAATAAACATTCCCCAGAACACAATCTTACTACCGAATATAAACGCCATTGCAGCGGGGCTTGACGCAACGCCAAGAGCACAGAAGGCTGAAATAAGCAAGCCTACAAACATGCGGACATATACACGCTTAAGCACAGAATTAGTCTGGCTCGTCACCATCCCCTGTCCGTAATAGGGAGGCGGGGTCATGTTTTGATTCCTGTAGTCCATATTATTTATTAGTTATTGTTTTTTACTGTTTAAATACCCGGGGAAATTTCCAAGGCGAGATAATGAAGCAATTTTTGCATCTCTTATACTTAGACAACAAATTTCACGCCAAGTTTATTTTTAAAAATCGGCTTTTTATTGGTCAAAAATTCCGAGACACATAAGTATATGCCTTACATTCTCTCCGGCATCTCCATTCCGAGCAGGCTCACACCGGTTTTAAGGGTGCGTGCCACTACAGCCGAAAGGAGCAGACGAAGGTCGCGTTTCTGTGTGTCTTCCTCTTTAAGGATAGAATAATCATGATAGAACTGGTTATACTCTTTAGCCAAATCATAACAATAGTTGGCTATCAATGCCGGAGAGTAAGTGCGTCCAGCCTCTTTTACCACATTTGGGAAGTCTGCCACTTTTTGAATAAGTGTAGATTCCTTTTCATTTGGCACTGCTGTCGGAGTCATATCCATGTCAATGCCACCTGCCCTACGAATCACTGATTGAATACGTGCGTAGGTATATTGCAGGAAAGGACCTGTATTGCCATTAAAATCTATCGACTCCTTGGGGTTGAAGAGCATGTTCTTCTTAGGGTCTACTTTCAGAAGGAAATATTTCAAAGCCCCGAGACCGACCATGCGTGACACCTCGGCTGCCTCTTCCTCCGGCATGTCGGCAAATCGGTCGGCAGATGCTTCCTTGGCATCAGTAATCATCTTATCTATAAGTTCGTCTGCATCTACCACAGTTCCTTCACGTGATTTCATTTTACCCTCCGGAAGCTCCACCATGCCATAAGAGAAATGCGTGAGGTCTTTGCCCCATTTAAATCCGAGTTTGTCAAGAAGCAGGGAGAGCACCTGGAAATGATAATTCTGCTCATTTCCTACCACATATATCATCTTGTCGATGGGGAAATCCTGATAACGCAGCTTGGCAGTGCCGATGTCCTGAGTCATGTAGACAGAGGTACCGTCGGCGCGAAGAAGCAACTTATGGTCAAGACCGTCTCCGGTAAGGTCAGCCCATACAGAGCCGTCCGGCTTGCGATACATAATTCCCTTCTCAATGCCACCAAGCACCAGGTCTTTACCCTCAAGGTAAGTGTCAGACTCATAATAAATCTTATCAAAATCCACGCCAAGACGCTTGTAGGTCTCATCAAACCCGGCATAGACCCATTCATTCATGGTCTTCCAAAGATTGCGCACCTCCTCATCACCGGCTTCCCATTTGCGGAGCATCTCGCGTGCCTCAAGCATCAGCGGAGATTGAGCCTCTGCCTCCTCCTTGGAGAGATTCTGCGTCTCCATGAGTTCTTTTACCTCTGCCTTATAATGCTTGTCAAACTCAACATAGAAGTCACCGATAAGATGGTCTCCTTTTTTCCCGGCTTTCTCAGGTGTGATGCCGTTACCCCACTTCTGCCAAGCAAGCATAGACTTGCAGATGTGAATGCCTCGGTCATTTACGATATTGGTCTTAACCACCTTATGCCCGTTAGCTTTCAGAATGCAGGCAAGAGAATAACCCAAGAGGTTATTACGCACATGTCCAAGGTGAAGGGGTTTGTTAGTGTTGGGGGAAGAATATTCCACCATCACAAGATCAGAATTTTCATCTGCCTTTTTTATGCCGAAATCTTTGTCAGCAGCAATTGAATGAAGCATCCCGAGCCAGAATGCCGGGGCTATAGAGATATTAAGGAATCCCTTCACCACATTAATTTTCTCTGCTGCCGACTCATTTGCCACCAGCCACTCCCCTATTTCATTGGCTGTGGCTTCCGGCGACTTATGCGAAGCTTTCAGATAAGGGAAGACCACGATGGTGAGGTTCCCCTCAAATTCTTTTCTTGTAGCCTGCGGCACAATTGATTCCGAAGCTACATCGACGCCGTATAGTTCCTTAAGGGCTTTTGACACAGCCCCTGCTATAATCGATTCTATTGTCATGGATATGTTATTTGACGTTGTTTCTTTCACTTGTTTACACGCAAATGTAATTTCACTTGCAAAATTAACAATTTTCGAGCATAAAATCAAACGCTTCCACGAATGGGGCGTGGGAGCGTCTGATTTTTGGTTATCTGTTTATGCCTTTAGCTTTACAGATCAAATGTTCCTTGTGTTCCAGACCTTGGTGGCATTACATGTGGATTTCACTTTCTGTCCGCCGATGGTGAATTCAAACTCACCCTTCTCCAGTGTCCATTTTCCGTCGTAGTTTACAAATGCCAAGTCACTTGCCGGAATCTTAAATGTCACGGTCTTGCTTTCCCCTGCTTTCAAAGTAACCTTGTCAAACCCACGCACGCGGAGCACGTCAGGAGTAATCGAAGCCAAAAGGTCGCTGCTATAGAAGATAACCGGCTCCATGCCATCTACCTTACCGGTGTTTTTCACTTTGACAGTCACTGTGATTTCATCTTCAGGAGAGAATTCAGCCTTGTCGACAGCAATGTCTGAATATTCATAGGTAGTATAGCTCATGCCATATCCAAAGGGCCACTGCACGTCGATGTCAGCACTATAATTATATGCGCCCGACATTGTTTCTACAGTCTCATTTGGCTTATGGTCATAGAAAGCAATGGCATTATGCCACTTGGGATAAGTGTAAGGAAGTTTTGCACTGAAGTTGCGCTTACCGGAAAGAAGGAGCGCAAGCGCATCGCCGCCGTAATTACCCGGGAGCAATACGTCAACCACTGCCGAAGCCAATGGCTCAATCTCCCTGACAAGTCGCGGGCGTCCTTCATTAAGAACAAGCACGACGGGCTTCCCGGTGGCTGCAAGGGCTTTTACCAAAGCTGTCTGATTTGCTGAAAGCGCGATGTCATTGGTATTGCCGGGGGTTTCACAATAAGAGTTTTCACCCACGCAAGCCACAATTACGTCTACACCGCGTGCTGCAGCCACAGCTCTCTCAATTCTGATATTTTTCTCCTTTTCCCACTGACCATACTCCGGCACATAGTCCATTCCCTGCTCAAGAATCACGTTGCCTGCGCCATACTCATTGCGCAAAGCCTCATAGATAGTGTTATATTGGTCATGAAATTTCGGATCATCAGTTCCCTGCCATGTGTATGACCAACCGCCATTGAGTGAGCGCATAGAGTTGGCATTAGGACCGGTGACAAGTATACGCTTCCCTTGAGCAATCGGAAGCACGTTGTTCTCATTCTTCAGAAGCACCTCGCTCTGCACAGCCAGCTCAAGAGCCTTCTGTGCATGCTGCTCGCTGCCGAAAAGAGGATAATCCTTCGGATTCGTAGCAGGAGTATCGAAAAGACCGAGACGTAATTTCAGGCGTATGATTCTTGACACTGCATCGTCAATACGCTCCTTGGATACTTTCCCTTCCTCCACGAGTTCCTTAAGCAACGTGCAGAATTCCATGTCGTATGGGGTCATTGACATGTCGATGCCGGCATTGATAGCCATCATAATGGCTTCCTTGTAATCGGCAGCTACTTTATCTCGTTTCCAGACATTGTGAATATCAGCCCAGTCAGTGACAATCATGCCATCCCAGTTAAGATCTTCTTTAAGCCATTCAGTAAGCATCTCATGGTTAATATGGAACGGAAGACCGTTGTTTACACCTGAATTAACCATTATTGACAATGCACCTGCCTGAATAGCCATCTTGTAGGGTTGGAAATATTTCTCACGCAGATCTACCGGATTTATTGAAGAGGGTGTACGGTCTTTTCCGCTTACAGGATTACCGTAAGCCATGTAATGCTTAAGGCAGGAAGCCACATTCTGCGGACCTACATGGTTAGGATCATCTCCCTGATACCCTTTGACCATCTCCACTGCCATTGCACCGTTGATATAGGGATCTTCACCAAAGCTTTCCCAGATGCGGCTCCATGCCGGATTGCGTCCGAGGTCCATCACCGGGTTATAAACCCAGGGAATAGCACATGCACGGCTCTCGTAAGCGCATATCTTTGCCCCTTCGCGAACAAGCTCTCGGTTAAACGAGGCTGCCATATTGATTTCCTGTGGGAAGAGGGTGCCTCCTACGGTATAGGTAGTGCCATGATTTTGGTCAACACCATAAATATCAGGCACGCCGATATATTCCATTGAGGCTTTTTGAATGCCGTCGATCACTGCATACCATGTTGCAGGTGTCTGAGCCTCTCCACGCGGAGTGTTGAGCACCGAGCCAACCCGATATTGCTCAAAGGCTGTCTTGACTTTTGCAGGATCAAGCACTACGCCGGCACTGTCATTCGGGTCAGTGAGAATCACATCGATGTTAATCTCACACATCTGTCCCACTTTGTCATCAAGCGACATGCCGGATACGATTTTTTGTACTTGCTTCTCAATGTCGTTGTCTACCGGGATAGCCGGCGACATCCCGTCTCCTGAACCGGTTCTGCCGCAAGCTGCCGCAAGCAGACCAAGTCCGATAATGGTTAGTTTTTTCATTGTAAGAATAAAGAATTTAATTTTGGGTAATTCAGCTTAAACTGAAGCATCGGGATCAAGAAGGATCTCTATCACCGGATACAAAGAAAATCACTGTGTAATATTTTGGCAAAGATAATGATTTATTTGCTAATTCCAACATCTTTCTGCCATCTTTCCGTTTTTATCATCGCTCTTTTACCAAAAAAATCCGGAATCTCCCTTAAAAAAGCTTGTTTTATAGTGAATTTTACTTAATTGCGTGTACGACTATACTGATACGCCGCTTATAATGTAGCTTTTCATCAATAGCCTACCGCAATAGCCAGTAGGGTAAGACCATACTTTCCAAAGTCTTAATATATAGCTGAACTAATGATAGGATTTTCAATGAATTTTAACATAACATCTATAAAAATTAATTTTATATGCTTTTGTTCAATAAAGAAAAAAG
>JAAVCP010000002.1 GCA_014802265.1 Bacteroides sp. | reverse complement strand
CGGACTCAGTGACGACTATCCGTAGCACTGCTTTTTCGTATTGTGGATCACTGCAGAGCGTGAGCATACCGGACTCGGTGACGACTATCGGCGACAGTGCTTTTTCGTATTGTGGATCACTGCAGAGCGTGAGCATACCGGACTCGGTGACGGCTATCGGCGACAGTGCTTTTTCAGGGTGTGGATCGCTGCAGAGCGTGAGCATACCGGACTCGGTGACAACTATCGACGACAGTGCTTTTTCGGGGTGTATCTCACTGCAGAGCATGTATTTACCTAAATCTGTCAAAAGTATTGGGAATAATGTCTTCCCTCAAAACTGTAAGATTATACGGAAGGTATAATTATTATATTAGAAAAAGTAATTTATGATTATAATTGAATCAAAGCGAAAGAAGATTGAAAATATCTTGAAGAAATATTCTGAGGCGATTATTGCCGATGTAACGAGCAATGCTAAGGATGGACTGGTAAAGCTGAGTCCGTTCTATCCACATGGAAGTATTCCGGTGCCGTTTAGTGAGGGAATGACAGCTGAATGTGTTGAAGGGATTTGGCAAGGGCTAAAGGTATTTGAAAATGAGGGTATAGATATAAATATGTTTCAGAACAGCACCATGAGGAATATCAAACGGACTGTTAGAACTCATGGTAAAGTGTTGGGACATCAGAAAGGTGTTAACAATCCTGAAATATTGGGATATGTGGAGGCTAAGCATCATATTTATATACCTACTTACAAGTGGGTATTAGAAAATAAGGTGGTAAATATAATAGAACGCCTTGAAAATGCGTCTAAAGATAAGACAATTGTCCTTCTTGACTACAACACATGTTGTGATGTAGACAGTCCGACAAAACCTCTTTCTCATGCTTATCTTATAAAGGCTTACGTGGAGGGTTTGTATCCCTACGGACCAAAGCTTAAAACATAAGCGGAGAAAAACTCTCCTATCCTTCCTCTTATTGACTAAACATCTAACGCTATGGCAAAACGAAATAATTATCTATCATTTAAAGAACTGATTGATTTCCACAATATCAAGAAACTTTACCATTTCACTGACAGGGATAATTTGAAATCCATCATTGAAAATGGCGGTTTATATTCATGGGCAGACTGTGAAACAAAGGGTATACAGATTACTAAACCGGGTGGAGGTGATCTGTCTAAAGCACTTGACAGAAGAGACAATCTACAGAATTATGTACGGGTAAGTTTTACGACTGAACATCCGATGATGTATGTGGCAATGAATGACGGTCGCATCACAAACCCGGTAATACTGGAGATTAATCCGGAGGTAATATATGATTCGGAGACAAAGTTCGCTGACCGAAATGCTACCCGTAACGGTGCTAATGTCGGAGGCACATTTGACGATTTCAAGAAGATACATTTTAACTCCATCAAAGCAAAAAAGCACTTTGACCTTGATGCTGATGAGCAACCTTTTTTTCAGGCTGAAATACTTGTAAAGAATTTTATACCTATTGATAAGATACTGAATATAGGCAATTTCGGTATAACTATCCCCACTGTCAATAGAAAAATCCAAAGTAAAATACCTTATACCGCACAGATAACACGTGCCACTCCGACTGCTTTCATTTTCTTACTCGACCATTCTGTAAGTATGCAAACCACCACAACACTTATGGATGAGCCAATGCCAATGTCAGAGGCTGTGGCAAGGATTGTAAACCGACAGATAAATGAACTTGTGCTGCGGTGTATAAAGTCAAATGAAGTCAGGCACTACTTTGATATTTCAGTAATAGGCTATGGTCAGAACTCTTACAGCGCGTGGAATGGTAATCTCACAGGGCGGGATTTCGTTTCGCCTGAAGAGCTTCGTGACAATCCTTATAAGCGAATAATAGTAAAAGAGGAGAAAAAGACTCGGAAAGGACTTGTGGTTAAGGAGGTGGAGAAAGTGCAGTGGATAGAGGCTAACCATACCGGTTCATGGACTCATTTCCATAAGGCTTTCGAGCACGCCCGGCGACTTCTTGAATCATGGATGGAAAAACATCATGACCAGGATTGTTATCCACCTACCATAATTCACATAACTGATGGTGAATATAACGGTGCATCAAAAAGTGAGGTTCAACAGAAAGCCAATGAATTGAAATCGATGTTCACAAACGATGGCAATGTGCTTCTCTTTAACATACACATCACACCTAACGACAGCAACGGACTTACCTTCCCAAGATCAAAAGAAGAACTTGAAGATAACCGCTATGCAAAGGATCTCTTTGACCTGTCAAGTCTGCTGCCGTTACGATATAATGAAGAGATTTGTAAAATTAAGTCCACAGACCCGTCAGTACGTCATTCGGCAATGGCTGTCAATGCTGATATGTCAACCCTAATCAAATTAATGGATATCGGTACTCCAACTAATATCAGTGCATCAAAATGACAAAGACAAGAGGCATAACAACAGGCAAATTTGAAAAGAATGCCATAAATGAGGATTCGGTAATAGCCCGTAAAAATATGATAGCCGTTTCAGATGGTGCCGGAGGGGGAGGACTTTTCGCTGACCGATGGTCACGCTATTTACTCAAACATCTCCCCCGCCTTCCTATTACCTCCGCAGAACAGCTTGACGAATGGATTGGGTCCATCTGGGAGGTTTATTATAATAAAACTGAGGAATCTGCCAAACGTCTGGGAGGCATGGCTCTTGATAAATTTTATGATGAAGGCTCTTTCGCAACTCTGGCTGCCGTATGGAAACTGCCTGACAATACATGCCAATGGATAACATACGGTGACAGTGTGGTTTTCCATTATGATTACTCCACAAAAGAATTGAACCACTCCTTTACCAATCTTGCAGACTTCAGCTGCCCGCCATATCTTATCAACTGTAAGGATGAACTGAATATGGAAGGTTTCAGAGGTGGAGTCTTCCCATTCACAGAAGATTCATTCGTATTCGTAACAAGCGATGCCTTAGCCCATTTTATTCTTATGATGTATGAACTTTCTCGAAAAGAAATATTTGCCAATGAGATAGAAAAGGCATTAGGCACAAGCTCAAAGAATGGTAATATTATGAAAAAGGGAATGTCGCTGCCTTCTTTCAAATTTGAGACAGAGGTAATAGCCAAACTTCGTAATGCGGTCTACAGCGAAAACCGGTTCAAAAGATGGTGCACAAGGCTTTACAAAAAGGGTATTTTAGCATATGACGATTATTCTTTAGCCGTTATGTATGATTAACCTTGGCATGATATGGCAGACGTGAAAAATAACATCCCTAACAACATTTATCTTTAATCATTTATTATTAATCTTGAAATCTCAATGGCTGATAACTATCTTGAACAAAGAATGGAGGATATGCGCTCCGGAAAACTGAGCGCAAGTTTATCTCATGCAACTTCTTCTACTTACGGCTCATGGCATGCCTCTTCCCAGACTAATCGTAAAGGATTTTTACAGGTAGCGTTTCCGGCGCGAAGGGTATTGGTTACAGGCGGTGTTAATGGCATTGGACTGGCTATTGTACGGGCTTACCTCAGGATCGGGTGTAAGGTAGCAGTGTTTGATATTGATAAAGAAAACGGTGAACTGTTAGCTAAAAATGAGGGAATAAGGTTTTATCACGTAAATCTGGCAGACGCTGAAAATGTTGAGGAATCATTCCTAAATCTTCTCCATGCGTGGCGTGATGTAGACATTATCGTCAACAATGCAGGCATATCCACATTTATGCCTCTTACCGAAGGATCCGTTAAAGATTTCGACAAGATTATCAATATAAACCTTCGCCCAATATATATTCTTTCCCATCTGTGGGCACTGCATAAAAAGAGATACCCAATTCCATCAGACTTCGGAGGCAGAATGATAAACATAGCCTCCAGTCGCCATGTCCAAAGTGAGACAGGCACTGAAGGCTATTCTGCCAGTAAGGGGGCTATCGCGTCTATTACACATGCCCTTATGATGTCATTGTCTGAATTCGGAATCACTGTCAATTCTATCTCCCCGGGTTGGATTCACACAGGTAATCCCGAGGAGTTGTCTGAAGCTGACCATCTTCAGCACCCTTCACGCCGAGTAGGAAAACCGGAAGATATAGCACGTGCCTGCATATTCCTTTCCCTCTCGGGAAACGATTTCATCAACGGCACAGATATCATAATAGACGGGGGAATGACCCGCAAAATGATATATGTGCCATAGACCGCTTATCAATGTGTGGTGTTAAAATTGCGCGACAAATCCTTGATAAGAGAAATAGTAGTGGTGTCAGACGCAAACACTGAATAAAGACCCTGGTCTTCCTGTGCAGGATCACCCGTATATGGATCGCCCGGCTCCCAAGTCTTATGTGGTGGTTGGGCAAGACCTCCCCAACCCCAGAAATTAACACCGGCAAGCTTACCACCATTTTCTACCTCTGAAAATACATGGCGATAATATCCGTCACGAGCTGTAACTCCACTGCCAATGGCTATCTGCATATTATCACGTGGATAACCGAATTCCTCCAAAACCAGTGGTTTGGAATACTTCATGCTGTCATTAACAAGCGCAGAAGACAACGCATTATAATGAGAGTTAATATAGTCAGTAGTATTGCGACATGCCACAATTAGGCTATCTGTCATAGTTGAGGCATTGACCCAGTTCCAATTATAGGGCCATATATGAATAGTTGCATAGTCTACCGTCGGCAGAGAATGAATGCGAGTCCATAGATCCATGTCTAATTCGCAACCAACCATACCCTCACTCCCTATTGATACAAGGTGATTGGGGTCAATTTCCTTTATCAAACTCGCTGTGGAAGCTATCCATTCTGCAAAAGCCTCCTTATTCTCCTTACTGAATGCACGAGGTTCATTGGCAATCTGCCAAGCCATTATGGCAGGGCTCTCCGAGTAAGGTTTGCCTGTAATGGAATTGACTCTTCCCACAATATTACGCACGTGTCTGGCAGCCAACTCCTGTGCTTTTTCATTATTAAAGAATTTAGTAGTGTAATCCACGTATGCCTGATAACCATCAACTGCTGGGATTGCAGCCTTACCCTCTCCTGCCCATTCAAGATAAGTGGAGAAACCACCACTCCATTCCCATGCATTATTCAAGTAAAGCACCGCTTTCATCCCTCTCTCCTCAAGGTCAGCAAGCAGGTAATCAAGTCCGGTCAGGAGATCAACGTTATATATTCCCGGAGCAGCTTGTAGTGTGGGTGAAATGTGAGCCACAAGCCCTTCTTCTCCGTCACCGCCAACAAGAATTCGCAGATTATTGACTCCCATGCTTTGAAGGGAGTCAAGTTCAAGGGCAAGACGTTCACGATTGCCGTCATTACCCTCTGATGCAAGTATTCCGCCATACCAGAAATTAGTCCCCACATATCGGTAGACGGAATCACCTATATAAAACTCGCCGTCTCTGACAGTTACAAACTGACTTCTATCTACACCACTGTCCTCTCCCTTATGCTGACACGCTGTCATTCCCAATACGACGGAAAGGGCTATCGCTCCAAATATTTTCTTCATAAATTAGTTTCTTCGGTTTTTCCTTGCAAAGATATAGACAAAATCCGTGTTTCGCAAAAATTATTTATCTAATCAGGCTATCTTTTTAGGATAAATCAAGATAAAATGCAGTCTGTCTATTCCTCTAATTTACAATCATTTTTCATTTTAATTTCAATTTTTTATAAGAATTTTGATGGTCAGTTGCAAATTATTTTATACTTTTGTGTCCCGGACTAATACTTTTTTATCCGTGGAAACAAAATACATATTCGTCACCGGAGGAGTGGTTTCTTCACTTGGCAAGGGCATAATCTCCTCCTCTTTGGCAAGACTCCTCCTTTCAAGGGGGTACAGTGTTACAATCCAAAAATTTGACCCCTATATCAACATTGATCCGGGCACATTGAATCCTTACGAACATGGTGAATGCTACGTCACAATTGACGGGCATGAGGCTGATCTCGACCTCGGTCACTATGAGCGTTTTACTGACATCAAAACCACTCGTGCAAACAATTTTACCACAGGCAGAATATATCAGTCTGTGATTGATAAAGAACGCAGGGGTGACTACTTGGGAAAGACAGTGCAAATAGTACCTCACATCACTGATGAAATAAAGAGAGACATCAAAAGCCTCGGCAACACCGGAAAGTATGATTTTGTGATTACGGAAATCGGTGGTACAGTAGGTGACATTGAGTCAACGCCTTTTCTTGAGGCAGTAAGACAACTTAAATGGGAAATGGGCAGGAAAGCTGTCAGTCTTCACCTCACATATGTTCCTTATCTCAAAGCCGCCAAGGAGCTTAAAACAAAACCTACTCAACACTCTGTCAAGCAACTTCAGTCGATCGGAATACAACCTGATATTTTGATTCTACGCACAGAGAAAGATATTCCCTACAATATGCGTCGAAAGGTTGCCCAATTTTGTAATGTGGCTCCGGAAGCGGTAATTCAAAGCATTGATGCCTCTTCAATATATAAGGTACCTCAATTAATGCATGAGCAACATCTCGACGACCTTGTGTTGCGTCTTACTGATACTGAGAGTAAAGGTGAGCCAAATCACTCAGCATGGAATGAGTTCCTACGTAAGCTTGAAACATCTGAAAAGATTGTAACCATAGGGTTGGTAGGTAAATATGTAGAACTTCAAGATGCCTATAAATCAATCAGCGAGTCACTTATGCACTGTGCAACATATTGTGACCATAAGCTAAACCTCATTTATATCCATTCAGAGAAACTCACTCCGGAGAATGTAGACGAGAAGTTGTCAGGAATGGACGGGATTGTAGTAGCCCCCGGATTCGGACAAAGAGGGATAGAGGGTAAGTTTGTGGCACTGAAATGGTGTCGTGAACACGATGTTCCCACTTTCGGTATATGCCTTGGAATGCAGTGTATGGTGATTGAATATGCCAGAAACATACTCGGACTCACTGATGCCAATTCAACGGAAATGGATCCTCACACTCCTTATAATGTAATTGACCTTATGGAGGAACAGAAAAGTGTCTCTAATATGGGTGGCACAATGCGTCTCGGCGCATACGACTGCCGCTTGAAAGAAAGATCCGTTCCTGCTGAGGCTTATGGAAAGGAGATTGTAAGCGAGCGCCATCGACACCGCTTTGAATTTAACGATGAATACCGCAAACGCTTTGAGGAAGCCGGATTGGAATGTGTGGGAGAGAATCCGGAAACCGGGCTTGTGGAAGTAGTACAGGTGCCTTCGTTGACTTGGTATGTCGGCACACAGTATCACCCCGAATACCAATCTACCGTACTGAATCCTCACCCACTCTTTATGTCGTTTGTCAAAGCTGCCATTGCAAGAAATGAAGAGAAAAACAGATAACGCTCTTTTTTAATATGGAAATAATTAAACACGAATGTGGCGTAGCGATGATTCGTCTGTTAAAGCCGCTTTCTTACTATACGGAGAAATATGGGTCCGCACTTTATGGGCTCGATAAGCTTTACCTTATTATGGAGAAAGAGCACAACAGAGGGCAGGAAGCTGCCGGAATCGGTTGCGTAAAACTCGATGTGCCGCCGGGTCAGGAATATATCTTCCGAGAAAGGGCACAAGGAACAGATGCCATAACTGAAATCTTTGCCGAGGCACATAAAAAGATTGAGACGAGTCTGAGTGAAGGAGCCGATATTACCTCTGCCCCATTTGTAGGGGAAGTCTATATGGGACATCTCCGTTACAGCACTACTGGCAGATCAGGTATAAATTATGTCCATCCCTTTATGCGCCGTAACAATTGGAGTTCACGCAACATGCTTTTGTGCGGTAATTTCAATATGACAAATGTTGATGAGATTTTCAATTCCATAATAGCCAAAGGTCAGCATCCACGCCTGTATGCCGACACATTCATTTTGCTTGAGCAACTTGGTCATGCCCTCGACAGGGAGAATGAACGTCTGTATCATATCCATAAAAATGCCGGTATGACAGGTCTTGAACTATCTCATGCCATTGCTCGTGACCTTAACGTGGCTAATGTCTTGAAACGTTGCGCATCCATCTGGGATGGCGGGTATGTGATATGCGGTATTGTAGGCAACGGTGACATGTGGGCTATGCGCGATCCAAACGGCATACGTCCGGCATTCTATTATATGGACGATGAAATTGTGGTGATTGCAAGTGAACGTCCTGTGATACAGACAGCTTTTAATCTAAATCTTGATGATGTAAAAGAATTGGGACCGGGTGAAGCATTGATTGTTGACAGAGACGCCTCTACACGCATCGACCGCATTCTCCCCGAAGGAAAGAATGCAAAATGCAGTTTTGAGAGAATCTATTTCTCACGTGGATCCGACCGCGACATATATCTTGAACGTAAGAAGCTCGGTGAAAAACTTGTGAATCCTGTGCTTGATGCCGTAGATTATGACATTGATAAAAGTGTGTTCTCATTTATCCCGAACACTGCGGAAGTTGCCTTTTACGGACTAATAGCAGGTCTTGAAAAATATCTGATTAAAAGTAAGATTTCAGAAATTCACCATCTCTCTCAGACAGGGCAACTGACTGATGAAAACATAGCCCACGTGCTCCGAAGGCGTGTACGCAGGGAAAAAGTTGCTATCAAAGACATTAAATTGCGAACATTCATTGCTGAAAGTTCTGTAAGGAATGACCTTGCCACACATGTTTACGATATAACTTATGGTTCAGTCAACCCGGGAGATAACTTGGTAGTGATTGATGACAGTATTGTGAGAGGCACTACCCTACGCCAGTCAATTCTTCGTATTCTTGACCGTCTTCACCCAAAGAAAATTGTGGTGGTTTCAAGTTCGCCACAGGTTCGGTTCCCGGATTGCTATGGTATTGATATGTCAAGAATGGGAGAATTTATAGCTTTCAAGGCAGCCATGGCTCTTTTGAAAGAACGAAATATGGAGCATATAATTGAGCAAGTCTATAACTTATGCAAAAATCATCTTGAAAACGGCACTGCCGGAGAGGAAAACTATGTAAAAGGGATTTATGCCCCATTCTCTGACAAAGAAATTTCTACAAAAATCGCAGAAATGCTCACTCCCCCCGATGTAAAAGCTGAGGTAGAAATTGTATATCAATCAGTAGAAAATATGCATGAGGCTATCCCGGATCATCCCGGCGACTGGTATTTCTCAGGCGATTACCCTACTCCCGGTGGTAACCGCCTTGTCAACAAAGCCTTTGTCAACTACTATGAGGGTCGTCCCTCTGCCCGCAACTGAAATATAATTTTTAGTATAATTGTTTGCCTTATGAACGTTCACGTTCATAAGGCAAACAATTATTACATTATCCTAATTAAGACCCCTTATAAATCTAAAAGATTAAAAAGGAAAGCACTATTAAGGCAACTACAACAAGAAGTATAATAAATAGAATATTTTTAGAATGATCCCTATTATCTACTGACTTATTAGAATCAGAAGCAATATTTAAACTGGCTTTAGAAACATTCCTTTCTGATAATATCATTTTTTCAGATAATTTCTGCTCACTGTTATTATTCTTACTAATAATTGGATCAATAACATCAATGATATGGATAATAAAGGCTGTATGATTGTCTCGATTATCATTAGTAGCTCCGGCTAATATATACACTTTTTGTTCATCATTACCTCCCTGTTCCGAAAATATATTTCTAATACTTTCTCCAGACTCCATATCAAATTGCTCAAGCATCCCATCTGAACACATATAAAAGTAATCGCCGGGTTGAATATCAGTTGTATGATATATATCAGCCTTAGGTCTGCTATTCATTTTAGGTTGCATTGCCTTTGTGATAATATTCTTCTGATTTGATAAACGCGCTTCTTCTCTTGTGAGTTCTCCAATTTTTATCAAATCATTCACCAGAGAGTGATCTTCTGTGACGAATAGAATTTTAGTATCCTGTCCGGTCTTTCCAGGACGAATATGATAAACTCTACTGTCACCAATATGGGCAATCGTTACACCATCATTATGTAACTTAAGAAAAGTCATTGTTGTACCCATTTTCTTTTCAGCACCATTATCCTTTTTATCTAACGCTTCAAAAGCAGCTGCAAGTGCTCTAGAAAAATCATCATTATTAAAAATTCCTTCCGCATCATGACCGTCATTAAGTACTGACTTGCTCATTGCTTCACACACAGTGGCACTTGCAATCTCGCCAGCATCATGACCACCCATACCATCACACAGTATAAATAATCTGTCTGATTCTGTCTCCTTATGAAAGGCAGGATAAATACTGTCTTCTTGATGAGGTCTTCCTGATGTATCCTTTCGTTTACCAAATTCCCATATACTATATGGTTTTATAATATATTTCATTGACCGATGGTTTTAGATATCTGTTGCCTCTTCGTCTGGAATTTCAAATTTTAGGATCGCATCCGGAAGTTTAATAATATCTCCATGTGACAAAATAATACAATCACCATACAACACTTGTTCCTCTCTGATGTATGTAGGATTGACTTTTTCTTTATACAAAGTTAAATAATGCACAAATCCTTTTATAGGTACCTTTTTAACTTCAATCACAATATGTTCTCGACTCATTGAACGTTTACCTGCAGTATCAATCTGTATATCAGCTTCTGATCTTAAACTTTTTCTTCCGATTACATTACGACCTGGATGCAATTGATACGAAATCCCATTATCAAGAAAACTGATTTTACCTATTGTAAAATTCATTTTTGGTAACTCAGTTGCACCAGGTTCATCATTATGTATTGATCTATAATTTCCATTACCATTATTAACTCCATTACCCTCTCCAGAGACAAATTTAAACTCTGAAAAGGGATATTTATGTTTACAGATCGGACATGTAACATTCTTATTTTCTATTCCCGGCTGATTCTTTACTGAAAGAATGGCACCATCAAAAGGACATTTTATCTGTATTATTTCACTCATTACTTATATTATTGAAATTTACCACTTCATTACAGGCATATTATCGCTAAAGTTACCCCACATTACCGGATGTTGTGTTTCTCCAGATAATGTACTGACGCCACTGTGAACAAAATCAAACAATTCTTTCGCAGTAATAACCCTATCTCTGTTTGCATCGGCATTACCTTTTAATCCCTTTTGTAGATAAGTAGTAAAGTAGCCATTGTCCATATCTCCTCGTTCAAGTGAACTTTCATTATTCCTTGAAGATAAGAATAGCATTACATTTGCATTCTTAGCAGCATTAATCGCATTTTGAGAATTATTATTCACGCGCATACCACCTGAGCGACATGCATCGACAAACATCATTTTATTTTTGGATTTGCTTTTAGCCATTGCCTTCCGGACCTCTGCATAACTAAGATCTCCATCGTATGCACACAGTCCTCCAAGGAATCCATGACCACTAAAGAAAAAAACTACTATATCTTCCTCATTAGCTTTCTTAAACACGGTTCTGATGGTTCTCAAAATTCTATCTTTTGTTGCCTTCTCATCAATGAGTAAACAATAATCAACCGACGAGTTTTTAGAATATAAGTCCACAATTGTCTTGGCATCTTTAGTTGTCAGATTCAGGTTACTAACAGGAAAATAGTAACCTGAATAATCGCCTATACCCACAGAGACCACGTATGTATACGCATACACATACTGAGTTATACTCAACAGAATCGCTGAGATGAACAACTTTAATTTAACATCCCACTTCATATTCCTGCTTCCATGGAATAATCAGGCATTTCGCCAGTCACATTAACATCTATATTTGTATCTGGGAGATCATTAAGATTTTCTGCCCTTATATGTTCATTCCTAATATCAAGTATTTCATCTTGTTCAAATTTTCCACTACCATTAGAATCGGCAGCCATGTAATCATATTCCTTATCACCATCTACATCCATTAGAATTATTTGCTGTCCGGCTACATTTACTTGTGTCACATCATTTACTGTAGCTTCATCGGGAATAGCACTTACTACTTCCACATCAGCATCACTATCTAACATTTGATTCTCTAACTCTAACAAGTTATCTGTTGGCATATCTTGTGACTCATGATGCACTGACACTATCTCCACATCTAAGTCTTCATCGTCTGAAACATCATCAACATCAGTACTTGCTAATGAATTACTCTCTAAATACTGTAGAACATCACTTTCTGAGGAATCTATATTATTCCAATTAAATCGGTTGGAAAACTCTGACTTTTGCTCATAAGAAAGATTATCCCATTCTTCTGCAGTATATGTGCCATAAAGATGTCCCCGCCATTCAAAAGTGCCCCCAACTCCGACTTCATTTCTTGCAGCCATAAAAGCCTCTTGAAATGACATTGAATCGGCAGCAGTTGTGGCAGCATTAAGTTGATTCTCCCCCAATTCCGGCTGTTCAACTGACTCATCTTCTTGTCCCGCTGAAGTGTCCACATTTGCAGAAGAGACCTGTTCATTCTCTTTCATTCCGGTAAACACTGTTGATACTGCACCAATCAGAAGACCCGGTCCGATACCTTTACTCACTCTTCTGAACCCTCTTTTCTCAGTCATGGAATTACTATTATCAACAGACGGGATTTCAGTATCCCCTACCACTTGAGTTAACGAATTACTCTTATACTGATTAAGCTCATTTTCAGTATTCTCCACCAAACGAGTAGAATCGTCATTATTATTGATTTTATTCATTTATATTTAGTTTAAATATTTCTATTCGAATAATGGGTCACATTTAGGTTATGACAGAAATGCATCCACGTCAGCGTTATTCACATAGTCGGGCATATCACTATAATTCGCTCCACAGTCAACACTCGGATTATCATATGAATGCTCTATGATTATTTCTTCATTGCCGGCAATGTCATCAATTTCACTGCTACTCTCAACCATATCTATTGTTTTTGATTCTACCGAAACGTAATCGGCAGCAGAGATCGCAGCATCTACTACATCAACTTCATCGGCATCAGACTCTATAAGTGATTCATCAATACCATTTATATCCTCAACAAAAGAAATACTTTCTCTAACTATATATTTGCCAAAGTCTACGACCTCTGCATCTTTTTTAATATTGTGTGATGCGTCATTGACCTTCGTTTCCTTTGCAGAAAGACTGTTAGTTACCAATACCCCACTCACTTCTCCCACTGCCGTACTCACGACAGTAATAATATTTTTATTTAATCCTTCTTTATTTTCTTTTTCCATAACTTTTTTAAATCAATAAAATTAATCTGATCTTAAGTTAAGGTGAAGTAATTAAGCTTTTATCAACATCTAAAAGATGTTGTTCTAAAAATTGCTCTGCCAACCATTCACCCTGTGCAGCCGCCTTTCCCAACCACTCATATGCCTTTTTATAATCTCTGGATACATCCCAACGACCAGTATAATACATATATCCAAGCAAATACTGACTGTAAGCATGGCCTTGTTCAGCTACTTTTAGCAGCCATTCAGAAAGTTTTGTTAAGTTTTTTACGGGTAGCACTCCTACACCTTGCCCATCTAAATTCATACACCATATTCTCAAACTGGGATAAAATTTGGGCAATCTTTGAGTATAGTTATTATTTTTAGTTCTATTCAGAGAATTCATTTGAAGTTTATAATATTTTTGAGATTCTGTTTCACTCTTATTAACTCCGCGACCATATCCATACATTATTTCCAGCATAGCATATGCCTCATAGCAATCTTCCTCTGCTGCATTAAGATATAATCTTACGGCTTCTTCATAATTTTGTTCTACACCCAAACCATAATAATACATTAATCCAAGATTAATCTCTCCTCTTATATTTCTATGACCAGCCGACTTCTTATACCACTCAACTGCCTTGTTATAATCCACTCTAACACCTAAACCACCTTCATACATTATTCCAAGCATATTTTGTGCATCGGAATGCTCCTGCTCAGCCGATTTTCTGTACCACTTTAATGCCTCCTCCATATTTTTATCAATACCGTCACCATCATAATACATATTACCAAGATAATACTGAGCGTCAGCATGTCCCTTTTCAGCTGCCACACGATACCATTCTGCAGCTGCGGGACTATTCTTATCCACTCCAATACCATCATAATACATATCCCCTATTTTTTTAATTGCGTTGATATTTCCTTGTTCTGCAGATTTATAATATAAATCTAAAGCCACTTCCTGATATTTGGATACTCCTTTACCCTCAAAATACATATTACCAAGCTGATACTGCGCCTCCGCATTACCATTATCTGCAGCTTGACGATACCAATTTGCCGCTGCAGAATAGTTGCCATTATCTTCTTCTTCCTTGGCTTTGAACATCAACTGTGATATGTCTACTGATTGCCTGGTTACAGTTTTCTCGGGTTTTGATTTTTGAACAGGAGTCTTCACTGCGATACTCCTCTTCTCCCTGGAAATCTGTCCTTGCGCACAAGCATAACCACTCCCTGAAACTATCAGTAACACAGATATAACTCTTTTTAATATATAAATCCTTATCATCAATTCTGAAAGTTTTTCTCTATAAATTGCTTTGCTTTTTGGTGACCTTGCTCAGATGCCTTTTCTAACCATTTATATGCCTTCTCACTATCTTTATTAGCCATACCTTCACCTTTATAATACATTACTCCAATTTCATACTGACTCCAGGTGTCCCCTTGTTCAGCCCCTTGTAGAAACCATTTAGCTGCCTTAATTTTGTCCTTAGGTACGCCCTATCCATGATAATACATGTACCCCGCCATACGCTGGCTAAATGCATAACCCTGTTCGGCTGCTTTAAGAAACCATTCAGCTGCCCTTTTCAAATCCTTAGGCACACCCTCTCCATTATAATACATGGATCCAATATTATGCTGGCTACTTACATGACCTTGTTTAGCTGCTTTAAGACACCATATAGCTGACAGTTCTAAATCCTTAGATACACCCTCTCCATTATAATACATCCATCCAATACCATACTGGCTACCTACATGACCTTGTTCAGCTGCTTTAAGAAGCCATTTTGCTGCCTCATTCAAGTCTTTATAAACATGGTAATTTATCCATCCAAAGAGATTTTGCATACCGGCATCCCCTCCTTCAGCCAAAATTCTGTACCACCTGACTGCACTTGGATAATTCTTTGGTAAGTTTTGATTATTATTTTCTGAAGGTTCAGTTATTTTATCATACCATTTCTTAAATTCATAATCATATTTTATCACCCCTATTCCTTCTTTATACATAATTGCAAGTATTGGATACACATCAGAATATCCTTTTTCAGCTACTTTAAAATATAGCCTTGCTGCTTCTTCATAATCTTGGTTAACTCCTAATCCATTGTAATACATAAGCCCAAGATTGAATTCACCTCTTATATTTCCATTTTCCGCTGATTTTTTATACCAATTTACAGCTTCTTCGAAATTTTGAGGAACGCCATAGCCACATTCATACATAATTCCTATCATATTTTGAGCATCTGAGCATTCTTGTTCAGCTGATTTCATATACCAATTTGCCGCTTTCTGGAAATCTTGTGCTACTCCCTCTCCATCAAAATACATATTGCCAAGTTTATACTGAGCATCTGCATTTCCACAATCGGCTGCCTCACGATATAAATTAGCTGCCGCTGAATAATTACCCTTTCCCTCTTCTTTCTTAGCTTTTAACATTAACTGTGAGATATCCACAGATTGTAAAGTAGACAAACTATTTTTTGTTTTTGATTTTGTTTTTAATTTTGATTTTTGAATAGTATTCTTCACCGCTACTTCTTTCTTCTCTCGGGAAAGCTGTCCTTGCGCACACACATAATTACTTCCTGAAATTAAGAATCCTATTATCAATATTTGTTTCAAATTATTCATATATACTCTAAAATCAAATAAACTATATATCCAATTATAAGCCTTAGAGTTACTAGTCGTTTATATCAGATATTTTAATACGCCTCTTATTGAGTAACCACAATTTCGAGGAAATACTCCGATATACTTATTTTGTGCAGAGAGCTCTACTCCATACGCAAGTTCATTGCTGGAGTGATCAACAGCAGATGTCCAATAATCACCAGCCTTTTCTACTCCGTAACTTACTGACCCAAAGCAACCACCGGCAGGTAAAAACATGGATTTTCCATTTGGACCCGTAATTTTATACCCAGCATGATCGTTAAAGATTACCCATTTCCAACTGCATACATTAATCAGCTCTTTAAAATCATTAATGGATGGAAGTCTCCAAGGCGCATCAAAACTTGTATTACTTTCACTCCAAATCATATAATCACCATAATCAGATGACAACGTTGCGCCTGCATTACAAGTCGCCCACTTTAATCCACTTGGTAGCCCAAGATCCACACTCACCAAGGGATATTACGAAGACAATCAATATCTTTTTTAAATAGCATGACTTCATATATTTCTGAGGTAGTTTTTATATTTATATTAAACAGATCATTTTGGTCTTATGAAAACTTACTATTGTTTCGGGATTTTATCAAGATAAGTCTTTGCTTGCAAATTACCTTGTGAGGCTGCCTTTTCCAACCATTTACGTGCTTCACCATAATCTTGAATAACTCCCACCCCTTGCATATACATATACCCTAGAGAATTTTGGGCATTAGAACTTCCATTTTCTGCAGCCTTTCGATACCAATCAATACCTATAGTATAGTCTTTAGGCACACCACGACCCGTAACATACATATAACCAATCTCAAATTGAGCCTCAGCATCCCCTTTATCTGCAAGAATATGGTAACATTTCATTGCATCAGCATATTCTTCAGATTCTCTATAGATTCTCGCCAGATTCCATATAACAATAGGATCCCCATTTTTATCAGCTATACTACCCCATTTAAGTGCTTCGTCAACGTTCTTTGTTACTCCCTCACCTTTAGCATACATAATACTAAGAAGAGTCTGTGCAGTAACATTACCTTGTTCCGCAGCTTTTTGGAACAATTGGGCTGCTTGGGTAAAATCTTGTATTACACCATCTCCCCTCTTATACCTTCCACCAAGTTCCAATTGTGCTTGAGCATTATCCTGTTTTGCTGCCGCGCTATACCATAATACTGCCTCATAATCGCTTTTAGAAGTGCCACGTCCATACTCATACATCCTGCCAAGGTGATATTGACCATCAGCATCACCTTGTTCAGCAGCTAAGCGATACCATTTTATAGCCTCGTAGAAATCGTTCTTAGCCTCCTCTTCCTGACCTTTTTTAATAATAACATCCACTGGCACTGTTGGCTTTTCTAATATAGGAGATTTATCAGTACCAAGAATTTTTTTATTTGATTTCTTGGGTTTGGCTATAGTTATTTCCTGCTTTTTCGATCGTGAAATTAATCCTTGCCCATACGCATAAGGCATTCCAGCAGATAAAAGTATAAAAGTCAAAAGAACATTAACCCTCTTCATTCCAACTATTATTTAAAGTTTATTACCCTTTTTGTCATACCAATTTCCCTTATCCGGCTGTCCATTCTTAAACGTGCCTTCAAAGTATTCACCGTTAGCCTTTATCGTGTAGCGACCTTTATCATACTTATTATTTTTATATGTTCCTACAAAGGTGTCACCATTTTTCATCGTGTAAGTTGTTTCGCCTTCCATCTTTCCTTCAACAAACGCGCCATTGTAAGTGCTTCCTTCAAATTTACCTTTAATTATTCTGGCTATGCCTTTACCGTGAGGCACCTGTTTATCATTTATAGTATCTACAGTTACTTCCCCGGTATATGCTGCCATTCCCAAAGGAGATTCCCAAAAAAGATCCTTGACTGTTTTAGGTTCTTCTTTGATACTTTCAACTAAATTATCCGACTCATTGCTGTTATCGGTATTATTATTGCTGGGAATCAAGAAAACAATTATCACGGCTATTACTGCCACTCCACCCCCTATTCCTAACCATTTAATCCAACTTTTTGATTTTTCCTCATACTCATCGTTATCATGGATAATTGTCTGAGTATGAGTTTGCTCTTGTTCTAAGTTATTACTCTTTCCCAGATTTTCTGTACAGAAAGATTGTTCAGCAGACACATGGTCTTGATTATTTGGTTGCTCATTGCCTCTTTCAATCTTCTGTCTTTCTAAATCCTCCAGAAATGCTCTTACACTCTCATGGCGACGCTTACGCCCTGGCGACATAGCTTTGGATATCGGCTTAATCAAATTTGTAGGGATACCTTGTGGAAATGTAAGCTCATCTTCAACCAACTTGGTCGCCTGTGGAGGCACCACACCTGATAAAATATAATAAAGTGTCGCCGCCAGCGAATAGAGATCTGTCTGAGGAGAGAACTCTTTCACTCCTCCATCATTATACTGTTCCATTGGCGCAAATCCATGACTGATTCCAATCGGGGTGGTTGAAGTCTGATAACCCTTTGAATCATATTGTTTTGATAACCCAAAATCAATCAATATCGGCTCATCATCATTATAACGAATCATGATATTAGCTGGTTTGACATCCAGATGATTCATTGTGTTAGCATGCACATATTCCAAAGCCTTCCCTATCTTGTCAATATACATAAGAGCCTTCTCTTCAGAAATCGGACCATTTTGTTTCACCATCTCTGAGAGAGTAATACCCTCTATATAATCCATCACATAATATGCAGTATTATTTTCTTCGAAAGCTGCATGAATTCGAATAATGTTGGGATAATCAAACTTGGCAATGTTACGCGCCTCCTTTAGAAATTTCGCTTTCAGCTTATTAACAAAATCCTTGGAACTTTGTGTACCTAATGTAACCTTACTCGTTGTGTCATCCCGATCACAATAATCTTTTGGGAAAAACTCTTTTACTGCCACTTGGCGGTCAAGATTCAAATCCGTGGCAAGATATGTTATACCAAACCCACCTTGTCCAAGAACTTTTTCTATGCGATATGTATTATGCCGGAGTAATGAACCCAGCTTTAATCCTTGATTCATGAGGTTTTACTTTTCTATAAATTCACACTTACAATATGGGCAATGCATTGAGTATTGTTTCTTAAGAAGTTTATAACTTATGTTTCCTAAGAATTTATTGCATTTCGGGTTGGGGCAAACATATTTATCTTGAAAATCTTCATTAAGTTGCTCCATTACTTCTGAGGTGTTATCATTCTTAAGTCCAATAAAGCTATAAATGTTCCCTACCACACCTATTCCGGTAAGCACATACCCAATGGGACCAAAAAGAAAAATACATGGCATAGCACACATTGTGAACACACCACACCCGGAACGCACAATATTAATCTTTTTCTGCTTTGCATGAATCTCTTTACGTCTTGACTGGAGATCGTCCCATACTTCTTCAAGATGATTAATTACAAAACCATCCGAGGCTAATATGTCTTGCGCAGTTTCAAGTAATACGGGGATATTAATAGGGAAACGATCTTTCCCCAGTTCAATTACACTTGATTCATTAATACGCTTTGATGCGATCTCAGTGCCATTTACATATGTAATGTTCTGAGATTTCATATTTGTTAGGGTAATATTACCATTATTGTCAACCGTTATTGTTGCATGTGCCGTCTTCTCAGCAGGTTTACAGCGGCTTACACAATCGGGGACACTACCTGGATTTCCTATAGCAATCGTTTTTTTATATCCAAGAATCGCAACAAGAAGACGTCCGTCATTCGGCTCTTTCCCTATAAGAATTGTTTTACCCTTTAAATTATTCATTTTTAAATTCTCTTATTTTTGATAAGTCATCTTTATTCTACTTTTAATAATAACAGCCGTCATATCAACTTAATAAGGTAAAATATCTGACCTTTTAATCTGAACTATCGCACCCCCAAGAAGATCTACTATCACTCTTATAGTTGTCATGTCGTCTGTTATAGCGATAATCTCCCCAACGATACCCTGTAAATTCCCTCTTATGATTCTTACATTATCTTTTACTGAATATTTACCAAATTCAAATGAGACAGGAATCTCTGACTGACCTAATAAAAATTGGAGATTATCAATTTCATTCTGTGCTATTTTAGCAGGTGATTTCTCACCCGGTAATGTAAGAATCTTAATTACAAGAGGATAGGTTATTATATTACGTATATCATCATTATCTGAATCTATCTTGATAAATACAATCATTGGAATTACAGGCACTTCAACAGTTTTCTTTCTGTCACTCCACATTTTGATTTGCTTTTGAATAGGGAGATAGGTTTCAATTCCTAATCTATTAAAATATTCGGCAGTTTTTTCTCACTTCGTGGTCTCGTGTATACTGCAATCCAATGTTTTGAGTGCGCTTCGCGCTCGTCAGTCACATTGACTGACGATATAAATACTTGTTCCACAGGTAATTTGTCAAGTGCCATATCTAAATAGATGAGTAGGCTTATAAAATCCATATCTCTTCGTAAGAGATATGGATTTTAAGTAACAAATTGAAAATATGAAAGTTACGATAAGACAAAAAGTACGCTTTTAAAACATTTCTTAAAAAAGGACACTAGCGTAATTAAATTTTAAAGATTAGCAGTGGTTTTAAATTCCTATATTTCAATAATTTTTATTAACTTTGCATTCAATAGTAATTATCTCTTACGAAGAGATATGGATTTTATAAGCCTACTCATCTATTTAGATATGGCACTTGACAAATTACCTGTGGAACAAGTATTTATATCGTCAGTC
>JAAVCP010000001.1 GCA_014802265.1 Bacteroides sp. | reverse complement strand
GGCATGATACTCCTGAATGGGGTTGTTCTTGAGATAGACCATAAGGAAGAAGAGCCTGTCTGCAACTGTGGGCAACGGAGAATTGGCATATATGGCTCCCGCCCGCATGCCGCTCCGCCTCTTGCCGGTGATGTCATGATAGCGCAGATAATGGTCGTGTTCTTCCTCAAACCAAGGAAGTATCTCATCGAAAAGGGCAATTGTTATACCCGTGAGTGCCAAAAATTTCTTCGGATGGTTACGTACCTCTGTGTATTTCATAGTCTGCTTTTATATTTAAAACGTAGTAAACGCGCGCGCACGTATAATATAAACATTAAATTTATTTAATCTCTATTAAACTCCGAGCACTATGGAAGGGGAGATGTTGAGTTTTGTGCTTATGGCGCGTCCCACTTTGAGAGTCGGTTCCGCTTTACCGGAAAGATAGTCACACACTATCGAGGGACTGACCCCAATCAGTTTTGCCAGTGAGGCCTGTGTGAGACCCATCTCATACATCCGAAGTTTTATCACGTCTATCAGCGACGGATTACCAAGGGCAAAGTGTTCTTCCGAATAATCTGCAACGAGATTGGAGAGAAGCACGAGTTCAATGTAGTTAGGATCTGTTTCAGGAGTATTATCATTGACGAGAGGCAGAAGCTGCTCTACTCTTGCAACAGCCCACTCATATTGGCTTTCTTTGACTTTTTTAATCCAATCTTGAAGAGCTGATTTGGCTTCCGGGTGTGAAACTGCATATTGTTTCAGAGGCTTTTCTGTGAATATTCTCATTTATAGGAGATCTTTTTGTATTGCAAATTTATGAATAATATTTTAATTAAAAAAATCTATAGAGATGAGATTGATTTTGTAGAGTCAGTGGAGTCAACCGGTAACTGCAATTGGGTGTAGCTTGGAAATATTTTGAGAATTGGTTATTAATAGTTACCTTTGCACTTTGTTGATATCTACTTGGAAATGATACTTAAGAGAAAATTATACAGGGAATTGCACTTACTTTTTGTGATTATAGTTTTGTCGGGTTTTGTTTGCAGCATAACCTGTTGCTCCGGCTCACGCGAGAAGCAAGTGATGGATAATGCAGAGTCGCTGATGGAGTCACAGCCTGACTCAGCGTTTGAGCTGCTTAAAAGCATTGACAGGTCGTCACTTAATTCAAGGTCAGAAAAAGCCCGTTATGCACTGCTTATGTCGATGGCATTGGATAAGAACTATATCGATACTACCACGTTTGATGTTTTGCAGCCGGCAATTGACTATTATCTAAAAAAGGGCACCCCCGATGAGAAGCTGCGCACCTACTACTATCAGGGCAGGATATATCAAAATATGGGAGACCGTGACAATGCGTTAAACTCCTTTGCTAAGAGTACGCAAAATCTTCAAGAATGCACAGACTCCCTGACAATTGTCAGAGCCTTGGTTGCGCAGGCATACTTATATTATGAGTTCTATGATATTAAGAGCTATATTCTATGTAATTTAGAGGCGGCTGACATTTCTGGGAAGTTAGCTCACAAAGACTATGAGGTTACCTGTCTGCTCAATGCTTTAAATGGGGCTATAGCAGAAAATGACAAAGAATTGGCTGACAGCTTAATGCCTCTTTGTAAAGGAGTTGAACCTGTTGGTGACGCGTACAACCAACGTAGATTAGGTCTTACATTGCTTTACACTATAAATTTTGGGACTAAAAAAGCTCTCAGGGAGTTGGTCGAGCATAATTCCCAACAACTATTGAGTGATATAGACAATGCCTTGGACCTTGCCTCGGCATACAATAAATTGGGTGATAATGATATGGCAGCCCGGATTCTTAACTATGTCAATGAGAGTGGCAGTAGTTTCGCCACATTAAAATATAAGTCCATATTGGTATACATCAATAAAGATACAGGTAATTACAAGGAAGCCCTGTCAGCCTACGAGGATTTTAGTCAAGATATCGATTCTATAAACTACTGGAAGTTTGAGCGAAAGGTGGAGTCCTTGGAGGATAAACACCAGCTTGAGCTTAAGGCAGAGGTTGATGCACGGCAAAAGACCAAGATTATCTGGGGTTGTATCGCGGGGCTTATCATTTTGGGGTTGATAGTAGTTATACTTGCCTTGTTGGTGCGCAGCAATAAAACCAAAAGAGATTTAGCCATTCATAAAGTAAAAATAACAGATCTTGAAAATGACAAACTGAAGAGGGAGAATGAGCTGACGCGGGAAAAGGCAAGGTTATCAGATATTGAGAATGAAAGGCTGAGACAGGAGAAAGAGTTGGCATCCCAAAAGGCAAGGGCATCAGCCCTTGAAAATGAGAGGCTGAAGATGGAAAGGGAGTTAGCGCTTCAGGAAGTAAGGATTGCGGGTCTTGAAAATGACAAGCTGACAGTTGAGAGGGATCTGGTTGTTCAGAAGTCCAAGACGACCAGTCTTGAGAACGAGATATTAAAATCGGAAAAGGAGAAGCTTGAGCTTTCCAACAGGAATCTCCAGCTTGAGAGGGATAACAAGGCACTGGAGGCAGAGAACTTTGCCCACCGTGTTGAGATCCTTAAAGAGGAGAGCGAGAGGTTGAGAAAGCTATTGGATGAGCGTAATGATATCCCAACGGAGGTCAGGGATGCAATCCGTATCCGGGTTGAGATGCTTAACTCCCACTTGGCACGGGTCATTACCTCAAATGCTAAATTCGGCAAGCCCTACGACACATGGATTGAGGAAATGACCAACAACACGGAGGAGTTTATGAACTCCACGCGACTGGCTTTTCAGGTATCGCATCCCGGTTTTATTAAGTATCTCATTGATCATGGTCTTACAATTAGTGAGATTAACTACGTGTGCCTGTATGCAGTAGGACTTAACGGTCAGGAAGTGGGAGCCTTTATTAAAAAGCGCAGCCATGTCAACATGAGCAGTGCCATTCGTAAGAAATTGGGGCTTGATCNGCATGCTACCAATCTTAGTATTTATATCCGCAGACTCCTTAATGATTTATAACGATTAATCTCTGTAATTAAGGAGTGTTTATAATGGGGCTATCGCAAAGTGATAGCCCTTTTTGTGTCGAAGATGAAAGTTTTAGAATTATTGTCTGAAAATATTTTTATTTTAAAATTATAATATATTAATAATTAACAATATATAGAAATATAAAAATATTAAAAGTGAAACTTTTAGTTTGGAGATGAAACTTTATGGCAGTAATTTTGCAGTCAACAAACCCCTTAAAATTAAGCTAACATGAGAAAATTTTTAATTGTAATTTTTGCTATGATGGCGATGGTGTTGCCATCATTTGCACAGGAGAAAAATGGAGATTCTTCTTCCAAAAATATTAAGTTGGAATTACATAACCATCCTGATAACTCATCTATTCTACGTGCTCCGATGCTTATTGGAATAGAGGCTTATTACAATGCTGACACCCAAACCATAGATATAATATATGATGGTGAAGCTGAAGGAGAGGTATTCCTTTATCTTAATAATGCTGTGGTAGATTATGCCACAGAGATCAACACATCATTCTCAATTTCTGTCCCCGGATTTTACAAGATTGAAATTAACGGTGAGACTTGGACAGCAGAAGGCTACCTTGAAGTGTAGTTATAATCAAAATAATCTGTCAAGTAATATTATAAACACTAACAATAATATCTATGAAAAAATCAAAATTTTATCTGTTGCCTCTTACTCTTCTGTTTTGTGGTTGTAATATGGACAGTCCCGATATTGTATCAAACTCTCCCCAAACCGAGGAATCATATTTTGTGAGTATTGAAGATGCAATAGAGACTGCTGACAAATTCTTCGCACAGCTTGAGGATACTCCCGGCACCAGAACACACAGGGTTGTGAAAAACATTGAAACCTATAAGAGAGGAAATATCCTTACTCGCTCTTCTAACACCGCCCCTGACTTCTATGTGATCAACTATATGGACGAAGGTGGTTTTGCCCTCGTGTCGACCGATTCACGCAGAATACCTGTCTACGCTTTCTCCACCGAGGGACACATGTCACTTTCCGATACCGTAACTAACGAGGGACTTCGGAATTATCTTAATGAATGTGCCATCTCGCCAGTGTCCCCGGTATTTCCACGAGATACTACCTTAACGGCAATTGGTGATGAGCTAAAGATTCTTGTACCACCCATGTTAGACGAAAATCCCCGTAATTGGGATCAAATGTCACTTAACAAGTATGTCTGTCCTAATAAGATAGATAGTATACCCGTCGGATGCGTTGCACTGGCAACGGGGCAGATCATGAGTTATTTCCGTTGGCCTGATCGCTGGCCAATTGATGGTTACGAAACTGCTAAGGAAAGGTACACTTTCAATTGGACTGAGATGCTCAAGACAAGATACAATGATCCAACTGCCCGTCTGATGGAGATCTTAGGACGGGCAGAGAATCTAAATATGCGCTACAGAAAGAAGGAAAGTAGTGCTTATATAGATAGGGTACCGTTAACAATGGAGAAAATGGGATATAAAAAACCAAGACAAGTTGCCTTCAATAGTGATACTGTAATCAATACGTTGTATAAAAAATCGCCTATAATAATGTCTGGCTATCCTCAAGAAGGTGGCTCAGGTCATGCATGGACTGTTGATGGATTTGCCCAATGTAAAAGACCTCTCCTTAAAATCGATACCGGAGAAATAGAGTATGTGTATCACCTCTATTACCATTTTATATGGGGTAATTGGGGAGGCAGCAACGGATACTTCTATTATGATGACTCATTACGTTCATTTGAAGACCAGGCTAGGGCATTTGATGAGGTTGACTATGGTCATGGTAATATAAACACCCGCTGGAGGAATATCAGCACCCTTATAGATTTTCAGGTAGATACCAGTAAATTGCATTAAACCAATTACATTATTTTTAGTCAGTTAATTACTATTCTGTCTGGGTTAGGCAGACAGAATAGTAATTAACCTTAAAAAATTATAAGTATGAAAAAAGAGCTACTATTGACTGGTGTCGCACTGCTGTCGGTACACGCGCTTCAGGCACAGGACCTGATCCATGATGGGATCGCATACAATTTTTTGAACGGGGAGGAGCTTGAGGTCACCGCCCTCCCGGACAATGAGAAGTACTCCAACGAGGTACATGTGCCGTTTAACGTAATTATTGGTGACTGGGGACCGGTAGTGGGTGCCTCAGATGGTACACAGGGCAATGAGGATGGGGAGACTCCCATAGTGTATCAGGTGGTAAAGGTGGCTGACGGCGCCTTCAAGGACTGCACGCATCTCACTAAGCTTGAGCTCCCATACTCTCTGGAGGAGATAGGCAATGAGGCAGTTGCCGGGTGTACCTCGCTCATCGAGATCACCATGCCCAGGAACCTACGCAGGATTGGTGACCGTGCATTCGAGGGAAGCAGCGTCGGGTCACTAACAATTACTGATGGTCTGGAGGAGATCGGCGACCGTGTGTTCTACCATACCATTGCAAACTACATCATTCTTGAGGGTTGTGACCTTACGGAACTCGGCAGCGAGACATTTACCGGCTCCACTGTGGAGAGGATTCTCCTTCCGAAGGGGCTCAAGTCCATACCGGAGGATACCTTCAGAGGGTGCAACCACCTGGCATACATCGGGTTTAATAGCTCCCTGGAAGAGATAGGCACCAATGCTTTTAGTGGCTGCGGCAGTCTCAGTGCGCTCACGCTTCCCGGCAGTCTGAAGGAAATAGGGGTAGGCGCATTCTCCGGTGTTCAGCTCAGGTCGATCTCCTTTAACAGTATGGAGACACCCGCCTATACCATGGAATCTGTGTGCGGAGACAATATTCCTTCCCTTGCAGCGTTACCCGCAGGCTCAGAGCAGTCATATCGTGAGTGGTGCCCGGCATTATTTGAGGGAAAGGCCTCTTTATATATAGGTGGAGAGTTTGGTAGTACTGTCTCGAAGTGGATATATCCTGGTGTCGTGGATCCGGAGCAGATTGTCAATCAAATACCCTTAGGGGTCTCAGTATGCGGCACAATAGGTGAAACCCTTGTGCTGGCAGCTGAGGGTAGCAGCGTGTCAGTGTGCTGTCCGCTACTTATGGGAGATGGCTATGACTTTGAAATCAATGGGGAAAAGAGGCCATTTGAAATAATTTTCTCTGAACTGGACAGTTTCTACTGGCAGTACCTACCAACGGCAGAAATCGGTGACTCTTCATTCGTAACCCTGGAGAATGTGACGGGCAGCTACACAGTGAATCTCGTGTATGATAATATAGTAGGTATAAGGGATACAGCCACTGACATTCCGTATGACTCCACGGTTACTCTATATAACTTGAACGGCATCCCTATGGGTAGCTCCACTGAGGATCTTCCTTCCGGAATATACATAAAGAAGCATGGTAGTAATATAGAAAAGATAGTTGTAAGATAACCTATGATGCACTAACAAAATCTTATATAGGCATAAGCTGCCAACATACAACCAACTAACAAAAACGGTGCCGTGTCGATTGAATGCTCAGTCGGCACGGTATTTTGATTTAATCGGGGTTGCTATTGAGGTTACACTGTAGGACAAGGGTTGTCTTTTGAGGTATTTGATTTGACAGGGGAGGAATTTTTTACTATTTTTGCAAAAAAAGATAAACTTCTATGGAAATAGTATATGAGGATAATCATGTGATTGTGGCTAACAAGAAGCCGGGAGAGATTGTGCAGGGAGATAAGACCGGCGACAAGCCTATGTCGGATATGATTAAACAATACTTGAAGGAGAAATACCAGAAGCCCGGCAATGTGTTCTGCGGGGTGGTTCACCGCATTGACCGCCCTGTGGGCGGATTGGTGGTATTTGCCAAAACTTCCAAGGCTCTCACAAGGCTTAACGATATGCTGCGCAAAGGTGAGTTGCACAAGACATATTGGGCTTTGGTGGAAGGGCATCTTGACAATGACGAGGCTACTCTTACCAATTATCTGATCAGCGACGGACGCACCAACAAGACATCTGTGGTGCGTAAGCATGTCCCCGACGCAAAGGAAAGCATTCTGCAATATAAAACCGTAGCAAAGGGGGATAACTACACATTGCTTGAGATTAACTTGATAACAGGAAGAAAACATCAGATCAGGGCACAGTTGGCTAACATAGGTCACCCTATTAAAGGTGATTTAAAATATGGAGCCAGGCGCAGCAATCCCGGTGGAGGTATCTCCCTCCTTGCGCGTAGCATCAGTTTTATTCACCCGGTTTCCAAAGAAGAGATTACGCTTGAGGCACCGCTCCCTGCCGAGTTCCTTAAATTCCTCCCCACAGGACAGTGACCCCAGATAACTATATGGTTTGTTTTGGATATATTATAGCATGTAATAGGCAAAACATTATGGTTGGGCGAAATGTTAATATTTCATGAATGGACTGACGATTGGAATATTATTGCCCTTCTTGGGTACCACTTTAGGGGCTGCCTGTGTTTTTCTGATGAAGAAAAACTTTGCACCTTTGCTACAGAAAACTCTGACAGGTTTTGCTGCCGGAGTAATGGTTGCTGCATCTGTATGGTCGCTGTTGATTCCCTCAATGGAGATGACAGGCAAGGAGGGGATAATGAGTATTGTCCCGGCTCTTGTGGGGTTTATGGTAGGAATACTGTTTCTGCTGTTTCTTGACAATGTTGTTCCTCACCAACACTTAGACAGTAATCAGAGTGAGGGCCCGAAGTCGCATTTGTCGAAAACTGCCAAACTTGTATTTGCCATAACGCTTCATAATATCCCGGAGGGTATGGCAGTAGGTGTTGCGCTCGCCGGGGCTATGGAGCATAATTCATATATGCCTATGGCGGGGGCAATAGCGTTGTCTGTCGGCATAGCCATACAGAACTTCCCTGAAGGGGCGATTGTGTCGATGCCCTTGCGCAGTGCCGGAAACTCACGAGCACGGTCTTTCTTGATGGGCACATTGAGCGGGGTAGTGGAGCCTATTGGTGCGATTCTTACCCTCTTGCTTGCTTCAATCGTGGTGCCGATACTTCCGTATCTGTTGGCATTTGCGGCAGGTGCTATGATTTATGTAGTGGTTGAAGAGTTGATTCCGGAAACTCAGGAAGGTAAACATTCAAATATGGGTACGATTGGGTTTGCCGTCGGCTTTATGCTAATGATGGTGCTTGACGTGCTTCTCGGCTGACAATAAAATATATTATTAACTGAATGGTCCTGATCCTCTATATTCTCTTGGAGAAATCCCCTTTTGTTTTGTGAAAAATTTGCTGAAGCTTGCAGGATTTGCAAAGTTAAGTCTTTCGGCTATTATTGAAATTGGCTCATCAGTGCTCCTTAAAAGATAGGAGGACTCCATGAGCAGTAACCTGTCAACATGATTTTTCACGGTTTGTCCTGAGAAGCGCTTTACGATACGTGACAGGTAAATAGTTGTCACGGCTAACTTGTCAGCATAAAAGGATATGTCATGGTGCCTGAGGAAATTTTCTGTGACTAATTTCATAAATTTTAAAAACAAGTCGATGGTAGGTCCGTTAAGCTCGCGGTCTTTTCTAAATCTGTTTTCAGCATTCAGCAGGTCAAGAATAAACAAAGAATATAGCGAATAGAGGCATTCTTCTTTATAAATATGGTTGCTGGTAGTATATAAATATATTTCCTTTAATCTGTTTTCCAACCACTGCGCCTCGCAATCACTTAGGGAGAGTTTGTTTTCAGAGTGGGCTAAAGCCGGAAAATATGATGCGCTGATGACATTGCGTGCGTATGGTATTTCGTATGTAATCGCCTCGTCTCCCATAAGGCAAAGGGCAGAGAAATCATCTGAAATCTCCAATGTCTTGATAAGCATTCCGGGGGTATATATAAGAATGTCATTTTTAGCGAGATTAGTGGTTTTATCGTCATAACTTACAATTGCTGTGCCTCTCATAACCAAAGTGTATGAGAAACATGATATGCTTTCAGTCAGTAACCGGTTAAGTTTTGCCATGTGAGGATCAACAATCTCGCAGCAAATGCCACATTGAGTAGGGAGGGGTTTCCTTAGTATATTTTCATATAAATCGCTTAGTCGATACATTGGAGATGTTTTTGAATTTTAATTGGTTTGCATTAACTCTAACGTTTATTTTTAATAATCAATTGCGTGTGACACAGCATAGAATATAGTATAGTTTTGTTTGGGATAAGTATTGGTTTTAATAAGACAAAACTCATCAAGACTTGCAGATGTTTTAATTTCAAAAATAAGTTAAAACATTAATTAAATTATGGATAAAAATAAATCAATCGAGGCTCTTCAGTTCTTTACAACCGGTCTTTCAAACGGAGCCTTCGTGCATAAAGTGCAGGGTCAGATATTGAAATCAGCAGGATTCGCTAAACTTGGCGAGAAATATGTTAACCATTATGATGAAGAAATGGGATGGGTTACTAAGTTTATCGATCGTATCCTTGATCTCGGTGGTGAAGTAAAAGTGGAGGATCGTCCTTCTGTGGCACTCGTGGCAGATCCTGTTGAGTATGTAAAATGTGACTTGAAGCGTCAGGAAGACGGTTTGGAAGTTCTGCGTAAATGTCTTGCCACAATTGATGATGACCCGACCACCTATGATATTCTCAAAGACTATCTCAAAGATGAGGAGGAGGATCTCTATTGGAGCGAGACTGCCGTTGATTTGATCAATAAACTCGGCGAACAGAACTGGCTGCTTACTCAGCTCTAATTTCAGAATAGATTACATATATATGGGAATAAAGGCTATTCGAATATTTGATAATGGCTTCGCGACTCAATCTTTTGCTTCTTTAGGTGAAGTGGAGAAAAGGGACATTTGACAGACAGATAATTTTTTTGAGTAGTCTACAGAATTACCTCATCGTTATAGGCGATGAGGTAATTCTGTAGATACAGGTTTTAAGGATGATTTTAAGGTTCCTGAAAAGAAACTTGGTTCACCACTTTTGTCCCAAAGGTTATGATAATCTTTAATGAAAAGAGCAATGAGATTGCTTAATAAAGATTTATAGAAAAATAGAAAAGCCGATTCAAATGAATCGGCTTTCTTAGTGGCGGGGGCAGGACTCGAACCTACGACCTTTGGGTTATGAGCCCAACGAGCTACCACTGCTCCACCCCGCGGTGTTATTTTCGATTGCAAAATTACAATCTTTTTTTATTATGACCAAATTTTTATATAATTTTTTATGTTAAAATTTATTAAATAGGCGTAATGTATTGATTATTAATAGATATTTATCCATAGGCTTAGTTGTCAAATTCTTTTAAATATAAAGAAATCTGAGAATGAAGGGTCCGCAGATTTTCTAATATCCTTTTCGGTGATATTATCAAGAGCATTACCTGTGGCAGTTATCAATAATTACTCAGTGGCAGATGTTTTCTTAATGAGATATTTTCTTTTTCATAGAAAACAGACAAGTTGATGAGCTAAAAAGGGAGAAGAGATTACACTCCATGCCTATTAGTTTAATTTTTATTGGGAATTGTAGTGGGAAAATCAAAAAGTTTTGCTAATTTTGCTCACAAAATAGAAAAGTGTGCATTTTTGATGCTTTTCTAATGTTTGAATCAAGGCTCAATAATATCAAAACATATATATGGGCGCGTTTATATTATAAATATGAGCAGTAGCTCTTATCCTAAAAATATTGATCGTTATGGTGATGAAGACCAGAGATAAATTTATAGAAGTTGCCCGACAGCTTTTTGCAAGAAAAGGTGTCGAGAACACCACCATGAACGACATTGCCTCGGCCTCTGACAAGGGGCGGCGCACAATCTACACCTATTTTAAGAGTAAGAGAGAGATATTCAATGCTGTTATTGAAAGCGAGACCGACCAGCTTCTCAACCGCCTTCGCCACATTGTGGCTCTCCCGGTCTCTCCCGAAGAAAAACTTATGGAATATGTGGAATGCCGCTTCGAGACGATGAAAGAGATCGTCTCACGCAATGGCTCGCTCCGTGCCGGTTTTTTCCGTGATGTGCGTAAAGTAGACAGGGCAAGAAAAATCATCACTAAGAAGGAGACAGCAATGTTGCGCGACATTCTTCAGGAAGGAGTAGAGAAAGGGTGCTTTGCAATTCCTAATCTTAACCACATGGCAGTCATAGTGGCACAGGCTATTCAGGGACTTGATGTGCCATATATCAGAGATAATCTTTCTGAAGAAGGAATCAACAAGAATATGCTCAAGGACTACATGACAAGGCTTATCCTAAATGGAATATTGATCAGATAAATCCTTATTCAGACTTTCCTGGCTTCATAACCGATAAAACTATAAACTATATATGTATATAAATTCCATAGGCAATTATGTGCCGTCAACGAGAATAACTAACGATTACTTTGAAAAGGTCAATGGTCTGACTCCGGAGTGGATTTTGCAGCGCACCGGCATTCAGACCCGCTCAAAAGCCGATGCTGATGAAAACTCCGACTCTATGGCTATTAAGGCAATAGAGGCAGCCATCCTGGGGCTGCCATACGACATTAAAGACGTTGATCTGATTGTGGCAGCATGTTATGCGGTATATGACACGGTGGCTACCCCGGCACATGTGGCACAACGACATTTCAACATCAATGGAGCGAAGGCAGTCTATGTGTCAGCGGCATGCTCATCTTTCATCAACGGACTTGAGGTCATTGAAGGATATTTTGCCATGGGTAAAGCTTCAAAAGCCCTGCTGATATGCAGCGAGCACAACACTTATTACAGCAACGAGAAAGATCCCAAGTCGGGTCATCTGTGGGGTGATGCGGCAGTGGCTTACTTCATTAGCAAGGAACGCCAGTCTGACTCTGACATAAAGATTATAGACGTGTTCACAGAGGGTCTCGGCAATGTGGGAAAGGGTCCCGACGGCGTGAAACTTCGTCCGGGAGAAGACGGCATCACTATGCCTGACGGCAGAGACGTGTTTGTGCACGCATGTAAATATATGATCTATGCCCTTAATCACTCTCTGGCAAATACGGGATTAAAAATTGATGATTTATCAAAATTGATATGTCATCAGGCAAACAGACGTATTGTGGCGCAGGTAGCTCACCAGTTGGATAAGCCGATAGATGATTTCCTCAACAATATTGAGACGCTTGGCAACACCGGTTCAGCTTCTGCAGCCTTGGTATTGTCGCAGAATCTTGATAATTTTAAGAAAGGGGAGAAAGTGGCATTAATGGTGTTTGGTGGTGGTTATTCATGCGGTTGCTTCATCGTGGAATTCTAATCACCCGCCAATTTCAAAAACTCATAACTTCAAAAACTCAAAAATTACAAAATAATGAAATTACTTGAAGGAAAGACAGCCTTGATCACGGGAGCTGCCCGTGGGATTGGCAAGGCAATCGCCCTCAAATTTGCTTCTGAGGGTGCAAACATCGCTTTTACAGACCTTGTAATTGACGAAAACGGTAAAAAGACAGAAGAAGAAATCGCTGCATACGGCGTTAAGTGTAAAGGCTATGCCTCTAATGCTGCCAATTTCGAAGAGACAGAGAAAGTGGTGAATCAGGTAAAGGAAGACTTCGGACGCATTGATATCCTCGTCAACAATGCCGGCATCACAAAAGACGGACTCATGATGCGTATGAGCGAGCAGCAGTGGGACGCAGTGATTGCCGTTAATCTTAAGTCAGCCTTCAATTTTATCCATGCAGTCCTTCCTATCATGATGCGTCAGCGTAGCGGCTCAATTATCAACATGGCTTCAGTGGTAGGTGTACACGGCAACGCAGGACAGGCAAACTATGCTGCCTCAAAGGCAGGTCTGATTGCCCTTGCAAAGAGCATTGCCCAGGAGGTAGGCTCACGCGGCATTCGTGCCAACGCCATTGCCCCCGGTTTCATCGAGACTGCCATGACTGCCGCTCTCCCCGAGAGTGTGCGCGAAGAATGGTGCAAGAAAATTCCTCTTCGTCGTGGTGGCAAGCCTGAGGATATTGCCGATGTGGCTACATTCCTTGCTTCTGATCTTTCAAGCTATGTCTCCGGTCAGGTTATTCAGGTTGACGGTGGCATGAATATGTAATCATCATTCCACTTCATGATTAAGAAATATGCAGTAATTGTAGCGGGAGGTTCTGGCACTCGTCTTGGCGGTGACCTCCCGAAACAGTTTCAATCTCTGAATGGGCGTCCTGTGTTGTGGTGGTCAATGAAAGCCTTTCATGATGAGGATGCGGATACCCAAATCATACTTGTGCTCAACCGTGATTTCGTGGATACTTGGAAATCACTCTATGATGGGTTGCCCGAAGAAGACAAGATTCTTCATAGGATTGCCTCAGGGGGCGACAGCCGCACTCAGTCTGTAAAAAACGGGATAGCCACCGTGCCTTTTTCGGAAGATGTACTTATCGCCGTGCACGATGCGGCTCGTCCGTTGGTGACAGTGAAAATGATAGCCTCCGGGTGGGAGGCTGCCAAAGAATCAGGGGCAGCTATTCCGGCAGTAGCCGTTACCGACTCCCTGAGAAGGCTTTCTGAAGAAGGGAGCGTGGCGGTTGACCGCAAGGATTTTGTTGCCGTGCAGACGCCGCAAGTGTTTAAAGCTACGGTCTTGAAAGGTGCTTACGAGACCAATCCATCTGCTGTCTTCACTGATGATGCTTCCGCAGTGGAAGCTGCCGGATTCAAACCGGTGCTTTTTGAAGGCAGCTACCACAATATGAAAGTGACAAATCCCGGCGACATGGAAATAGCTAATACGCTTCTGAATGCCTGACTTTAACGATATTGACATAAAATTCCTTAAAGGTGTAGGCGATGCGCGTGCCAAGGTGCTTACCAAGGAAATAGAGGTTGCGACGTTTCGCGACCTTCTTTACTATTTCCCTTTCCGACATGTTGACAGAAGCCGTTTTTATAAGATTTCCGAACTTTCCGGCGAAGATCTTCCCGCTCTTCAGATAAAGGGACATTTTGTCAGTTTCCGAACTGAAGGTGAGGGTGCGAGAAAACGCCTTGTGGGAGTATTCAGCGACGGCAAAAACATGATGGAGACTATATGGTTTTCAAAAATCATAACTTTTGCCACAGCATATAAACCAGGCGTGGAATACGTTATATTTGGCAAGCCTAATTATTTCAGAGGAGCATATTCCATTGCTCACCCGGAGGTGGAGATATATAATCCTTCAAAGCCCCCCACCGGTTTTCGGGGTGTGTATTCCCTGACAGAGACTATGCGCAAGAAGGGGATTACTACAAAAGTCATTCAGTCATTAGTGGCTAATCTCTTTATGAACGCCGGTTTTGATAGCCTGAAAGACCCATTGCCGGAGGAAGTGCGCCGACGATACAATCTTATGCCACTCCGTGAGGCAATCAGGCAAATGCATTTCCCTGAGAATGCCAGGTTGCTTCAGAGTGCAACGGAGAGAATGAAGTTTGAGGAACTTTTCTATGTGGAGACACACATTTTGCGCTATTCCATGGAGAGGAGTGCCCGGTTGCCGGGTTATTATTTCGGCACGATAGGGGAGAAGTTCAACGGATTTTATTTTAATGTCTTGCCTTTTCAACTGACCGGGGCACAAAAAAGGGTGCTCAAAGAGATTCGTGCAGATATGAAGACCGGCAGACAGATGAACCGTTTGCTTCAGGGAGATGTCGGCTCCGGGAAAACGATGGTGGCTTTCATGTCGATGCTCATGGCAGTTGACAATGACTGTCAGGCAGCTATGATGGCTCCTACTGAGATACTTGCCACGCAGCACTATGCCTCCCTCAAAGAGTGGGCTGACCCTATTGGAGTAAAGGTGGCATTGCTGACCGGCAGCACGAAGACATCAGAGAGACGCATTATTCATGAAGGGCTGCAATCAGGGGAAATTGATATTATTGTCGGGACACATGCCTTGATAGAAGACACTGTGCAGTTTAAACAGTTAGGACTGGTCGTTATAGATGAGCAACACAGGTTTGGAGTGGCGCAAAGAGCCAAGATGTGGAGTAAGAACACGGTTGCCCCCCATGTCCTTGTCATGACTGCAACTCCTATTCCGCGCACCCTGGCGATGACTGTCTATGGTGATTTGGAGGTATCGGTTATTGACGAACTTCCACCCGGTAGAAAACCGATAACAACGCTCTTGCGTTATGACAACAATCGTCTTGAGGTTGACCGGTTGATTTTTTCACAGCTTAAGGCAGGGCGTCAGGTATATATTGTCTATCCTCTTATAACAGAGAATGAGAAACTTGACCTCAAAAGTCTTGAGGAAGGATATGAGCGCACTGTTGAGACGTTTCAGGGGTATAGGGTGTGTTACGTCCACGGCAAGATGAAACCTGCTGAAAAAGATCATCAGATGGATCTATTCGTTAGCGGTGAGGCAAGGATAATGGTTGCCACCACGGTGATTGAGGTAGGGGTTAATGTGCCGAATGCGTCTGTCATGGTTATAGAGAATGCGGAGAGATTCGGACTTTCGCAGCTTCATCAGTTGAGGGGGAGAGTAGGGCGAGGAGCCGACCAAAGCTATTGCATTCTTATGGGTAAATATAAATCGGGTGCCGACACAAAGAAAAGACTCAGCATAATGACAGAAACCACTGATGGATTTCTGATTTCTGAGGCAGACATGAAGCTGAGGGGACCGGGCGACATGGAAGGCACACAGCAAAGCGGTATTGCATTCAATCTAAGGGTGGCTGACCTTACTAAAGACGGACAAATCCTCACAAGGGCGCGGGAGGCGGCATTCGCCTTACTGCGTGGAAACCCATCCTTGCTGCCGGAGGGCACACTTCCTACCCCTCCTCAAAAGGGAGATCCCCTCCCCATTACAGTCAATGAGGAGGAGAGCAATGTAATCAGGAAAGAACTTCAAATCCGCTTTGCTCATTCTGTTGATTGGTCACTCATTTCCTGATTATGATGGCTAATATGTGCGCTGTGATTCCCGTTCTTTGGTATCCCGGTATACAGTGTTGACTCTGTTACCTCCAAACGACCATGAAGCTCTGAACGTTACGGCATGTGAGTGGATATTATTTCTTGTGTGGAGGGAGTAATCGTTGTAGTATACTTTTGATTTTGTGACGTTCCACCCAAATGGATCACTAACAGATAAAGCCAGATTCAAACGGTTATTTAATAGTGCATATCTTATATCGAATCCGATAAGTGAGAAAGAAGAATATATCACCATTTTGTCGTGCCATGGAAAATAGTGACTGAACCTGAAGTTCAGAATTAAACTCCTCTGTCGGTTGAGCATCCAAGAGGTATTAAGTTCAATTTTACCGCTCCAATCATGATCATTTGCATCTCGGAAGTCTTTGATGTTGGATTTTGCGTGGGTATAAAATACCTCACCTCCTAAGTTCATATTCCACCATGAAAACAATGAGCTGTTATAAGAGGCATATACCCCTGTCTTATTTGTATTAAGGCAATTTTCAGGTAATGTGTACTGGGTGCCATCAATATTAAATTTGGTTATGTAGCCGATTGCATTATGATTGTAGGAGCTATAAAGAACAGCATATACCCCTTTAAAACTATAGTTTATCTCTATATTGTGAGAAAGGCTTGGGTCGAGATCCGGATTACCTGTGAAATAATCGGAGACGGTAGAATAGTAGCGGAATGGATTGAGATCACCGAAATTGGGGCGGGTAATACCCGCTGAGTAAGATAATGAGAAGCGACCTATATTTGGAGAGCTCCAACTAAGATTAGCCGACGGAAACAAATAACCATAGCTTTTATCATGTGACAGATTACCAATAATTTGTAAACCCTTGACATCTGTATGCTCATATCGCAGACCTAACTTGCCAAAGAATGAGCCTGTAAAATTTTTCTCGGCACTCACATATATGGCAGTTGTCTTTTCATCATAATCGAAATTATTACTTTGGCGTGTATCGATTACCCAATCATTGTCGACCTGGCTATTAATCTGTAAAGCCGTATTATTATTGATTCCGGTATAGGCGGCTCCGGTTTCCATTTTAAACACAGAGAAGGGTAGGGTCGCATCAAGTTTTACTGAGTGTATGCGGTATGTATTGACAGCCGAATCGGTAAGCCTTGACTTCTCTTCATTACCCTGCCATGAGGTTACGTCGGAGAAGGAATGTGTATGCCGATTAAAGAAATTATAAGTCAGACTGAGCATTTTCCCTTTTGAATCAATTAACCAGTCGGCAAAAGCCGTCAAGGTAAGTGCATTGTTCGGGCGAGCGGGTGAAAGGTTATGAGAAAATGACGAACTGCTTTGATCTGTGGTTTCATCTCGCAGATCACTCTTCATTCTTATATTGCTGAAGTTGACAATAACCCCTGCACTGAGGTTTTGACTGAATTTGTATTTAAACAGTCCGTTTGCACCGAGGGAACGGTTTGTAAATTGATTCTTGCGATTAGAAAGTCGCACATAATCAGTGAAAATGTATGTTCTTGTCAAGTCATTAATACCTTTCAGATCTTGCCAACTTATATCTGCCGAAAGCTCTGTCTTTCGGGTAGTATGGCTGATATTTCCACCTGCCAGATAACTGAAATCTTCCCGGATTGTAGCATTGCCCCAAAGATTGCCGCGTGTTCCGAGTGATTCGTTACGGGTGGTTATGCTTATGTAGGCTGCATTTGTGGCAGCTGCATATTTGGCAGGAGGGGTAGTAAGAAGCTCAATCTTCTCTATGCCCGAAGACTGGAGATTTTTCAACTGTAAGGCAATTGCCTCCTCAGGCATTTCAAGCAGATGCCCGTCAATGATATATTTCACAGATGATTTACCTGCCACACTCACTTGATCGTTCAGAACGGATATGCGCGGAATCCTGTCGAGCACCTGAATACCATTCAACCCAAGGGCGTAAGGGTCATTCTTTGTGAGGTAGACAATCCGATCAGGTTCCTGTTTCAATACCGGACGATTTGCCACAATTACTATTTCTTTTAATTCCAGTTCATGCTCCCATTCCGAAGGAACAGAATCATTGAGTTCCTGAGCGTAAAGGGATACGGGAAGGGCTGCCGCTAATAATAGCAGCATACGAAATGTGTTCATAATGTGTGTTTTAAATTATTTGAATGCTTTTTCTTTACCTTTTATGAATAGGTAGGCGTTGCCGTTATATTGTTGCAAACCAATGTCTATAGTTTCGCCATTATTTATTATCTTAAGTGATGTGTATTGTCCCCCTTCGCCTGACTGGTTAAAGGATTTTGAGGCTTTGGCACTATCTTTATCCATGGCTTCTACAATTTTCTTAATAATATCGGGATTATTAGCTACGCTCATTCCGCGATAGTAGTCACCATCATCGTTAGATTTAATGGATATAGTGACATTTTTCTCTTTATTATATCTGCCGTCGAAAAATTGTTCCACCGCTAATTGAGGTGGCTTTGCGTATGCTATGACACACGTAATGGTAAATATCATCATTATTATAAATCTTTTCATAACTAAAGAGATATATGGTTCATAAAATTCTCAATTTTCTTTTCTTCCTCTTCTTCAAGTTTGGCAATATGATTCATAAAGGCTTCCGCTCTTTTCATATCGGCTTCAACTTGGGCGATAGATTGCTCCTTATTCATCTTAACCCCATTTGCATAGGCTATATAGACTGTCTTGTCGCTGCCACTGCTTTCAATAGAGTTTTTATAAACCGGGATACCGATTCCTACAAGCAATGCCACTGAAGCCGCAACGCTGATAAATAAAGGGCGTTTCCAAAATGGAAGGGATATAGTCTTATGCTTATGTTGGTTAATCTTTGCGACAGAAGATTGCACACCCATTAAGGTGCGGACTTCATCAATCAGAGGAGAGGAATACGTTAGTTTGCCGAGCACGTATTGTAGCTCCGTTTCCTCATGTACCGACAGACTGCATTCCATATATAACCGGCATAATTCTTCAGTCTCCTGTAAGGTCAGTATGTTGTTGTCATTATCTTTCATCTGTTCAGTTTTTCGTAATTATCTCGTATTTTCTTTCTTGCCCGACTCATATTCATTCTGACTGCCTCTACCGACATATCAAGAGCCGAGGCTATCTCTTCATACTCCATACCTTTATTGGCTATAAGAGTATAAATTTTTCGCTGAATATCTGTCAACCCTGTTGCAAGCAATGATTCCAGCTTGTCAATATCTTCGGAAAAATCTGGTTGAACTGTCATGCTGTCCATGTCTAATTCATTTACGGTGAGGGGCTGCGGTTTCCTAAGCCTGTCAATGCATATATTCCGCAAGACGGCAAACAGTTTGTTTCTCGCCTCGGTGTCTGACTCCACAGGTCCATTTTTCCATAATTTGAAAAATGTATCCTGCAAGGCATCTTTGGCATCCTCATCATTCTTAAGGAATCCCAATGCGCTCCTGTGCAGCTTATCCCGAAGTTTCAGGAATGAATATGTCAGCTTCTCTGTTTCCATACGTTTTACACTATAGATACGATTAAAAGTGCAAAACGTAACAGCAATGATCAATAAAAATCATGTGAGCCGTTTCAATAAGTTTAGTGTCTTCTACGACTTTATCAATAACTTGATATGATAATTTCACCGCTATGTGGTATTACGCAGACTGAACTTCTTGAAAACTTCTGAGGCGATATCGAGAAGCTTACAGAAAAATACCGAATTATCTTTGGCGAGAAGCTGCAATCGTTGAAACAATAACTGTCACAAGCGAATACGGAATATGATTAATAAGGCTTATTCCGAACTCTCGTTAAGTGATAAAAGGGTTTTGCAAAATAGGGTAGGACTGGTTCCAATAATCTGTTTGAAAACTCTGTTAAATGTGTTTGGAGAACTGAACCCTACCTCATAGGCAATTTGTTCAATACTTTTATCTCTGTCAGCCAAAAGTTCAATAGCACGTGTTACGCGCTGATAATTTACATATTGTGTAAACCGTGAGCCGAATTTAAGAAAAAGGCGGCTCAGATTCCTGACGGAAAAACCAAATTGAGAGGCAACCCTCTCCATACTTAAATCATCTTGTAAGTGATTAAGTATGAAGTCTAACACTCCTTTCAGTCGAATGTCTTCCGGAATCAGTATTGAACTCAAAGGAGTTTGATATTCCATACCCATGGCAGGGAGGAGACTAAGAAAACTTATACTATAATTGTAGATTTCAGGATGCTCATTAAATTTAACAAAGTCTATATTGCGGACAATAAACTTAATATTCTCACTGATAAATGTATTTATACGGAAAACAGCAAAGGAATCGTTTGAGATATTAGGATGATTCCAATAAATCATCTGCAATGAGATTTGATGATTATAGCTTGATAGCTTATGTTCTGTATTTGGGGGTATCCACGCTATATGTCGCTCAGGTACGAAATAGCTTGTGTCTCCTATTTCTATGCGTAGGGTGCCGAAGAGGGTATATATTATTTGGTGTTTGGCATGATGATGCTGAGGGAAATCCACAACATCGCGTCCGGTCTCCTTTATAAACAAAACATTATTCGGTAAAGTGTCTATTAATTCTATAAATTTTTCATACTCTTTTTTCATCTGGCTTAAAATGTTAAGAATTTGTCTTTATATGCAAATTAGGAACAAAGTTAATAAGTTAATTTTGCAACACAAATTTTAAACAAAAGAAAAAGAAATATGGATAAATTTATTGGTTCACATTTTATCTATACCTATGCTAATGGATGGAATTACGAACTTTATGTAAAGAATGAGAATACGGTTGATTACCGTATACACAGTGGAATGGTAGGGGGCCGTTGGGTAAGAGATCAAAAGGCAGATATTGTTAAACTTGCTGATGGGGTTTACAAAATTTCATGGACTGAACCCACCGGCACAGACGTAAGTCTCAATTTTATGCCGAATGAGAATAAGCTGCATGGTGTGATCTTTTTCCCAAGATGGGTACAGGAACATCCTGACATCACAGTATGTTTCCAAAATGATTTTATTCCATTGATGGAAGAAAGTAGGGAAAAGTATGCGACATATCCGAAATATGTTGTTCCTGAATTTGGGGATATCTTCTATTCAAAAAATGAAGGAGTAAACAACGAGAAGGTAATCTCACAAGCTCCTTATGAGGGTATGATAGACGATATAATCAATGGTAAATTAGCTTTTAATTAAGAATAAGAATTATGAGCAGGTCAGAACGCGAATCATGCGTTAACCTGCTCATATTCTAATTAGTATACTTGTCATTAAGATATGCAGCGTTTATGCTGAACACCCCGATATGGTAGATATTATTGAAAATAGAATGGTTGGGATAATCTAAGCGCTTCTTAATCCCGGGAGTCGGTAAAGATATAGTTTATAAAAGGGATGAGGTTATAATATTTTAATTACGATATTTAATTTTTAGAATGACTGGTTATTCATCTCCATTAATAAGAAATTCATCTAAGCAAGGAGATTTATAATAATTTAATCAGTAGAAATCAAACAAAATGTTTTGTCTATAATGATTGAATCCAGTTAGTAATTTCTGTTAATACTTCAGGGGAAAGGGTTTCCTCTATAATTGAATATTCAGTTACTGCTCCGCTGCTGCAGTGTTGAAAAAGATGATTTAACCCTTCAAAAGATTTGATTCTGTTTAGTTCGTTAGGTTTCAATCCCTTGTTCAAGGCATCAAGATTGGCTTTGTAAAAAACTTGTGTATCTTTTGTTCCATTTAAAGCCAATACGGGACACTCAATGCTCATAAGAGCTGGTCTAATATCCAATGTAAGAGTATACTGCATATAAGGGGTATTGACTTGCTGCATCACAGCCTGTAGATTCTTTTGCAGCGTATCCGGTAAATCCGAAGACTCCAATTGATTTGAAAGTAAAATGTCACCATCAAAGATCTGTGATAATAGTTGGCAGTAATCATTTATCGTTTGTTCGGGGAATCCGGCTTCTGTAAGAATAAATCTATTTTGATCTAATAAAGTCTCCTTCCCTGAAACAACCATACCAGCCAAACTTACAATAAAATCAGCTTTTTTATCGGCAGCCAACATTAATGCGATTGTGCCTCCTTCGCTATGACCAAGTACGCCGACCTTATTGAAACGTTGACGAAGAAGATTAATCCCTGCCAAAGCATCATCTTTCAAATCTTCAGTGGTACAATTAACTGCATCTCCGGTTGATTCACCATAGCCACGATCATCATAGCGAAGAGTTGCAATTTCTTCCTTTGCAAGTGCATCTGCAATCACTGCAAAAGGCTTATGCTCAAATATTTCCTCATCTCTATTCTGGAGCCCACTACCTGTGACCATTAAGAGCACTGGTGTATCTTGATTATAATTTTGAGGTAAGGTTAGTGTACCTTTTAAAACTGCATTCCCATTAGTGAAACTCACCTCTTCCTCTATATAAGGATAGGGAGGTTTTGGGGTTTGTGGTCTCTTTGGTTTTTCAAATCCGGCACTGAGAGTTAATGGTAGAGACAAGCCGTTCTGTTTGAAATTACCTATAATCAGGTTATTTGCATACTTACCTTCAAAACTTGCTCCGATCATCGGAATGGAAATTGTTATACTTCCGTTATCATTTTTTTCAAACCCTATTGGAATTCCTTTTGTTCGTTGAGCCGGAGAATCAAGTGTAGGATTATTATCTTCCAAATGGAACACAATAGGGAGTTTTGTACCATTGATGTCCAAATTTCCTGACCATGTGCCACTTTGAGCAAATCCTGTTGAAAAGAATGCCAATATGGATAAAATCGTAAAGATATATTTTTTCATAATAAGTTATTGAAGATAGTTGTACATATGTAAAATAGCAGTCCACACTATGCGTGTGAAAAGCACTATGCTATTTTTGTGCAATTTGAAAATTTTCTACGGTTTCAAGTACAAGAAAGCATAACGCCTCTTAGGTTACTAAAATGTTTTGGACTGACCATTGTCAATCCGAAAACAAAATTAGTCAAAAGAGTTGTAATACAAAAATTCTAAGCCCTGAAAATTTGTAAGTTACAGGTAAAAGTACAAATAAGGTTCAAAAAGGCTTATTTTAATCTGATTTCATATAATTGATATATCAAGTATAAGCGAATATAAGGTAAACTTTTGTCATTGACTGGGACACTTTCCACGTGTACGGATCCCGCACATCGCTTCCGCTTAGAATCCGTCGTTAATTCGGAATAAATATCATTGATTTTGCCAAAAGAATCGGTAACTTTTTCAAGCTGCCGATTCGATTTTTTCTGATGTAATTCTTATCCCGAACTCGCGTTAATAGGAGGTGTTTACCTCCTATTAGATTGAACTATACGATTTAAGCCAGATATGGAGAATATTAGTTCTGTTCATGCAAGCGTGGTGGGGTGCCCCAACTCCATAGAAGAAAACTCCCGACATCACAGCCGATGTTTCTATATGGCATGAGTAGACGTTTCGTAAAAGTCCAGCATTCACCCAACTATGTTTACTACAACTCAATTATTCTATTTCTTTTGATAATAAATAGATGCTATAAATATTCCTATCAATATGAGTATAGATGCTAAAATGAAAATAATGTATATCAGATTGTAAACAAAGTTTTCAAGGTAATTACCGCCTTTTTCAATGAGATTACTATATTTAAGAAAGTCGTAGTTTGACAGTTGATCACCCGGCATAATAGCAACCTCCGATTTTAATTTAGCTTGGTTCTCTTGTTCGAAAATATAAGGGAAGCCATGCCCGGCATACTGTTCTGCCGGAAGAGTGCAATAAATCATTCCATTGAACATATCTTTATATTTCACATCGTGAGAAGATACCCATGATAAGATTGGGGCTAAATCAAATTTATCATCACCGAAAGGAGAATTTTGAAAATCAATGGCAAATCTATCTTTATCAGCCTGCTCAACCGCAACATCCCACTTCCCATGTTGAAGCGCAGAAGGAACCTGACAAATATTAAAACTGAAAGTATTTAGCATCACATTGGCAACTCTGCCAGGGAAAGCCTGTTGAAGGTAGTAGCCACAATTGCGTGGAGTCATAAACGCGTGTCTATAATTCATGATGACCAAACTCTTTTTAATACTATCTGAATTGATGGTATTGATTATGTTGTAAGCCATTACGCTGTCTCTTTCAGAAAGCTTATTGATATCTGTCCACAAAATATCAGAGAATAGTACATTGACCGGTTTTTCCCGATTATGATTAAATTCTGACATATTTCTAAGGAAATCAAACCAATTTGTGTTAGACCATAACAGCCATACAGTTTGACTCTCAATAATGAACGATGCCAATGCTTTCTCTTTTAGTGAGTCAGAGGCAAAGGAAGTAGCAGTTATACGCCGAAAAGCCTCGCGTTTTTCTATATTGCCTATTTCTGTAAACACATTGCTTATGCTGTCCGCAAAATATGGACTGGTTACCATATCATAAATCATATCATATTGTGTGCACTCAGGATGCCATCTTTCGCATAATACAACGTGGTCATAATTTTTGTAAAGTTCTTTTATATATTCATTGATATCCTTGCTGTTGGCATTTATGAAGTCAGTATATTTACTTACTGAGTGTGCTGTGGGACGCGGACGCAAGGCTATAGGCTTTTCTTCAAAAATAATCTTATCTCCAGTGAGGTAGGAGTTCAGGCAGAAACTTCCTGTGCCAAGAAAAATAAGAAGTCCATATATGCCTATTATTTTACGACGTTTAATTTGCTGGTTACTGATAAATGCCGGATTTGAATTAGTTTTTTCCTCTTGCACAGTCTTCAATCTGAACAATCTTTTACGCCATATAGTAAGAATCAAACATACTGTTGCAAGTAAAGCGATTTGTAATGCTACAATAGAGTTCCAAGAGAAAAGCCAAAGCACTACCGCGGGGAAACTCGTAAAACACTCGCGTAAAACCAATCGGAAGACATAACTCTGTTTGGCTCCTCCATCTTTAAGATATGAATTAAAGAACGATAAACCTAATGTCGTTCTTTTCGACAAAAAGCAACCGCAATAATACAGTAGCCATATTACAAAGTAAGATGGGAAAAACGGTAAAAAACAAAAATATGCTAATACAACAGCGACAATTTGAAAAATGAAAAATGCTGCAGTTGCATCAATTAGAAAAGCCATTAGGGATTTTTTCATATACTTAGAATATGTTTGAATTTAAATGATTTTTAATATTCGACATGATTATGGAGAAGTTTGATAGAAGTGAAGTCAATCTCCTCTTCAGCAGTTTCACAGAGGCTTCATAGTTTCTTGTGAGCTTTCGGAATCCGTCGAACCAAGCAAGTGTTCTTTCTATTACCCACCTAAACTGTTTGGGAAACCTTAAGCGCCAAAAGAGCCATGACGTTATTCCTTGTGATAATGCTATGTTGAATACGATCTTGTCTACTTCACGCTTGATAATCGGACGGGGTACCCTTTACTACAATTTCTCCTAACACTGATGCTTCAGGTACGAATTTAACAGTACCGAGATCGTCGGTATCTATCTCTATGGTCTTCTGTTCATATCCCATGTAGAGTATGGTGATGAAATTTCCCTTCATCCGTGCTGAAAAAGACACCGTTCTCATCAGTCAAAGATGAGGAAACAAGCGTAGAGTCCACACTGAGCACTATGACCGATGCCATATTTCCCTGTTCATCTACGATACGCCCCTTGATGTCCCGTGCGTATGAACTTAACGATACTATCAATATCGTCAGTATGAGAATTACTTTCTTCATATTTCTTGTGAATCTGATTTCTGATGCAAAATTAATATTAGGAATCAGCCTATGCCATACCCAAAAGGGTACGATTGCATGTATTTATAAAAAAGTTGCATATTTTTCGTACCCAAAAGTGAAACATACCCATTGGGGTATGGCATAGGGGCTGGATATAACATAATTTTGCATCAAGAAAAATAGATAGATATGACAAACGAAGAAAAACAGCTGATAAAGGAATGCCGGATAATGATTGTCGGTAAAGGAGACCTCATCACATATATTAAGGAGGAGCTGGGTAAACTTGGATTCCGCTATATAGCAGATGTCGCAATAAGCGAAATCATTAATGATCAAAATACCGGGATTTTGATTGAATATACCGGAGACGGATCTTCTGAGTCAGTTGATATAGGAGATATTCCTGTGATTTATCCCTTTGACTTCGTAGATGGGGCGGGTGCCATTGTCCTGTTTCCCGGAGATGATAGGAGTTGGCTTGAGAAACAGAGTGTCCGCCAATGGACTGCGGACTATATCTCAGGATATTGTGCGTTCTGGAACGTGGAAGGTTGCGACTGGCTACATGATGCATTGCCGAAGATAAAGGAAAACAGGACGAGCGATGCTGCATCGAGGACAGTCGCTTATATATGTGCGAGGATAGCCGCCAATATCGCTGTCGGCAGAGACGTAAAGCGTTATCCTCGTTTCTACTTATGCAGGAACTTAGAGTAACTTGTTGTTTGTGGCGGCGATGATAGCCTCCGTGATATTGCGCACCCCAAGTTTCTCGAAGATCTGCTTTCGGTATTTCTTGATGGTCTCTGGCGACAGGCACATCTTATCGCCTATCTCCGTCATGGTAAAGCCCTGTATCGAAAGGGTCATCATTGTCTTCTCCCCATCGGTGAGGGTCGGCATACTGCGCCTGTCCCACCTACGGGTAAGTCTGTTGTATTCAAAGAAGTCCGGAGACCCCACGCGGTGCATCTGTATATGCCCCGGAGTGGTATGGTTGGAAACCGATACAACACATAAGGCAAGCCATAAACGACCGTCAGAGGTATGGGCAATGGGCGTGAGTTTATGGTTTATAAGGATCTGATGACCGTCGTTCAGTATATGGAAATCATACTGGATATACCAGTCCTTCCGCTCGTCAACCGGGATGGCGCTTTGAAACGCGAATCCGGCCCGGTTCAGATCAAGCAGGAGCTGCTGCTCGTCCTGCGGTACATATTCAAGATAGAAGCGGTAGCCTAATTTCATCATCTCTTCCGGTGATAGTCCACATAGGAACATCGGATTCGGCGAGACATACAGGAAGTTCCGCTTGAAATAGTCAATTATATAGACACTCTGATAGGTGGAACGTGAGAACGCCTCAGCTGAGCGTATGTATTCGACCACCCGGCTGTAGTCAAGTTCCTCGGGCAGCTTCACCTCATTGTCAGCTATGAAGAAATCATCAGGAGTATTCATGCTTCCAAAAACTTATGCTGAAATAGTCTTTAAGTCGAAAAACATAACACGACTTCTCAATTCATCATCTACTGATATTCCAAAAGCATCCTTTTTGCTTTGTTTAGTCTTATACCAATGGTTTAAAATAATGAATTGTGAAATCCTTATTGTATGCGTCTACAAGCATATAACGACATGCCGTTTTGTTATTTTCATCCACAAACCAATATTTAAGGGCATTTTCTACAAAATTGAAATCTGTCAATTAGGCTTTTCGAGGCGGAAAAATATTCCTGGCACTATCCAACATGGTGGACAGGACCTTACGCTGAGATTCCGAGAGTTTAGGGGTAGGCAATTTGCTGTTGCGCTCAACCTCTTCAGTGAAGATTCGAGCATCTTCGCCCCAAAGTTTGGGTAATGTTTTAATTGTCATTGCCATATCAAAAACGCTTTAATATACAAAGTTAGGGAATTTTTGAGAACTACGCAAGAGTATGATTGTTAAATCCCTGAATTGATAAAATAATTTGGGTGAAAATAAAAAAATCCTATTCGTTATATCAATGTATCAAGGGAAGGCTTATGAAACTGTGTTAAATTAGATGAAAGTCTAAAATTTCCTGCCTATGCAAGAGTGAATTTACAAAATAAATATCTGAATTAAGACAGAACGCTTCGGTTTCGCTCCAAAGGTTATGTCAAAATTCGCTTTGAACTTATAAAAATCTACGGACGATAGCCAATCTTACCTTGAAGTCATGATGACTTCTCCACAAATCTAACACAATCTGCCCATAGTTTCAGCAACCGAACTGTCATAGGGCGATTGAATAAGGCTTGGGAACAAATACCCAAAATCTCATTTAGCCAAGTTTGAATATCAGACGATTATCAAAAAAACATGTACCCCGTTCGACAGGATGAGAACAATGACCTCGTGGTATATTCTTTGTCAGGGGCATATTTAGGGAAATCATGTTTAGGTGTTTCAAATCTCCCAAATGAAATCTACATCATCAATGGTAAAAAACATAGTGTCAAGATAATGAAAATTCCATTTACAAGAATATATTTCAAGGACAGGCATTAACGCGAAAGACATTAGCAGTCGAAGGCAAATCTCGATGTCTTTGGCGTGTATGGCACCATTCGGCTACCCTGGAAAAGTCATAAAAAGAATCGGCTGATATGCTTGGTTATTATAGACTCGGAGCATATCAGCCGGTGTAATCTCCAAAGTTAGGCACGAAGGCTCACGCGCCACATGGAATATGGCGCGTTGGGATTCTTTATAACAAACTCCAATGCGAAACAGCCGATGGATTTTCGGTAATGCGTTTCCTATGCTAAAGTTGAATGTTGGGATTGATTGAGATTAATTGGCTGATAAATTCATCTTGACGCACCGGGGATATAATAAGAGGAGTAGAGCTTTTTAGAATCTTCCGGTCAGTAAAAGTTATTGCCAAGCGGTGTGTCAATGATGTTGCAGGCGATGAAATTACACTCTTTGTAGGCTTTATCTCCTTAATTTTGTCAATTGGATAAGCATTCGGGATGAAAAAAATATATACCACAAGCTTATTTTTGTCGATCCGGTAATATATGCCGAGAAATGTAAGTAACACAAAAGCCAGCATTACAAGGCTTATGATTGTCGGCCAGATTCCATCATCTAAAAAACAGGGCACAACACAGCAAATCAGAACGAGTCCGATTATCAGCCATGTTGTCTTATCCCACAGGGATTTATATTTTGTTCCTCCAAATTTTTTCATGACTTATGTCTCATGTTTTTATGCCAAGAAAGTTATTAAGTTTATTTCTGATCTGAACTAAGGTCACAATGAAATAATTTCAATTACAAAATTAGCTAAAAATAGTGGGATTTGTAACTGAACAACGTTTTTAATTGAGTTGTATTCGACAAAATAATTAACTATAATCCGTACAGTTTTTATAAGTGTCTATTGCATCGAGTCTTACTCCTCTGACTATGGAATGTAACGTGGTGGAGATGTTCGAGATGAAGGGATTTGACAACTTCATTTGCTCCATATCGAACGCCTATGTGTTGGATAATACCTTGGATGAAAATGGTAATGTCGACTATACGAAACTGAATCTTGTTCTTTTTGAGATGCCTACATACTCTTACCTTGAAATGGGTCCCGTCATAGGCAAGTGCATGAAAATGCATTGATAAAAAACAGAAATATTAAGAGTTATAGCACATTTCCAAGCCCATTACTCCAGGATGTGGTTATAATCCAAATGGCAGATCATGCATTCGTTCTTGGTCTGCTTTTATTATATCAAATTGAGCCTGAGAGCAACACGTCTTTGAGCCTGAGGACAACATGTCTGACTTGTTTCCTTTGTAATTTTGCATCATGAAATATAAAACTATGTAACAATGAAAAGAAAAGTAATTATCATAGGTGCCGGATCCGGTCTCGGTCTCTCGATTGCGAGACGTTTCGGCAAGGAAGGTTTTGAAGTGATACTCGTTGCAAGACGTGAAGCCATACTTCAAGAGATGTGTGAAACCCATCCAAAGAAAATATAGTGGCTGCTTATCGAACTGCCGATGTCGCTGACCAACTATATTTGTTTTATAAACAGAAATATGAAAATTAAAAAGCTACAATTATGGATCTTAAATTGAATAATAAGGTAGTGCTCGTTACCGGGGCAGGTTCGGGCATAGGACGCGAAATCGCACGTCAGTTTGCGGAAGAAAGTGCAGAGGTACTTATTGTCGGTCGTACAGAAAAAGCCCTTCAGGAGACAGCCGCCTTAAACGACAGAATCAGTTATATTGTTGCCGATCTTACCACGGAAGAAGGTATCGATAATATTGTAAAGGATATAAACGACCGCTACGGTCGCCTTGACGTACTCGTGAACAACGCAGGGTGGTCACCAATTCATCCCTTCGAAGACGAGACGATGGATGAGGTGGTCCGGGCATTCGACATCAATGTCTTTGCCGTGTGCCATCTTGTGCTGGAAACCCTCCCCATGCTTAAGGCAAGCAAAGGCAACATCGTAAATATCAGCTCCACGGCTATCCGCAACCACCTCATTCAGATGTCGGTCTACAGTGCAGCCAAAGCCGCCGTGGATATGTTTACCAAGATTTGGGCAAAGGAATTCGCTCCGTTAGGTATCCGTGTCAATTCCATGTCACCCGGTCCGATTGAGTCGCCTATCTACGATAAACTGGGCATAGACGGCAAGGGAAAGGATGCGCACATGGCACGCGTTACCGCCGGCGTTCCTCTTGGACGTTTCGGCAAGGTGGAGGAAGTAGCCCCGGCTGTGTTGTTTCTCGCGTCGGATGCAGTTGCAAGCTACATCACCGGCTGCGACTATTGTGTAGACGGAGGATATGGCGACTGATATGGCTGATATACTGTTTGTCAATGGAAGTCCGAATAGATACGGAAATACCGCTGCCTTGGCGCAACGGTTGCTTGAAGGGAAAGTTTTTGAGTATCCGACCAGAGGGAACAACTCCTCAGTATCACTGACATTCTTGTGGGGACAGCCTGTTTGTTGTGAAAATCATATTGATATATATTCCACAAGAAAAAATCAGTCGAAAAATAGAAAAGAGAGGGTTTTCCCACAACGTAATTACCGCAGGTCTCGGTGCTCTTACTACGTTCTGCAAATACTATAATTAATCCGATAAAAGGATTAGGTGCATTAGCGTCTTTATTTATCGTTGTGAAGTTTCTCCCTTAGTTGTTTCGGAGTCATATTAAACCAGCGCTTTACACATTTTCCAAAGAATGTGGCAGAAGGATAGCCGAGGTAGGCTGCAATCTCTTTGATTGAAAGATTTGAGTTTTTAAGCTGTAATCTGATGTCTGCCTTTGCATAGTCTTTAATTACTTCCGAAGCAGGATATCCACTGTATTTCCGGCATATGTTAGATAGGTATTTGGGCGTTACATAAAGTTTGTCAGCATACCATTCTATGTCACGATGATGAAAAGACATGGTAGATAGCATTGTGATAAACTCCTTGTAGATTGTCTCTGTGCGTTGTAAACGAATAGGAAATATATAATTTGTTGTCTCTGTAAAACATTCATATATCTCATTGGCAAGTGCTGATATAAAATATGTGCAGGTATCAATAGTGAGCTGAGATACAGGAGCGGTTGCAGTTAATTTTTGGTTAATCAGTTCAAGATAAATTTCAATAAAATTCCAATGCTTATCAGGGAATGTTATACGAGATGAATTTCGCAGACCTTTCAAAAAGTACCATAGATTGACGTGACGTATCAGCTCAGTGAAACGTTGACGTGTGCATATAAAGGTATTGGCATTAAAGTCATCTGAAAACATTAATGGTTTATAGGTATCTCCTAAATGAACTGTTACCAAATCTGATGCTGATGCCTCTATTTGCTGTCCGTTAATCATAATAATTATTTTACCACTTCTGATGAAACAAGCAATAAATAAATCATCTGAAAGACGTAGGGTATCATATTTAATTGTGTTGTGATTGGTAGGGATGTATCCTAATCCTTCTCCTAAGGAAATTATCTCAGGATAATCAACCTTTACATCTTCAAATGTATATATAGGAATATTCTCAATCTTCATTTTTAGTGGGAAGCACATATTTTTGCGTTGTGTTTCAAATGCTGGAACATAATGAATAGCTTCCACCGGACAAAATTAGTTAATATTTTAATTATAAAAGTGGTCATTACTACTACTTATATGGTTGATATTGCCTCAATAAAAATATTAACCATAAATGAGGTAAAAATAGCCATCGAAAAAATAAATATTAGTATGAAATTTGCGGTCAAAAATTTCCGACGCAATTAAGTATTCGTCACTTTCTGCCGTCTTATACGTCTGTTTGATGACTATATTAAATTGTGTATCGGACAAAGAATTAATATTTGACAAAGAAAGTTATGAGTATATTCAAAAAAATTATGTTTCTCGTAATTGATATGTCGCTTTTATGTTCCTCCTACATAAAAGCTGAATGTCACGACTCAATTTCTTTGATAAATATGTCAGACAGCGTTAAGTATGACTTGGATAGTAAAATAAAGAAACCTGAGATCAAATCACCGTATGAATTACCATATTCCATAAACGGGAATTCCTACGATTGGAAACGTCTTTGGGTAAATACCGGTATACTTTCGTCAGCATTTGTCAGCGCATTACTGGTGCTCGAGTGTCTTCCCGAAGGCACGACCTCTTGGAACCGTGCAGAACTACAAGATGTGCCGTTGTTCAAACGTTGGTATAACCATGTTATAAAGAAAGGTCCTGAATGGGATCATGACAAATTCTATTTTAATTATTTGCTTCATCCTTATGCCGGAGCTGCTTACTTCATGGCAGCTCGTTCCTGTGGGTTTAATTTCTGGCGTTCAATGCTATATTCGTCAATAATTTCAAATGTAGGTTGGGAATTTGGTATCGAGGCTTTTATGGAGCGTCCGTCAATTCAGGATTTATTCATCACCCCTATTGTGGGAAGCTGTATAGGCGAAGGGTTCTATCATGTCAAACGCCATCTGGTAGATAATGATTATCGTCTTCTTGGTTCTCCGGTAATAGGGGGTATTGTGGCATGGTTGGTTGATCCTGTAAATGAATTTACAGGACTATGGCTTGGAAATCCGGCACGACGAGTGGCTCATCAAAAAGAGAGACTGAGAAAGGGAAAATGCATCTCAATGATTCCGACTATAACCCATGAATATAGAGGGTTGTCAATTGTAGGGTATTTCTGATTGATAATGAAGAAAAAATATTTCAGAGTCATGTTTACGTTCTTGTTTCCTTTTCAAATAATGGCTCAGAATAGTGATTCTATACACCTTGAACATAAAAAGTCCGGGATGATTGACCGGATTATTACTTATTTATCGGAAAGCAACTGCCCGGATACGACTAAAAGGCTTGATATAAGTTTTCTTGGCGGACCATTTTATACACGCGAGTCAAAACTCGGATTAGGGATTGTTGCAGCGGGATTATACAGGAAAAATCCTGCTGACACAACTAAACTGGGCAGTCAGATCAATTTATATGGAAAATATTCTATTACCGGATATTATAAGTTTGGTATAGACGGCACACACTTCTTTGACGACGGCGGTTCGGAGCAAATAGTATATGATGTGAGTTTTGAATCGGCACCTGATAAGTATTGGGGTATAGGATATACATCAAATAGAGACGACGATAACGAAACTGCATATAATTGTCGGCACGCTCATGTTGATGTAGCCTTCATAAGATCAATATTTCTCGACAATCTTTATTTCGGTCCACATCTTATTATGGTCTATATTAATGCCCGAGACATAACCAAGCCGGAGCTATGGGATGGTCAGCGGCATCATACATTTACTGATGCCATAGGTTTTCAAATTGAATATGATACCCGCGATTATAAATATAATTCGAGAGAGGGTATCTATTTCAGTTTTGACCAAATGTTTGCGCCACGTTTCATAGGCAACAAATATGCATTCTCGTCAACTGAAATATGCTTTCGCACCTATACTCCGGCATGGACTGGTGCTATAATAGCAATTAATCTTCATTCGCGTATGACTTACGGCAACACCCCATGGGGCATGATGGCAAAGATTGGTGGTAATTATTCCATGAGGGGATTTTGGGAGGGTCGCTATAATGACAAATGTGCTTCTGATTTTACGATTGAGTTAAGACAACATATTTATAGACGACACGGAGCTGTAGCATGGATAGGTCTTGGCGAAGTCTATGACAAGCCTTTGAAACTTGTTGAAGGTAGTCCGTGTTTTAATATAGGTTTCGGATACAGATGGGAATTTAAGAAACGTGTAAACGTAAGGGTTGACTGTGGTTTTGGAAAAGGTCAATGTGGAGTAATATTCAATATCAATGAAGCATTTTAAGGATATAAACATAGCAAATCTGCTCATCGCGATTGTACCGGTGGCTCTTGTAATACCAAACTTGATATTATGGAAGTTTGGGTATGATGCCAAATCTATTATAGAAGGATTTGCATCAGTGTTATTATTGTCAGGTGTGTATCTTCTCATAATGTGCCTTAACCGAAATACAGCGCGTACAACCATATTATTGATTCCGTTAATGATTATCTGTGCATTCCAGATTGTGGTGTCTTACCTCTATCGGGATTCTTCGCCCATAGGTGTGGATATGTTTTTAAATGTTGTCACAACTAATACTACTGAGGTCAATGAACTTCTGTCAAGCTTTGTCGTTCCTGTTATGTTCGTGGTTGTTGTGTATCTTCCTTTAATTGTAATGGCAGTAATATCATGGTGCAGACATTCAATAGCTTCGGGAAACATAATATTAACCGCAAAACGTGTCGGCTTCTCCATGACAATACTTGGCTTGGTATGTATCGGGTTATGTATTTATGCAGTTCCACATTACGATTTCAAATCTGATACATTTCCTGTCAACTCATTAATGAATTTGGGTGAGGCAGTCAACCGACAGCATAAAACATTAAATTACGATGACACCTCAAACAAATTCAGTTACCAGGCTAAGTCAGTCAGACCAGGTGAGAAAGAATTATATATCGCGGTTATTGGCGAAACCTCCCGTGCGGATAATTGGGAAATATTGGGTTATAACCGCCCTACGAATCCGGGGTTGAAAAATCTGGGTAGTTCAGTCGTAGGATTCAAAGGGGTGTTCTCAGAGAGTAATACCACACATAAGGCTGTCCCGATGTTGTTGACAACGCTTTCAGCAGATAATTTTGAAGAAGATATCTATACACACAAGAGCATTATTACTGCTTTTAAGGAATCTGGTTTCTCTACAGTATTTATCTCCAATCAGGAGAAAAACAAATCGTTTATCGACAAATATGCTGGAGAAGCTGATTTGTCAGTTTATTTGCCTCATAGTACAAGCGTTTCTTATGACCAAGCAGTACTGCCGGTAGTGGATTCCTTGCTGACCAATCTAAATTATGAAAAAATGCTGATTGTCTTGCATCTGTATGGCTCACATTATAAGTATCAGGAGCGTTATCCAGACAGTATAGCTATGTTCAAGCCGGATTACAACAGCATTACAGGAGGATATAATAGTAATACTATTGTAATAAGGAATGCGTATGACAACACAATAGTTAACACAGACAATGTCCTGACAAAACTGATGAAACGAATTTCAGAGCTGGATCACAGCAGTGCGTTGCTATATTGCTCGGATCACGGAGAAGACATATATGACGATGAGAGAGAACGTTTCCTGCATGCCTCTCCAATACCTTCATATTGGCAACTACATGTTCCCATGTGCTTGTATGCTAATGATGTGTTTCAGCAGAAGAATCCGATATTGATTGATAATACCCGGTTTACGCGTGATAGTATTATAAGTTCAAGCCAAAGTTTTGCTCATTCTCTGCTTCAGTTAGGCGGCATAGAGACAAAATATCTGGATTATACGAAATCAATATTTGACGAAAGATTTACCACACCGACATCGTTATTGTTCCTTAATGATAGAAATGAGCCGGTAGGTCTTAGTCAAGCAGGATTTGAAACATACGACTTTAATCAAATGGATAAATTAAGCAAATCATTAAATGAAAAAGTAAACTAACTGTATTTTAGTGGGTTAAAAATAAATATTAGTCTTCTTGGAGTGAGCAGTTGACATACATATAAGGTATATGCATTAAAATCATCTTATGGCGGTAATGACTACAGACTTAAATCGGGTAAGCGTAGTCAATTTTATTATAGAATGGTCAATATGGAGATTTTAATAGTCGATAATGCCTCAATAAAAATATTGACCATAGTTAGGGCAAAACAGACTATTAATAGATCAGATATTAGTGTGAAATTTGCGCCCAAAAACTTTATTAACTTCTGACGCAATGAAATATCTGTCATTTACAGCAGTCATCTGCGCTATGTTTCTTACGGCATGCAGCGCAAAAGAGAAGCAGCAGGATGAGGTGGCTCCCATAAGGGTCACGACATCTGTGGTAACAAATAGTTCTGTCAATACTGGCAAAATGTATTCCGGTGTCATAGAGGAATCCTCCGGAACCGCCTTAAGCTTTAAGGTGCCCGGAACAATAATGAGCCTTTCAGTGACAGAAGGACAACGGGTTGCCAAAGGACAACTTATTGGTGTGCTTGACGGAGCCTCTCTTCAGAGCAACTATGAGATCGCAAAGGCAGCTCTTGCGACCGCCCAGGATACCTATGACCGAATGAAGCAGCTTCATGATGCCAATTCAATTCCAGAAATGAAATGGGTCGAAGTTCAGAATGCATTGAAATCAGCGCAGTCAGCATGTGATATTACAAAAAACACATTGGGTGATACCCACCTTTACGCACCATTCAGCGGAATTGTCTCCGAAAAATATGCAGATGTAGGCGCGACAGCCACTCCTGGCGTACCTGTTGTCAAATTGGTGGAAATTTCACCTGTAAAAGCGAGTATCTCCGTGCCGGAAAACAAGATTGGAGAATTCCAAAAAGGGAGCCTTGCAAATATTACCGTAAATGCTTCCGGTAATATATCGGTTGATGGTACTTTGACAGAAAAAGGAGTTGCAGCAGATCCTCTTTCAAGAACTTATAGTGTAAAATTCACCGCTTCTAATCCTGATGGGAAACTTCTGCCAGGAATGCTTTGTAATGTGTCACTGAAATCTCCTGAGTCAAAAGACGCTATCGTTATACCCATAGGCGCAGTGCTCCTTGATCATAATAATCAGTCATTCGTATGGACTGTAAAGAATGGGAAGGCTGAAAAGCGGCTGCTCACACTTGGTGAATATATTGCTGACGGGGTAGTGGTTACGAGTGGTCTTTCAGATGGAGATGAAATTATAACGACCGGGCAGCAAAAGGTCAGTAACGGAATGAGTGTAACCTCCATAAATAAATGAGTCTTATGCAGGAAAGCAGCAATAATGCGGGGGATAATCCTCAGAAACTTCCACCCGTAAAGATGTCTCCGCTGGTGCAGTGGGGATATAAATATCACAGCATAGTCATTCTGATTGTCTGTATTCTTGCAATATTCGGTATATATGCGCTGAATATTATGAATAAGAATGAGTTCCCGAATTTTACGATAAGGGAAGGTGTTCTTGTTGCCGTCTGTCCCGGCGCCTCCGCTGAGGAGATGGAAGATCAGGTGATGCGTCCGATGGAGGACTTCATATTCTCATACAAGGAAGTCAAAAGGAGCAAGACCCGGTCTAATGCCACCAACGGCATGGTGATGACGTTTATTGAGCTTGATGACAATGTCACTGACGCAGATGCATTCTGGACTAAATTCAATATGGGAATGCCCACATTGAAACAGATGTTACCGTCAAATGTACTTGGTACTCAGCTCATCTCAAATTTTGGTGAGACTTCTGCAATACTCCTTACCATGCAGAGCGACCAGAAGACATACCGCGAACTTGGCGACTACATGGACGATCTCCTCGATCGTTTGCGTACTATTCCGAGTATAGGCACACTATCTGTGACAGGCTCACTTGACGAACAGATTTCAGTTATAGTTGATCCTGACCGTCTGAGCAAATATGCGATAGATGAAAAGACAATTGCTACTGCTCTTTTTGCCGAGGGCTTCAAAACAACCGGTGGCAATGTAAAGAATACCGGATATACATCGCCTATATATGTTGAGAAACCAATAAACTCTGTAAAGGAGATACAGGATCTAATAATTCTGTCGCTGCCGACCGGGCAGGTGGTGCGTCTGAGCGACGTAGCAGATGTTAGACTCGAATATCCCGAGGCCGACAGCTATATCACCAACAATGGGGAGAAATGTATTCTTCTCAGTGTTGAGATGAAGCCGGGCAACAATATTGTCGAGATGGGAAAACTTGTGTCGGCTCAACTTGACGAATTTAAGAAATCCCTGCCCGAAGATGTCACGCTGTTTGAAATCACGAATCAGCCGGTCGTAGTAAACGACAGTGTCTGGGATTTCATGCGTGAACTTCTCATTGCTGTCGTCGCGGTGGTAATCGCAATCCTCTTGTTACTTCCCCTGCGTGTAGCCCTTATCGCGGCATCCACTATTCCCATTACCATCTTCGTTTCTATCGGCTTCTTCTATTTGTTTGGCTTTGAACTCAATACTGTCACGCTTGCCTGCCTTATCGTGTCGCTCGGTATGATTGTCGATAATTCGGTTGTGATTATTGATGATTACGTGGATCTTATCGGTGAAGGCATGGATCGTAAGGAGGCAACACTGCGAAGTGCGTCGGAGTTCTTCAAGTCGATATTCTCAGCCACATTGGCTATCTCGGTAACGTTCTTTCCATTCCTGTTTACAATGACAGGAATGTTCAAGGACTTCCTTCTGGATTTTCCTTGGGCGATTCTCATCATTCTGATGGGTTCGTTCATTATCGCGGAACTGCTTGTGCCATTCTTGCAATACGCACTGATAAAGCCGGCCAAGGCTAAGGAAATAAGTGAAAACAGCGGAGGCAAAAAACATTTTTCATTTCTGACGCTACTCCAAAGCAGCTACGACAAATTGATCACATGGTGTTTCAAATGTCCTGTCGGTCTATGCGCCATAACTCTGGTTGTAATGATAATAGGTATATGGCTGTTTGTTAAGAGACCTATGCAGATGATGCCTATTGCCGAGCGTAATCAGTTTGCCGTCGAGATATTCCTTCCCACCAACAACTCGATTGAACGCACTTCGGAAATTGCCGACTCTCTTGAAGCAATTCTTGCCAAGGACGATAGAGTAGTGTCCATTGCTAACTTCCACGGTTGTTCATCGCCACGCTTCCAGACTACATATGCGCCACAGGTTGGAGGACCGAACTTCGCTCAGTTCATAGTCAACACTGTATCCGATGATGCCACTGAAGAGGTGCTCCATGAATACACGTCTAAATACGAGGCTTATTTCCCTGATGCAGTAGTCCTGTTCAAGCAGCTATCATATAGTGATGCGGCATATCCTATTGAACTGAAAATCTCCGGCAATAATCTTGCCGAGATTCAGGCTGTAAGCGATACTATTTTAAGTATCATGCGTCGCAATCCCGACATCACTATACCCCGGACTTCGCTCGACATGCCATCTATGGCCACACTCGTGAAACCGGATGCAGTTCAGTTATCTCGTATGGGGAAAACGACCGGTAATATTGAACTTGACCTCGCCCTCAGATACAGCAGCGGTGTTCCCGTCGGTACACTCTGGGATGGAAAGCACAGCACGAATGTAGTGCTTAAATCAACTGAAGCCGACCACTCGGATGCTAATGAACTTTCAAACGGACTCATGCCCACATTTGGAGCGGCATCAGTGCCTTTGAACCAAATTGCGGAGGTGGTACCAAAACCTGTTTATGGTCAGATTTCACACCTGAACGGAGTCAAGACTATATATCTCTCCGCCTTGGTCCCATGGGATAAGAACACGATTGATGTCACCTCTGCGCTTATGAAAGAGGTTGATAAAGTTCCACTTCCGGAAGGAGTATCCGTAACTTACGGTGGTGAATGGGATAGTACAATGACAGTTATTCCCCAGATGGGAGGTGCTTTGATGATGGCTGTGGTCATTATATTCCTGATACTCCTCTCTCATTACAAAAATATCAGGTTATCAGTATTTCTGTTGTTTACTCTGATATTCTGTCTGCCCGGTGCCGGTTTCGGGTTATGGATAGAAGGCATTTCGATTTCTGTGACATGTACGCTTGGTATCATAAGCCTTATGGGTATTCTTGTCCGTAACGTAATCATTATGATTGACTATGCCGAAGAGATACAGATTACTGACGGACTTTCTGTAAAGGAAGCGATATTGGACTCAGCCAAACGACGTATGCGTCCGATATTCCTTACCTCGGCAGCCGCCTCAATGGGTGTGATACCAATGGTTCTCGGTAAGAGCCCTCTGTGGATGCCCATGGGAGCCGTGATATTCTGGGGTACAATCATCACCATGTTCTTTATCCTTACGATCATTCCTGTATTGTATTGGAAAACTCAAAAATCTAAGAATCAGCAATGAAAAGATATATAATGATACTCCTGTCATTACTGATTGTAATGACAGCCGGGGCAGAAGATGTCCTGACACTTGACCAATGCAAGGAACTCGCTTTGCAGAACAACGTTGCGATACGTAATGCATCCCTGCAAAGTGGGATAGCCAAAGCTATGCGGCAGGAAGCATTTACTAAATATTTTCCTAATGTGAGTGCCACGGGTGCCGCTTTTACTACCAATAATAGTGTGGTGAAGTATAAGTTTGACGACAATATTCAGTTACCTGCTATCCCTGACATTCTCCCTGAAGGTGGCGCTTTCCCTATTAACCTTGACTTCAGTCTTATCAAAAAAGGAGTTATGGCAGACGTCAATCTTGTCCAACCCGTTTTTATGGGAGGATTGATTGTCAACGGTAATAAACTGGCTGAGATTGGAGAAGTAGTTGCCGAATTACAGTCACGGCAAAGTGAGGATCAGGTTATATTGACAGTTGAGCAATATTATTGGCAACTTGCTTCCTTGAAATCTAAACGCAAGACTGTAGACGATCTTATCGCAATGCTTGACACACTTGAACGCCAGGTAACTGTTGCTGTCAATGCCGGAGTAACGCTTAGAAATGATCTATTGGAAGTGCAGCTCAGACGAAACGAAATGCTGACAGGCCGTGTGGAATTGGATAATGGTATCACCATAGTATCCACAATACTCGCGCAATACATTGGCAAGGGTATTGAGCCTATTGGCATATCGGCAGATATTACTCCTGCTATGACTGTGAATAAGCCTGACACTCTATTTGTGCTGCCATCAGATGCGTTATATTCCACTACGGATTACGGACTTCTGCAACAGAATGTCGAGGCTTCAAAAATACAGGAAAAGATGTCATTAGGTGCCAATCTGCCCAAAGTGGCTGTTGGAGCCGGTTACTTTTATCATAACATAATTGATCAGGGTCATGGTTTCGGAGCAATTTACGCGACTGTATCTATTCCTATAAGTGACTGGTGGGGTGGTTCGCACTCTATGCGGCAAAGTAAATTGAAAGTCGAGATGGCAAGAAACGATCTTTCAAATTATTCCGAACTCCTTCAAGTAAAGATGAGTAATGCCTGGAACGCTCTCAACACATCTTACGAAAAGATTGGGATTGCTCGTCAGTCAATAGAGCAGGCAAATGAAAATCTCAAACTGAATGAGAATTACTATCGTGCCGGGACAATAGCCATTACGGATCTTCTCAAAGCTCAGACTTTATTCCAGCAGTCGCATAACCAATTTGTAGATGCCTATGGAGATTACCAAATAAAGACTATTGAATATCTTCAGTCTACAGGCAGGAAATAATCATCATCGGTACCATTTCTTGATATGGTACCGATGATTTTATATAATAGTCACACACTCCGTGGGTTAAATCTTAATGTTATTACCAGTGATTTTAAATTGGGGTGTGTGGCTTGTTGCAACCGGGTGTGAAACAACTTTAGTCATGGGTTGTTATACATAAAAAGGTTGTTACAAATATATGAGAGAAAAGGAATTTTTGCCGGCAGTGAAAGACCGCCTTGGCATAGAGCAGCTCAATGAGATGCAGCAAAAAATGATGGCATCCGCTTCTGAATCACGCGACATTATATTGTTGTCACCTACAGGAAGTGGTAAGACGCTGGCATTTACATTGCCGGTGATGAAAATGTTGAAACCCTCCACCGGGCGTGTGCAGTGTGTGGTGATTGCTCCTTCACGGGAGTTGGTGGTTCAGATTGCCGGTGTCATGAGGGAAGTGGCACAGGGCATGAGAGTCATAGCCCTTTACGGAGGGCATAAGGTGGAAGACGAGGTCAATAGCCTTAAGGTGGTGCCGGATATTGTTGTAGCTACTCCCGGTCGTCTGCTTGACCATGCAGTGCGTCGTAATGTTGATTTGCTCCCCGTGAGAATACTTGTGCTTGATGAATTTGATAAGTCACTCGAACTCGGATTTGAGGAAGAGATGGGGAAACTTATCAATAGAATGAAAAATGTGAGTCGCGTTATACTTACATCTGCTACATCGGCTGACGTACTTCCCGATTTCCTCAATCTCAATAATCCGATTACAATAAATTATCTTGAAGGCAACAAATCATTGAGAAGCCGAATGAACGTTCACCGCGTTGATTCTGACGGGAAAGATAAACTGGAGAGTCTTCTGACGTTGCTTAATAACATATCGCAAGGTGAGGAACCCGAAAAATCAATTATTTTTGTAAACCACCGGGAAAGCGCGGAAAGGGTCTATGAATTTTTACGTAAGAGAAAAGTCTCATGCGTTTTATATCATGGTGCGCTTGACCAAAGGGAACGTGAGACTGCCCTCGCTTTGTTTAATAGCGGTAGCCGACCGATACTGATTGCCACTGACCTTGCGGCACGTGGTCTGGATATTGAGAAAGTTCGTTCCGTGGTGCATTATCATATCCCCCTTACTCCGGAAGCCTATACTCACCGTAATGGTCGCACTGCACGTATAGAGGAAGACGGCGATGTGTATGTGCTTGTGGGTCCTGAAGAAAATGTAAAAGATTTTGTGGAGTTTGATGACACCTATACTCTTGATGCTGAAAAGAAAGGTGTGCTCCGTTCCCAATTCATGACTCTTTATATTTCTGGCGGCAAGCGCGAGAAACTTTCACGAGGCGATATTCTCGGTTTTCTTGTAAAAGAGTGTGGGGTAGAGCCTTCCTCTATTGGGAAGATAAATGTATATGACCATTATTCACTCGTAGCGGTTAAGGAGGGGGAGGTGCCTGAAGTGCTAAACCGCTCTGAGGGAAAGAAATTGAAGGGGGAGAAGCGTAGGATTACGCCGCTGAAATAACCACCCCAACATTAGAATGTCAGATGCTGTTTGTTTTGCGGAAGGTGTATGATGCCCCTATGTTATTAATGACATCCGATTTGCATTTTTTTATGTCAAATATAAAATATAAGGGAAAGATTATTGATAATTCGCAAGGAAATAATTAACTTTGCATCTGAAATAAGTGTAAACTGTATCTACAGGGTTTTAAAATTAGTAATGAGAAATTAGTAAGTAGTAATTTTGTCAAATTAGGTTTCAGACGATAATAGTTATCCGGTGATTTTACATGTAACTATAATTACTAATTGCTAATTCCTAATTAGTATGAATACTAACTCAAATTTAATTATAGATAACTATGAGCAAAGCAAAGCAATTCCTGACCTGCGATGGTAATCAGGCTGCTGCACACATCAGTTATATGTTTACTGAGGTTGCCGCTATCTATCCTATTACCCCGTCGTCAACAATGGCGGAATATGTCGATGACTGGTCAGCTGCCGGCAGAAAGAACATTTTTGGAGAAACAGTACTCGTGCAGGAGATGCAGAGTGAGGGTGGTGCCGCCGGTGCCGTTCACGGTTCACTTCAGGCAGGTGCGTTGACTACTACCTACACGGCATCTCAGGGTCTTCTCCTGATGATTCCTAACATGTATAAGATTGCCGGTGAGCTTCTTCCCTGTGTCTTCCACGTTTCAGCACGTACTCTTGCATCTCATGCGCTGAGCATTTTCGGCGATCATCAGGACGTGATGTCTGCCCGTCAGACCGGTTTCGCCATGTTATGTGAAGGCTCTGTGCAGGAAGTGATGGATCTCGCTGCTGTGGCTCATCTTTCCACAATAAAGAGCCGTGTGCCTTTCGTGAACTTCTTCGACGGATTCCGCACATCTCACGAGATTCAGAAAATTGAGGCTATTGATCAGAATGATCTTGCTCCGCTCATCGATCAGGAGGCTCTGTTGGAGTTCCGTAAACGTGCCCTCAATCCCGAATCTCCCGTGGCACGTGGCATGGCTGAGAATCCTGACGTATTCTTCCAGCATCGTGAGGCTTCCAATCCTTACTATCTCGCAGTGCCTGAGATAGTGGAAAACTATATGAAGGAGGTGTCTAAGATCACAGGGCGCAACTATGGTCTTTTCGACTATTATGGAGATCCTGAGGCTGACCGCGTGCTAATTGCTATGGGTTCTGTGACTGAGTGTATCCGCGAAACTGTTGACTACCTCCGCGCAAAGGGTGAGAAGGTAGGTCTTGTAAGCGTTCACCTTTATCGCCCCTTCTCTGCAAAGCATTTCCTTGCAGCAGTTCCCGCTTCTGCAAAACGTATAGCTGTGCTTGACCGCACAAAAGAACCCGGTGCTCTTGGCGAGCCTCTTTATCTTGATGTTAAGGATTGCTATTATGGCAAGGAGAATGCCCCGATGATTATCGGCGGACGTTTCGGTCTCAGCTCAAAAGACACTACTCCTGCTCAAATCCTTTCTGTTTACGAGAATCTTGCGCTTCCCGAGCCTAAGAACGGTTTCACAATTGGCATCAATGATGACGTTACATTCCTTTCCCTTCCCCAGCTTCCTGAAATCAGCGTTGGTGACGAGGGTATGTTCCAGGCTAAGTTCTTCGGTCTTGGTGCCGACGGTACAGTAGGTGCAAACAAGAACTCCGTGAAGATTATCGGTGACAACACTGATAAATATTGCCAGGCTTATTTCTCTTATGACTCCAAGAAGTCAGGTGGTTTCACTTGCTCTCATCTTCGTTTCGGCGACAAGCCTATCCGCTCTACATATCTGGTGACTACCCCGAACTTTGTGGCTTGCCACGTTCAGGCTTACCTCCACATGTATGATGTTACACGTGGCTTGCAGCAGAACGGCACATTCCTTCTCAATACTATCTGGGAAGGTGAGGAATTGGCTAAGAACCTGCCCAACAGAGTGAAGCGTCTGTTTGCCCGTAATAATATTACCGTATATTATATCAACGCATCTCAGATTGCTCAGGAGATTGGTCTTGGCAACCGTACAAACACTATCCTCCAGAGTGCGTTCTTCCGTATCACAAAGGTTATTCCCGTTGAGCTTGCCATCGAGCAGATGAAGAAGTTTATCGTGAAGTCTTACGGCAAGAAAGGTGAGAATGTTGTCAACATGAACTACGCAGCTGTTGACCGAGGCGGTGAGTATAAGGTTCTTGAGGTTGATCCCGCATGGGCAGCACTTCCTGATGAGGAACCGCACCACATGGCAGCTCCCGAGTTCGTGACCAACGTTGTATTCCCGATCAATGCTCAGGACGGCGATCTTCTTCCTGTTTCTGCATTCGCTGACCGTGCTGACGGCACATGGCCCCAGGGCACCGCACGTTATGAGAAGCGTGGTGTGGCTGCTTTTGTGCCCGAATGGAACCCCAACAACTGTATCCAATGTAACAAGTGTTCTTACGTTTGTCCTCACGCCGCTATCCGTCCGTTTGTCCTCACTCCTGAGGAGATGGCTGCCGCTCCTTTTGGCGAAGACCATTCTATCCCGGCTATCGGCAAGACATTCACTGGAATGCGTTTCGTGCAGCAGGTTGATGTCCTCGACTGTCTTGGCTGTGGCAACTGCGCTGACGTATGTCCCGGCAAGAAGGGTGAGAAGGCTCTTACAATGAAGCATGAGGAAACTCAGGTTGACCAGCAACCCAATTGGGATTACTGCATGAACCATGTTTCTTCAAAGAGCAATCTCGTTGACATTAAGGCTAATGTTAAGAACAGCCAGTTTGCAACTCCGCTCTTTGAGTTCTCCGGTGCTTGCTCCGGTTGTGGTGAGACTCCCTATGTGAAGCTTATCACTCAGCTCTTCGGCGACCGTCAGGTTGTTGCCAATGCCACAGGTTGCTCTTCAATCTATTCCGGTTCAGTTCCTTCCACACCTTATTGTGAAAACGACAAGGGTCAGGGTCCTGCATGGGCTAACTCACTCTTTGAGGATTTCTGCGAGTTCGGACTCGGTATGCACATCGCTTATGAGAAGATGCGTGCACGCCTTGTTGATGCTTGTGAGAAGATTATCGCTTCAGAAGCTCCCGATAGCATGAAGGCTGCTGCTCAGGCTTGGCTTGACGCACGCGAAGATGCTGACGCATCTCGTGAGAAAGGGAAGGCTCTCGTTGAGGAGGCAAGCAAGGGTTGCGATGCCGGCTGTGAGAATTGTAAGACTATTGTCAACCTCAGCCAGTATCTCACCAAGCGAAGCCAGTGGATTATCGGTGGTGACGGCGCAAGCTACGATATAGGTTTCGGCGGTCTTGACCACGTTATCGCTTCCGGTAAGAATGTGAATATCCTTGTTCTTGATACAGAGGTTTACTCCAACACCGGTGGACAGTCATCTAAGGCTACTCCTATCGCTGCCATCGCTAAGTTTGCAGCCGCAGGCAAGAGAATCCGCAAGAAAGACCTCGGCTTAATTGCTACTACTTACGGCTATGTATATGTGGCTCAGGTAGCAATGGGTGCCGACAACGCTCAGACCCTGAAGGCGCTCCGTGAAGCTGAGGCGTATGACGGTCCGTCACTCGTAATTGCTTACTCACCCTGTATTAACCACGGCATCAAGATTGGCATGGGTCACAGCCAGGAAGAGGAGAAGAAGGCAGTTGAATGTGGCTACTGGCAGCTCTGGCGCTACAATCCGGATCTTGAGAACAGCGGTCAGAATCCGTTCTCTCTTGACAGCAAGGAGCCTGATTGGAGCAAGTTTAACGACTACCTCAAAGGTGAGGTTCGTTTTGCTTCCCTCTACAAGATGCAGCCCGAGGCAGCCGAGGAACTCTTCAAGGCAGCTCAGGATAATGCCCGTTGGCGCTACAATAACTACAAGCGTCTTTCAGAGCAGAAATGGGAAAAGGATCCCGAGATGACTCCCGAAGAGGAAGCCCTCCGTGAGAAATAATCTTAAAATGAAATAATTTAAGACCTGTCAAATAAAAAATCTCGCAGCCATCGGTTGCGAGATTTTTTATTTGGTAATTTAAACTTTCTGGAATTACATTATCCTGACAAATAGGAGGATTATGTAAAATTAAAGATGTAGCCATTACTTAATCTCCTTCATGATATCTTCCATATTCACTACTGCCATTTGCCAGCCATCAAGAATCATTGCGGGAGAATGGGTAGATACAATTATCTGACATTTCGGATTAATTGCCTTTATTTCCTTTAGTAGGCGATGTTGCCAGTCTATATGCATGGAAATTTCTGGTTCATCCATCAATAAAATTGCTTCCTTTTCTGCCTGCATAAAAACGGTGAGCATTATTAGTAGTAACTGTTTCTCCCCCGCAGATAAATCTGAATAGGGATGAGACTTTCCATCACTACGGAATATAAATTCAACCTCACCCTTATCTCTGTTCATATACTTACCGGATTCTTTAAGTATAGAATCATATATGTCCAGGAATCGGTTTTTTGCACCAAATAATTCAATTACAGTTTGAGCATTTGCCTCGCCGGATGCCATCATTTTAGACATTCTGGTAGAGAGTTCAATCTGATATGATTTGTATTTCTCAACTACACTATCTAATATAATATCTAATTCGCTCAAAGACTTGACACCTATTACATAATCTACAAATTTACCGGAGTTTTGTAATTGAGGAGGGGCGTAGTCAAAGGTAGATATAAAAGCAGATTTAAGGCATGGGAAGAAACTGTCATTAGGAATGATTTTCCCATTTCTTACTACAGAAATTTTCTGTAATGGCGAGTCATTATTGGTGGTTATATTATCTTTATCATTAAATATCTCAAGCAATAGAAGGGTGCTGTCAGACATTTCTATTGTCAATTTTCTAAATCGTTTATCAAGGGGAGACTTCACCATTTCTCCGTTGAGTAATGCTGCTATTGCCCGCATTACTGTAGACTTTCCTGACCCATTAATGCCAGAAAGTATTGATACATTGTGGTTGATATTCCATTTAAAAGAATATTTGCCCCATAAATAGTCAATGGTAATTGTCTTGATAGTCATATCGAGTTAAAAATATTGATGCAAAGATAACTATTATTTCACAAATTCATTAAATTTGTTACGTTAAGTATCTCGTAAAAATAAATTAATGTATTGACATGTTAAGCCGCAGGTCTACTGAAATTAATCATGTATTGTTTGCCAACGTTGGAGAGAATATCTTCAACGGTGGAGAACAAGCCATGTTTATTTCCATAATGATGTGGCTGTATCCATTTCCCTTTCAATATCCGCCAAAGAGTTTCGGCGATATTGAGGTGAGGGG